>SVER01000039.1 GCA_015057315.1 Pseudobutyrivibrio ruminis | reverse complement strand
AGACGCGTCACAACATGTCAAAAATGTGTTAGAACAGGAGATATTGACAATGTAGGTAAGACGGCTCGCCATCTTACTTTTTTTGAGATGCTTGGTAACTTCTCTTTTGGTGATTATTTCAAGCACGAGGCTATTGCCTGGTCTTGGGAATTCTTAACAGAAGTACTTAAGCTTGATCCTAATCGTCTTTATCCATCTATTTATGGAGAGGATGAGGAAGCCTTTGAAATCTGGACTAAGGAAGTTGGCGTTGCACCAGAGCGCATCACTCGTTTCTATCGCGACCCTGAAACAGGAGAGTGCGATAATTTCTGGGAGCATGGTGCTGGTCCTTGCGGTCCTTGTTCAGAGATTTATTACGACCGTGGAGAAAAATATGGATGCGGTAAGCCAGATTGTAAGGTTGGTTGCGATTGCGACCGTTACATGGAGGTTTGGAACAACGTATTCACTCAGTTTAATGGTGATGGCCATGGCGGTTATGAGGAGCTTGCTCAGAAGAACATCGATACAGGTATGGGTCTTGAAAGACTTGCAGTTGTTATGCAGGATGTAGATTCTGTATTTGATATTGATACAATGAAGGCTATTCGTGATAAGATTTGCGAAATGTCAGGTAAGAAGTATCAGGTAGATGCTCTTGATGATGTTTCAATCCGTCTTATTACTGATCATATTCGTTCATCTACATTCCTTATTTCTGATGGTGTTACACCTTCAAACGAAGGAAGAGGATACGTTCTTCGTCGTCTTATCAGACGTGCTGCAAAGCATGGTCGTGCTCTTGGAATTGAAGGTCTTTTCATGGCTAAGCTTTCTGAGACAGTTATTAATGAATGTAAGGATGGCTATCCAGAGCTTTGGGAGAAGAGAGAATTCATCTTCAAGACTCTCACAGCTGAGGAAGAGCAGTTCAACAAGACTATCGATAAGGGTCTTGAAATCCTTGCTAAGATGGAAGAAGAGCTTAAGGCATCTGGAGCTAAGGAGCTTTCAGGTGAGAACACATTCAAGCTTTACGATACTTACGGATTCCCTGTAGACCTTACAGCAGAAATCCTTGAGGAAAAGGGCTTTGGATATGACGCTGCAGGCTTTGAGGCTTGCATGGAGGAGCAGAGACAGAAGGCTCGTGCTGCTCGTAAAGAAACAAACTATATGGGTGCTGATGCATCTGTATATGATGATATCGATTTAGCTGTTACATCTGAGTTTGTAGGTTATGACAAGACTACATCAGAATCAACGGTTACAGTTCTTACTACAGAAACAGAAATCGTTGATACTATTACAGAGGGAACAGTTGGTACAATCATCGTTCCTGAAACTCCTTTCTACGCTACAATGGGTGGCCAGATTGGTGATACAGGTATCATCTCTACACCAAACGGTGAGTTTGAAGTAAAGGATACTATCAAGCTCAAGGGTGGCAAGATTGGTCACGTTGGTGAAATGAAGTCAGGTATGATTAAGGTTGGCGATAAGGTTACACTTAAGGTTGACGCTGCTCGCCGCGCTCGTATCTGCAAGAACCATTCAGCTACTCACCTTCTTCAGAAGGCACTTCGCGAGGTACTTGGTACACACGTAGAGCAGAAGGGTTCATACCAGGATGCTGACAGAACACGTTTCGATTTCTCTCACTTCTCAGCTATGACTGATGAGGAAATCGCAAAGGTTGAAAAGATGGTTAACGACAAGATTGCTGAAGGACTTGCAGTTACTACAGCTATCATGTCTATCGACGAAGCTAAGAAGAGCGGTGCTATGGCTCTCTTTGGCGAGAAATATGGCGAAGAAGTTCGAGTTGTTAAGATGGGAGACTTCTCTACAGAGCTTTGTGGTGGTACACACGTATCTAACACATCAGAAATTTCTGCATTCAAGATTCTTTCCGAGAGCGGTGTAGCTGCTGGTACACGTCGTATTGAAGCTATCACAGGTGCTGCTGTATTTGAATACTATGCAGATATCGAGGCTAAGCTTAATGCTGCAGCGGCAGCTCTTAAGTGCCAGCCAGCAGATGTAGAAGAAAAGATTGCTCATCTTCAGAAGCAGCTTAAGGAGACAAATTCTGAACTTGAATCTATGAAGGCTAAGGCTGCACAGGCTGCTGTAGGCGATGTTATGGATTCAGTAGTTGAGGTTAAGGGAATTAAGCTTCTTGCAACATCAGTAGCTGGTGTTGATATGAATGGACTCCGTGACCTTGGCGATGATCTTAAGAATAAGCTTGGTGAAGGCGTTATCGTTCTTGCATCTGACTGTGATGGTAAGGTTAACCTTGTTGTTATGGCTACTGATGCAGCTCAGAAGGCAGGCGCTCACGCTGGTAACCTTGTTAAGGCTATTGCACCTAAGGTTGGCGGTGGCGGCGGTGGTCGTCCAAACATGGCTCAGGCTGGTGGAAAGAACCCAGCTGGCATTGCAGATGCACTTGCAGAAGCAAAGACTGTACTTGAAGGTATGATATAAGCTACTAGTAAATAACAGAATTAAATATTTCTCATTCTAGGCTTTGTGCCGGGGTGAGAAATATTTTTGTTATTACCCCTAGTAGCTTTATATTTTTCTTTTTCACATTTTTGACAATACTTTTAGATAGTATATGGGTTGATACTAAAAGTGGAGGACATAACAATGAAGGGTATTACTAGAAGAATACTGAGGCAATTGGCGTTATTTATAGCTGTTGTTTTTGTTGTGGAATGTGTTAATTCAGGACACAATGTGGCTAATGCAGCAATTATCGTACCCCAGACAGATTACATGTTTGATGCTGAATATTATGCCAGAACAAATCCTGATATAGCAGCTTTTTATGGTACTGATTTTGATGTTTTGCTTAAGCATTACGTAACAAAGGGGAAATGGGAAGGAAGAACGCCTTATGCAAATGCAGTGGCTTTTAATCCTTCTAATTTAGCAAATAATGAGCTACCACAGGTTACAGATCCTACTGGTACACTTATCCAGCCAAATCAAACAGATGATATATACAAAGCTTTGTTTATTGGTAATTCTATTACAATACATCCTTTATGCAGTTACTGGTGGGGTTCCTGGGGAATGGCCGCCAGCTCACCAGAGAAGGACTATGTGCATCAGACCGTTAGCGGTTTACAGATGACGTATCCTTTAGTAGATTATGATGTTGTAGGCTTTTCTACCTGGGAAAGAAGCTCTGTTCGCTCTAAAATATTACCTAATCTCGATACAATTCTTGCTAAAGATTACGACCTTGTGGTAATTCAGGTTGGAGAGAACATCAAAAGCATGAAAAATTTTAAAGAGGACTACGAGATATTAGTTCAGTATATACAAAAGAGTGTGCCAACAGCTAAGGTAATCTTAGTAGGAGATTTTTGGCGTATGTCAGGTAGAGATAGCATAAAAAAGAGTGTTGCTGATGAATTAGGGCTTGATTATATTGATATTTCTGCCATAAGGAATAATTCAAGCTATACATCAGGCATTGGCCAAAGAGTGTCAGGAAATGATGGAAGAATTCATAGAGTAAATGATAGTGCAGTTGCAATTCATCCTAATGACAAGGCTATGTCATATATTGCAGATGGAATTATTCAAGCTGTTAATAGGGAAAATATTCAAATAATAGTTGACGAATATTGATTTTATGCTATAATGCTTGTTAGTGCTTTAGAATATATTAAGTACAAGTCCCCAGATGGAGGGAGGTTAGGATTAGACTATGTCATATGTTACAGTTAAAGAAAACGAATCATTAGACAGCGCTCTTCGTAGATTTAAGAGAAACTGTGCTAAGGCTGGTATCCAGCAGGAGATTCGTAAGCGTGAGCACTATGAGAAGCCTTCAGTAAAGCGTAAGAAGAAGTCTGAGGCTGCTAGAAAGCGTAAGTTCTAATTTACGTTTGAGAATTTATGAAATCATGGCCTGTACCAGTTTATGTTGGTACAGGCTATTTTTCGGTTTATAGGAATGATATTTTTTTGGAGGTTATATGGCACGTTCAGTTGAAGAAGAAATTAAGAGACGACGTACTTTTGCGATTATTTCCCACCCTGATGCCGGTAAGACTACACTTACCGAGAAGTTCTTATTATACGGTGGACAGATTAATCTTGCAGGTTCTGTAAAGGGTAAGGCTACAGCCAGACATGCAGTATCTGACTGGATGGAGATAGAAAAGGAAAGAGGTATTTCTGTAACTTCATCTGTACTTCAGTTTGAATATGATGGTTATTGTATCAATATCTTGGATACACCTGGACATCAGGATTTCTCCGAGGATACATACCGTACACTTATGGCCGCAGATTCAGCGGTAATGGTAATTGATGCATCAAAGGGTGTTGAGGCGCAGACCAGAAAGCTTTTTAAGGTTTGTGTTATGAGACATATACCTATCTTTACATTTATTAATAAGATGGATAGGGATGCTAATGATACGTTTGAGCTTCTTGACGATATTGAAAATGAGCTTGGTATTGCTACAGTTCCTATTAACTGGCCAATTGGTTCAGGTAAAGAATTTAAGGGTGTTTATGATAGAAATACCAGATGTGTTCGCATGTTCTCTGACACTCAAAAGGGAACAAAGCAGGGTGAGGAGCGCATAGTTTCAATTGATGATCCAGTTCTTATAGAAGAAATCGGTCAGGATAAGTACGACCAGCTTATGGAAGAGCTTGAGCTATTAGATGGCGCTGGAGCTGAATTTAATCAGGATCAGGTTACAGCCGGTGAGCTTAGCCCTGTATTCTTTGGTTCAGCCCTTACTAACTTTGGTGTTGAGACATTCCTTGAACATTTCCTTCAGATGACATATAGTCCACTTCCTCGTAAGAGTGATGCAGGCGAGATTAGTCCATTTTCTGAGGATTTTTCAGCATTTGTGTTTAAGATTCAGGCTAATATGAATAAGGCTCATAGAGATAGAGTAGCATTTCTTCGTATTTGCTCAGGCACATTTGATGCCTCAAAGGATTATCTACACGTGCAGGGTGGACGTAAGGCAAAGCTATCAGCTCCACAGCAGATGATGGCTGATGAGCGTAAGATAGTTGATAAGGCCTATGCAGGTGATATTATCGGCGTATTTGATCCAGGCTTATATAGCATTGGAGATACATTTACATCAGCTAAGAAGCCATTTAAGTTTGAAGGTATTCCTACATTTGCACCAGAGCATTTTGCCCGTGTTCGTCAGATTGATACCATGAAGCGTAAGCAATTTATGAAGGGAATCACTCAGATTGCCCAGGAAGGTGCTATCCAGATTTTCCAGGAGTTTAACACTGGTATGGAGGAAATCATTGTAGGTGTTGTAGGTGTACTTCAGTTTGATGTATTGAAATACAGATTAAATAACGAGTACAATGTTGAAATTGCACTTGAAAATCTTCCTTATGAGCATATTAGATGGATTGAGGGAGATTACGACCTGGATAAAATTTCAGGCACATCTGATATGAAGAAGATTAAAGATTTAAAAGATAGACCACTGTTACTATTTGTTAACTCATGGTCTGTTGGTATGGTCTTAGATAGAAATGAAGGCCTAGTATTATCGGAGTTTGGTACGAACTAATGACAATTAATGAAGCTGCTATTGATAGAAAGAATAACCTAAATATAATCCGACTAGTTGCCAGTCTTATGGTACTTTATATGCATTCCTTTGCGGTTAGCGTAGGTTCGCAGACGGAAGATATTTTTTACACTCTTACAAATCATAAGGATTTGGCTGGTGGTATTGCGGTTTATATCTTTTTTATCATTAGCGGCTTTTTGATTTGTAGAAGTTTTGATAGGTCAAAAAGTGTTGTTAAGTACGCCAAGGCTCGCTTTCTTAGAATATGGCCGTTATTATTTGTTGTGGTAATGGTTTTAGCATTTATTTTAGGACCTATTATATCTGAATATACCTTTTATCAGTATTTTCATTATGGAGATTTAAGGGGCTTTTTGCTTAATTTGGCATTTATCTCATCAGATACAAATCTTCCAGGAGTATTTCCTTATCATTATATTCATAGTATTAATGGCTCCCTATGGACACTGATGTATGAGGTGATATGGTATATTATTGTGGCAATTACAGCTTTCCTATGGAAAAAAAGAAGAGCAGTTGTAGTTGCTATGTATGCTTTTCTTACTGCATTATATTTATGTATAAATGCAGGACTGTTTGCAGATGTCCCTGTACTTTCCACAGGATATGTTCTTAACATGTCAAAGCTTGGTATGTTTTTTACAATGGGAATGGCATATTATCTATATTCAGATAAGATTAAGCTTTCTTTTAAGGCTTTTATAGTTGCATTTATTGGATTAGTACTTGGAATCCTTTTTTGTAATTTTATATTTACCTTTAGCATTTTTGGACCATACATTATTTTTTACATTGCTTTCCAAAAGCGATTTATAGCAACCTGGTATGACAAAATAGGGGATTTGTCTTATGGCATATATATTATGTCTTTTCCTATACAACAGACTTTGGTTGAGTGCTTAGGAGAACCAACCTACGGATATAATACCTTATCTATGAATCCTTATTTCAATATGCTTTTAACACTAATTATTGTATTGCCTCTTTCATTTATAACATGGCATTTTATAGAGCAGCCATGCCTTAAGCTTAAAAATAAATAGCTTGACTCTATTTTGATTTGAGTGTATATTAGTTGACGGTGACTGATGTTGCCGTCTTTTTTGTTTTTTGATTTTTTGTTTTTTCAATTTTTATCCCATTTTTTTGTTGACATTTAATTTCATATTAACTATTATTATACATAAAGAACGAACAATTGTTCCGAACGGAGGTTTTATAAAATGGCAAACGAAGATAAGCTTAAAGCATTAGATGCTGCGATTTCGCAGATTGAAAAACAATATGGTAAGGGTTCTGTAATGAAGCTTGGTGAGGGAGCTAACATACAGGTAGAAACAGTCCCTACAGGCTCTATCAGCCTTGATATAGCATTAGGTCAGGGTGGCTTCCCTAAGGGTCGTATTATCGAGATTTACGGTCCAGAATCATCTGGTAAGACAACACTTGCACTTCATGCTGTAGCAGAGGTTCAGAAGGCTGGCGGTATTGCCGGTTTCATCGATGCAGAGCATGCCCTTGATCCTAAGTATGCTAAGGCAATTGGTGTTAATATTGATGATTTATATATTTCTCAACCTGATAATGGCGAGCAGGCTCTTGAAATCACAGAGACAATGGTCCGCTCTGGCGCTATGGATATCATTGTTGTGGATTCAGTAGCAGCCCTGGTTCCTAAGGCAGAAATCGATGGTGATATGGGTGATTCCCATGTAGGTTTACATGCCCGTCTTATGTCACAGGCTATGAGAAAGCTTACAGGTATTGTTGCTAAGACAAACTGTGTAGTTATCTTTATCAATCAGCTTCGTGAGAAGGTTGGCGTTATGTTTGGTAATCCTGAGACAACAACAGGTGGTCGTGCTCTTAAGTTCTATGCATCAGTTCGTATTGATGTTCGTCGTATCGAAGCTCTTAAGCAAAACGGCGAGGTTATCGGTAACAGAACCAGAGCTAAGATTGTTAAGAATAAGGTAGCACCTCCATTTAGAGAGGCTGAGTTTGATATTATGTTCGGCGAAGGTATCTCTCGTGAAGGAGATATACTTGATGTAGCTGCTAACCTTGATATTGTTCAGAAGTCTGGTGCATGGTATGCATATCTTGGTGAGAAGATAGGCCAGGGACGTGAGAATGCTAAGGCATATCTTAAGCAGAATCCTGACGTTTGCGAGGAGATTGCAGATGCCATCCGTGACCATTATTCAGAAACAGATGAGTCTGAAGTTGGTTTAGTAGGTGGGGATAAGAAGGACGATATCCCAACAGAGGTTATTGAATAATCATGGAAGTTTTATCTCTTGTTAAATTAACTAAGGGAAGAGCAAAAATCTGTCTCGCTGGCGGGACAGATTTTGTTCTATATAAAAAGGAATACGAAAGCTATGGTATAGAGGAAGGGGCAGATTTATCTGAGGCTGATTACAATCAGATAGTTACAGATATTCTTATTCCACGTTGTAAGAAGAGAGCTTTACATTTGCTTGAAAAGCAGGATCGCTCTGAAAAGAATCTTAGGGATAAGCTTAAAGAGGGGGGCTATTCACAAGAGATTGTTGATATAGCTATCGATTATATTAACGAATATGGATACTTAGATGATGCTAGAATGGCAGCAAGTCACATTAGATTTTATCAAGATTCCAGAAGCAAGCTTAGGCTTAAGCAGGATCTTATTGGAAAAGGAATATCGGCAGATGTGATAGACAGGGTAATGGATGAAGAATATACATCTGATGAATCTGATTTGATTGAAAAGCTCCTTTTGAAGAAGAACTACGATAAAGATAATGCCACCTACGAAGAGCGGGCTAAGATGTATAGATTTCTTGCAGGAAGAGGGTTCTCGTCGGATAGTATAAATAGGGTATTAAAATAGTTTATTCACATACTATATGTGGTATACCTAGTCTTGACATACGCTTTATATAAAGTTAAACTATTTATGTTGAAGTTTATAAATGAGAGCATAATAGCTTTTATTTTATATTCCAATTAGAAAATTAAATAAGGAGGTGCTCCTGTGGGCGTAACGATTATCGTAGCAGTTATCGTTGCCGCTTTAGCAGTTGTTATCACACTACTTGTATCTAATCAGATTCATGAGAAGCAAGGTAGGAATAAGGTTAATTCTGCCGAGGCTAAGGCTCGTGAAATCATTGATGAAGCAGTGAAGAATGCGGAAGCTAAGAAGAGGGAAGCAATGCTTGAGGCAAAGGAAGATGCCATGAAGCAGAAGAATGACCTTGATAAAGAAATCCGTGAGCGCCGAGCAGAAATTCAGAGAAGCGAGCACAGATTATCTCAGAAGGAAGATAATCTTGATAAGAAGCTCGATGCAGTGGAGAAGAGAGAGGCTGAATTCGCTCGTCAGGAACAACAGCTTAACAAGCAGCGAGAAGAAGTTTCAAAGCTTAATCAGCAGCGTGTGCAGGAACTAGAGAGAATCTCAGGACTTACCTCCGAACAAGCAAAAGAACAACTTTTAAAATCTGTAGAAGAAGACGTCAAGTTAGACGCAGCAAAACTTATTAAGGAAAGCTTAGCTCAGGCAAAGGATGAGGCTGATAAGAAGGCTAGAGAGATAGTAGTTAGTGCTATCCAGAAGTGTTCAGCAGACCATGTTGCTGAGACAACTATTTCAGTTGTACAGCTTCCTAATGATGAGATGAAGGGACGTATCATTGGTAGAGAGGGACGTAACATTCGTACTCTTGAGACTATGACTGGCGTAGAGCTTATTATTGATGATACTCCAGAGGCAGTTATTTTATCTGCATTTGATCCAGTCAGACGTGAAATTGCACGTATTGCTTTGGAAAAGCTTATTGTAGATGGACGTATTCATCCAGCTAGAATTGAAGAGACAGTAGAGAAGGCTAAGAAGGAAGTAGAACAGCAAATCCGTGAGGAAGGCGATGCAGCCGCACTTGAGGTTGGTGTTCAGGGAATTCACCCAGAGCTTCTTAGATTACTTGGTAAGATGAAGTTCAGAACAAGCTACGGTCAGAATGTGTTAAAGCATTCTATCGAGGTAGCGCAGTTATCAGGATTACTTGCTGCAGAGCTTGGTCTTGATGTTAGAGTTGCAAAGCGTGCTGGTTTATTGCACGATATTGGAAAGGCAGTAGATAGAGAGCAAGAGGGTACTCATGTACAGCTTGGAGCTGATCTTTGCCGTAAGTACAAAGAGTCTCAGACAGTTATTAACGCTGTTGAGGCACATCATGGAGATGTTGAGCCAGAAACACTCATAGCTTGTATTGTACAGGCTGCTGATACTATCAGTGCAGCAAGACCAGGTGCAAGACGTGAGGCTATGGAAACATACACAAACAGATTAAAAGAACTTGAAGAAATTTCTAACAGCTTTAAAGGTGTTGAAAAGTCTTTTGCTATTCAAGCAGGTAGAGAGATTCGTATCATGGTGGTTCCTGAACAGGTTTCAGATGCCGATATGGTCATCATGGCTAGGGATATTTCAAAGCAGATTGAATCACAGCTAGAATATCCTGGACAGATTAAGGTCAATGTAATTCGTGAATCACGAGTTACTGATTATGCAAAGTAAATAATTTTGCGGCTGGTTTATCCAGCCGCTTTTTTTGAAAAGAGGTTTGTTATGGAAAAAATAGAAAGAGTAAAACGAGAGCTTATTCATAAGGGGACTATTCTTGATATTTATGAAGATACGGTTCGTCTGCCAAATGGCAAAGAAGAAAAATGGGATTTTGTAAGTCACAGAATGGGAGCAGCCTGTGTATTAGCGGTTCGTCCTGATGGCAAAATACTTATGGTACGCCAATATAGAAATGCTCTTGATAGATTTACGCTAGAGGTTCCAGCAGGAAAACGTGATTCCTTAGATGAAGACACAAGTATCTGCGCTGCCAGAGAGCTGGAAGAAGAAACTGGATATCGTGCAGGAAAGCTTGAAAAACTATTAGCCTTAAAATCCACAGTAGCATTCTGTGATGAATTTATAGATGTATATCTTGCAACTGAATTAGAAAAAATCGGGGAGCAGCACCTAGATGAGGCAGAAGATATAGATATTGAAGCTTATGATCTAAAAGAACTTATGGATATGTGTTACTCTGGCACCCTCCAGGATGCCAAAACCGTAGCAGCTATCATGGCCTACGCGGCAAAAAAATAGCCTTCCCCCAAAAAGGGGGAAGCCTTTTAGTTTCGCTCAGCTATTGTGTATAGAAGATGCCTTGTATCTTCCCATCCAAGACAAGGGTCTGTAATAGACTGTCCGTATGTCTGGTGGTCGGAGATAGGTTGGCAGCCTTCTACTAAGTAGCTTTCAATCATCACGCCCTTAACTAAATTCTTAATAGCATCTGAGTGATTGCGGTTGTGCATCACTTCTTTTACAATTCTGATTTGCTCCTTGAATTGTTTGTTTGAATTAGAATGATTTGCATCTATGATGCAAGCTGGATTAACTAGATCCATTTCCTCGTACATATTGTGAAGTCTAATTAAATCTTCATAGTGATAATTCTGAGTGCTGTTGCCATGTTTTGAAACGGCACCACGTAAAATAGTGTGAGCTAGAGGATTACCAGTGGTTTTTACCTCGTAGCCTGAGAAGGTAAAGTGGTGTGGATGCTGGGCAGCGTAAACTGAATTAAGCATAACTGAAAAATCTCCGGATGTAGGATTCTTCATTCCGGAAGCTACATCAAAGCCTGAAACAGTAAGGCGGTGATGCTGATCTTCTACAGAACGTGCTCCTATTGCAACATAAGATAACAGATCATCTACATAACCCCAGTTTTCAGGGTAGAGCATTTCGTCTGCAGCTGTAAGATGAGTCTCTGTCATGGCACGGATGTGCATTTTTCTCATAGCTATAAGGCCTGCTACCATGTCAGGTGCTTCATTAGGGTCTGGCTGAGAAGCGATACCCTTGTAACCGCTACCTGTTGTTCTAGGCTTGTTAGTGTAGATACGTGGCACTACAAGTACTTTGTCTTTTATATCATCTGCAACTCTTGCAAGCTTATCAATATATTCACAAACTGCATCTTCGTTGTCGGCAGAGCATGGACCGATGATACATAAGAATCTGTCATCCTTGCCTGTTATAATATCTGCAACCTCCTGGTCGCGTTTAGCCTTTATTTCTTTAACGTGCTCAGGAACAGGAAGCTGCTCCTTGATTTCTTCAGGTGTTGGCATTTTTTTTAGATAATTGAAGCTCATTATTATTAGTCCTTTCTATTTATCAAAACAAGAAGATTTGATTAGTTCTATTGGCATATCTTTACCAGTCCATAGCTTAAAGGCAGCAGCACCCTGGTAAAGAAGCATATATTTGCCGTTCATAGTTTTGCATCCTACTGATTTAGCCTCGCGAAGAAGCTTAGTTTCAGGTGGATGATATATAACATCACAAACGGTAAGCTCTGGATAAAGAAAATCAATTGGTACAAGTGATGTATCATCATCACCCATGCCTACATTGGTGCCGTTAATAAGAATATCACTTTCTTCAAGACAAAACTTCATTATGCTTGAATCGTTTATATCATAAACCATCACGTCACATTCAGTAGATTTGGTGAGCAGGTCAGCAAAATCTTCAGTTGCTGCAAAGGATGAATTCCTTCTTTTAAGAATATTGATTTTTTTAACCCCCTCTAAAGCGGCTTGAGTAACGATAGCAGTGGCAGCACCACCTGCACCGAGCATTGTAATGGTTTTGCCAACGTATTCAATATTAGAATCAGTCATAGATTCTAAAAAACCGATTCCATCTGTTGAGTACCCTTTTAAACTGCCATTTTCATACACGCATGTGTTGACAGAATTAGCAAGCTTTGCAGCATCATCAATGTCATCAAGAAGAGGAATAATAGCAGTCTTCAGTGGCATTGTAAGATTAAAGCCCTTAGCATTTAGCACCTTTAGGCCATTTACTGCGGTTTTTAGATTTGTTTTATCTACATCGAAAGCCATATATGAAAAATCAAGCCCAAGAGCATCGAATGCCGTATTATGCATCTGTGGCGAAATGCTGTGTGAAACAGGGCTGCCTAAAAGGCAAATTAGATTAGTAGAACCTGATGGGTTCATATCAAGAACCTCCTCGTATAAAAATTGAAATTATTTTATAATACTTTAATACTTTTATCAACTAAAGTTTTGACCAAAATATTAATAGAAAATTTGATGTGAAATGTAAGTTGTGTTACAATAATTCGGCAGACAAATTAGTAGGCGTAGCGTAGCTGGATAACGCATCGGACTCCGACTCCGAAGACCGCCGGTTCGAATCCGGCCGTCTACAGTTATTCAAAGCGTTAATATTGGAGGACCCATGAATTTACAAGATTTAAAAACAAAAATTAAAAACGGAGCACTTGTATGTGCTGAATTTATTTATAGATACAGAAGATATTTTTTAGCGGGATGTATTTTTGTAGCCATGATGCTTGTGCTGTTCCTTGGAACAAGCTCTGAGCCTAAGGAAGAGAAATCATCAGCTAAGACAAATACCAGTGTCACCAAGAAGTTCAAAAAGAATAATAACACTGAGTTAGAAGCATTAATTAATGACTACTATGTGGCTTATGCAGATGGGGATACTGAGACAATCTCATCAATTGCTACTCCAGTTAGTGATCAGGAGATTAGCTACATTAAGTTCTACAGTGCTTATATTGACAGCTTTAACAATATTAAGATTTATACAAAGCAGGGACTTACATCAGATTCTTATTTAGTTACTACAGAGGTTGAGCTTAAGTATGCTGATATTGATACAGCAGCGCCAGGTCTTGATTTCTTCTATGTAGAAACAAATGATGATGGAAAGCTTTTCATAAATAATACTTATGGTTCATTCAATCAGAACAATAACATTTATGAAATGGATTCAGAGGTTTCAGATTTAATCAGCGTATTTATCCGTCAGCAGGATTTGCTTGATATGGAAGCAGAAATTCAGGATGCCTACACAAAGGCTCTCGAATCTGATTCAGCACTTAATACATTTATGAGTGAGACACTTCCAGCTGCTCATGCACAGTGGCATAAAGATTATGATGCTGAGGTGGCTGCGGCTGAAGAGGCAGCTAAGAAGGCAGAAGAGGAAGCAGCTGCTGCAGCTGAGGAAGAGGCTAAGGCACAGGCAGAAGCTGAGGAAGAGGCTAATTCATATTCTGGAACAATCAATGCTAAGGCAAATGTTCGTGAGGCAGCTGATAAGAGCAGTAATAAATTAGGTTCAGTTACATCTGGAACAGTTATTAAGATTTATGGCGAAGAGGGTGACTTCTACAAGTTCGATTACAATGGAACAAAAGCATACATAACAAAGGATGCTGTTACACTTGATTCTGCTGATAACACAGAAGAGACTACAGAAGAAACAACTGAGAGTACAAATGCTGGTTCGCTTGCAGAGGGCACCGAAATTACACTTAATTCAACAATTAACATTCGCTCACAGATGGATACTTCTTCATCTAAGGTTGCAGTAGCTTACGCAGGTGAAAAGGTTAAGGTTGTTATGAGCTATGCAGAAGGTTGGACAAAGGTTAAATATGGCAAGAAGGAAGGCTATATTAGAACTGACCTTTTACAGTAATATAAATTTTAATTTGCATGTTATGGAGACCAGGTAATTGGTCTCCATTGTGTTATATTTTTGGAGGATTATTTGGAAGATAATATCAGACTGAATAAGTTTTTAAGTGATGCAGGTGTGTGTAGTAGGCGCGCTGCTGATAAGGCTATAGAAGCAGGCGAGGTATTAGTTAATGGCAAGCCTGCCGTTATGGGGCAGAGGATTTCAGAGGGTGATAAGGTAGAATACGCTGGAAAGCTTGTATCTAATGCTGATAAAAAGCCTATTCTTTTAGCATATAACAAGCCAGCAGGAATAGTTTGTACGGCTGAAAAACGTGAGAAGAACAATATTGTAGACCATCTAAATTATCCTAAGCGCATTTATCCAATAGGAAGGCTTGATAAGGATAGTACAGGGCTTATCCTTCTGACTAATCAGGGGGATTTGGTTAATAAGATTATGAGGGCTGTTAACGCCCATGAAAAGGAATATGTAGTATCTGTTGATAAGGAAATAACTGGGGATTTTATCAAGAAGATGTCTGGTGGGGTATATCTGGATGAACTAGAGGTTACCACTAGAAAATGCAAGGTGAGAAAACTATCTAAGTACGAATTCAACATTATTCTTACCCAAGGTCTTAACAGGCAAATCAGACGAATGTGTCAGATACTAGGTTATAGGGTTAAGACTCTTAAGAGAGTAAGAATTATGAATATTAACCTTGCAGATTTAAAAGAAGATACATATAGGGATGTTACGGCGGAAGAACTAAAAGTTCTTACATCCTTACTTGAGGGGTCTAAAAATTAACTGGTAGAGGTGTAAAATGGAGTTTAATGCTTATAAAAAATTGATTGATGAAATAGATTATCACATGGACAGGTACTACAATCAAAACGAGCCTGAAATTAGTGACTTTGAATATGATCAGCTGATGCTTCAGCTTAAAGAGGCAGAAAAGGAGCATCCTGAGTGGGTTACATCTGATTCACCATCTCAAAAGATAGGCGGCGTTGCCATGAGAGAAGCGGGAGTTAAGGTAACACATGATGTGCCTATGCTCTCTATCGAAGATGTATTTGATAAGGCTGATGTTACAGTCTGGGTAAATAAGGTAAAGGCTGTGCATCCTGATGCTAAGTTTTCTGTTGAAGCTAAGATTGATGGACTTAGTATGACTCTTAGATACGAAAGAGATTCTATGGATAAGCTAAAGCTTACTCTTGCAGAAACTCGTGGTGATGGCCTTGTTGGTGAGGACGTTACAGCAAATGCATTGGTAATTCCTGATGTTAAACAGTACTTGGATTTACCTTACGATTCACTTCAGCTTAGAGGCGAGGTATACATGTCTCATGAGGATTTTGACAGATTTAACAGTGAGCAGGAGCTTAAGGGCGCAAAGCTTGCAGCAAATCCTAGAAATCTGGCAGCAGGAACACTTAGACAATTAGATGCAAATATCACTAAAGAGCGTGGGCTTAAGATGTTTGTCTTTAATGTTCAGCAGGGGCCTGAAGAGCTTACCTTAAGCCACTGCGATGGAATGGATAAGCTATCTGCTTGCGGTATTCCTACAGTATTTCATAAAAAATGCGAAACTACAGAGGAAATTCTTTCTGTGATAGATGAAATCGGAGATTTGCGAGGAGAGTTTCCATTTGATATAGATGGTGCTGTTGTAAAGATAGACCAGGTTGCTTACAGAAACGATTTTTCTACCAGCGCTAAGTATACTAATGGTCATATTGCTTATAAGTATCCGCCTGAGGAGAAAGAAACTAAGCTTTTGGATGTAGAGCTTTCTGTTGGAAGAACTGGAAGAGTTAATCCTACAGCAATATTTGAGCCAATTCGTTTATGCGGTACATCAGTTAGCCGTGCAACACTTCATAATCAGGATTTTATAGATGATTTAGATATTGGTATTGGTGATACAATTGTTGTTTACAAATCTGGTGAAATCATACCTAAGGTGAAGGAAGTAGTTCATTCTAAAAGACCTGAAGGAGTTACTACCTACAAGATCCCTAACATCTGTCCTGTATGTGGAGGCCAGGTTTCGAGGGATGCTGACACCGCAGATATGAAATGCACAAATCCTGGCTGTCCGGCTCAGCTTGTTCGCCATATTATTAATTTTGTTTCAAGAGATGCTATGGACATCAAGGGATTTGGAGATGTTTATGTTGAGGATTTAGTAAAGCTTGGCTATATCAAAGATATTGCTGATATTTTTTATCTTAAGAATCATCGTGATGAACTTGTGGAAAAGGGAATCATTGGAAAAGATAAGAATACTGATAAGCTCTTAGGCGTTATTGATGCAGCAAAATCAAATGATGCAAGTAAACTGTTCACTGGTTTTGGCATTCCTAATGTAGGCAAGGCAGCAGCTAAGACTTTATTATCTCAGTTTAAGGATATTGAGAAAATCATGGAGCTAAGCGTAGAGGAGCTTACCCAAGTTAATGATATTGGCGAAATCAGCGCTAAATCTATATACGATTATTTACACAATCCAGTTAACATAGAAATCATAAATAGACTTAAACAAGCTGGTGTAAATATGGTGGAGGAAGAAAAGGAAGGAGCTACAGATAAGCTTGCAGGACTCACATTTGTTATTACAGGTACACTACCTACTATGGGACGAAAAGAGGTTCAGGAACTGATTGAGCTTAATGGAGGTAAATGTGCTGGTTCAGTCTCCAAAAAAACAAATTATTTGGTGGCAGGTGAGGCTGCGGGAAGCAAGCTTGATAAAGCAAATTCCTTAGGTGTAACTGTTTTAGATGAAGATGGCTTGCTTGCCTTGATAAATGACTAATTTGGGATATCTTTAATCCATAAAAAACACACAGTTGTAAGATATAATTATCTTACTATGGATAAACAGAAACGAATCCACAATAATAAAATAGTCGTACTTCCGTTAGTGCTTATGTTAATAATTATTCTTTTAGCAACTTTCGGAAGTTCATGGACTATAATAAATTCTAAAAAAGAAATCAGCTGTTTAGAGGATGGCTGGTCTATTTCTCGTGGAAATAGTCAAATAGATAATGTAGATTTAATCGAATATAAAATTGGAGATAGCAAGAAAGGTGAGGTAATTACAATCTCTAAGAACATTTTTGTTAATTCCGGTGAGATGAGCTTGATGTTTAAAAGCTTTTTGACATCTGTCGCAATATATGTGGATAACGAGCTTGTATATACCTATGGCCTGGATTATCTGCAAAATGATGGTTTTGTTCCAAAGAAATATAATATAGTAACTTTAGGTAGTACAGGATATCATGATATCAGCATTAAATATATTGTAGGTGAGAATAATTTTGCTGATAAATTTCCACCTATTTATTATGGTACAAAGCATGATATGCTTAGCTATTTCTTTGCATATAAACGCACATCTTTTTTCATTGGTGCATTTCTTATAGTATATTCATTTTTATCATTTTCACTTTGGATATATTTATATTGTATAAATAAAGCCTCGTCACAGTTAATTATTGGAGCGGTTTTTTCTTTGATGCTAGGTTTTTACGTCTATGCATACAATGATATAACATGTATTATTGATAATCACGCTATGTTGTTTTCTGTGTCAGAATATGTGGATTTTTATCTAATGCCGTTAGCTTTGACTATTCTTTTATACTCCCTTCATTCAAATGCAGGACAAAGAAGACAGAAATTTTTTATTGGTTTAAATATCGTATATCCGATAGTGTTTATAGATATGCATATTTTTGATTATATTCATATTCAAAGATTTTTACCTGTTGTTGGTGTTATAGCTGTTGTAGAAATGACATGCTTAATCCCTATACTGGTTACAAGTGTAATTGAAAAACAAAGGGAAAGAATGGAACAGGAATATGACGCTAATGTTGACCCAGAAGTATATTTGATTATTGGGGTCATTGTTTTTATGATTTTTTCATTGCTAGAACTTATTGCACTACGGGTGTATAAAGTTAATGAAGTTATTACTAAACCAAGCCTTTTTGTGTCCTTCAATTTTATTGACCTGGGCATGTTGTTCTTTATGATGTGCCATTTCATATATTATTTTATGAATAGTATAGACCACATGAGTGAGTCGCGCATTAAATCTCAGCTTGAAGGACTTGCATATAAGGATGCTCTTACAGGTCTTATGAACAGGGCAAGATGCAGTCAGTTTTACGCTACGCTATCAGGAAACTATGCTGTTGTAAGCCTGGATTTAGATAAGCTGAAATATGTTAATGATACTCTGGGGCATTTGGAAGGAGATAGAATGATTAAAGCGTTTGCCACTTTAATCACAGAAGCATTTGAAGGTGCCAGTCTAATAGGTCGAACTGGTGGGGATGAGTTTATTGTTGTATTTGAAAATCCTACTGCG
The DNA here is from genome assembly GCA_015057315.1 of Pseudobutyrivibrio ruminis. Taxonomy (GTDB): domain Bacteria; phylum Bacillota; class Clostridia; order Lachnospirales; family Lachnospiraceae; genus Pseudobutyrivibrio; species Pseudobutyrivibrio ruminis_D. The sequence continues at coordinate 4,702 of SVER01000039.1, read as the reverse complement.
GATGTTTGCGACAAGTCTATAAGAAGGCTTGAGGCTGGAATGGATAAATTTAATAAGAGCGATGGAACCTTTTTCCTATCTGCTTCCTGCGGTTATGCATATAGTTATGAAGTAAATAGTAAAGAATATAAGGATGTTTTCTATCTGGCAGATCAAAGAATGTACAAGGTGAAGGAGGAGCATCATGGTTAAGAAGATATTATACCTGTTGATTTCCTTCATAGTATTTGTATTGTTGTTGACTGTAGGACAGTGGTTTATAAAGCCAGCTAGTTTTTCAGATGTTGTTGTATTAGATGAAGGCTGGACTGTGTACTATAACGGGGCAAAGTATACGGATGTAAAGTTTTCGGAACTTAGAAATATCATTGGTAAAGGTACCAGCAAGGGAGATAACATAATCTTTTTCCATGATGATGTCTCTCTAAAGTATTTTTCTGTTCCAACAATTGTGTTTGAAAGTAGATTTAGTGCATGGAATCTATATGAAAATGATAAGCCTATCGAAAGTCGTTTTTTGGATGAATATAAGGATGAGAAGTATATTGGCTGTAATTATAACTTTGTAACCCTAAAGCCATCATACAAAGATGCAAAAATAATGCTTTCTATACTGGTTAATGAGAATGGTGCCTACAATTATTTTGATGCACCTATAATTGGAGATTACGTGGATGTACTACCGTACGAAATATATAGCCACAGCTTCTTTTTCTTAATAGCGGCATTTTTAATTATTTTTGGTTTGATGTTCTTTATTATTGCAGTTGCATTTAGAAGTGACATGCCTGAAATTAATATGCAAATGTATTCGGCATTATTGTTTTTTGTTTTAGGCACATGGTTTTTAGCGCAGTTTAATTTATTGGATTTATTTATTGATACTAAGGGCCATCAGACAGAGATAGAATATATTTCTCTATATATGGTTGTTCCGTTAATGTATATGGTCATGGGATGCATGAGAAGCTATCTAAAGAAAAAGGTTTTTTGGTTTTTCTCTTTTGTTGGAGCATTAATTCCATTTACATTGATAGCATTACATTTTATGGGCATTGTTCATATAAATAAGTATTTATTTATATATCAGCTTGATGCGATTGTGCTTATAGCCTTTATGTTTGTAATGATACTAATGATTGATTTGCCAGCAGATTCGGTAAGTGGTTCTCAAATGATTCAGATTAACGGACAAATAATATTAGCGTTATCATTCATATTTAATGTAATATTTTTCTATTTGGAGGTTGCTGGAGTATCTAAGCAAATAATGATTTCAAGGATGATTGTACCACTTGCTACTATGTGTATGGTTTTTGGAACGATGGTTAATTACTATTTATTCATTTCAGAATCATTCTCAAGAAGAAGTGAATATGCATCTTTGGCTCATTTGGCGTATGAGGATGATTTGACAAGGATAGCAAATAGATCTAAATACGAAAAGTATATGGAAAATTTATGGGATAAAGGGGAAGATTATATTGTAATAAGCATTGATTTAAATGGTTTAAAAACAGTGAATGATAACCAAGGGCATCTTATGGGCGATAAATATCTATTGCAGTTTGGAGATGTGCTAGAGGCCTGTATAGGAGAAGATGGATTTACTGCCAGAATTGGAGGAGATGAGTTTGTAGTAGTTTTGACAGGCGAATACATGTCAAAAGTAGATGAGTATATAGAATTAATTAATACATCTTTAGATAAGCTCAACAAAGAAGATAATACATTATTTAGAAGTGCAGCAATGGGTTACGCATATAGGCATGAGTCAACGGACGAAAACTATAATTCTGTTTATCTGCTTGCAGATGAACGTATGTATAAGAATAAGGAATTAATGCATGGCACAAGACGATAGGTTGTGATATTATAAGAAAAGTTACCTGATTTATATATAGTTGTGAGATATTAAGGAGAATAATAAGTATGCCAATTAGAACACAAAATGATTTGCCTGCTAAGGCCATACTTGAAAATGAGAATATTTTCGTTATGGACGAAAACAGGTCAACTCACCAGGATATTAGACCTATTAGTATAGGCATATTAAACCTAATGCCACTTAAGGAGGACACAGAGCTTCAGCTACTTCGTTCTCTCTCAAACACACCTCTTCAGGTGGATGTCACTTTCCTTACAGTAGGAAGTCATGAGAGTAAGAATACCAGTAAGACACATCTGGATACATTTTACGAGCATATAGAGGATGTATACGATAGATTTTTTGATGGTTTAATTATCACAGGTGCGCCTGTAGAGCAGATGCCTTTTGAGGAGGTAGATTACTGGAAAGAGCTGTGCAAGGTCTTTGAATGGACTAAGACTCATGTAACTTCTACACTTCATCTTTGCTGGGGATGCCAAGCAGGCCTTTACTATAGATATGGCATTCAAAAATACGATTTAGCTGAAAAAAAATTCGGTGTATTTCCTCACCATGTACAGAATCGCAAAATCCCTTTAGTGCGTGGATTTGACGATATATTCTACGCTCCTCACAGTCGCCACACTTATGTTAAGACAGAGGATATTGAAGCCTGTGAGGATTTGGTAGTATGTGCCAAGGGCGATGAGGCAGGCGTATTCCTTTGCATGTCCAAGGACGGCAGCAACATCTTCGTTATGGGCCACCCAGAGTACGACCGCTATACTCTTGATACGGAATACAAAAGGGATAGGGATAAAGGTCTTGAAATCGCAATGCCTGTAAATTATTATCCTAATGATAATCCAGAGGAGAGACCTCTGCTACAGTGGAGAAGTCATGGAAATATTTTGTATAGTAACTGGTTGAATTATTACGTATATCAGAACACCCCTTATGAGTGGAATAAGATTAGCGAGAAATAAAGGATATGATGTAGGACCCTGAGAAATCAGGGCCCTTTTTTAGTTGTGTGGTGGATGGGGCTGATGCTGCTGGAATTGCTTGCATTTGTGGAGCAAAATTTTAGTAAAAATCCTTATGTACAGTGATTATGAGAGAAACTGTAAAAATCACTGTATATAGTTAGATATGAAAATGGGTATGTACAGTTTTAATAAGGGATAATATGAAAATCACTGTATATATTCACTGGATTGCTGATTTTTTGAGGACATTGGATGAGTGTTTTGTCGTAATATAGCTGATAATACAGTGATTTTAATAGAAGTAGTGAAAAAAACTGTATAGAGCCAATTCTGAAATTATTTATGTACAGTGAATTTGGCAAGAAATAAAGAAAAAACTGTATATAGTAAAAAGTTTTAAGCTAGGCGTTAGGTAAAGAAACCATTGATATGTATAACAGTGGGGGGAGAGTAGCGACAACAATACAATTTCGAACAAGGTATTAAAATGGCATTATTTAATTCAGGTGTAGACTTATTGGCAACTTTAGTAACAGTAATCGGTGTAGGCCTTGGAGGTTGGCTTTTTCCTTTAGTGAGTATTGTTTATGTGATGAGTTTTCATGACTAGGTTATGAAATAAATATTGAAATCATAGTTTCTAGATGTTATCATATTAACAAGAAGAAGCAGTGATGCTTCTGGGCTGGTCGAAAGACCCGGGTCCACCAAAAAGCGGGTAAGACACCCGCTATTTTTTTATCTAAAAAGGATTTGTTATGAAAGAATTAAGTGTTTTTGTAGATGAATCGGGTGATTTTGGCGAATATGATTATCGTGCGCCATTTTATATTATTTCGATGGTGATTCATGATCAAGATGATGATATAAGTTTGGATTTGAAAAAGCTTGAGAGTGAAATGAAAAATATAGGTTGGCCAGAACATTGTGTACATGCAGGACCAGTTATTAGGTCTGAACATGAATATAAGGAGTATTCACTTGAAGAACGTCAGCAAATTCTTAAGCGACTTATGACTTTTGCAAGAAAGACAGATATTAAGTTTAAATCTATATATATTGAAAAGAAACATATTGATGATTCTATTGAGGCCACAGGAAAGCTAAGTAAACAGTTAGCAATGTTTATAAGAAATAATCTGGAATTTTTTATGGGATACGACTGTGTAAAAATTTACTATGACAATGGTCAAGTTGAGGTGACTAGAATTCTTTCATCAGTTTTTAATACATTATTAGATAATGTTGAGTTTAAGAGAGTAATACCTTCAGATTACAGATTGTTTCAGGTGGCAGATTTGGTTTGTACTTTAAAACTAACAGAGTTAAAAATGGAAAGCCATATTCTTTCAAAATCTGAAACATATTTCTTTAAAGACATAAGAACATTCAAGAAAAACTATTTAAAGGCATTGAAAGACAAAGAACTTTAAATAGCAACAAGATACACCAAGTTATAACAATTTGCCCTGAAAATCTGGGCATTTTAGTACCATAAAAGTGTAGTTGTTAGAGAGTAGTTTTGCAGCATCCTCTTTGTCTACACTCTGAGGACTCTGAAAAATCAGAGTCCTTTTGCTTTTGGTATACTTCCTTTGATGATTTTGGCAATTTGTTCTTTTGAGGTGCCGTCTGTTACCTGGTCGAGGACGTTAGAAATCAGGTCGGTGAGGTTGCCGGAGAGGGCAGCTTCAGTTAGTTTCTTGATCCAGTCGATGTCGCCGATGGATTTCTTGCCAAGGTAGATTTGCTCGAAGGCGTAGGTGGAAACCTCGCCGATGGCAGCAACAAAGCATCCGGAAACAACGCCGTTGATTACGGAGCCGGCTACGTTGATGCCGGG
>SVER01000001.1 GCA_015057315.1 Pseudobutyrivibrio ruminis | reverse complement strand
GTGGGTAGAGGGGTTCGAACCCTCGACCTTCGGAACCACAATCCGACGCGCTAACCAGCTGTGCCACACCCACCATACTGATAAATTAAACCGTATAAATGTGCCAGAAGGGATTCGAACCCCCGACCCACGGCTTAGAAGGCCGTTGCTCTATCCAGCTGAGCTACTGACACATATTCAATATATTTGGCTATTGAAGAGCGGGTGATGGGAATCGAACCCACGTATTCAGCTTGGAAGGCTGATGTTCTACCATTGAACCACACCCGCATATTCATATCTTTGCCAAGTCGGGGTGACAGGATTCGAACCTGCGACCCCCTGGTCCCAAACCAGGTGCTCTAGCCAAACTGAGCCACACCCCGATAAGTGTTGTCTGCGTTTCATCTCTGTCCCGCGAACAAAAAGAAGTATATATTAGAACAGGCTTAATGTCAACAACTTTTTCGAAATTTAATTGTTAGAATTTAACATAAAGTTTCTGATATTCTGACAAATACATATATGCCCAATTCACAACGCTTTTCCGCTATATAATACACACTTAAATATACTAAAAATTCCTCCAGGCACTGGCATACCTGGAGGCTGTAAAAGGAGTCTAATAACTTCCCCAAGAAACCCGGTTAGAAACTCAGGGAAAGGAAATAAGCAAATTTAAAATAACAATTAAATTGCAGCAAGAGCTTTACCTAATTCTTTGCACTCTGCCTCTGCTGCCCCGTCTGGAGCATCCTGGCAAATAACGCCCTCACCATTCACTACTGTTGCGCCTGCGGCTGTCATACGATCAACCCAATCGCGCATCCACTGTCCATCTCCCCAGCCGTAAGAGCCGAAAAGACCGATAGTCTTACCTGAAACAAAGCCCTCTAAATCTGCAACGAATGGCTCCATTTCACCTTCTTCGAGCACCTCTGCACCCATTGCAGGGCATCCTAAAGCAAAAGCCTTAGCAGATTTAAGCTCATCTATAGAAGCATCGCCAACATAAACTACGTTAGCCTCGCCGCCAGCCTCTGTTACACCAGCGCCGACTGCATTTGCCATACTCTCTGTATTTCCTGACTGTGACCAAAATACTACATTAACTTTACTCATGATTTTACTCTCCTTAAATAAAAATCAAACTGCTACTTCTGTAGCACCTGTTGCATAGTACGAAACTATACTTTTAATCGAGTATCCTTTTGATACCATGCGAACCATGTCATCTTTTACAACATCAAACTTTTCAAATAACCCCTGTGCCTCAGCCACATCAGAATATACTTTCCAGTAGCCGGACAACAAGAAATTATCTCCCCCGTTTTTGATAAAGCCTTCCACATCACCAAGTGGGTATCCTAAGAACACACCCATTTCGTGAGGGAAATCCTTTCTGCAATGAACATAGGCATCATAGCGCTTTTGAAAATGTCTTAGACAATAGCCAAAAGCATCTGTCCTATATCCATATTTAACAAGAAAATCCCCAACCTCATCCCTTGAAAGATAACTCATAAGCATGTCCCTGTTAAAGACTAAAAAGATTACCCGTTTCTTGTCATACACCAGGCGGTACCCCAACAGCCCGGAGTGTCTTAAGACCATTCTGACTTTATCCTCTAAGTCTTTAGGAACAATGAGAAGATTGGATGTCTTAAGTCCCGCGATTGTAGGTGCACACTGCAACACCAGCTGCAACTCTATTTTTCGCCTGTCCATGGAACAGATCATCTCAAATACTTCTTCGCACATGTTATCGTCCTCTTTCTAGGTTAGCTCTTGCTAACTGTGGTTATAATACTCTACCAAAAGTTCGATGTCAACACTTTTTTCACAAATTTTTATTTAATGAGAAATTGTTTCGATAACAGCTAATCTGAAGCTATTCCAATATATGATTTAATCCCTGGGCGATGATTGTTACTACATGTTCATCTGCAAGGCTATAGTATATCTGCTTGCCTTCACGGCGGCTTTTAACCAGCTTATTAGTGCGAAGAATCTGAAGCTGATGTGATATGGCAGATTGAGTCATATCAAGAGCTTCTGAAAGATCACATACGCAAAGCTCTGATTCAAGTAACGCAAATAATATTCTTACTCTTGTGCTATCCCCAAAGACTTTGAAAAGCTCCGCAAGATCATACAATGCATCCTCATCTGGAAGTTCATCAAGCACTTTGCTTACCAATTCTGTATGTACACATTGCTCATCGCAACACTGAGCATGTTTTTCCATGTCTACCTCCTGAGTACTTCTCGCTTGTTACGCAAACAATAATAAATATTCTTTCGTCGACTGATGTCTCCTTCAGAAAATTTATTATTGTTTACTACAAGCTATCTTTACTCTTCTTAATCATTGCTTGTCACTCAAACGATAATAAATATTCTTTCGCCAACTGATGTCTCCTTCAGAAAATTTATTATTGTTTACTACAAGCTATTTTACACGTTATGCACACGTAGGGCACGGATTGCGTTTAATACGGCAAGTACCATAACGCCTACGTCTGCAAAGATTGCAAGCCACATATTAGCTATACCTATTGCACCTAAGATTAGGCAAGCTATCTTGATGCCTATTGCAAAATAGATGTTTTCGTATACTATACGCATAGATTTCTTAGCGATATTTATGGCTTTGGCAATCTTCATTGGGTCGTCGTCCATAAGGACAACATCAGCTGCTTCTATGGCCGCATCAGAGCCTAGCGCTCCCATGGCGATACCTATATCGGCTCTTGATAATACAGGGGCGTCGTTGATTCCATCCCCTACAAATATAAGCTGTTCATTTTCATTTTTGTCAGCAAGAAGCTCCTCCACCTTTGTAACCTTGTCAGCTGGAAGAAGCTGTGAATATACCTTATCTAAGCCTAAATCATTAGCAACGATTCCAGCTACCTTGTCACTGTCACCTGTTAGCATTACTGTTGCTCTTATTCCAGCCTGCTTCATGGCTTTTATGGCAGACTTTGATGTTGGCTTAAGCTCATCTGATATAAGGATATAGCCTACATATTTGTCATCAAATGCAACATGAATAACAGTTCCTGCGGCAACCACCGTAGCAGGCTCTACACCTACATTTGCCATGAGCTTTTCATTACCTACATTTACAGTAGTATCACCTACAATAGCCTTTATGCCCTGACCGGATATCTCCTCTACATCAGACACTCGGCTGGTATTAATTGGCTTACCATAGGCTTCCTTAAGGCTCTTTGATATAGGATGATTAGAGTAGACCTCAGCCATTGCTGTCTTCTCTAGAAGCTCTTCCTTGGTAATACCTACTGGAACAATTTCTGTAACCTTAAATACACCCTTGGTAAGAGTACCTGTCTTATCCATGACAGCAATCTTAGCCTTTGAAAGCATATCAAGATAGTTAGAGCCCTTTACAAGCACGCCTTCCTTGCTAGCTCCACCTATTCCCGCAAAGAATGTAAGAGGGATGCTGATTACAAGAGCACATGGGCAGCTGATTACAAGGAAAGTAAGAGCTCTGTATACCCACTGTCCCCATCTTGGTTCTAGCCCTATAATCAGGCTGACTAGAGGTGGAAGTAAAGCCAGACCAACTGCGGCATAGCACACAACTGGAGTGTATATTCTTGCAAACTTTGAAATAAAGTTCTCTGGCTTTGATTTCTTAGATGAAGCATTCTCCACCAAATCAAGAATCTTAGATGCAGTAGACTCACCAAATTCCTTGGTAGTCTTAACCTTGATTACGCCAGACATATTGATACAGCCTGATATTACCTCGTCAGAAGGCTTTACGCTTCTAGGTACGCTCTCACCCGTTAAGGCTGCTGTATCAAGGGTAGATGTGCCATCTACAACCACGCCATCAATAGGGATTTTCTCACCTGGTTGAACGATTATCTCGCTGCCAACCTCCACCTCGTCTGGGTCAACCTTTGTAACCACACCATCAATCATCACGTTAGCAAAATCAGGCCTTATATCCATAAGTGCAGAGATGTTCCTGCGGCTCTTTCCCACTGCATATGACTGGAAAAGCTCACCGATCTGATAGAACAGCATAACTGCCACACCCTCAGTGTATTCCCCCAGCGCCATAGCACCTACTGTTGCCACAGCCATAAGGAAATTTTCATCAAACACCTGCTTATTCATAATCCCCTTAAAGGCTTTTCGCAAAATGTCATAGCCTATTGTAAAATAGGGAAGTAAAAACAATATAAACCTGAGTATACTTTTTTCCTCAAGTGGTAACAGCAACAACACAATCATCATAAGCGCTGCTGCAATTATTCTGTATAAAACCTTCTTTTGTTTCTTATTCATAATTAGTCTCCTAGTTGTCTCCCAGTCGTTCTCTCGCTTGTTACGTTGACAAGAAAAATATTTCTACGCTCAACATAGAAAGTTTCGCTTAAGAAACATTTTCCTTGTCAACTACAAGCTATTTGCGCTGTGTATAGATAGCCTGTAGCAGACAAGCCTATAAACAGAACTTAGATAAAGATTTCGCAGTCGTCCTCAACCTTCTTGCAATTAGCAAGAACCTCGGCCATAACAGCCTTAACATCAGCGCCTTCCTCGAACTCTACATTCATCTTAAGTGCCATGAAATTAACAGTAGCATCAGCTACACCAGCAGTATTCTTAGCTGCCTGCTCCATTTTGTTAGCACAGTTTGCGCAATCAACATCAATCTTGTAAGTTTTCTTCATAGTGATTTCCTCCGTCCCCAATGGGTTATCTTTTAATTTTACATATGAGCATTTGTTCATATGTTTGATTAAAATATAAACCTGTTGGCATAATATGTCAACAGGTTTAATGATAAATAATATTGATAACCATTTATTTGTTACTATTCACGGACATTCTAAAATTTTATATATGTGGATTTAGCTAAGGGGGAGCGTAGTGCACTCTGGGGACTTGTTAATGAATCAACAGAATGAGCCCGCTAGAAGCATAAATCGTCGCCCTAGCCTATTGCACAATCGAAGAATTACTGATTTTCTAAATGCCACAACTCGCATCTTTTATTACACGTGTTCTTTCAAGGTTTGACAATTCTGTCGCAACTGTATGTATATCGCATACACACTCAACCTAAAGAAATAGCAGTGGCAGCAATATTAGTATTAATTGCATGATTTTGGAATGAGCCTAGTAGAATCTTAAAGCAGTTTTTGAATGTTTTCGTATGGGCTGCCATGGACGGCAGCCCAAGGCTGATAGCGAAACGGACTGAGCTTGAAGCCGGTACGAAAAACACAAAAAAACTGCTTTTAATTCTACTTGGCGAATGTAATATGAATGCAATTAATACTAATATTGCTGTCACTGCTATTATTTAAACATAACAAGTGTATGCGATATACATACAGTTGCGACAGAATAGTCAAAGCCGTGAAAGGACACGTGACATATGCTCGTTTGTGGCATTAAGAAAATCAGCAATTCTTCTCCAATGATGCAATAGGCTAGGGCGACGGATTTACGCTTCTAGCGGGCTCACTTCATATAAGAACAGCAAGTCCCTAGAGTGCACTACGCTCCCCCTTAGCTAAATCCACATTCTGTAAGAAAACATGTCCGTGAATAGTAACAATTATTTTATAATATCGTAGATATAATCAGCGATAATCTTGTAGCCTTCGGCGTCGAAATGGATTCCATCACGGTAGCGTTCTTCTTTGCCTACAGTAACGGAATATAAATCGATTACCTCTACCCCCTCTTCTGCCGCTACCTTTTCTACAATATCTCTAATCTTACCGGCCACTACCTTAGGCTGAACCTGATATTCTGCAATATCAGAACCGTCTAACGAAAAGCAATATGGCGAAATCATCAGGTATACTGTAGGGTTAGTGTCCAAATTCTTATAAGTCTGAACCAGGCTTTTAATGCCCTCTTCGTAAGACTTAGCATTCCAATTGTATGTCTTGGAATCGTTGGTGCCAAGCATAAGAAGAACGATATCTGGCTCTGATTCCAGTGATTTCTTGTATTGTGTCGACCCGATGTATGGCAAATCTCCATCAGCCGATGCAGTGGCATTTCTCACACCAAAGTTTGATACAAGATGTGATGTACCAAGCTTTTTTTGAAGCTTGGCAGGGTAGGAATCCACATCCCTGGTTTTAATCACTCCACTTCCGTATGTCAGGCTGTCTCCCACACAGGATATCCTGATTCTCTCGTCATTTCCTCCGAAAAAGCCAGAGTTAAAAAGTACAAAAAACACCAGCACTACTGCTGCAAGTAATATAACCATTTTTCTTTGAATTAATCCTTTTATTAGCTCCATATTCTATATACTATCACTTATAAATAAAAACTAAAAGCCCGCGATAATAAATACCGCGGGCAAATCTAAGAGAATATGATGAAGATATTAAACCTTCTATTTAATAGCATTCTTTCTATTATTCAAAATCTCAAAAACTACAGCGCCAAGAAGAACAACTCCCTTTACAACCTTCTGCCAGTTGGCATCAATTCCCATAAGAGACATACCAAGGTTGATTACACCGATAAGTGTAGCGCCGACAATCATTCCAAATACAGTACCGCTACCGCCATAAGCACTAACACCACCAACTACGCAGGCTGAAATTGCATCCATCTCATAGTTTGTTCCAGCTGTAGAGTTTGCAGCTGAGAAACGTGACATTGTAAGGAATGCAGATATAACTGTAAGCACTGCCATGTTAAGGTATGCAAGGAACATGATTCTCTTTGTGTCGATACCTGAAAGACGAGTTGCCTCTGCGTTACCGCCGATTGTGTAGAAGTAACGTCCTACATCTGTCTTAGATGTAATAAAGCTGTAGATAAGAACAATTACTGCCACCCAGATAAGTGCATAAGGAACACCACCTGCAAGTGAGAACTTATATGCAAATAACATAATTACAAAATCAATGAGAACGCATTTTACAATAACTGTAACTAGGCTATCTGCAACATATCCCTTCTTAAGCTTTGTTGCACGGCTTCTAAAAAGAAGAAGTACAACAACAACTGAAGCAATAAGACCAATTACAATACTTGTCATATTGTACTGAACACCATTAATTCTTGGCCCGCCAAAAAGGTCATTCATCTTGCCTGTGAACATTGCACAGAACTCCTTTGGAAGTGGGCTGATGTTAGATGCGCCATGCATTAAAGCTACACCCCATCCACGAAGTGCAAGGAAACCTGCAAGTGTTGCAATCCATGGTGGAATGTTGATGTAAGCAATTACAAATCCAAGCAGGCAACCGTAGATAACACCAATAAGAAGCATTACAAGAATACCTACAGGAGTAGAAGCTCCATTTGTTACCATAACCTTTGCACCGATAACACCTACGAAGCAAACAAATGAACCGCAGGACAAATCGATGTTACCACCAGTAAGCATACACATCAGCATACCTGTTGCAAGAACATATACGTATGCGTTTTGTGTGATAAGTGCGTTAAACTGGCTTGGAAGAAGCATTGTACCATTTGTCATCACATTGAAGAAGAGGACAACAAGGACCAGTACAATGAGCATTGTGTTTTCTTTGAATATTTTTAAAATTTTGTCTTTCACTTTTATGATCCTCCCTTCCTACTTCTTTTCTCTCTTTGATACTACGTCAAAGATAACTGCTATAAGAAGTACAAGTCCCTTTACTACCTTTTGGTAATTGGCGTCTACACCCATGATTGACATACCCTGGTTGATAACACCCATCAGAAGGGCACCGATGATTGCTCCGAATACAGAACCTGTTCCGCCGTATGCACTAGCGCCACCAATGAAGCAGGCACCGATTGCGTCCATTTCATAGAACATACCATAAGTAGGCTGAGCACTTGCAGCTCTAGCTACAGTAAGGATACCAGCGATAGCTGTTAAGAATCCCATATTCGTATATGCGAAGAAGTAAACCTTCTTTGTGTTGATACCTGAAAGCTGTGTAGCCTTCTCATTTCCACCTACTGCATACAGGTAACGACCCATTGTAGTCTTTGTGGTGAAGTAATGGTATGCAAGAACTACGATGATAATCCAGATAAGTGATGTAGGAATACCCTTGTAGCCTGCAAGCTTGTATGTAACGAAAAGGATTACTGCTGAAATAAGCACAAGCTTAAGGTAAAATCCTACAGCTGATGTTGTTGCATATCCTTTTCTTGATGCTGCAATTCGGTTTCTTAAGGAACCTATTACAAATATAGCAACTCCGATGATTCCTGCTAACATACATGTAATATTGAGCCCATTTCCATGGAAGAAATCTGGAATATAGCAATCAGCACCACCACCGAAAACATTAAGATATGTTGGGTTTGTGATAGAAACTGCATAACCATTAAGTACTACATTTGATAAACCTCTGAATGCGTACATACCTGCAAGTGTTGCAATAAATGGTGGAACATTTACATAAGCTACCCAAAATGCCTGCCAAGCTCCAACTGCCACACCAACAAGAAGCATTACAAGTACTGTAAACCATACATTCATTTCCTTGCTCATCATAACAGCGCCGATACCACCGATAAAGCACACTACCGAACCAACGGAAAGATCGATGTTACCACCTGTTAAGATACAAAGCAGCATACCAGTTGCAAGAATGAATACGTATGCATTCTGTGAAAGCAAGTTGTTAATATTCTGTGGCAAAAGAATTGTTCCATTTGTTCCCACATAGAATATTCCAATGATGACCACCAGGGCGATAACCATGGTGTATTTTTTGATGACTTCTGATAAATTGAATGAAACCATGTTTTCTCTCCCTTCTATGATTTTAAGATGCATGACATGATGCTTTCCTGAGAGGCTTCCGCACCTGCCATCTCACCAACCATCTTGCCTTCATTCATAACGTATATACGGTCTGACATACCAAGAACCTCTGGAAGCTCTGAGGAAATCATGATTACTGATTTTCCTGCTGCAACCAGGTCATTGATAATACAATAAATCTCGTATTTAGCACCAACATCAATACCTCTTGTTGGCTCATCAAGAATTAACACATCAGGATTTGCGAACATCCACTTGGCAAGAAGAACCTTCTGCTGGTTACCACCTGAAAGATTACCAACATTCTGCTCAACTGTAGGACACTTTGTTTTAAGCTTATCCCTGTATTCCTCAGCAACCTGATATTCCTTATCCTGGTCAATTACATGCTTGCTGCAAATCTCTGAAAGATTAGCAAGTGTTGTATTAATCTTAATAGGATTTGTAAGAACAAGTCCGTTGCCCTTTCTATCCTCTGTAACGTATGCAATCTTGTGCTTGATGGCATCCTTGATATTCTTAAGCTTAACTTCCTTGCCATCTAAAAAAAGCTGGCCAGAAATGTTTGTGCCATATGCCTTACCAAAGATACTCATTGCAAGCTCGGTACGTCCTGCACCCATCAGACCTGCGATACCAACAACCTCGCCCTTGCGAACGTTCATTGATACACCGTCAACCACTTTTCTCTCCGAAAACTGTGGATGATATACTGTCCAGTCCTTAACCTCCATTGCGATATCACCGATTTTCACATTTTCTCGCTTTGGGAATCGGTCTGTCATCTCACGACCAACCATGCCCTTAATGATTCTGTCTTCAGAGATATCATCAACAGTCTTATCAAGTGTTTCGATTGTAGAACCATCACGGATAACTGTAATATGGTCTGCTACATAAGATACTTCATTAAGCTTATGAGAGATGATAATAGATGTCATACCCTCCTGCTTAAACTTAAGTAACAAATCGAGAAGTGCCTTTGAATCAGTCTCGTTAAGAGATGATGTAGGCTCATCAAGAATAAGAAGCTTTGCATGTTTTGCAAGAGCCTTTGCGATTTCTACCAGCTGCTGTTTACCAACACCGATATCCTTTATAAGAGTACGGCTGCTTTCTGTTAAGCCAACCATTTTTAGAAACTTATCAGCCTCAGCGTACGTTTTATCCCAATCGATTGCTGATTTTCTTCCCTGCTCATTGCCAAGGAACATATTCTCACCAATGGACATGTAAGGAATAAGTGCAAGCTCCTGATGTATGATTACGATTCCTTTTTCCTCGGAATCCTTTATTTTCTGGAACTGACAAACCTCACCATTGTATACGATGTCTCCTGTGTAAGAGCCGTATGGATAAATACCACTTAAAACGTTCATAAGAGTAGATTTTCCCGCACCATTCTCACCTACAAGGGCATGAATCTCACCTTGCTCTACCTTAAGATTAACGTTATCAAGGGCCTTTACGCCAGGGAACTCTTTGGTGATGTTTTTCATCTCAAGTAATATATTTCCCACTTAAGTCTCCCTCCTTATAACTTAATACTTTGTTTAGCATCTTCAAGCT
The DNA here is from genome assembly GCA_015057315.1 of Pseudobutyrivibrio ruminis. Classification (GTDB taxonomy): domain Bacteria; phylum Bacillota; class Clostridia; order Lachnospirales; family Lachnospiraceae; genus Pseudobutyrivibrio; species Pseudobutyrivibrio ruminis_D. The sequence continues at coordinate 151,821 of SVER01000001.1, read as the reverse complement.
ATTCTCTTCTTTAAAATAGGGCGAGCATTGCTCGCCCCACTTAAATCTTTATTATTACTTTAACTGATCCTCTGTGTAGTAACCAGAATCGATAAGTAATTCTTTGTAGTTGTTAGCATCTGCGAATACAGGGTCGCAAAGGTATGAAGGAATTACTGCATTACCATTGTCATAAGTTTCTGTATCGTTAACATCTACTTCTTCACCATTAAGAATCTGACCAACCATCTTAACTACCTGTGAAGCAAGTGTACGTGTATCCTTGAATACTGACATTGACTGCTTTCCAGCAATCATGTTCTTTGTATTCTCAATATCACAATCCTGACCTGTTACGATTGGATACTTGCCATTGTAGTTAGCTGCAAGAGCGTTCTCAACACCAAGTGCTGTTGAATCGTTAGAGCAGAGGCAGATGTCAAGGTCTGTTCCATCAGCATAGTAAGAAGAAAGGATATTCTCCATACGTGACTGTGCTGTCTCTGTAGCCCACTGTGCTGTAGCAACATCAGAGAACTCTGTCTGACCAGACTTAACTGTGATTGTTCCATTGTCGATGTATGGCTGAAGAACATCCATAGCACCCTGATAGAAGAAACCAGCGTTGTTGTCGCCTGGGTCACCAGCTGTGATTTCCATTGTGAACTTATCAGATGTGTTCTTAAGGTCTAATTCCTTCTCAATGTACTCACCCTGAACTGTACCAACCTTGTAGTTATCGAATGTAGCGTAGTATGAAACAGCGTCTGTGTTCATAATCAAACGGTCATAAGCGATAACAGGGATACCAGCCTCAGAAGCCATATCCATTGCCTCACCAAGTGATGAAGCCTCGATAGCTGCAACAACAAGTACGTTACATCCTGAGTTAATCATGTTCTCAATCTGAGAAATCTGTGTCTGTACATCGTTTGAAGCATACTGAAGATCTACTGTGTAGCCAGCTGCCTCAAGCTCCTTCTGCATGTTAGCGCCATCCTGATTCCATCTCTGGAGATCCTTAGTAGGCATTGCAACGCCAACCTTTGTTCCGCCTGCTGCACCACTTCCTGTGTCAGTAGACTCAGTAGCTGTGTCCCCACCTGTAGCAGCACCTGTGTCTGTTGTCTCTGTGCTTGTGCCACAGCCTACAAACATTGAAGCTGCAAGAGCACCTGTTAATAGTACACTTAATAACTTTTTCTTCATTTCTGAAAAACCTCCCTTTCGTTTAGGTATGTTTGTTACTAAAGATAATGTACCATTAAGAGGTCTAAAAATGGTTGCTACTTTCTTCATATTTTTGTCATACTTTTTTAGGACACAAAAACAGGACTAGCATTTTTTTGTGCTAGTCCTGTTTTACAATCACAATTTTTTACTACTACCCTCATCCGCCCCTACGGGGCACCTTCCCCCTAATTTAGGGGGAAGGCTAAGGGTCATTCCACATTCATATACACATCCTCATGTGAATGAAATCCCCCGGCAATAATCACATCATCAATATTGTCTTTATTAACTGCCACTGGATCTATGGTGACATATGGCACATCAAAGGAGCCATCACTTATGGTGGTATCCACTGACAGTGAATCCCCGGTGGCAAGCTTATATGAAAGCTCTGCTGCCTGCTTGGCAAGCTCACCTACAGGCTTGTACACAGTCATTAGCTGGGTGCCCTCCACTATGTGCTGGCATGCTGGTAAATCCGCATCCTGACCTACTACAGGGATGACTCCAGCCAGCTGACTTACTGCAAGGGCTCTGATAACAGATGTTGCCACATCATCATTTCCACACATGATTGCATCTGCCTGCCTGATTGTGTCCATATTGTCGTATACATAGGCACCACCAAGCTCTGCCTTCCAGCCATCACAATAATAGGTATCAATTATCTCTACTCCATTTTCTCCTACTACAGAATCAAAGCCATCGCTTACAAGGGACACATTATTATCCGTATGTGGTCCGCAAATTTTTACTACCTTTGTTGCACCAGCCTCTACTAAGGCTTCCCCAAGCATCTGTCCTACCATATTGTTATCAAAGGATATGTATAGGTCGGTGTCAGCATTTGGTATCAATCTATCATAGGAAACAACTGGAATATTATTTTCCTTGGCAAGTGCTACTGCATCACCTAGCACATTTCCATCTACAGGGATAATAACCAGGCAATCTACCCCTTTATCCACCAGATACTCTATCTGCTCTATCTGCTTATCCACATCACCGTTGGCATTTTGAACATTCACTGTAGCACCAAGGCCTGAGGCTGTGTCCACAAACACATCTCTGTCCTTTTCCCAGCGCTCAATTACAAATGAATCAAAGCACAATCCTATTTCGATGCCTTCATTATCCTTGAAACCTGGCTTATCTGCCGTGGCCTTCATACTGCCGCAGGAGCAAAAAACCAAGGTAGATGCTGTCACAAGCGATATTATTTTTGTAAATCCTCTCATACATTATCCCCTTTTTATCTTATCCCTTTGCGTAATCAGTAGGTGTTTTTCCTGTATATTTCTTAAAGTTTCGGGAGAAATAATTAGGATCCGAATATCCTACCTCAAGTGCAATTTCCTTCATGGATTTATTTGTAGTCTTTAGCAGATTCTTGGCTGCCTCAATCCTAAGCTTAGTCAGATAATCAATGAAGTTTTCCCCTGTCTCTTCCTTGAACACCTTAGAAAAATAGTAGGAGCTTATATTAACCACCCTGGAAACATCATCTAGTGTAAGCTCTTTCATGTAATTTTCATCAATGTACTGCTTGGCCTTATTCACAGCACTCATGGATTGCTCTTCATGTTTGTTAGATACCCAAAATGCCGCAGCCTTTATCTTTTCTACAAACCATCTGCCTACATCGGATAAACCAGCTAGGCCAAGAAGCTCTGACAGATAATTAGATCTGCTTTGAAACTCGTACATTCTACCTGTCTTTTCGTATGCTAAATGCTCTGCCCATAATACAAACTCCAAGCATTTCAGCCTGATGCTGTCATTATCATGAGAATAATTCTCCTCCATCCATTCAAAGAATGTCTGTGCTAGGGCTGTGGATTCGTTTACATTTCCTAAGGTGACCTCGTTAAACAAGCGTTTTTCCAAATCCATAGGATAATCTTCTTCGTATCTGCAGGCCACAGGCATATCATCCACATGGGCTACATGGCTGGTGGTAGATATAAGCACCGAATTACCTTCCTCGTAGGATTCGCTCATTCTCTCTAAGGGCTTTACTGAGCCAAAGCCAATTCGAAAATCCATATCAAATCGTTCTGAAAGCTTTCTGCAAAGAGCTCTGGCGTTTTCCACCACCTGGTTTCTTTCATTATAAGAAAGGGTTGGCGAATCTGTAGGAATCAGAATTGGGATTTTGTTAGACATAACAGCCCCCATGATGCCCTTAATATAATCCTCTGTGATGGTGTGGATTTCACGGTAAGCCTTCTGAGCTTGGATTGATACGGCTACGGCACTGGTCATATAGTTACCAACAAGCTCTCTACCAAACACCATACATGCCATGTAACCATATTCCGAATCAATTCCAAGCAGGGTCTTATAGTTATCAATATCTTCCTTGAAATATTCCTTAAAAAGCAAATCCTGAATAAGACCATTTTCTATAATAGGAACAACTGTCTCAAGCTTCTCCCTAACCTGTAAATCGTTGCTACGTTTCCTTCGTTCTCCATCGATTTGATTCATGGCCTTGCCAAGCACATCAAGGATAGCTTCCCTGCTGACAGGCTTATTTAGATAATCCAGGACTCCGATAGAGATGGCATCCTTGGCATAATCGAATTTGTCGTAGGCTGTCATTACGATGAATACCACATGGTTATTGGTGCGCCTGATTTCCCTCATGGCATCGATGCCGTTAATTCCTGGCATTTGGATATCCATAAAGGCGATATCCGGCTGAAATTCCTCTGCAACCTCGATTACCTGACGGCCGGTTTTGGCTGTGCGGATGTCGCATTTGCTGCCGTATTCTTTTTCTATTATGAATTTAAGTGAATCGATGACGATACCTTCGTCGTCGGCTAGTAGTATTTTGTACATGTTTAAAAACCCTCATCCGTCGACTGCGTCGACACCTTCCCCCTTGCAAAAGGGGAAGGCTTCTTTTTATCATTTTGGTAGATATAGGATGGTTTCGGTGCCTTTATCTTTTCCTTCTGATATGATATCAAGCACGTCGTCCCTTTCATAGAAAATATTTAACCTTTCTATGCAATTATTTAGACCAACTCCGTTGGAATCGGACTTGTTAAAATTGCTTACAAAGCTTCCGTTTAGGATTTTATCTAAGGTTTCCTTTTCTATGCCTGCTCCGTTATCCTTCACACTAATACAAACGTAATCTCCCAGCTCATATACAGATAGCTTTATCTTTTTAGCCCATTCTATATTACGCAAACCGTAGTTGATACTATTTTCAACTATAGGCTGAAGTATCATGCTTGGGATTTTGATATCAAGCAGGCTTTCGTCTATCTCCTTTGTAAACTGGATTTCTCCAGCAAAACGAACATTAATTATGTAGATATATATATCAACCAACTCAATTTCTTCCTTCAGGGTAACTACGTCCTTGTTTTTCTTAATATTGTATCTGAAGAAATCTGCCACACGCTGAATATAGTTACTGGTTCTGTCTGCCCCTTCCATCATAGCAAGCTGTGCACCTGCATTTAATGTGTTAAACAGAAAGTGAGGATTAATCTGGGACTGCAAATACTTAAGCTCAGCATCCTTTACATGGTTTTCCATAATAAGCTCGTTCTCTCTAAGCTTTCTAGTTGCTTCCATAGATTCTGTGAGCTTTGCAATATAGTCCTTGATAGAGATAACCATCTTGTTAAAGGCACCTGTAACAACTCCCACCTCATCATTACTTCTAACAGGTGGCAGTGGTACATCAAAATCTCCCTTGGATACACTATCTGCAGTAGCTGCAAGCCTGACAAGAGGACCTGCAATGGTAGATGCTATAAGCACAACAAATGCCAGATTGGCAAGGCCAATGATAACTAACGTAATAATATTCAGCCGCTCTATTGTCTGCAAAGCCGCCATCATAGCCCCATAAGATTTGGAGTTATTTACAAACTGCTTATTATTAAGACTATTTATGCTACTTTCTATATAGCTAAATGTCCTTGTTGCCTCTTCGTAAATGTTTTTATATTTTTCTACATTACCTCCACGCTTACTTTCCACGGCCTGGTTGGTAAGCTCTAGGTAGTTTTGAGACATGTGCCTAATGTTGCGCTCCATGACACGATTTTCATTGTCATCCTTGTTATCGTCTAAGGCTACTAGCATATCGCTATATTCCTGTTCTTGAATGTAATATTGCTCTAATGCATCGCTGGTCTTAGTATTCAGATAACCTTCTGTAGCATTTTGAAGGCTTTCCAAGGCTGTATTAAGCTGATTCAAAGCATTGTTACTAGAATAAACAACGTCCAAGGAATTAAGCACCCTTGTAGTACCAAGGTATAACATCATATTTACCAGAAAAAGCAATATAGTAGGCAAACAAAAAGCCATTATCATCTTTTTTCTTAAGGACATGGATTTGATACTTATTTTACTCACCATCCACCTCCTGAAGCTCATCTGCTACATTACTTGCATCTATCAGCTTTGCCTCTACGCTGATATAATCAGAAACATTACCAGCCTCCTTATATTCAATAAAAGCCTCTGCTGCCGCCTGGCCCAGTGCCTTAGAATCCACATACACTGAGCTTGCAATAACCCTCTGTTTGATACCTGTTAGGATGGTTGAGGATTTATCACTTCCGAAAAGCAATATTGAACCTACCTTATTGTAGTCAATCATTGCCTGATAAAATGAAGCTGTGGTCTTTTCATCAAGACAGATTACCACCGGTGCCAAATCGTTTTCCTTAAACATGTTCTGCACATATTCTTCTATGGCAAAAGGACCTGTTTCTGTAATGGCTCTGGCTTCAAATTCTAAAGGAGCATTTACTATATCAGCCCCTGTAAGTGCTGTTTGGATATTGTTAATAAAAGCATTTTCATCAGCAACACTTACACTATCAGCCCCTAGCACCAATACCTTCTTTTGCTTTACCAGATTATCCACAAGGGATGTGCCATAAAGGCTTGCAATAGAATAGCTGTTAGCACCTATGTAACTGATTCTACTTTCAGCTGCCACATCAGTACCTATGGCAAATACCGGAATCCCCTTTTGACTTGCTCTGGCAAGCATTTTCGTAGTTTCTTCACTGTCATCCCCTTCTATAAAAATAGCGTCGCAGTCAGACTCAATAGCCATCTCAATAAGCTCTGGCTTGCTATAGCTTTCATCAATAGACTGAGAAATCATGTCTATATAGACACCATTTTCCTTGCCGTATTCCTTTGCTGCTTCGTACACCTGCTTCCAAAAGGTTGAATCATCATCAGAAGAAATCATTACCACATAGGAATCGTACTCGTTGTAGGTAGTTTCTGCCATCAGCCCCACTGCTTCATCCATTCTCTGCTTGTACAAAACAGTGCTTACAATTGTAGCAATAAACATAAAAGCAACAGCGCAGCCTGCTGCAATAGCAAGCGCACTGTTGCTTCCTAATTTTCTTTTGCCCCCTAATAATCCCATAACATTAACCCTACAATATCTTATCTATTGAAAAACTCTACGAATTCCTCATAGCCTTCTGCTGAAAGCTGCTCCTTCTGGAACTTCTTATTCTTGTTCATACGTACTACAAGAACTGTCTGCCCATCCCCGCGAGCTGCCTTAGCCTGTGCCATAACCTCTGCAAGCTTATCTGCTGGATACCCCTTCTCAACAAGATAAGCAACCTTCTTATTAGCACCAGGTACCTTAAATCCCTGCTCCATAAGAAGAAGGATAATACGCTCAAATCCAATTGAGAAACCGCATGCAGGAGTGTTCTGACCTGTAAAGTTACCAATCATCTTATCGTAACGTCCGCCGCCACCGCAGCTTCCTCCAAACTCAGGAATAGCAATCTCAAAGATAGTACCTGTATAATAGCTCATTCCACGTACAAGTGTAGGATCAAATACAAGGTCAAACTCAGCTTCCTTAGTAGCATTAACAGCTGTTGCAATTTCACGCATCCAGTTAGCTACTTCTTCATCAAGGAACTCACCAAGCTTAGAAAGTAAAATATCCATGCCTGCAGCAACATCCTTAACATTATCAAGTGCGTCAAACAAATCTACATATTTATCGATAGATTCCTGTGGATAACCAGCCTCAAGAAGCTCCTTTGAAACTCCATCAAGACCAATCTTGTCCATCTTATCAAGTGTAATAAAGATTGAATCGTAATCCTCCTCAGCAAAGCCTGCGTATGCAGCCATAGCCTTAAGGATACGACGCTCGTTAATACGAATTTCAAAATTCTTAAAGCCGATGCGACCAAGTGTAGTAGTGGTTGCAAGGATAAGCTCTATCTCTGCAAGGTTGCTAGGCTCACCAAGGATATCAATATCACACTGTGTGAACTGGCGATAACGGCCACGCTGTGGTCTATCTGCTCTCCAAACAGAACCAATCTGAAGTGACTTAAATGGTGATGTAAGCTCGTTAGCGTGATTTGAATAGAAGCGGCAAAGAGGTACTGTAAGGTCATATCTCATACCAAAATCTACAACATCCTCCTCAGTAGTAGCCTCTGGGATGTTAAGCTTCTCGCCACGCTTCATTACCTTGAAGATAAGCTTTTCGTTCTCGCCACCCTGTTTATTTGAAAGGTTGCCAATAGACTCCATTGCTGGTGTCTCGATTGGTGTAAATCCAAATGAGCGATATGTCTCCTTAATAATAGAAGTAACATAATCTCTAACTTCCATTTCGTAAGGAAGTATATCCTTCATTCCGTTAACTGGTTTCTTGTTTAAAGCCATTTTAAATCCTCTCTAAGTCTTTCTCTTTTTCTTTCTATCATTTCATCAATTCTGTCCATGTATAGCTGAACATCCTTGACATTCTCACATCTTGTAACTGTGGCGCCATGGTCTGCAACAAACTTACATGAACAGCCTGCGCCAAGTGCCATTATAGTTTGTTTTTCTTCCATTATCAAGATATTATAGAGTCCTTCTTTGCCAGAAGTTGCATATCCTATGTTCTCAAGATTTGCTGCCATGTTCTTTTGCCTGTATAGATAGTAAGGCTTAAGGTTGAGCTTATTAGCTGTTTCAAGGCATGCATCCATGTGAGCCTGTGAGTTTTCGATTAGGTAATCATCATATGCTTCCTTATCTATGTTAAGCCTTGCAGAATGCTTCAAAGCCAGTGAATGGACAGTCAGATTATCAGGGGACAGCTTTTCAATCTCTGATAATGTGTATCTTACATCTTCTATTGTCTCACCTGGAAGCCCAAGGATTAAATCCATATTGATATCATCAAACCCAAGTTCCTTGGCCCAGCCATATACCCTGTAGATATCCTCTACCTTGTGGAATCTTCCTATTAAATCCAAAGTCTTTTGATTCATGGTCTGTGGATTAATGGAAATCCTGGTTATAGGATGATTCTTCATAATTTGAAGCTTTTCATAGGTGATGGAATCTGGACGGCCTGCCTCGATAGTGTATTCCAGCAAATCTGTGGTGTTGAAATATCTATCAACCAGTTCTAAAAGCTTCTGTAAATTCTGTTCATCAAGGGATGTTGGGGTTCCCCCACCAATATAGATAGTGGTAAGCTTTTTATCCTTACACGCCTCTGCTGTAAATGCCATCTCCTTTTCAAGGGCATTAAGGTAATCCTCTAATTTCTTCTTCCAAAGACCTATTGGATATGAAGTGAATGAACAATAAAGGCAGGTGCTTGGGCAAAATGGAATTCCGATGTAAACAGAATAGCCGTTGTCGTAATCTATCTTTGATAAAAGCTCGTGTTCCTTGTGTGAAACCTCAAGGCTCAAGGCTATCTTTTCATCTGATGTGAGGTAGGTATGTCTCATATAATCAGCTACCTCTTCATCTGATGCGCCCTGCTCTATCATGCCAAGGCTGATTTTGGTAGGACGAATGCCTGTAAGTGTACCCCAAGGCAAAGTCTTTCCGGTACGTTTGCTTAAGCTTTCGTAGATAGCAAGCTTTAAGCGATTCTTGGTATCTGGGCGGTTAGAATAATCTATTTCAACCTCGCGACCATCTAGTGTAAGCTTGTAGTCTGCGTATTTAACGTCCATGGTAAAAAGCAGCTCTTCATCTGAAGGAGCATCAGCAGTGCCGATTTTTACTTCCTCCTTAGGATAGAATGCCTTCACCAGGGAATAAATGTCATATTCAAAATTATCTTCATTTAACTTTACATATATCATAAACTTACTCCGTAAACTGTTACGTATACAAGCATATATATACTACGCTCGACAACATGTCTCGCTTAAGTATATATATAGCTTGTCTACTACAGTTTACTCTTCTAAATTACTATAATTACACTATGTACGGATTGTACGTACGCTCTTCCGCGATAGTTGTAGGTTCGTTGTGGCCTGGGTAGCAGATGGTGTCATCATCCAGCACTAGAAGCTTGCTCTTAATGCTACCTACCAACTGGCTCATAGAGCCGCCTGGGAAATCGGTGCGTCCCACAGAACCGCTAAACAATGTGTCGCCTGTGAATACAATGCCTTCTTTTTCAAAATAGAAGCAACAGCCACCTGGAGTGTGACCTGGTGTAAACAGGCACTTCACCTTAAGCCCTGCAAGCTCTATTTCTTCTTCATCCTTTAGGAAAATATCTGCCCTGTATGTTTCGCTGCTTCCATACATATCTGCAGATAGATTAATAGATGGATTTTTAAGCTCGTCAGCGCAAGCCTCATGTGCGTATATCTTAATCCCGTATTCATCTGCAATGGTAGCGGCCTCACCAGCATGGTCAAAATGCCCATGAGTAAGAAGCACTGCCACAGGCTTAGTGCCAGTCTGGGACACAGCTGACTTTACCCTATCTGCCGCAGAGCCTGGATCGATAATAATAGATTCTTTTGTTTCCTCATTAATAGCCAGATAGCAATTCTCCATCGCTGCTGGCAACATCACTTTTGCTACTTTCATATTCCTCTCCAAAATAGTAGAACAGCTATCTACTTTGAAATAGCTGTTCCAACCGCCAAATTTATTAAGTTCTATATTAACCTCTAGGGCGTTCAACATCTATGATTGATTCAACCTGCTTAATCTTCTCAACTAATGAGCGGAGCTGTTCACGGCTTTGAGTGCCGAACTTGATTGTGATTGTAGCAACACCCTGCTTGCTGGTCTTAGAATGTATTGAATCAATATCTATTTCTCTTTCAGTAAAGATACGAGTAATATCTACAAGAAGTCCTGTACGGTTGTTACCGTATATATTGATTTCTGTAAGATATACGCCGCCCTTCTTGCCTTCATCCTCAGAATCTGTAGCCCACTCTGCCTCGATTAATCTTTCCTTTTCAAAATCAGGCAGGTTAATCATATTGATGCAATCGGTACGATGTATTGATACACCACGGCCTCTTGTGACAAAGCCTACGATTTCGTCACCTGGCACTGGATTACAACACTTAGAGAAACGAACTGAAACATCATATATACCGCTTACTGTAATGCCGTTCTTAGATTTAGGCTTAATCTTTTCGTTGCCACCTGAATGCTCAGCAAGAACATCCTCATCGGTCATCTTAATAGGATGATCCTTCTGCCATTCAGAATACATTCTGTTAATGACAGCGCCTTCTTTGATAGCGCCCTGGCCTACAGCTGCAAGACAATCTTCCCAGCTGTGGAAGCCGTATTTATTCTTGATTAATTCCTGATATTTAGGTTTGTTTACCTCGCCAAGGTCAACTCCCTTTTGCTTAGCAGAGCTGATGAGCAATTCCTTACCCTTAGCAATATTCTCATCCTTGGACTGGCTTCTGAACCACTGATTAATCTTGTTCTTAGCCTGTGAGCTCTTAACAATGCTAAGCCAATCACGGCTAGGGCCGTTTGTGTTTTGAGAGGTGACGATTTCGATACGGTCACCATTTTGGATAACGTAATCAATTGGAACAAGCTTGCCGTTGACCTTAGCACCAATCATGCGGTTACCTACAGCAGAATGGATGGCATAGGCAAAATCTATAGGTGTAGAGCCGTTAGGCAGGTTCTTAACATCTCCTGATGGAGTAAAACAAAATACTGTATCGGAAAACAGATTAAGATCTGATTTAAGAAGGCTTGAAAACTCCTTATTATCAGAAATCTCCTGCTGCCACTCAAGGATTTCACGTAGCCAGGAAAGCTTCTCTTCCTCGCCCATAACTGTAGAGCCTTCGCCGCTTTCCTTGTATTTCCAGTGGGCTGCAATACCGTATTCACTGGTGCGGTGCATTTCGTAGGTACGAATCTGTATCTCAAAAGGCGAACCGTTAGGCCCGATAACAGTGGTATGTAAGGACTGATACATGTTAGGCTTAGGCATAGCAATGTAGTCCTTAAATCGGCCTGGGATTGGAGTGTACATCTCATGGATAACACCAAGGGCTGCATAGCAATCCTTGATAGAATCAACAATAATGCGCACTGCGAACAAATCATATATCTGATCGATGGTCTTATTCTGATTAACCATCTTCTTGTAAATGCTAAAGAAGTGTTTGGCTCTTCCGTAAACCTCTGCATCAATATCAGCATCCTTGATATGCTTAGCCACATCATCTACTAAAGAGTTAATATATTCGTTACGCTGATTCTTTCTGAGGGCAACCTTTTCCACCAAATCGTAGTAGGCTTCTGGCTCAAGATACTTAAGTGATAAATCATCAAGCTCTATCTTAACCTTGCTGATACCAAGACGCTGTGCCAAAGGAGCGTAAATTTCCATAGTCTCCTTAGCCTTTTCCTTTTGCTTCTCAGGGCGCATATACTTAAGTGTGCGCATGTTGTGAAGCCTATCTGCAAGCTTAATAAGGATAACGCGAATATCCTTAGCCATGGCAAGGAACATCTTACGAAGGTTCTCAGCCTGGATTTCCACCTTATCTGCATCGTAATTCAATTGTCCTAATTTGGTAACGCCATCAACAAGCTCTGCAACTTCATCAGAAAACTCTGCTGCTATTTCTTCCTTAGTATATATGGTGTCCTCCACCACATCATGAAGAATACCTGCAACGATAGTCTCTTTATCAAGCTCAAGATCTGCCAGAATGATTGCAACGCAAAGAGGATGAATGATGTAAGGCTCCCCAGACTTACGAACCTGGCCCTCATGAGCCTTGCTGGCAAGCTGATAGCCCTTTTCAATCATAGAGATATCAGTGTTAGGATGGTACTTGCGGACCCTATCGATAAGCTCACGGTAAAGCACATCAGGGTCAACAAAATCTTCCGTAGCGATGACACCATGTCCATCCATAGCAACCTTGTTCTCAAGCTGTTGTAAATCGGCCTGATTGTAATCTGACATGATATCACCACCTTTCCAAAAATTTTTATTAAATATTATATAATTTAACGGGGTAAAAAGCAATAATGCCATGCTGAAACTTTTGGCAAAATCTAGACATTTTTATGTTTTTTTGATAAACTATTTCAGGTTTATTTTAATTGAGTTTTTGAAAGGACTATTTTTAATGATTCAAGCAAATAATGTCACTCTTCGTTTTGGCAAGAAAGCCTTATTTGAAGAGGTTAATATCAAATTTACAGAGGGTAACTGCTACGGTATCATCGGTGCTAACGGTGCAGGTAAGTCTACATTCCTTAAGATTTTATCAGGTCAGTTGGAGCCTACCAGTGGTGAAATCACCATGAGCCCTGGCAACCGCCTTTCATTCTTAGAGCAGGATCACTTCAAGTATGATGAGTTCACAGCTCTTGATACAGTTATCATGGGTAATCAGCGTCTTTACGATATCATGAAGGAAAAGGACGCTATATATATGAAGGAAGACTTCTCTGACGAGGATGGTATCCGTGCAGCTGAGCTTGAAAGCGAGTTTGCAGAGATGGATGGTTGGAATGCAGAGTCAGATGCAGCTACACTTCTTAACGGACTTGGAGTTGATACAGAATTCCACTACACATTAATGAGCGAGCTTCCTGGTGCTCTTAAGGTCAAAATCCTTCTTGCACGTGCACTTTTCGGTTCACCAGATGTTCTTCTTCTTGATGAGCCTACTAACCACTTGGATTTAGATGCTATTGCATGGCTTGAGGAATTCCTTATTAACTTTGAGAACACAGTCATCGTAGTATCCCATGACCGTTACTTCCTTAACAAGGTATGTACACAGATTGCAGATATTGATTACGGTAAGATTCAGCTTTACGCTGGTAACTATGATTTCTGGTATCAGTCATCACAGCTTATTATTCAGCAGCGTAAGGAAGCTAACAAGAAGAAGGAAGAACAGATTAAGGAATTACAGGAATTCATCCAGCGATTCTCTGCTAACGCTTCTAAGTCTAAGCAGGCTACATCTAGAAAGCGTGCATTAGAGAAGATTCAGCTTGATGACATCCGTCCTTCTAGCCGTAAGTACCCATACATTGATTTCAGACCAGCTCGTGAAATCGGTAACGAAGTTCTTTCAATCGAGAATCTTACAAAGACAATTGATGGAGAACTTATTCTTGACCATCTTACATTCAATGTTGGTCGTGAAGATAAGATTGCTTTCGTTGGTTCTAACGAAAAGGCAAAGACAGTACTATTCCAGATTCTTGCTGGGGAGATGGAGCCAGACGAGGGAAGCTACAAGTGGGGCGTCACTACAAGCCAGTCTTACTTCCCTAAGGACAACACTAACATCTTTAATACAGACCTTCTCATTGTAGATTGGCTTACACAGTTCTCTGAGATTAAAGATGCTACTTACGTACGTGGATTCCTTGGCCGTATGCTTTTTGCAGGTGATGATGGTGCCAAGAAAATGAAGGTTTTATCCGGTGGTGAAAAGGTACGTGTTCTTCTTTCACGTATGATGATTGAAAACTCTAACGTACTTATGCTTGATGAGCCTACTGACCACTTGGATATGGAGTCTATTACAGCCTTAAATACAGGACTTCAGAAGTTCTCAGGCGTAATCCTCTTCTCTTCTCGTGACCACGAAATCGTTCAGACAACAGCTAACCGTATTATTGAGATTCTTCCAAATGGACAGATGATTGATAAGATGACTACATACGATGAGTACCTTGAGTCAGATGAAATGGCTAGAAAGCGTACCGTACTTGAAATGTCTTCAAATGATTTAGATGACTAAAAATTTAAAGCCTTGCCAAACGGCAAGGCTTTTATTAATCTATGCAAACAACTCTGAGTGCACAATTAGAAACAAATTCAGTGACAATCCCCTTATCTTTAAGTTCGAAAGCCTTTCTAATAACCTCGTCTACTGTACAGCAATTAATGATTTGTCCTACTACCATTTTTTCATACCTCCTAAATTTGTGTTTGTTTTTTGTTTCTGAAAAGATAATACCATGTGATTTGTCACATAAGTGTCACACATGATTTGTAGATGATATAGGCGGATATGGTATTATCTTGAATGATGATTTGAAAATTCACACAAAATCATCTCTTATTTTTTTGTGCAATTCGTGGAACTTGTGGTGAAATACAGGGTCAAGTCTTTTTCTGCCACCCCTATCTGCTACAATATCAATGTTGCTTAACTGAGGGGATAAGGGGAGTAACTGAGTTTTGAAGAAAATTCAAAACAAGGAGAACAATGAAGTGAAGAAGAAGTTAAGAAAAGCCTTGGCATTATCGGCTGCATTAGTATTTACGGTAATGTCATTCATAGCTTTTCCTGTGCTAGAGGTTCACGCGGCAGCAGTGACACCTGAAACAGGAAACATCTATTACATCAAAAACAAAAACAGCGGTCTTTATCTCACAGTAGAGAATGACTCGTCTGCAGCTGGTGCCAATGTGGTGCAGGCAACCGGCACTGGCTCACTGGGCCAGCGATGGATTCTTGAAAAGAACAGCTCTACAGGCTATTACAGAATCCACCCAGCTACAGATATGACCGGAGGCATATCGCTCGATGTGGCAAACGGTTCATCTGAAAACAAAACTAACATCCAGATTTGGAGCAACAATGGCTGCTCAGCTCAGAATTTTGCACTCAAGCCAGCAGATTCTAACCTGGGCTACTATATAGCTACAGAAGTAAGCGGCTTCAATTCAGTGGTTGATGTAACAAGTGCCAAGACAACTACTGGCGCTAACGTGCATCAATACGCCAACACTGGCAAGGACAATCAGATTTGGTATTTTGAATCTGCTCCTTGGCCATCTAGCAATAGTTCAAGCAATTCAAGCAATTCAAGCAACAACTCAACAAGCAACAATTCCTCAAACAACACAACTCCATCATTACAGACAGGCTACATTGCTGATGGTTGGTACTACATCAAAAACGTCAACAGCCAGAAATATGTAGAGGTTGCTGACGGCAAGGATGAAAACGGCGCCAATGTACAGCAGTACCAAGGAAATGGTTATCCATGCCAAAGATGGTATGTAACCAATGTAGGCGATGGATATATTACCCTGAAAACCGGTATGTCCAGCGGAAGAATGATGGATGTAACTGCAGGAAAAGCAACAGATGGAACTAATGTAGAGCTCTACAATGAAAATGGCAAAGACCCTCAGAAATTCAAGCCTATAAAAACATCTACTGACGGAGTCTTTTGCCTTACAACAAAATGTTCAGGTGATAAGCAAGCTGTTGATGTATACGGTTGGTCTACAGCAAACAAGGGAAATATTAACACACGGACATATAACGGATTAGCTTGTCAACAATTTGTATTCGAAGCCATTAATACCAGCAGCTCTTCAAGCCAGAGCTCTTCTACAGCTTCAACTACAACAAGCTCAGCACTTAGCACTGTATACCCTCAGCAACAGATTAATTTTGTAAATTGCAGTGATGGAAAATATGTAAACGACAATGGTACAAACGGTGGAGTTCTTACTTCAAATGGCACTAGTGCCACATCAAACAGATGGGTTCTTTCATATGTAAATAGCGGTGTATATAGAATCATCAATGCTGCTACCGGCTATTGTTTCACACCATTTTCCAGCAGCGTAACATCTGGCAACGGTGTTGCCGCAGCCAAGGTGACATCTGGCGACAAATCTCAGTACTGGAAGATTGTTGCAGTAAAAAATGACGCTAATGGAATTGCCCTCAATTATAAGATTGTAAATTACAACAACACTAATCTCGCACTTACTCTTTCAAATGGAAGCTACAATCTAGCAAACTATAATGGTTCTACAAGCCAGTGCTTCAGAGTAAATTCCTATGGAGTTGAAGGCTTTGCGGGATATTCAAAGGATATGTCTGGCCGAGAGAAGGCCTGCATCACTGGTGGTGTATTTGGACAGACTGTAACTGTAAAGTCATTAAGCGACCTGCAGAAATATGCATCCGGCTCTACACCTTACATTATCGTTATCGGTGCAAACATGTCACAGAATGCTCTTACAAAGGTTAATGTAGGAAGCAACAAAACATTTGTAGGCTCTTACAATGCCCATACACTAAACAATATACACTTTAGAAACATTCAGTCATCAGGTAATAACATCTACAAGAATATTACGTTTACTCATTCTGTAAGCATTAACAATAACGATGATATTCAGATGTATATTTCCGATGGTAACAATTTCTGGATGAATCACTGCTCTTGGCCTGGACATGATATGAATCAGGACACAAGCATTCATCATAATGACACTGACAAGTTCCTCTATGTTGGACTTAAGGCAAACTTTGTTTCAGTTAATGATTGCTTCTTTGGTGGGCACAAATATGGATTAATTCTCGGATACCCAGGTGAAGACGGCCATGGTACATACACAGGCTACCCTTGCATGACCATAAGCAACTGCTACTTTAGACAGACTCTCACCCGTGCACCTGGATTGATGCGCTATGGATATTTCCACTGCTATAACAACTATGTATACGATTTTGACTTAGGCTATACACCTTATACTGACTGCAATATCTATTCAGAGAAAAACTACTTTGAAGCTGGCAGTCACAAGGGATGCGTTGTAAATGCAATGGATTATATAGGAAGATTCACAGATAGTGGTAGCGTATTATCTTGGGATATTTCTACAGCAAAGATTGCTGGAGCATCTAGCTTTAGACCAAGCAATAATTATGGGTACAGCACACGAGATCCACAATCTGCAAAGAATTGGACTGTAAAATATGCTGGAGCACAGAGTGGTGCTTTGACATATTCTAGTAATTAAGTGAGGCTACACCTCATCCGCCCCTTCGGGGCACCTTCCCCTCATGGGGAAGGCTTTCTTTTTTAGGCTACGGTGCCTTCTATATTAAAGTAATTCATTTTATCATTTAGATTAACTGCTAAGTCTCTAAGTTCATCGGCAGCCTGTGTAATAATTGCAAATGTTGCATTTAATTCCTGCATAGAAGCTGTTGTCTCTTCTGATGATGCTGCGTTTTGCTGAGAAATTGCAGAAAGCTCAGAAATAATATCATTAAAGCTCACCTTTAATCCATTTAATAGCTCTACCTTATCAGCAATAGTCTTTGTGCTAGAATCAACGCTATTTACATTCTTAACCACATAATCCATATCAGACTTTGTTGAATTAAGCTGGCTGTTCTGCTGATTAAATGCTACGTTAAGCTTTTCAATAGTCTCAACACTCTTCTCTGACTCAGCAACAAGCTTTGCTACAATATCATTGATTGATACAGAAGCTTCCTTAGACTGAACTGCAAGAGAACCTATTTCTGTAGCAACTACTGCGAATCCTCTTCCTGCATCACCAGCACGGGCAGCTTCAATAGAAGCGTTAAGTGAAAGAAGATTTGTCTGGTCTGAAATAGATGTAATTGAGTTAGATGCTTCTGCAATATTCTTAACCGCATCATTTGTAGCTTGAATCTGAGTATGAATTTCTGTCATTGCAGCCATAACCTGCTCATTTTGTTGCATAAGCTCATTAATAGCATCAACAGTCTTGTTAGCATCCTGAAGCATCTCTGTAGCAGCCTTTGAAAGCTCTAATACGCTATCAGAAATATCCTCGATGCTTTCGCCCATCTCCAATGTATTGTTAAGAGAATTCTCAACACTTTCAGCCTGTGATACAGCGCCCTTGCTAATATCCTCAACAGCATTTGAAACCTGATCAGCAACATGTAAAGCTGTATCAGCACTTGAAGCAAGATTTTCACCTGCATTTGTTACCTGGTCAGAAAGATCAATAGATGTCTTAATTACATCCTGGAGCTTATCACGAAGCTCCGCTGAAGTCTCAGCAATAACACCAATCTCATCTGTTCTATCAAATGCATGATCTTCAATATAAAATGATAATTCACCATCCTCAAGCTTCTTAAGTCCAGCCACAATTTCATCTATAGCATTTGTGGATTTCACAATCATTCTATGACCTAAAATAAGAACTAATACAACGAAGAAGATGTAAACACCCATTATAATTAGTCTTGCGTTAAGTAAAGCTGAGGCAACGGAATCTGTTTCGCGGCCTGCAAATATCATACCTACAACTGTTCCGTCAGTATTCTTAAGTGGAATATAATATGCATACCACTTGCTATCACTACCATTAATATTGAAATTAGTTGCAAGATAATCCTCACCATTTTCAACAACCTTAGCAACAACTTCTTCAGATGCCTGTGTGCCTTCCATTCTCTGACCACTTTCATCTGTAAGTGATGTGATGTATCTGGTGTCTCCATAGAAAATTGTAAAGCTTACACCAGTCTGCTCATGTAATTCATCTAACTGTGCCTGAAAATCATCATGTAGGGCATAGCTACCTTTAAGAATCTTTCCAGAAGATGTTACTTCCCAGTCACCATCCCACTGGCTGTTAAGTGCACTCTGAAGGAACATAGCTGATGTATGTAATTCCTCTGAAAATGAATCAAAATATGCCTTCTTAACATAGGTCATTCCAATAATTGCAATTGTAGTAGACATTAATAATGCAAGTACAGCTGCAAACCATAATATCTGTCGAACTAGTTTCTTGTTCTTCTTCATAATCTTACCTTTCTTAAAAACCCGTTCACAATTAATTCACAAAAACAAGCAAGATTATAAAGCGCGAGTAATCAAATTGCAAGCGATATGTTATATTTTAATAATATTTATTAATATTAGATATTTTTATAATGTTATCAAACTATTCCTTAGTACATTTTGCACTTATAAATATAACGCGGGATTAATAAGAATAAGAAGAAATCCTCAAAGAACCTATATAATACGAAAGAGACGCCAGCGGAGCGTCTCTTTCAAAAGGGAGAATAATGTTATGAAAAAATTGTATCTCTTTCGAGATGAGTATATATTAACTGAAAACTTTGTCAAAGTGGTGTAAATAGTGTGAATAGTCTGTGAAAAGTATTCCCGTTCAATACTCTCCAAAACAGTCACCTGCTTATACCAATTATTCACCGTACACTAGCTATGACAGCTTCCCCTTAAGTAGGTGTAAAACAAAGATCCACTGCATCTCTTTCACTAAAAGGAAGAAGCCTTCCGTATTTACTGAATTGTCTCAACCTTGATTGTGTTTGTATTACCAACAGTACCATCGATAGGACCACCTGTAAGTACTACCATATCCCCGTTTTCGAGCTCAAGCATCTGCTGTACACGCTTTGTAGCATGGTAGAACATAACATCAAGTGACTTAAATCTATCAACAAGAACTGGTGTAACACCCCAGCTAAGAGCAAGTCTTAACCAAACCTTCTTATCAGTTGTCATAGCAATAACATCTACTGGACAACGGAAACGGCTTACACGCTTTGCTGTGTAACCAGACATTGTGCAGGCAACGATAGCCTTAGCATTAACATCAATAGCCATAGAACATGTTGAATGGCAAACAGCATCTGCTGTAGAAGAAATTTCCATTTCTTCCTTGTGGAAACGTCCCTCGTAATTAATATCATTCTCAGTTGTTTCAGCGATTTCTGCCATTGTTGCAACTGCCTGTACTGGGTATTTACCCTGAGCACTCTCACCTGAAAGCATGATTGCACTAGTTCCATCATATACAGCATTAGCAACATCTGAAATCTCTGCACGTGTAGGACGTGGATTAGAAATCATAGACTCAAGCATCTCTGTAGCTGTAACAACACTCTTACCAAGTGCACGTGCTGTAGAAATAAGCTGCTTCTGAACAGCTGGAAGATTAACGAATGGAATCTCAACACCAAGGTCACCACGAGCAACCATGATACCATTAGCAACTTCAAGGATTTCCTTAACGTTATCAACACCTGGCTGATTCTCGATCTTAGCAATAACAACGATATCCTTACCACCGTTCTCGTCAAGGAATGTTCTAAGCTCTATCATATCCTGCTTTGTTGAAACAAACGAAGCAGCAATAAAATCAATGTCATTTTCGATACCGAATAAGATATCCTTCTTGTCCTGCTCAGAAAGGTATGGACCAGACATAACCTTGTTAGGGAAGCTCATAGACTTCTTATTGCTCATAGTACCGCCTGATGTACACTTTGTGATAACATCATGGCCCTTGATTTCTGTAACCTCGAAGAATACGATACCGTTACATACTGAAAGTGTATCACCAACAGACAAATCCTCATGTAGCTTCTTATGGCTAACTGATACACGTGTCTCATCACCTTCAACATCATCTGTTGTAAATGTGAATGTGTCACCTTCTTTAACTGTAACAGAACCATCCTTAAATGTACCAATACGATACTCAGGTCCCTTTGTATCAAGAAGAATAGCGATTGGAAGATTAAGCTTCTTACGAACCTTCTTTACTAAGTCCATCTTCATGCCCTGCTCCTCATGGTCGCCATGAGAGAAATTCATACGGGCAACATTCATACCAGCCTTTGCCATTGCTGTAAGAGTTTCCTCATTCATGGAAGCTGGTCCGATTGTACAAATAATCTTAGTTTTTCTCATTGAATAACTCCTTCTATATAAACAAAACTAAATATAACTAAAATTTAACCCAATTTATATTAACACCAAATAAGGAGTTCGTAAACTAGAAATATAGATAAAATTAATTTTTTAAGCGAAATGGATGAGGGATATACAAATAAGGCCTTGCCAGCTTAAAAGCTGGCAGGGCCCTTTTTTTTAATTATAATATGTAGTTACTGTCTCTCCAGAGCTTCCTAAAGGAACTTCATGGTCAAGACCAACAAACTTACCTGTCTTTGAATCAGTCCAAAGAGTTTTCTTCATCATATCGTACTTGGCATTATCCCATGACATCCAGTCGTCCTTAAGAAGTCCGCCTGTGTCACCTGAATTAGGATTAATGCACCAGAAGGTATGATTTATGTGATTCTTAGCAATAAAGTTTGCCATAAGATTCAGGTACTTTTCATTGTCTCCACCATCCATGAAGCCTCCCCACTCTCCAATAAGAAGAGGTGCGATTTCCTGATCCTGAAGATAGAACCAGCTATCATACCAAACATCATCTAATAATGTCTGCTCTGTGAAATCCTTATCGAACCATACCTGCTTGTAAACAAGTGGGCCATAATCATGTGGTGAGTACACCAGCTGGCTTTGATGGCTACCTAGATCTACTGGATACTTTCCAGCATTTCTAAGATTTCCGCCCCACCATCCGCCATAGTACTTAAGCTCATCCTCTGTAGCATTAGGATTCTGCGTTCCTGAATTAAAATCGAATCCTGGTCTTGGTGTTTCCTCTGTACCTTCTACCATAATAAGAAGGTTAGGATTAACATCCAGGATAGCTTGTCCACAACGGCTGGCAGCATAACGCCAATTGTTTTCATCTGTGGAATCGTCCCACTTAGCTGCTACGGCTTCTGCCTGGGAGAATTTGCCGTGTGGTTCATTCTTAAGATCGCAAGCGATGATAGTGTCATCATCCTTATACTCATTTACAAGCCATGTCCAGCCTTCAATCCAATCTTCGGTTGTAAATCCCTTTGGACCATACCAAACATTGTAATTGTGGCCAGAGTTGTTGGCATCTGCACTGTGGCAATCAACCATAATCTTGATACCATTTTCTCTGCAAAGCTTTACAAATGTATCAAAGATTTCTCTTGAGCTCATATCCGAGCCATCTGCTCTCTTTAGCTCAGGATTTGCGTATGTGTTTACATTTACCTTTACATTCTTGCCTGCCTTCCATTCTAAAAGAAGCTCAGTAGAAACAGGTACTCGCACAAGATTGATTCCATGATCCGCCATGCCTTCAACCACATTTTTCATATTAGCACTCCACAATCCATGGAATACTCTTTCTGAACAGTTAAAGCCAAACCAGTTAGCCCCTGTCAGATATACCTCATGACCATTTTTGTCATAGATTCTTGCTCCATCTGTATGAAGCCAGTCATCTCCTACAACAGCCTCTGATGGCTCAGAAGGCTCTGGCTTATCAGGAACATCTGGTACGTCTGGCTCAGTTGGATTAGGCTCTTCTGGATTAACTGGCTGTGATGGCTCTGGTTGTGATGGCTCTGGTTGTGCAGGCTGTGTTGGCTCTGGGGTAACACTCTGGCTTTGACCATCTACTGAAATATCAATAGCTGTGCCTACATGACTAGAACCCTGAATTCCAAACTCCACTGCCTGACCTGGCTCAATTACTGAATTCCATTCCATTGGAGTGATTTCATAGTAATCACCAGCCTCCTTCACGTTAACGTTCCAGCTAGAATCAATTCCTACATCATTTTTATTAATCTTAAGGGACCATTTATCCTCTCTTTTGCTGGTATCATTCTTTACCTTAATAAGAACCTGATAACCTGAGCCCCAGTTGTTGATTGTATATTCTGGAACAATTCCAGCTTCTGCTGCAAGTGAAACATATTTTGGAATGCTTACACCGCTAATAATTAATGAAGCTGATAAAACCCCTAAAAATGCTTTCCTACAAAAAGCATTTCTTTTTTTACCCATTTAATTTATTCCTCCTCAAAACCTTCTCTTTATTTACCCTGTGCAATGATTTCCACCTTATCTCCAATGTGAGATGAGCCCTGGATACCAAAGTCAACTGCCTGGCCTGGCTCAATTACAGAATTCCATGTCATAGGAGTAATAATATAATAGTCACCTGATTCTACGATATTAACGTTCCAGCTTGTATCGATACCAACATCATTCTTGTTAACCTTTAATGTCCAAGAATTTGTCTTTGAAGCTGTATCATTCTTTACCTTAATAAGAACCTGGTAACCTGAACCCCAGTTATTGATTGTATAATCAGCTGTTAAATCTGTAGCTGAAGGTTCTGGATTTACCGGAGTAGGATCAACTGGCTCTGGATCTACTGGAGTTGGGTCTACTGGAGTTGGATTTACTGGTTCTGGATCTACTGGCTCTGGTTCAACTGGCTCTGGCTCTACTGGTTCTGGCTCGATTGGTTCTGGCTCTACTGGTTCTGGATCAACGATGTTCTCATCGCCGAGTACAAGCTTTCCGCCTTCGAACAGCTGCATTCCACTAGGTGTAGACATCTGTGAATTGCTTGTTCCGCCAAGACCTACGATACATGGGCTCTTAGAGTAATCCCACTTACCAGGAGCTGTGATTCTTGTCTGAAGCTCACACTTGCACTCGCTCTGTCCACCTGGGTAAATCTGAGCGCCTGCTAAGTTAAGGTCGATGTAGTAAATTCCCTTCTGATCAGATTCCTTGAACTCAGAAATCTTTACTGGATGCTGATTGTAAGTCATAGAAACCTTCATATCTGAAGCTGAATGACCCTGTGCAATAACATCACTTAAATCAAAGAACATACGAAGATTTAAGTTGTCAGTAACTCTTGCTGGCCAAGCTGTGTGATTCTCAACAACTGTCTTAAGCTCAACAAAGTTAACTGCATTGTTCTTATCTTCACAGTTGATTCCACCCTTAAGAGTGAACTCTGCACCATCTGTCTTTTCGATTGCAGATGGAGTAACAACTGTACCAAAACCGTTCTTCTCATAGAGGTAAGCGCAAGCGCCTGTGAAACCTGCATTGTAGTCACAAGCTACTTCGTTTGCCTGATAATCACTTCTAACATCCTTGTATGAATCGTTAGCAGAACCAGGTCCACCTACGATAGCACCAACAAGTGTATGTCTTGAATTTTCTGGTGCAGCGTTAAGGTTGTTAGACCAGCAACCATGAGCAGCTCTGTGGTGAGGATTCTTTGGTGACTGTGCATTGTAGCCAACCATAAAGTTCTGACCGTTGCTGCCAAGAACATAGTTGATTGTTCTTTCAATATATGAATTTGCCCCTGCAATATGCTCACTATCAGCCTTATCTAATCCTAAATAGATTGTATCGATAAATGCCTGATTACATGCATATCTAACTGAGCCCCATTCACTTAAGAATGAAAGTCCACCAGGTGTGATTGTTACAGGATTTGAGCCAGGCTTCTTGCCATTATAGCAATCAATACTATTTTCGATTGGTGTATAGTACTTATCCTTGCCTGTAAGCTCTGCCAAAAGTAAGCATGCGCCCATGTGTGTGTCATCCCAAGACATTGTCCATGAGTAAGCCATCTCGTCGCCGCCTTGGAACTCTGTTCCAAAGTTCTCAGCGTATTTTTCAGCATTTATAAGATATGTCTTATCTCCTGTTGCCTTGTATAGCCAGCAGCCTGCAAGTGCTAATTCATCATAAAATCCGCTGTAAGATGTATAGAAACCGCTTGCAGCTGTGTAGCCCTTATCACTCTTAGCTCGCTCAGCCATTCCATAGAGTGTCTTTGCGTGTGAAAGATAGGTTGCACTTCTTGATGGATCTGTATCCTTTAAAGCAAGAGATGCAACTGCAAGAGATGCCGCAGCCTCACCAGTAACGCAAGAGCCACCGCCAGCAGCTGTATCATCTACCTTGAATGCAGGTCTATCCATTTTTGTTTCCACCAGTTCAGGTGCGCCCCAGAAGCCATGGTCCTTGCCACCGTCACCTACCTGATAGAAATATGTGCTTGAATCAGGATTACATTTTACAAAATAGTCATTTGCCCACTTGATATCATGGAGCATCCATTTTGCCTGACCTGATTTCTGATAAGCCTCAGGATTGTTCAAATATGACCATCCTAAAACCATTGATGAGTATGCCATTGGAAGATTGAACTTTACATTATCCCCTGCGTCATACCAACCGCCTGTTAAATCTAAATTAAAGTCTGAACCATCTTTTAGACCTGAGTCTGCCCTCCAGTTTGTTCTAGAAAGTGTTTCCTCTGACAGCTTTCCAGATTCCTGTAACTGATAGAACAATAATGATTTTGCCAAAGCATCACCATAATTGTAATTTCCGGCTGCATCAGCCTTCACTGATGGAAAGCTTACCCCCGTTGCAACCATAAAAGCTGATAATGAGCAGGCCAAAGCCTTTTTGCAAAAAGTTTTACTAAACTTATGCATAATAACATATCCCTCCTTAAAATATTTATAAAAGACACCCGCGCGCTTGATGTCTTTATATCCCCTCTCCGTTTATATTAAGAATATGTGTGAGTAAATATACTCATTTTCTTTGCATTGGTTTTTATCTGTCTTCTGTATGAAATTGTGAGTATTATCTGTCTATTTGATTATTATAATAACTTAATCGTTTTAGTTTGTAAATATTTATTTTAAATTTAAAAAAGGGACTGTGGATTACCCACAGTCCCAAAGAGCAGAATATAATGTTTTATAACTTCTGTTTTTCTGAGGAAAAACAAGATACTTTCTGAGCATGGTAAAATGCGACCTTCAGAAAAATGAGTATATTATAGAGCGAAAATTAAAAAGTCATACTTTCATACTGATAGTAGCACCACAGATACATGAGGGCGTGGTATAGTAAAGTATGACTTTGATAAAATTCACTCAGGAGATACTCAAACGGTGTATTAGGTTACCTCAGTGAGTATATTTTTTCAAAAATGCGCAAAAGTCATACTCAAAAAGAAAATATTGCTTGGCAAAGCCAAGTTCTTGTGGGCTTTTTCCTTAAGTAGCCCACAAGAAGTCATACTTGGTATAGCTTATCATGCACTTAGCATACCCTCATCAGTCAGCTGCGCTGACAGCTTGTCTCGCCTCCCGGCTCGGTCGTTGCTGAACAGGCTCCACTGGAGCCTAGCAACCCCAAAAGGGGGAAGCCTAAAAAAGGACTGGGGTCTGAAAGACCACAGTCCAAAATAGAACTTATAGTTTTAGGATTCCAAGTTTGGCTAGGATTGCAAGAATTGCTGCACCTACAATAACTAAAGCTGCAATTATAACAACAACCGGGCTTGTTCCAGAAGCTTCACCAGCTTCAGGAGTTGCCTCCTCTTCGATAGTTGTCTCTTCTGTTTCATCAACAGCTTCATCATCTGTTGTATCAGAAGCTGCATCATCTACAACTGTCTCATCAGAATTCTCTGTGGTCTCCTCTGCCTTCTCATCTACCTTATCATTCTTAGGCTTAGTAGACTGGCTGCCACCTGCTGCAGGAACCTGAGCATCTGGAATCTGTGTCTGAGCACCAGTATTGCCAGCAACAACTGGAATAGTTGTTCCAGCGACTGCGCCAGCACTGCTTCCTGAACCACTACCTGAGCTTGAGCTTCCGCCTGAGCTTGAACCACCGCTTGGTGCTGGTGTAACAGGCTCATCCTTAGCAACCTTTACTGCTGTAGAATAATCCATAGCAAATCCATCGCTTAAAGCTGTTACCTTTGCTGTAACAATAGCCTTACCAACTGCTTTTGCTGTTGCCTTACCTTCCTCAAAGCTTACTGCCTCATCATTAGATGTGTACTCTACCTTAACCATCTTTTCGATAGCATCTGGAAGAACGAATAATACCTGCTCCTCACCTGGCTTCATGGTTAATTCAACCTTTGATTCTGGAATCATATCAAATGGATCTTCGTACTCATCTGCTGGTGTAAGTGCCTTGATTGAGCTTTCAATGTGAAGTGTTGCATTGTCAATCTCATCGAATGATGTTGCAGCCTTTGCTTCTGCAATAGCGCTGCGAAGTCTGTCTGCTGATTCTTCTGTCATAAATGAAAGGTCATAACCCTCAGCAGTTTCGATAAGTGCGTTTAATGCTGTCTTATCAAGTGCGTCAACCACAAACTTAAGCTCTACATGTCCCTTTGTTCCATCAACCTTTACATCAGCTGTTAATGTAACCTCATGCTTCTTGTTATCGATAGCAACTACACCCTTATTTGAAATCACTGATTCATCAGATGACTTCCATGTGATATTGCTGCCAAGCACAGATGTTGGAAGAGAAAGGTCATATCTAATCTGACCTGCCTCCTTGTTGTTGCCCCCTATTGCATTAAAACTACATGCCAGCTCTAAGCTGCGCTGAACTCTGCTTTCTTTAAAAGCCTCTGCAATATCCTCTACAGTGTCTTCGCTCATAGCCTTGTTGTAGATTTTGATATCATCAACCTTACCATCAAAGCATGCATCCCAGTTGTTAGCACCAAAAAGGATAGAATCGTTTTCGCTGCCTAATGGGTTGTTAGATATACCACTTACAACCTTTTGACCATCTACATACATGGTGATGTTGCCATCTGTACCAACAAGTGCTACCTGTGACCAAACACCGTTTGGAACTGTTGGATTACCTACTGTTGTCCAGCTCATCGGCTGAGCATTTCCAATAGTCTTAACTCCATCTGTTCTTCCCCAGAGCTTGTACTCCTGGTCTGCGCCATCTCCTGATAGTGCCAGCCAGTGCTCTTTATTATGATATCCCAGTAACATCAATACCTGATTGTCAGCCTGAGATTTGTCTGGGCAAACAGAAAATGTAATTGTAAAGTCTGTTCCATTAATCTTGTTTCCAAGGTCCAAACCAAAATCGTTGAAATCCACTGCCTTGCCTTTGATTCCATCAACGTATGTTATTTCACCGTTATAAGCACCCATGCCCTTTACGATAGCCTTGGCATCACCAATACCATTTTCAAAATCGTAGGATGAAACAAGATTTTTCTCAATATCCTTGTCAGCAGACTCAACTGGCTTGATGTCATCAGTAAACAATCTGTTTACTTCGTCAGCTGATATTGTACGGTCATAAACCATTACGTCATCAATAAGTCCGCTGTAGCAACTATCCCAATTGTTAGCACCAAGGATAATATCCTGGTTTTCACCATTCATAACCTCAAGGAACTGATCTGTGGATAAAAGCTTTCCATCAAAATATGCTTTGTTTTCTTTTCCATCAGCTGTTAATACTATGTGGTGCCACTGGGCAGCATCATAATCTGCAAAGGTTTTTGTAACCCATTTAAAATCTGCCCCATTGTTGTACCAGAATTTCAATCTGTTCTTATCATCATTTCCAGAAACTGAATACCAAAGCTCTGGGTCATGATATCCAACAAAAACAACTGGTGTATTCACAGGAACCTTTTTCTCTGGCTTTACCCAAAGTGAAACTGAATAGTTTGCGCCAAGATTCTTTGTGTTTAGTTTGACACCGTAATTGCCATCAAGTCTTAATGAATGTCCTGCGATATTTTCATCTCTATTGGCATCGTATTTTACTTCTCCATTATAGTTGCCTAGGCCCTTGACTATTGGTGTAGCAAGGCTCTCACCCTTACTGTTTGTAAGGGTGCCGTCATTGAAATCGTACCATGCCACCAAATGTTTATGTAAAGTATCAGCCTTTGCAATATTTACACCTACAAAAGGTACCGCCAAAGCAAGAGCCATGACGCCGGCTAAAAGCCCATAATATTTCTTTTTATTTTTCATCATCATTCTCCTTGCTTCTAATCCTTGTATTCCTTGTCTACTACATTGATAACTACTGTGGCCTCATATTCACTACCCATGTAAGAATATGTCACCTTAAGCTCCTTCTTGCCAGTAGCCGCTGTTACATCTACTGGAAGGTCAAGCTTAATACCATCCTTGATTGTAACCTTCTTACCATTTTCAAGAGTAGCTCTGATTCTGATATCATTTGCTGCAACTGTATCACCTACTGCATACATTCTTACAGATTTGCGAACCTTTGCAGATTTAATAACCTCTGCTGCAATCTGACCACCTTCTGCAATTTTTTCAGTAGTAAAGCTTGCTGCATTCTTATCAGGTGTTTCTGTAAGGATGAGCTTGCCACCTACTGAAGCGATATAGAAGCCATGGTAAAGAGCACTTTCAAATGTTACGCCTCTACCATTTAATCCCTTGATTGTTCTGAAGGTCATAGCCTTTGCTTCATCTGTGGTTCCATTTACATCCTGTGAAAAAACAAGATTGTAGCTTCCATCAGATAAAGCCTTGCCAACTGTAAGATACATACCTGGCTTGTAATTTGATTCAAGTGAAACAAGAGCTGCATTGTTCTTATTTAACTTGCCAGGATTGATTTCCCACTCAGCTGTTTCGCCATCATATTTGCTGTCGCAGCCAACTGCTTTGCCAATCATAGGATAGTCGCTGTCGCTTAATGTGTTTTCATACTCCTGAACGTAAATAGGATTCTTGTAGTAATCGTAAATCTTGCTTACTGTTCCTGTTAAACCTACTGCAGTCTTTTTGATGTATGGGATTGAGCCATCCTCATTTACCTTGAACTCCTCGCAGCAGGCAACTCTTCTGAAGCCACTACCGTGTGGAAGACTTCCGTCATGGTAAACGAAATATGTGTGTCCCTTGAAATCAAATACTGCCATGTGGTTTGTGTTAGCTGTTGCTGATGGCTCCATAACAACGCCGCCGAAGGTCCATTCATTGTTAAGGAAATCTTCTAAGCTGTCACAATATGCATAAGCCATCTGCTCACGCCAATCGTAAGCGAAGAACATGTAATAACGATCCTTGCCGTTTACGTTATGCTTATAGTAATAAGGAGCTTCCGTATACTGATGTCCTGAAGGCATTCCCTTGATTACACCAACCTTGATATCTGCATTCTTCTTGTCAGATGCCTTCTCAACTGAAAGCTTATTCTCATCACCATCCTGATTCTTGATAGAAATCATGTCCTCGTTTAATTCGCAATTGAAGAAACGAACATTACCCCATCCAAGAATTCTATGCTCTACTCCCTTTTCATCCTTCTCAATCCAGAAGGTTGGGTCGATATCTTCCCAAGTAGATACACCATTGTAGGTATCTACATTCTTAACAAGTGGATGTCCAATATCCTTAAAGCCACCTGTTGGTGAATCAGATACTGCAACACCAATACACTTGCCACCGCCGTAGCTGCCCTTTGCCTCTGAGCAATAGTAGAAGTAATACTTGTCACCGTACTTAACCACCTGACCAGCCCATGCACTGTTCTTATCCTGTACCCAGCTGATATCAGAATCGTTAAGATATTCGCCCTCATACTTCCAATTCTTCATATCCTTTGAAGAATAGCATCTCCAATCAGGCATCTTATAGCTTTCTGTTGTAGAAGTGTCATGGCCAACGTAAGCATATACTGTATCACCATCAACTAAGATAGATGGGTCACCACCGTAAAGCACATCACCATTTTCATCAAAGCCAAGCATTGGGTTGCCTGATTTACTCTTTTCTAATGTAACTTCCTCGGCATCCTCAAAATCGTTCCAATCACTGCCTGTAAGTGCTGAATATTCATCAGCTGTGATTGGCATTACGTAACCATGACGATATTTAATCTTGTTGTATGAACCGAGCTTATCATCAGATACGAATTCAAAATCACCTGATGCCAAATCAGTAGTTACTACTGGATAGTAGCCCTGTCCTCTTGCAAATCTATCGATGAGCAAGCACCACTGATCCTTACCTTCTTCATTCTTCTCGTTTAGCTTGAAGATGATTGGTCCTTCTACTGCACCAACCTTTCCTGGTAATGTCTTATCTAAGAACTTAGAACTAATATCTGTAAACTGACCAAGTACGTTGTCAGCAACGTCAATCTTGATTGAGCCGTTTGACTCATTCTTTGTGTAACGATAGTATTTGCCATCACTACCCTTAATCATTGTTGAATCGATTACCTTGATAATCTTTCCACTGGCATCTCTTCCGCCCTCGTGATAAAGCTGAGGTTCTGTGAAATGAACAAAGTCACGAGTCTTTGCGTAGTAGATTGCGTGGTTCTCATAATCCTGAGTAACCTTTTCATTTTCATCTACTTCAAGTGTTGTTGCAGACCAGTAAACAACGTACTCGCCTGTTACATCGTCATAAACAAACTCTGGTGCCCATGTACATCCAGCATTTTCTGGAGCTATTTCTGCAAGCCATGGCTTAGACCAGTGAACCAAATCGCTTGATTCCCAAACAACGATGCTATGGCTACCGTTGCTACCAGCCTGACCCCAGTCTCTGTTATGATAGATGCTAAGATCTGTAGAAATCATGTAGAACTTGTCTCCCTCTGGAGTACGAGCAATGTACATGTCTCTAAGTCCACTTTCACCGATTGTACTTTCGATGATTGGATTGTTGTTGTTCAAATCCTCCCAGTTAAATCCATCCTTTGAAACTGAGAAGTAAACCTGCTCATCTGTAGCTGCCCCTTCTGTTCCTGTGAAATGAACGAATAGATATCCTACATATTCATCAACAGCCTTTGGTGCAGCAACAACTGTACAATCGTAAGCCTTTGTTACTGATACATCATTCTTCTTAAAGGTTGCTGTAAGAGTTACCTTTGTGTCCTCAGACTGTCTTGTTACAACACCTGCTGGTGTGCTGTCATAACCCTTATTTGCCTTTACCTTTGTGCTGATTACTTTTTCATCAGATGATGACCATGAAAGGTCTACTCCATTAATCTCATCTGGAAGGGAAATGTTACCCTTGATTTTGTTCATATCAGGAATCACGTAATTGTTTGCTACATATTCAACATCACCGATTTCCTGTAAGCGTGCAACCTTACCTGCTGTGTAAAGGCGTGCAACATCATCTGCCTTGTAGGCTCTTTCGTATACCTTTACGTTGTCAAAATATCCTCGGAAATAAGCATCTCCTGAGTAGAATGACTTGCCAAGGTAACCTAACAAATCCTCTCCTAAATCAGAAACCTTAACACCTGTGTTTTTGTTAACACCGATAAGCTTGCCATCTCTGTAAAGTGACATCCTGTTTCCATCCATTACGATGGTGATGTTGATCCAGGTTCTTGATGTGTTTGGATATTTAGCTGATGCCTCAACCTTCTTTTCTCCGCCACTGCTTTCTGCTGTAATAGCAAGCTTTTCAGCTGTTGGCATTGCTTTGTAGAATAAATACTTTGTATTATCCTGTCCTGTTGTAAATGTAAAATAGTTTCCTGTACGGGTAACCTCGTTTACATCGAAGGAGATTGTCATCTTGTCTCTGCCATCAAAGAATCCCTTAGGGAATTCAAGATAAGCATTGTGACCACCAACTGATGTGTCACCGTCTAAGTAAAGAACCTTGCCGTAATCCTTGTCCTCTACTACCTGTCCCTTTACAACCTTACCATCGTTGCCATTTCCAGATGCATCCTTGATGGCGTTCTTTGTAAGACCATCGTTAAAGTCATACTGAAGTATTGGCTCAGCCTTTATCTCTTCACCCTCTACTACTACGTTAACCTTGAACTTCTCTCCATCCTTTATGAAATCCTCACTGCTAAGATTAAAGATTGGAAGTCCATCCTCATCAAATAGAACTGTCTTTACATAAGCATTTCTGCATGGGTCGTAAAGTGGGTCACCTGAATGAGTGGCATGTGTCTTTGATTCTCTTGCGTGATATACAATTACAAGATTTCCATTTTCATCATAGGTAAATGAGTTGTGGCCAGGGCCTGAAACCTCATCATCAAAATCAGAGCTTGTAAGGATTGGATAAGGAAGTTTTGTCCAATTGTTAATATCAAGCAAATCTGCCTTTTCATCTGCATACATAAGACCTACGCAGTATTCAGAGCCTGTGCCTGATGCAGAAAATGTCATGTATACCTTGCCGTCTTTGTGGAACACGCCAGGACCCTCGTTTACCTTGTATCTAACAAGCTCCCATGCAAATTCTGGCTTTGTAAGAAGCTTAGCCTTGCTTGTAAGCTGTGTAGGATTCTTAGGGTCGATTGTTGCTATGAAAAGGTAGCTAAGTGCATCTGGATTCTGAGTGTTTCTTGTCTCATCTGCCCAGATAAGATAGTGCTTGCCGCCTGCCTCAAAATATGTCATATCAAGTGACATGGCATTTAGAATATTGTCACCCTCTACTGGCTTAACAAGCTGTGGCTCACCCCATTTGTCAGCATCTAACATGCTGTCCTTCTTAGGATTTCCTTCAAACTTAATCATGAATGGTCTGATGTTAAATGTGGTGCCATTTCCTGTGTTAAGACCTGCTGTTGCAACTAAATACCAGCTGTCGCCAATCTTGTGCATCTCTGGTGCCCAGATAAATCTGCCAAGAGATTTTGATGTGTTCTCATCCCAAACTGCAACCTCCTCAGCGTTTGCAAGGCCTGCAATTGTCTTTGCTCTTCTAAGAATGATTCTGTCGTAGCCATCCTTGTCACCGCTTCCTACCATTGGGTAAGATGCTGTGAAATAGTAGTATCCATCGTCCTTGTTATAAACAACGTATGGATCTGCTCTTTCAGGAACAAGTGGGTCAGCTGCGTCTGTAAAGTTTCCAGAACCGCCAATCACACCTTCAAGTGTGTAGGTGCCAGGAAGCTCAAGGTCAACATTTTCAATGCTATCCTCTGTGAATCTAAGAGAGTATTCCTTCTTTGTTCCATCTGAATACTCAACCTTTACAGTGTTCTTCTTAATATACTTTGAAAGAATCTCTCTAAATTCTTCCTCTGAAGTAAGAGCATCTACCTTTATCTCATCTGTAGGAAGGCTTGAAAGAGATGTGTTATAAGGATTGGTAAATTTCTCTGTAAGATTTTCATATTCTGACTTGGTTAGTCCTAGAATACTTGTGCTTACAGCATCCTTTGGTGCAAGGCTTTTTTCTTCAAAGCTGTAGCCTTCAATTAGCACTGCCTTGTCAAAGCTTTCCATATCCTTTGATGTTACAAGATATGTGCCATCATTTGTCTTAAGATAGATTTCATATCTTTCATCAGTCATATCATATTTAGCCTCAATCTGCTTTACATTCGAAACAGATGAACCAGTAGATACTGATTTTTCATTCTTATATGAAATCAAATCATCACTTTCGTATACAATCAGATTGCCAGAAGGGCCATCTGCTGCAACCATGTAAAAGCCCTCTCCATCTGCCTGTCTAAGTACAGTTGGGCTCTGATATGCCTTGCTACCTAGGCTTGTGTACATAATAGGTTGATTCTTATGAAGTGCCTCAAAGCTTCCATTCTTTTTAGCAGCAATCTTCATACCACCATCCTGACCAACAGCTGGACTATTACTTACATAAGTTGCAATATCCTCGCCTTCTTTCAGTACTACGATTTTGAATTCCTTATCAGCCCCATCTATGGTTGCTGTAAGTGTTACTTCTTTATTCTTATTTCCACGTGTGACTTTACCGTTATTTGTCACGACCTTTTCATCGCTTGATTTCCAAGAGATTTTCTTGCCATCATATTCTGCTGGAAGATTAATATCTCCTGTTACGTATCCTAAGTTGAGAGAAAATTCAACTTCTGTAGCCTTGCCTACCTTCTTATCAAGAAATGCCTTGTAAAGGTCTGCTACATCACTGTCTGTAAGCTTACCCTGGTAAATTCTGTAGTTATCAAGATATGCCCTACAGTATTCTCCTGAACCCCAGTTGGCTTTTCCAATATAAGTAATAGGATTAGCTCCTAGGATATCCTCAAGCTTGTTGTCTGAACTAAAGCTTGATTTCTTTTCACCATCTACATAAACAATTGTCTCATCCTGAGAATAAACAACATCTATGTGGGTCCATGTGTTAATTGCAAGAGGTGTGTTTGTGGTTCCGTTTTCTCTACCATTTTTAAACTGCTCGATAGTTAGCTTTGAACTGATGTTAGCTGCACCAAGGTAATATTCTGGACTTGACTGTGGGTTCTCATTTGGGGCTGAGTAGAATAACCAGTCTGTTCCAGTTCTTCCAATATTTGCATCAAATGAAATAGAAACAGATTTTAATCCTGCAAGCAAGCTGTCTCCATTTTCCTTGGTAACATTAAGGAATTGCTTTTTACCATCAGAAAGCGAAATAGCCTTTCCACTTTCACCAAAGCTATCTACAACAGAATAAGTACCTGTTGCCTTAGCACCGCCGCCTGTAATGGCTGCATTATCTTCGAGGTTTTCAAAGTCAAAATCTGCAATCAGCTTTAACTTATCTTCATCCTCTTCTTCCTCTTCTTTTTCCTTTAACAGTTTTTCTTCTTCAAGTAGCTCTTTCTCATCAAGCTCAGCATTTTCATCTTCTTTAGCTTCTTCATCAACATCCTTTTGGGATTCATTATCGTCCGTTGATTCGTCTGCTACATCTTCTGCTGAGGAATCAGAGTCAGGAACTTCTTTGGCATCCTCAGAAGGTTGGCTTGTTTCTTCCTCAGATGCTTTTGATTCTTCTTGTGATTTTTCTTCAGAAGATTCTTCTTGTTTGGTCTCCCCAGCTTCAGTTGCCTGCACTAAAGAAAGACCTGAGCCAGGTGTAAACCCTGACCAGGCCATTGAAAGTGCAAGAGCTGTAGCTAAGAGACGCTTAAAGTTCTCTTTTTGCATCATCACTATTCCCCCAATTAAAAATTAGGACAAAAGTCCTTTGTTACACCATAGAAAAAGATTCCCCAATCCCTTAATCTATGGCAGTTCGTGATAATATAGTAGCCTCAGCTTTATTTTAAGTAAATAGAAATTTCTTCACACTTTTATAAAAATAATCGTAAAAAATCCAACCTCTATACTAAAAGGTTGGATTTTGTACGTGTACATAGATCCTAAAGGACTTACAACTGTTCTAATCTGGATCATCTGGATATCTACCGTCCTCTTTTCCGCCATTTCCTCCTATAACACATAAACAAGAATTAACATAGGAAAATGAATATCCAGGTTTAGCTCTTCCGCCTCCTCCGACAACACAAGCACATGCATAATGATGACTATCTTCTAATCCTCCTCCAACTGCAGGGCATACACATCTTTTTCCCCCTGTGGTAGCAGCAAGCTCATCCATCGACATTTCTGTCAATTCATCTTCTTGCTTTAGATCATCAGCTTCTATAGTAATTCCACGTTCTAACGCCATACTAATAATAGTTTCAGCATCAGCATTTTGTAATTTTTCGATAGTATCGTTACCTTCGCTTGAAACAACTTCCATGAATTTCTTAATACTCTCTTTCATTAGATATCGCTCCTTTCCACTTTTAAATATTCTTCCACCCCGTAACAAACTGCTTCTGGCCTTAGTTTTGATATCTTATCTATAATTTTTGTGAGCCAACCGTCTCTATAAATCTTGCAGGTCATTTCATCTACAGCCAGAACATCATCACGATGAAACATCATGGCGCTTGCTCGGCATCCACCTAGACATAATGATTTATACTTACAATCAATGCACTTTTCATTTCGAGCTATTATCTCTTCTACTCTGGTATCAATCAATTTCATGTAAGAAGAATCAACCAAACAGTCCCTAAGGCCCATTTCCTGAACAAGAGGGTATTGATTTTGGAATTCATCTGACATGCTTGCCATGCCCATGCAGGTTTCCGCTCTGCCTTCGGCTGATATGTACATTGTATTTCTCGCGTGTACACACATACTTGCCCTCATTGGATTCTCGTAGATATGAACAGCTGGTAATTCATAAAAATCAGGTTCACCACCGTCTGCATAAAAGAATCCACCTAAATGTACAAGTATATTCGGTAAATCCTGGTAGAAAGAGTCAATATACTCGTAATAAACATTGAATACCTCATCTTCTGTCATTGACAGGGCGTTACCATAGTTTCCATCTTTCCATGCACCAGTATCTGATATTGGATTTACTTTTATACTGCGACACCCCATCTGTGTCAGATCGTTTATGCTTTCACGTAAAGAGCCTGCATTATCTTTCCATAAACACATTTCAGCACCAGTTGGAAAACCACGTTTTTGGCACAACAAAAATGCTTTTCTCACAGCCTGCTCAGCCCCTGGAATACCTCTCAACCAATCATGATGTCCTGTTCCATCAAAACTCATATTGATTTCAGGGTGAATACCTCGTTTTTCCAACTCATCGAGGAATTTCTCATTTACAAGAAAACCATTTGAATAGATTTGAGTAATGAGTATTTCTCTTTCAAGTAATCCATCCACAATGTCCCAAAAGTCTGAACGTACAAGGGCTTCACCACCTGTCAAAGTGCATCTAAGTACCCCACAATTCCCCATATCATTAACAATTTTCATTATTTGCTCATGGGTCAGTTCGCCATATTTAGCATCTGGGGCTGACATATAGCAGTGTTTGCATTTACAGTTGCATTTGCCAGTTATCGACCAATGCACTGTGTTCATATAGCGATTATTGTAAAAAATATATTTTTGTTTTTCTTTGAGCTCTGAGCCTTTTTCACACTCTGATACGACACCCTCTTTTACCAATTGTTCTACAAGTTTACGTTGATCATCAGTAATAATAGGAATAGAAAAATCTATTTTTCCATTACACATTTCAAGAGTATCTAATATAAATTTGTTAACAAACTGAGCTCGTCCATATTTTCTATCTATAATTGCGTATGGTAATTTTTCCCAGCCACAAAGCCTATATCGTTCATTCAGAAGATAATACATCGCTAATTCTCCTTATTTATGATGCACCGCCTCCGCCTACTCCAGGGCACCTACAAAAACCTGCTAGCTTTTTATGCTTTTTATCATAATAGAATTGGCCACCTCCTCCAATAACACATCCACAGCCTCCATAAAAGCCATCACCTGATGCACCTGCACCTGCACCTAAACAAGCGCATGCAGTTGCGCCACCAGATACAGCTTCTAATTCATTTTCATCAAGCTCTGAGGTCTCTAAGTTAAAGTCTTCTTTGACAAGATTGATACCATAACTTTTGGCAATCTCAATGCTGGCCGTGATTACACCTTCTTTATCGTCTTCATTTAGTGACTTTAATTTCTTTTGGGCTTCCTCATCCTCACCTAGCATTTCCAGATACTTATTCATTTCCTCTCTCATAGTAAAACCTCCTTTCTGTTGCCTTTACTATAATTCTAAATAAATAATAATATAATTATTCTCACAAAAATGTCACACTACTGTGAATTGTCTAATTGCTGTCGTTTTACAAGTTCTGCAAAAAACTGCTGCTTGGCTATTAGCTCCTCATAAGTACCAGATTCAACTATTTGCCCATTATTAATGACAATTATTTTATTACAATTCTTAATGGTTGATAATCTATGAGCAATTATGATTCTTGTACATCCCATTTTATCCAAAGCGTCGGAAACCTTTTTTTGTGTTATGTTGTCCAAAGCACTAGTAGCTTCATCAAAAAATAGTATTTTGGGTCTTGTTGCTATTGCTCTGGCAATCATAATCCTCTGTCTTTGACCTCCCGAGATACCTCCCTGACCTTCTGTTATCATTGTCTTCATTTTCATTGGCATCTTTTTAATATCATCTGCAATGCCTGCTATTTCTGCAGCTTGCCAGGCTTCATCTTCTGTCAAATCTGGATTTGTAATTGCAATATTTGAATAAATATCTCCTTGAAATAGAGCCGAATCCTGCATAACTGTCCCAATTTTCCTTCTTAATGATGGCAAATCCATGGTGTCAATATTTTGATTGTCGTAATAAATTGCACCCATCTGAGGATGTTCTAGTCCAAGCAGCAATCTTATTAATGTTGACTTGCCACATCCCGTTTTTCCTACAATAGCAATATAATCCCCAGGCTTTACTTTTAAAGATAAGTTCTTAAACACATATTGTGAATCATCATTATATTTGAAACTTAAATTCTCCACTGTTATCATTCCGGAAACGTTATTTACAAGTTGTTTTTCAACCTCTATCTCAGGCTCAGTTTTTAAAAATGGGGTGGCCATTTCGAGAATAGGCTTTATTTGAGCAAATGAATCAGTCACTGAAGAAACCGAGTCAAAAGCCCCCATAAGCATTCCGAAGGATGCCATAAATGCATAGTAATAAGACTGATTTAGATTACTTTTCACCGCAATGTAATATATAACAATAGTTGAAAATAAATTTATTCCAGC
Source organism: Pseudobutyrivibrio ruminis (assembly GCA_015057315.1). Lineage (GTDB taxonomy): Bacteria > Bacillota > Clostridia > Lachnospirales > Lachnospiraceae > Pseudobutyrivibrio > Pseudobutyrivibrio ruminis_D. The sequence continues at coordinate 112,538 of SVER01000001.1, read as the reverse complement.
AAAAAAGACGGCGTTTGCCTTTATAAATAAAGGCGGATTATACTGATATTTAGCTTCCTCCGCATATGCCATAAGCCATTTAGAATAAGCTCTCTTCTCTGATCCTGACAGCTTTAGTTTTTTTATACCTGAAATAAACTGATATGAAAGTCCGGCAGTTTTCGCTTGTCTGTTCAATAACTCTCTATCAACTTTCATCTGTATCATACTAGTGGAAACTAAAAAAAATAGTGTGATTAGTACAATAAAAATTGCTGGTACCGTAAGTGATTTTGCAAAACTAAATATCTGGAATATATACAAAAGTGATACAAAGGCAGTAAGGCTGGAGCCCATTATTATGTCTACAAGTGTGTTACATAATTGATTAACTGCCAATGAACGATTACATAGCTCGCCAGGACTATACTTTCTGAAAAATCCAGACGGTAAGCTCATAATCCTCATCATCATTGCGGACTCAACATTAACGGATATTTTTGTCTTAATACGGCTTTGCAGTAATGTTTTTATCCCTTCGAATAATTGATAGGATACAGTAATACAAATCATACATATTACTAAACTAACAATGTATGATGATTCTTTTATTTCGAGAATAGGTCCAACCAATATCCTTGCAAATTCTGGCAAAAACATACTTGTAGCGGTTGCCATAAAACTGCATAGTACTATATATACCAAATCATTTAAATAGAGACTTTGCCTCATAAAGACTAATAAATCAATGATGTTCATCTTTTTATTAGGCAGTGGTCTATATAAATGATATGCTTCTACATCAAATAGTCCCGCATTATTATTGTTAACCCATTCTCGTTTTTTCGTAAAAGGGTTTTCAAACCTATATGCGATGTTACCTGGTATTAAAACCACTGGTACATTAGATTCCTTAGTAAAAGCAAGTATTGGGCCAAAGGCATCTTTATACCATCCTTCAGTGAGCTTTATTTTTCTTTTCATTATTCCTCTTGATTTAAGAATGTAATCAAACTCACTATCTACATCAATCATTTCATTTGACACATCAATTGGTCTAAGATGATAAAATCTCATTATTTCATCAATATTACCCTTGATTACCTGTCTTTTATCCTGTATTTTCTCGGCCTGTTCCCCACCTAAAATTGACGAGATTACTTTTTTGTATGCATCTTCTAATAATTGCTGATCAGCCGCCTGCCTTTCCTCAATTTGGTTTTTAAACCACCCCATTTACATGCCCCCTATTCATTCTTTATAAGCTCCATGTATAAACCATTTAGTTTTATCAGTTCCTCATGAGTTCCTCGCTCAGCAATCATACCTTTATCCAGTACAACGATTTCATCACAATCTCTGATTGTAGAAAGACGATGTGCGATTACGATACAGGTAATTCCTCTATTTCGTATTGCCTCCACAACCTTGTGCTCAGTCAACGCATCTAAGGCTGATGTTGCTTCGTCAAGAATGATAATTGATGGATCCTGGGCTAGAACACGGGCAATTTCTAGCCTTTGCTTTTGACCTCCGGAAAGATTTTTACCACCATACTCTAACCTATGTTTATAATGATCTGGAAGAGCCATTATTTCATCATGCAATGCGGCATCTCTAGCTGCTAAAATCATTTCAAAATCCTTAATTGACTCATCCCACATTTTAATGTTGTTTTCTATTGAATCCTCAAAAAGGGTAATGTCCTGATCTACTACGGCAATTGAGCCTACCATGGTTTCACGGGGATATTCATTTCTTGTTTTTCCATCAAACAATATTTCACCTGACCATATTTTATATAACCCCGCAATAAGACTGGACATTGTAGATTTTCCGCAACCTGATGCACCTACAATTGCTATACTTTGCCCTGCCTTAATCGAAAGAGAAAAATCCTTTATAAACGGCTCATCTAGCCTGGCATATCCAAAAGAAATATTTTTTATCTCGATATTCCCTGATAATTTGTTTAGATTATTGTCATTTCTGACTTCGCTATTATCATTTTCGTCACTCGGATAGGAAATGACATCTTCTACTCTCTCAATGTTTGTTCGCATTTCCTGCATTGTTTTGCCTGCCTGAATAAGTTGTTCCGCTGGATTAATAAATGAACTTAAAAATCCCTGAAACATAACTACAGCACCAATCGAAAATTTGCCCTCAATAGTCAGTAATACACCCAAAATAAGAACAATATAATTTGCCATGATATCAAGTACAGTTGGTATTAGACTTAAAAAAGTTGTGGTCTTTATTAATTTGACATTTTGTTCATTTATAGAAGCCTGAATTCCAGCCCATTTTTGAAAAAATACCTCCTCAGAGCCACTTGCCTTTATTGTTTCAATAAGATTAATTCCTGTAACTGTAGCTCCTATCAGTTTTCCCGAATCTCGCATTAAAATTCGGGTAATATTAATTCTTTTGTCGGCAATTATTTTAGATATTGCTACATTTATAGCTACTGTTATAATTCCGATATATGCCAACATTACGCTCTGCTTTACCATTAATACTAGATAGAAAATCATCATTACGGAATTTAATAACAAAGGAGTAAAAGTTTCTATTATAGATGAAGAAATATTTGCACTAAGATTTGCCCTAGATTGAATGTCTCCAGCCAATCTTTGAGAAAAGAATTCCATTGGAAGTCTTAGAACCTTCCACATATAAGTTGTATTTCCAACAACAGCCATTTTTCCATCTATCTTTATGGAATAGATTGCATTAATCCACATAACAACCAACTGAACGATAGAAAAAACAATCAACACACCCATAAATGGTTTTAACCATTCTGGATTTTCTCCAGTCAAAATTCTATCTATGAATATACGTGCTGTTACAGAATTGAAAATGCCAAATAAATATGCAATCGCTGTTGTGAGCATCAAAAAAAATGTGGCAACGCCTGTTCCCACAAGCCTTTTTCTTGCGTAATCAAGTGTACTTTTGGGTTTTCCTTCTGGAACAAAATCTTCTGATGGAGTCGGTATTATAACAACGCCACTAAATGATTTTTTAAACTCCTCCTCCGATAACCTTACAGTCCCTCTTGCTGGATCGTTTATATAGGCCCACTTTCCTTTAAATCCGCAAAGTACAACAAAATGACAGAAATTCCAGTGTATTATACATGGAAAACTTGCCTGAGTTTTTATGGCATTAGCGCTCATTCTATAAGCTTTTACGTTAAACCCATAATATTTTGCCGCATCAGCCATATTTTTAGCATTGGAACCATCTCGTGAAACTCCACAGTCCAAGCGTACCTGTTCTAATGGCACCCATTTCCCGTAATACGCCATAACCATAGCCAACGCAGCTGCACCACATTCAAGCATCTCCAACTGAATAATAACCGGAACTTTTGCTACACCTTTTGTAATTGGTTGTCTAATCTTTTTAATGTCCATTTTACTCCTTGCTGCTAAACAAAAAATCTACAGGACTTGTTTTGTCTTTTACAATAGTTCCGTCATACTTTCCATCAGGTAGAATAACCTCTGCCAATCCAACTGGTCTATCATATTCATCAAATTTCACTGAGGCTATAGTAAATTTATCGCTTGGAATTTCTACAGTATCACCTGCCTGTATACTGTAATCCCCCATTACTACTACACTAGCCAAATGATCCTCTACTACGATTTTAGCTGCTACTGTTGTCTCAAGAGTTCCTGTGGATGCCCATAAAAATAGGCCTATAAACATTAATGCTACTGAAAAGAGCACAATCCACACTCCTATGTTTGTTATTTTTAAATAGGATGAAAGCTCATCCGGAGTCGTAATTTTGCTGTTATTAGGATCTTCCTTACTATGATTTTTCCTCATGTTTTTTACCCATTTTGTAATTTGATGATTATAATTTTTTATTGTAGCAATATAATGTTAAAAATTAATGATTTATCACGAAAAAAGGAGCAAACCCTTACTCACTTAGTAGGTTGCTCCTTTTATCTTAATAAATTATTTACTAAAACTTCCCACATATGAAAGTGAAAGATTTCCACCCTCTACAGTAACATCCACCATTGCACCAGAAATAATCGGCATGGCTGGTGGAAGATGTCCCACATCTGCATCCATAACAATTGGCACATTGTATTTGCCAAGGATTCCTGTTACTGCATTGTATTGATCAAGCCCCATCAGCTCCTGCTTATATGCTGCAAGAGGTCGGCCTATGATAAAGCCCTTTGCATATTTGAACCAGCCGGCTCTATCTAAGTTCCAAAGTGCTCTTCTAATAGACATAACATTTAAATCACATGCCTCTAGGAACCAAACAATGCCTTCATCCTTATATTTTTCGTTAAAGGCATCAACATTATCGTATTTAGTGCCTACCAGATTTGCAAGGCAATCAAGGCAGCCTCCTGTGATTCTTCCTGTAAAGCCAGGCAGGCGATTCATCTCGTTTTCTCCCATAAAAAGCCTGAGCTCTTTTTCTTCAGTAAGATTATAAGGTGCAAGGGGATGTTCCTCATCCTTAAGCGACTCCAGCTCAAACCTATCATAACCGCTTACTATATTAAGCGCCCCTGTTAATGCCTTTATGGCATCATTCAATGCTGGATGCAATTCATGCATTCCAAATGCCCCAATGCAAGGTCCATAGATTGAAGCTGTATCACAAATAGTATTAAGCAGGAATGTAAAATTAGTGTTATCGGAATAGCCCATGTACCACTTAGGATTAGCCTGCTTTACCGCTTCAAAATCCACATAATCTATGGTTTCACACATGAGTTCTCCACCGCCGCAGGAAATCAACACATCATTATCCCCACTGCAGTAATAATCTGTTAACTCCTTACCACAATTCTCAGGTGTAGAGCTAATGCCAATGCCATCATCTCTTCTACAATTAGGACCTTCCACTATCTTATAGCCCATGCCCTCAAATCGCTTTATAGCTGCATCTAAACAGCTTTTGTAGGGCTCAAATGTACAACCAAAAGAAGGAGCTACCAAGCCAATAACTCCTTCCTCTTTTAAATACTCTGGATATCTCATATTCTCCTAGTCTTTCTAAATATTTTAGTCCGCCTGTTAGGCGCACAAGCCCTACAATGTCATACTTATTGCTCCCAGCAGCTCCTCTACCTCTTCGTCGGTAGGGATGCCGTCGTAGCAAAGGGCGTAGTCTATTAGCTGTTCGAAGGCGCTGCGGCGGCTTTCCTCAAGTGGGAATAGTTCTGTAATTGGCTGGCGCCATCTTCCAAGCATTTCGTTAAGCTCACCAAGCTTTGGAGTAAGCACCTCTTTTTCTTTGTTCCTAAGAAACTGCGTAAGAGCAGGGCTGTTGCCGCCACTGGAAAAAGCTCCCACCAGATTCTGTTCCTTTAGATATGAAGGGAAAATAAAAGTACATTTTTCCTTATCATCCACAACATTCACAGGGATACCTCCCTCTTTGCACATCATGGAAATCTGACCATTTAATTCCTCGTCGTTTGTAGCAACAACCACAAGCCTTCGCTCCTGCAAATCAAGTGGTGTAAACTCTCGCTGCTCTAGTAGCAAATGGTCTGTCTCCTCAGATAAAGCAGCAAGTTCCATAGATATTTCCTTGGCAATCACATGCACTCTGGCACCGAAATCAAGCAGTACGTTTACCTTTCTAAGGGCCACATCACCGCCACCTACAACCAAACAATTGGATTCTGTTATATCAACAAACATAGGAAAATATGCCATAGTCCCCTCCTTTTACGAAAAATGCTACTATAGATTGAATTCTACCATACCTTTGTGAAATATTATTGTTGCTATTCTTCGTAGATAACTGATTTATCAATCTGAGCTAAGGCCGCGTCTATTTCCTCCAAATACTGTATACCTATTTTAGACATTACAGCATTCTTCTTGGTGATATAGCCTATTTCCATTATACTGTTTGGATTTTCCTCGTCCTCACGATATGGCACAACGATGTATCCATCACCATTGTAATCACCCCAGATAATTCCAGAGCAGAGTGTATAGCCATTCATAGCCTTTACTAAATTAAGCATGGTTGAACGGTCCGTTACACGTATAGTCTGAGGGTAAATGTTTTCACTAAGTATTTCCTCTGCAAGAAATTCACTGTTTTCTCCCTGTTCAAAATATAGACAAGGATAATTCTTAAGATCCTCAAAGCCTATTGAATCCTGTTTTGCAAGAGGATGCTCATGCCATAGATACACAAATGCTCTACATTTAATCAGGGAATGAAACTCCACTGCATGTTCATTAAAAAGCTTATTCATTGCCTTTTTGTTATGCTCACTGATGTAAAGAATACCTATCTCGCTTTTCAGTGTGCTTACATCCTTTACAATGTTTTTAGTGGTAGTCTCTCTAAGGGCAAAGTCAAACTGATTCATATCGTATTCCTTTGCCATGTCAACAAATGCTCTTACTGCAAATGTATAATGCTGAGTGGATACGCCAAACTTTCGCTTGTAGCTACCCTCATCCTTATACTTTTGCATAACGATATCATACTGGCGATAAAAGCCTCTGATATCGTCCAAAAACTCAGCTCCCTCAGGGGTCACAATGACGCCCTTGTTGGTTCTCATAAAAATAGTGATTCCGATTTCGTTCTCTAATTCCTGAATAGCACTGGTAAGTGTTGGCTGAACAATGTATAGCTTTTCTGCAGCCTTGTTCATTGAACCGTACTCCTCAATAGTTAGAGCATAAAGCATTTGTTGTATTGTCATAGTTAGTCTCCCTTATTCGCGCGAAAAGCCGCCTGTTAAATCTTTAATCACTTCGCTGGCAAGTACAAGTCCTGCCACTGCCGGTGTAAATGCAATAGAACCTGGAATATCTCTTCTTTCAGTACATTTGTGTTCTGCACCAGGTGGGCAAATACAATTTGTTCTACAGCTGATAGCCATATCTTCTATTGGGCGAATTGGCTTTTCGTCTGAAAATACTACCTTAAGATGCTTAACTCCACGTTTTTTCATCTCACGTCGCATCACCTTTGCAAGTGGACACATTGTAGTTTTATAAATATCAGCTACTCTAAATCTACTAGGGTCAAGCTTATTTCCTGCTCCCATGCAGCTGATTACCGACACATCATCCTTTTTACATCGCATGATAATTTCAATCTTGGCAGTAACAGTATCCACTGCATCCACCACATAATCGTAGGATTTAAAATCAAAATCATCTGCATTCTCTGGTAGGAAAAAGCACTTATGTACTGTAATATCTGCCTTAGGATTGATATCAAGCATTCGTTCCTTCATAACATCTACTTTGTTTTTTCCTACTGTGGAACGGGTTGCGATAATCTGTCTGTTAAGATTAGTCAGACATACCTGATCATCATCTATCAAATCAAAATGCCCTACACCTGTTCTAACAAGTGCCTCGCATACATAACCACCTACGCCACCAATGCCAAAAATGGCAACACGTTTATTCTCCAGGCCTTCCATAGCATTCTTGCCAAGCAAAAGCTCTGTTCTTGAAAACTGATTTAACATAAATACCTCTTTAAATCTTTATTATAATGTTTCATTCATACTTCCAGTGCGATAGCCCTTTAAATCCAATGAAACATAGGCAAATCCGTATGTCTTAAAAGTATCGTATATACGAATTCTAAATTCTTCATCAAGCATTCTTGGAAAATCCTCAGGCTGAATCTCAATACGTGCCACATTGTCACCATGGATTCTCACTCTAAACTGATTGAAGCCCTCATCTAAAAGCAACTGTTCTGCCTTGTCAACCATAGCAAGCTTTTCTTTGGTGATGGTTTCACCATAAGGGAATCTGCTGGCAAGGCAGGCAAAAGATTGCTTACTTGCAGTTGGCAAACCGAAGTGCTTAGAAAGCTGCCTGATTTCCTGTTTAGTAAAGCCTATCTCCCTAAGTGGGCTCTTGGCACCAAGCTCAGCCACTGCTATAAGCCCTGGTCTATAGTCACCATTATCATCTAGATTGGAACCCTCTGCCACATAGGCTATATCAAGGCTTTTTGCCAATTCAAACATTTTCTCAAAAAGCTCTTTTTTGCATAGATAGCATCTATTAGGAGGGTTTTTAGCAAACCCATCAATCTCAAGCTCTTCTGATTCTACAATATAATGTCTAACGCCCAGCACCTTACAATAGTCCTTAGCTTCATTTAGTTCTCTTTTGGGAAATGAACATGATGATGCAGTAATAGCAACGGCTTTGTCCCCCAAAGCATCTACTGCTGCATACAAAAGAAATGTAGAATCTACGCCACTAGAAAAGGCCACAGCAACACTGCCAAGACCCTTGAAATAGTCCTTTAATCTATCGTATTTTTCTAATAAATCTGCTTCCATAATACTTTACCCGAGTTTTACCTATCTTTTTAGTAGGATAATAACAAAAAAATACAAACGGGTCAATATAAACCCGCTTGTATTTCTACTCATTCTAAAATTTCCTCCATGGCATCCCAATCAAAGATTTGTAGAGCGCTATTAAGCTTTGAAACTTTTTCAGCATCCGCTTGAGGTAATAAATATTCCTTCAAAGTCTCTATAACATCGCAAGCCCCATCATAATCCATCTGCTCCACAATATCCTTAAGCACATTGTAAGCCTCTGCAAGCTCCTCTTCAGGAATTGCCTCCTTTTCTACCCGAGGTGCTTCCTCTGTTTCATTTTCTTCATAGAATTCATGCAACCTATCATATACATACTTATAAATGAACAGCACCTCGGCAGTATTGGCATGAATGAAATCTAAGTCATTATTTTTACCTGCCATCTCAAGCTTAAATGCCTTTTCGGACAAATCCAAAGCGCCTATTAATCTTGCAGATGATTTAAGTGCGTGTACCTGAATAGTGTAATTCTTAATATCATCATCATGCTCATAATCCTTAATAAGCTTAAGCTTTTCAGGAGCGGTATCATGGAAGCTCTTACATACAATCAAATACGTATCTCTGTCTCCTGTAGCTTCGATACCCTTGTTCACATCTATAAATGGTTCCTTCTCAAATAGATCTATGATGGTTCCATCTGTACTATCAGAAGACTCTGCAAGCTCGCTTTCCGTAACGGGTGTAATCTTATCCTCTGGAAGATAGTGCTCTATCATATCCTCAAACTGTATACCATCTATTGGCTTTGATAGGTAATTGTCAAAGCCAGCAGAAATATACTCTTCCTTAGCCCCCTTTATAGCATTAGCTGTAAGTACAATAATTGGGGTATCGGCATTTATAGTACATTCCTTCCTGATAATCTGCATAGATTCCTCGCCACTAAGGCCAGGCATCATAGCGTCCATAAAGATGATATCGTATTTACGGATTTTTGCTAAGGCTATTGCATCTCTACCAGATGATGCTGTTTCCACATCAATCTGTATTCGCTTAAGCAAGCTCTTGGCAACAACAAGGTTCATTTCCACATCATCAACAACAAGAATAACTGCATCTTTTGCATGGAATTTTTCTATATCATTTTCTCTGTTGCCAAAATCATTGTTTTCTCTATAATCTCCTATAGTATCTGTTCCTGTTACAGATTGAAGCAAGGTAAATGAGAAGGTTGAGCCTTTACCATATACACTGGATACATTAAGGGATGAATTCATCTTTTCAAGAAGACTCTTTGTGATACTCATACCAAGGCCTGTACCTTCAACCTTTTTGTTTCGCATTTCATCAATACGCTGATAAGGAGAAAACAGTTTTTCCATGTCCTCTTCTTTTATGCCGATACCTGTATCAGATACGCTTACCTTTAATTCTATCTGATCCTCAGATACCATTTCATAATCCATAGTAAAGGTGACTGAGCCCACATGAGTATATTTAACGGCATTATTTAGTATGTTGATTATGATTTGCTCTATTCTTACATCATCACCATACAGATTTTTAGGAATATTTGGATTAACCTTTACTATGAATTCCAGCTTCTTGTCATCTGCCTTTGGCTGAATCATATTGACCAAATCATTAACTACTATACCTAAGTCATACTCACCCATAACAAGCTCTAGATTTCCTGATTCTATCTTGGAGAAATCCAAAATATCGTTTATAAGGGCAAGTAAGGTCTTACTGGCATTTCTAATATCCCTTGCGTATTTTTTAGTATCAGCTTCTTTAGATTCTCTAGAAATCATTGTTCCCATACCAATAATTGCATTGATAGGTGTTCTGATTTCATGAGACATATTTGCAAGAAAGGCCGATTTGGTTTTGTTAGCTTCTTCTTCCATGCGAAGAGCCTTTTCCAAAGCTTGAGTCTTTTCAACCTGAAGCTTTCTAACTATATCCTCATGCTCGGCCTTTTGTTTTTTGGTAAGCATGTAGACAGTTCCGTTAACAATAGAAACAATTACAAAGGTAATTATAAACACCAATATCGTGTAAAAATACAACCTAAAGCCTGTTGTCTCGTATATCTCCCTTTCCTTTGTAATAGTATATACATTTTCATCTATTACACTATTGTCATCATCTAATACTTCCACATGAAAATCGTAGGTTCCATAAGGAATCATGAAATAGGAAATTGTACTAAGGCTTGATGACAAAGCCTTGGTCTTTTCCTTATCAATACCATTAAGGTAATAGCGCACATAAGGGTCAGTAGGTGTAAAATTGTTTAAATCCAATGTAAGGTTGATTCTTTTAACACCACGTGGAATAACTATCTCATCACTATTAGTAATGGCAGTGGTGGTGCCATCCATGTCCACTGCTGTAATCTTGCTTTTATATTTATCAATATCAATATCATAGTTATTAACATCCAGCTTATACACACCTGTGCTGCCACATAGATATATGTTTTCTTCATCATCTATGCAATTCCATGCATTACTTGTAAGGCTTCCTGGAAGCCCTGTTTTCACATCCAGTAGCTCAAAGCTGTCTGGATTAGCATTTTCCATCAATGCATCATACTTAATAACATAGATTCCTGCTCCACCAATAATAAAGACATTACCTTTAGCGCCCTGGTATATATCATAATTATTATAGAAAGGAACTCCTGATATTTCCCTGACATTATAAGCTACGTCAAGATAGCATAGGCCACTTCCTGTAACCACAAATATGCCATCACCTTTTTTATCTTTAACAAGCCTTAGGATAACTCCTGCACTAAGCCCCTCTTCCTTAGATATTACCCTATATACCTTATGATTCTTTATTAGCTCAATGCCATCCCCATCACTTCCAGCCAAAATAGTACCGTCATCTAATTCCAATAGATTTAGTATTTCAGATTCCTTTAGGCTATCCCCTAACTCCATTTTGTATTCTATTTTTCTATCCTTAATAAAATACAAACCGCTTTCAGCTGAAATGACCATTTCTCCTGTTGAAAGTGGATATACCAATCTTGCACGTCTATCTGTTATCTGCTCCCCCTCAAGATATGTAAAGAACTCTCCCGATGGTGACAGCGCCTTTATTTCTTTGCCATAAGCTGCAATAACAAGATTGCCATCAGCATCCTCAGCAATACTCCTTACACGGTTGTTGGCATAATAATCTGTAGCTTCGTTTTTGATACTTTCCAAAGAATCCAGATTAATGATAACCAGTCCGTCATCTGTTCCTACATAAAAAATATTGTCTTTTCTGTAGGTGGCATTGGCAACAGAAGCAGGCTCATTACATACACTAAATAAATCTATAAAGCTGGATTTGCTAAGGCATAACAATCCCCTTCTATAGGATGTAAACCAAAGATTGCCTTGATAGTCCTCGTAGATTTCCTCTACTGCACTATCAAACCCACTAGGATTAAGTACCGCAATATTCATACTAGAATCTATTATTCCAATACCTGAATCTGCTGCTATATATCCATATCCATTATCTTTAAAATAAATATTGTTAATGTATATTAATCCTGCTGCCTGTATCTCCCCTACAAAATCATAGGATGAACCATTGAAGCTGTATTTGTACATACATTCATGGTCCGTGCCAACATATAGATTGTTTTCCTTGTCGTAGGCTACACAACTGGTTCCCATATCACTTAAAGATATGCGAGTTAAAATATCTCCATTTTGAAATACAACGATTTGACCGTTTGTATTTAGCGCTGCTAACCTGCCAGAGCTATCTCTCTGGATATTTAATACATTTCCTATATCTCTATATTCTTTATAAATGAATATTTTGCCATTCTGTAATTTTACATAGCTAAGTCCAGCAGTTGTTGCTATGTAAAAATACGAATTCTTATCTTCTACAATGCCATGAATGGTATTAGACATCAGCCCTCTTGTAGTATCAATATTGTAGGCATTTAAGTCATCGTCAATAACAGTAACTCCTGAGCCATTTGTACCTACCCATAGATGGTCCTCTGTATCAACATACAGGCATTGAACAGATCTAATAGTCTGAAACATATCCAGCAGCTGGAAATCCTTTCCATTAAAACGATACAAACCACCGTATGTTCCAACCCACATGCTTCCATCTGATGTTTGCACTATTGCATTGGCGCAGCCACCAACCAGGCCATTTTCACTGTTATATACCCTTGCAACATGATTCTCTATTTCCATTCCCTTTGCCTGGGCAACTATTGGACATGCAAAGGAAACAAAAGCTATGGCAAGGCATAAGGTAGCCTTTTTTCCAAGAGCTCTTTTTAATCTCAATGCAGTTTTTCTTTTAATATATCTTTTAAAGCTTGCCCGTATAAAATAAATCAAAAATAAAGCTATACATACATCAGCAAAGCAAACATAAAGAGCCGCTACAAATGATTGCACCAGCTGTGGTAACTCAATTGAATTTAAAAAATCTATAGTGGCATCTGGTAAATACAGGCCTGTTCTTCCGTTGAAAAATCCCACATTAACTATTGTTACCATTATAGCTTTAATAACACTTAGGGTTATGATTAAACTAAGAACTGAAAAGAACCTGTTAAGAAATCTGTTGTTTTTGCTAAGCAATCCTGTTGCTATGGCAAAGACGAATTCAATAATCAAATAATATATGTCTTTATGTATAAAAATAGAGGAGCATACTCCACTAAAAATGGCAACAATAGCCCCTATGCAGGCGCCCCCATAGTATGCACTGTAGATTGTTCCTGTAACATTAAAAAACCCTGGAAATCCTGTGTATACTGCTATGGCTCTTCCCACCAGATTATAAATAATTCCATATATTAGAATTTTGATTTCTTCCTTAGTTGGCTTCAGATTCATACAGCTCCTCAATTTCATCAATAATACTTAGGAATACATCAACTATTGCAGGATCAAACTGTGTTCCTGATTTAGCCTTGAATTCTTCTATAATTTCTTCTTTAGTAAATTTTCTTCTATATACCTTTTCTCTATTCATATTGTCGTATGCATCTGCCACTGCAATTATACGGGCAATAAGAGGAATATCCTCACCCTTTTTACCAACCGGATAGCCGCTTCCATCATATTTTTCATGATGGAACATTGCAGCCTCTGCTGCATGTGGGAAGGAGCTTAATGTCTCTAAAATATAAGCTCCCTTTACAGTATGCATCTGTACAATTTTTCTTTCTTCATCTGTAAGCTTGGTTGCTTTGCCAAGAATTTTTTCTGGAACTGAATAATTACCTATGTTGTGAAGCAATGCTGAATAATAAATATCGTCGCAATCCACCTTATCCATTCCCATGTGCTCTGCAATAATCCTTGAATAGGTTGCCACATTTTTAGAATGCTCTCTGTGGTAATAATCCTTGGCATCGGCTACGATTGCACACAGATTAAAGGTGTCATCCAGCATTTGGTTTTTAACCAAAAGCTGACCCTCAAAGCCTAAGATAATCCAGGCAATCAAACCGCCTACTGCCATCAAAAGAATCCATGTTGGCAGTAGTACTAAATATATTTTGCCCTTAATATCTGCGAAATAAGATTTGTGAAGCTTATATGTCATTTCAAAATCTGTAAGATTCACATCACCAGTAAGGCTATACATAATTATACCTATGTTAGCCTGACCAGTATAATCCTTGGTAGATTTTAGAGGGACTTCACATGAACTTGGACTAGGGTCTGGATAATAAATAATGTAATCACCACTTTTTAATGGAATTAATAAATCCTGACCTGCCAAATAATAATTAAGAATAATATCATCTGCATCGTAGTTTCTAAGATCAATAATCTGAGTTCTTTCTATATCAGTAAACTGATGAATTTCTACAACACCATTCCATGAATTGTTTATATAACAATCCTCATTAATATTTATACGCAAACTCCACTCGTTAAGGAGACATTTAGAATTGTTTGAAATTGTAGCTTCATAGATTTTGGCATAGATTATCTTATTAGGAAAGGCGTCGTTCTTTTCCCAGGAATCTGTAATTAATCCCCTTGGGTGAATATCTGTAGTTACTTCCATGGTTACAGAATCAGCAGTAACTTTTCTTTCCAGATTATTAAATTTGTTAACCTGCATTACATGAAAAAGAAATGCGATAATAATTACAATTAAAATAGTTGCAAGGATTGCGAAAATTCTCTTCACTAATCCTTGCACCCTTATCAATGTATTCATTCGGTAGTCCCCTAAGAAATCAAATTTACACTATTTCCCACTGCATACCATCATTGTACATTTTATCTAAAAGCTCCTCTAAAGGCATTGGTTTGCCAAAATAATACCCCTGTGCTCTTTCACAGCCAACGTCCTTTAAAAACTGGTAATGCTCTTTAGTTTCCACACCTTCGCAAAGTGGTGATAGTCCCATTTCGTTAGCTGTTTTTATTATATAACTCATAAGTGTTCTTGTCTTTGGATTTTTGTCAATGCTTCTAAGAAAAACCATATCCAGCTTAAGCACATCAAATTCATAATCCGCAAGTGTAGTAAGAGATGAATAGCCACTGCCAAAATCATCTATCCATATTTCATGGCCTGCATCTCTAATCTTCTTACAGGCATCCTTTATAAGACCTGTATTATCAGAAAATGCACTTTCAGTAATTTCTACATCTATCATGCTTGGTGGAACATCATATATCTCGCAGTAATCAGAAAGCATCTTGTAAACATCGCATACTTCAAAATCCAAGCGGGAAATATTTACAGAAAATGGCACTAGAGCCTCTCCCTCATCACATAACCTTCTGTAATCCTGACATACCTTCTTAACCACATATTCATCTACAAAATGAATTAAATGGAAGTGCTCTAATGTTTCAATAAAGTAGCCTGGTGGCAACATTCCATCCTCTGGATCCACCCAACGTACCAATGCCTCATAGCCGCAGATTTCGCCAGTTTTAACACGAACGATTGGCTGATAGAATACCTTTATATAATCATTAGCAATAGCATCATCAATATGGTCAACTACAAATTGCTGACGTCTTAAATTATCCCTGATAATATCATCATAAATACAATAGTTAACATCATGTCTGCTCTTTATGCTATTGCAGGCAAGACGGGCATGATCACAGGCAAGACCTACCTCAGCACGCTGGTCGTCCATGAAATAAATACCTGCCTTTACCTTTATCTTCTTATTAACATCTTCTGAAAGAAGCATTGACTTATATATTTCTTCTACGCACTCAACCACTTCATCCCTTGGTAGCGTGGTGAATACCATAAAATGATCATCAGAGAACCTGGCAACAGTAGCTGTTGAAAATACTTCCTTAATGGTGCGACCTAAATCGATTAGCAATTCGTCACC
Source organism: Pseudobutyrivibrio ruminis (assembly GCA_015057315.1). GTDB lineage: Bacteria > Bacillota > Clostridia > Lachnospirales > Lachnospiraceae > Pseudobutyrivibrio > Pseudobutyrivibrio ruminis_D. Next base: position 96,854 of record SVER01000001.1, on the reverse strand, counting down.
CATTTTGAAGCCATGGCGCTCATTATATAGTTTAAAGTTAGGAATATCAAAATGAACAAAAGAAACATTCTGGCGTCGAATATCAGGCTGGCTTAAAAGTATCTGCACTTTGTTGTAAAAATATGCCATATTAAAAAGCCCGGTAAGACTGTCTGTCTCTCTGCCTCCAGCCAAAGCCTCTGCTTCTGCATAAGAATTGCTGTTGGCATTAAGATACTCGTTTTTATCAACATCCACTATGAACACATAGTAAAAGCTTTTGCCGTTTGACCAATGAAGAAGATGGCCAAAATCCTCTACATATCTTACTTCACCTTGCTTTGTGATAATACGATAACGGACATAATCATGGCGTTTTTCGGCATAGACTGTCTGGGCTTCAATTTGATTTTCTATCTTAAGTAAATCATCTGGATGAATCATCCCCTTGAAGCTGCCACCTATATACTCCAAAAATTCTTCATAAGTTTCGCATCCAAAAAGCCTCACAATATTTGTCTCTGCAAATATAACCTTCTCTTCTCCATCTGCCTCGTAAATAAAAAATCCCCCTGGTAGCCCCGTTGGAATAGCTCCACCCATCAAGGTTTTATAATATTCTTCTCTCATTTTGACCCCCACTTTGTGCATATGCACGCTATTGTCCATTCTTTTAGATTCTACTATACAAATGTGTCCAAAACAAGAAAAGTTCCGACAATTCTACCAATTATCAAATAAATCTAATTTAATTAAAAAAAGAGATAGGATAAATCCTATCTCAAAACCCCTCTAACCCCTATTAACACCTAGCTCTTAGCTAGCCTTTTTCTCCGTCATAACTCCAACGACTTTAAGAGTATTTCTTGCTACAAATACCGTCTGCACTCCCTTTTGCTGAAGATCTTCAGCTCTTCTAAAAAGGTCCTCTGGACCTGTACATGTAATAATTTCACCTATTGCCATTTCTCATGCCTCCCCGTGGTGTATTTTCATTCCCTGTAACCCTTAGAAACATCACATGGAACTTCTATATAATAGCCTCAATTGTAGGTTTTGTCTATTAGTAAACTGTGAACAATTTATGAACTCTACTTAATCGTTTTCAGAGTAATTTCGTAATATAAACCTTGATTTGCTACAGTTTTTTCATACTTTTAATGTAAGATGACAATTAAAATAAACTGATACACTTGTGATAAGTATGTATGTAAGGCGATTGTTAAGCTAATGCAAAAAATTTCAACCAAAAAAATCACAATTTTTATTCTACTTATCTTCGTTGCACTGTTATTAATGCAGCTTATTTATGTTGCCCAAATCCATTTAGAAAAAATTGCAAACCATAATAAAGTAGAAAGTATTATATCTAAAGATCTTGCTTATTCCTGGGACACTATGGATGAACAGCTGGCAACATTAGAAGATATAGCAAAACATGGACAGCTTTTCAAAGATGATGCAGGTGTTCTCTATGAAAGAACTGCACTCATATATCTACAAAAAGGTGATAACATTTCTTATTACAAAAATCTGGGATATGCCCTTTATTATCTAAATGGAAGCGATGATGATGTGGCTGTAAATATCTATCTGGATCTGGCCAATTTCTACCTTAATAATTATTCCTTTACGTACGCCCAGGAAATGCTGGATAAAGCTTATGCTATTAAGCCCATAGAAGATATCACAAACCCTCAGATAAAAAGCTATGCCTACAGAATGCAAGGCATAATGCATATTATGAAATACAATTACAACGAAGCTGAAACAGCTATTATGAATTCCCAGCGTGTTTTGGAAAAGCATCCAAACGAAGTATACACTACCAGCTACATGGCCATGAACGATGTTTGGCTTGCCAGAATATATGAAGAGACCGGGCGTCTTGCAAAATGTAAAGAAAAGCTGGATAAATGGGCTGACAGCGATATGTTTACAACAAAGATTTATCGTACCATACACCTTAGAGATTTTATCATCCCTTATTATCAAGCCAAATGCTATTATCTATGTGCGGAAAATATAAAAGAATATAACAATATTGCCAGCATGGATAGTGGAGCTAAAGAACAGGCTGTTATTAATTTTTTACATGAATTTATGGATTTATGTGAGGCTAACAGCTATGAAAAAGCCGAGCTTTATACAATCACGAAGGTACAGAAGGAATACCCTACCAGAAACGAAGCTATTCAAAAGGAGCTGAACTTTGTTTTAAACCAGCTTAACACCACACTGTTTAATCAGCAAAACTACACCATTGCAAGCATCGCAAATGGTGTAGTTTCTGATGCAACAAATGAATTACAGGATGCACGGGGCGAAAAAAAGCAACACCTTACAAATTCTCTATTAAGAACATTTTCATGGTTTTTTGGAATATCTATACTGGCTTTCTTGCTGGTTATGGTATCAAACTCACGTTTTGATACCCTGTCTGGTCTGCTTAACAGAAATATGTTTAACTATAACCTAGTAAAGATTAAAGGCTCTAAAGCCAAGTATGGCATCATAATGATTGATATAGATGACTTCAAAAAAGTAAACGACAACTATGGCCACCTAAATGGAGATATGGTTCTCAGACGTTTAGGACAAATAATCAGCAAAGAAATTACTCCTGATATAAAGGCTTACAGATACGGTGGCGAAGAATTTGTTTTAACTGTGGAAAAAACAGAATTAGCTTATATCAAAGCCGTGGCAAGCCGCATTCGTAAGCACATGGAAGAACAGGTATGGGAATTTGATGATAACGATTTATTAATTACTGTAAGTATTGGATGCGCCATTGGAAGCGGTGATGATAATGTGGTAATGAGAGCTGACGATAATCTATACATGTCAAAAACTAACGGAAAGAATCAGGTGACAATGTAAAATATAACAATGAAAAACAGCTACTTGAAATGTTACGCTATCAATAATTTGCAATTTTGCCTCGCGAGATTGGCTCGCCAAAACTGCAAATCATTGATACCTACATTCCAAATAGCTGTTTTATTTTGTGATTATCCCCTTTTATATTAACGCTTTACACGGGCGCCAGCGCCACCCATAATAGCTTCTACCTCAGCACATGTAGCCATAGTAGTATCACCAGGTGTAGTCATAGCAAGAGCACCATGAGCTGTACCATATTCTACAGCCTTTGCAGCGTCACCTGTAGTCATAAGGCCGTATACAAGGCCTGATGCAAATGAATCGCCACCACCTACTCTATCAAGAATCTCTAATCCCTTATAATCCTTAGCCTTATAGATGTTACCATCTGCCCAGCAAAGTGCTGACCAGTCATTTACTGTGGCTGTCTTAACAGTACGAAGTGTAGTTGCCACTACCTTAAAGTTAGGATATACCTTGGCAGCATTATCAATCATCTTCTTATAGCCTTCGATATTAAGCTCCTTAAGGTTAGCATCGTTACCCTCAATCTCAAATCCAAGACAAGCTGTAAAGTCCTCTTCGTTTCCAATCATTACATCTACATACTTGGCAATCTCTTTATTAACTTCCTGAGCCTTAGCCTGACCACCAATTGCAGACCACATAGAAGCACGATAGTTGAGGTCATAAGAAACAATAGTGCCATACTTCTTAGCTGTCTTTATTGCCTTTACAACAGTCTCTGCTGACTGCTCTGAAAGTGCCGCATATATTCCACCTGTGTGGAACCATCTAACACCCAGCTCGCCAAAGATATAATCAAAATCAAAATCCTTATCTGTTGCCTGAGAAATAGCCGTGTTTGCCCTGTCAGAGCAGCTAAGAGCACCTCTTATACCAAAGCCTCTTTCTACAAAGTTAAGGCCATTTCTGCACTCTCTACCGATTCCATCAGTCTTCTTCCAGTTAATTAATCTTGTATCTACACCCCCCTGCATAATGAAGTCCTCCACCAAATGTCCAACCTCATTGTCTGCAAAAGCAGTTATTACTGCTGTATCCATGCCAAAGCATCTTCTAAGTCCACGGATAACATTGTACTCTCCGCCGCCTTCCCATACCTTAAACTCACGGGCTGTGCGGATTCTACCCTCACCTGGGTCAAATCTAAGCATTACCTCACCTAGAGATACTGCGTCATATTTACAATCTTCTTTTTTTCTAAGTTCTAAGTTCATGTCAATCTCCTAGTCCGCCTGTTACGATGAGACTCATCAAGTTCTCCAAGCTCCCGCAAGCCATCTCCCATTGTCTTGCAACAGAAACTCCCCGCCGGCGTGGGTCCCCTCTGTTGCAAGCCATGGGGCCCTCTTGCTCGCGCTTGCCTAGCATTCGCAGAGTCTCATCTACAGGCTCATATAATAATATGCGACTACAAAACCTTGGCAGCCGCAACGGTTTTTATAAGCTGAAATATTCTACCGCATTGCCTCCGCATATACGCTTTACGAGGGTACGTAAATACGATAGGTCTGCGGGGTACTCGCCAGCTTCTACCCAGGTGCCGATTTTGTTGCAAAGGATACGGCGGTAGAGCTCGTGGCGAGGGAAAGATAAAAAGCTGCGGGAATCTGTGAGCATTCCTACGGATGTGGAAATAAGTCCTGCATCAGACATAGCTTCTATTTGTCGCTCCATTCCGTTTTTGTGGTCACAGAACCACCATGCAGCCCCAAGCTGTACCTTACCTTTTATGCCCTGTTCGTTGCTACAGAAGGTTGATGCCATTACTGCAAGCATTTCTGTATCCTTAGGGTTAAGGCAGTAAAGTATAGTCTTTGGTAATTCATCTGTTAAATCCATTTCAGATAATACTGCTGCAAGCTGTGGGGCATATGCAAAATCTGCCATAGCATCAAAGCCTGTATCAGCGCCAAGCAATTCATAAAAACGCTTGGAATTGTTTCGGATGGCTCCTATGTGAAGCTGCATTACAATACCAGCTTTACTGTATTTTCTTCCAAGCTCTGTAAGGATGTAGCCCTTGAATTTGGCTATTTCTTCTTCTGTAAGAGGTGCTGCCGCAAGGCCTTTTTTGAAAATCTTATTAACCTCAGCCTCTGTAGCCTTTACGTAAAACAAGCCCTCTAAGCTGTGGTCTGATACTCTGCATCCATTATCAGTAAAGAATTTAAGCCTGATGCTAAGGGCTTTTAGCAAGCTACTAACATCTGTTATCTGTAAGCCTGCTACACCGCCAAGCTTTTCAATGTATGTAGCAAATCCATCCTTTTCAATGCCCATGGCCTTCTCTGGTCTAAAGCTTGGAAGCACTTTAATTTCAAAGCCGTCCGCAGCAATCTTTCTGTGCCACTCTAATGAATCAGCAGGGTCATCTGTGGTGCATAGGACAGACACATTTTGCATTCTTAGGAGGTTTCTTACTGAATATTCCTTTGTCTTAAGCAAAGTATTACACTTGTCCCAAATGTCCTTTGCAGTATCAGGATTAAGCGCAGTTGTAATTCCAAAATATCTCTGAAGCTCTAGATGAGTCCAGTGATACAAAGGATTTCCAATAAGATTTTGAACAGTGTCTGCCCATGCCACAAATTTATCGAAAGGTGCCCCATCACCTGTGATAAGCTTTTCAGATATGCCATTAGCTCGCATGGCGCGCCACTTGTAGTGGTCACCACCAAGCCAAACCTGAGCAATATTATCAAAGCATCTATCCTCGTAGATTTCCTTTGGGCTTAGATGATTGTGGTAATCAATAATAGGTACATCTTTAGCTTCCTCAAACAAAGCCTTAGCAGTATCATTTGTGAGCAAAAAATCCTTATCCATAAATGCCATCATAGCTTTTCTAATTCCTTTCTCACGTTACCCTTGCCCTGTAATCTTACATATATTTCTAACACTCTGGCAGCAAGATTATCCTCATACAAATCTACGCCAAACACATCTGTCCTCTTTAGCACATCCTTAGCAGGCAATCCCTTTAGCTCATTTAATAATGGGTCTGGGCTTTGCTCGAATGGATTACCTTCATCATCGATACCCTCTAAGTATCTTAAATAGCCTGCAAGCACCAGCGGAATTATATTTAGCTTGTCAGTGCCAAGTGATGAATTAGCCCTGTATGCTTTAATGGTCTCACCAAATCTGATAGGTAGCTTCTGTGATGTATCACAGGCAATACGCTGTGGTGTATCTGGCATAAATGGGTTTGGAAGACGCTTGGTAAGTACAGCATCAAGGAATGCATCTGGAGAAATCACACCAGGATTTACCACTGTCTTCATGCCCTCTTCCTTGCCAAGGATAGTTACCATTTTCTTTAAAGCTGCATCGTTCATCTCATCATGGATGGTTTTGAAGCCTAGCAAACAGCCATAGATTGCAAGGGCTGTATGAAGAGGATTAAGGCAAGTGCACACCTTCATTTTTTCAGTCTTATCTACTGTGATTCTATCAGTAAACAGGATGCCACCCTTTTCTAAGGCTGGGCGTCCATTAGGGAACAAATCCTCTATTACAAGATACTCTGTCTCCTCCGCATTTACGAAGTTTGCCACGTATGTATTCTTAGATGTAACTATAGGCTCAGCGCCCTCTACTCCATCATCAATTAACATCTTTTTAACTGTGTCATCTGGTCGTGGTGTGATTTTATCTATCATTGTAAGAGGGAATGCAACAAGCTTTGGATTTTCAAGGTATGCAATAAAATCAGTATCGCATTTGCCCTCTTTGAACCATTCCTTGGCAAGCTCTATAACAGCTTCCTTTAGCTTATCTCCATTGTGAGAGCAGTTATCCATGCTTACGATGGAGATAGGAAATGCACCAGCTTTAAATCGCTCTAATATAAGGCCTACTACCTTAGACATATAAGCCTTTGTTTTATAGCCCTTTTCTGTGATTGTAAAGCTTACCATCTGAAGTGATGGTGCTCTGAAAATCTCTCTTAATCTTTCAATTTCCTTTTGGTTTTCTTCATCAAGAATGCAGGACTCTGCAATAGAACCTACCACCTTTTTTTCTACTGTTCCATCAGCCTTAAGTGTGGCAAGAATGCTTAGGTCATCGCAAGGTCTGTTGTACTTTTCGATGATTTCATAGTCATAGCCTTCTGCAACGATTAAGCCAGTATCAAGTACACCTTCATCTAAAAGCTTGTCTACCACATTAGCCTGAAAGGCTCTGAAAATATTTCCTGCTCCAAAGTGAATCCATGTTGGGTTCTTCTTCGTATTTGCGATAACCTTTTGTCTATCATAATCTGGAAGCTTATAGCCTTTTGCTTCCCATGCAGCTCTATCTTTTATGCCTTCGTTTGTTAGCTTCATTATCGTTCTCCTTTTTCGATTGCTTCCCAAAGTCCGTTGATGTAGGCGGCGCCGAGGGCTCTGTCGTAGAGTCCATATCCTGGCATTGCCTTTTCGCCCCAAATCATACGACCGTGGTCTGGACGAATTGGACCTGTAAATCCTATATCATAAAGTGCCTTTACAATTTCATACATATCGAAGCTTCCATCAGAAGAAAGATGTGCAGCCTCCTCAAAATCTGTAGGTGAATTAAACTTAAGATTTCTTACATGAGCAAAATGAATTCTGCCCTTAAGACTTCTAATCATATCTGGCAAATCATTCTCTAAGTTTGTTCCATAAGAACCTGAGCAGAATGTAACACCATTATGTGGGTTATCTACCATCTTCATCATGCGGTGAATGTTTTCCTTATTGATGATAATACGTGGCAAGCCAAACACTGGCCATGCAGGGTCATCTGGATGAATAGCCATGTTGATATCATACTTATCACATACAGGCATGATTCTCTCAAGGAAGTATTTAAGGTTCTCAAACAAATCCTCATCTGTAATATCCTTGTACTCATCAAACAACTCCTTAACATGAGCAAGTCTATCTGGCTCCCAGCCTGGCATCACTGTTCCATTAGTATCCCCTGAAATAGATTCAAACATCTTCTCTGGAACCAACGCATCAACTGCCTCCTGAGTATATGCAAGCACAGTTGAGCCATCAGGTCTTTTTCTTGCAAGCTCAGTTCTGGTCCAATCAAACACTGGCATAAAGTTATAGCAAACCAGATGAATATCCTCTTCACCTAAGTTCTTAAGTGTCTCAATATAATTATCAATCAGCTGATCTCTACTTGGCTTGCCAAGCTTAATATCCTCATGTACATTTACACTTTCAATTCCAGCAATTGTAAGGCCTGCCGCCTCCACCTGCTCCTTAAGAGCATGTATTCTCTCACGGCTCCACACCTCGCCTGGCTTTGTATCATACAATGTAGTGATTACACCGTGCACTCCAGGTATCTGTCTAATCTGCTCAAGTGTTACGGTATCGAAATCCTTGCCGTACCATCTAAGTGTCATTTCCATCTATATAAATCCTCCAGTCCGGCTGTTACGCAGACAATGATTGTATTACAACGTCGCGAGATTGGCTCCTTTTGTAATACAATCATTGTCTACTACAGCCTCATCTAAATATTATTACGCTCTGATTTCCTTTACGATATCCGCTGCCTCGTGGGTTAGGGTCTCGATTTTTTCGAAGTCACCGCTTGCAATCATGTCGCTCTTTACCATCCAGGTGCCGCCGCAGGCAACAATTCTATTATATTTAAGATAGTCCTTTACGTTATCCTTGTTGATACCGCCTGTTGGCATAAATGTAAGCTTGGTATAAGGGGCTGCAACAGCCTTTATCATAGAAAGACCTCCTGCTGGCTCAGCAGGGAAGAACTTAACAAAATCAAGGCCAAGCTCCATAGCCTGCTCCATCTCACCAGGTGTCTGCACTCCTGGACAAACAGGATAACCCTTTTCAATACAATAATTAACTACCTTTGGATTAAAGCCTGGTGCCACAATAAACTTTGCACCAGCAGCCATTGCTCTATCAGCCTGTTCGCAGGTAAGCACTGTACCTGCTCCTACCAGCATATCTGGAAATTCCTTTGCCATAATTCTTATGGATTCCTCTGCTGCATCAGTTCTAAATGTTACCTCTGCTGCAGGAAGCCCCCCCTTCATCAAAGCCTCACCAAGAGCCTTTGCATCCTTTGCATCCTCAAGAACAACAACTGGTATGATTCCAATTTTTTCAAATTTTTCTTTTATCTCGTCATACATTTTTCCTATCTCCTTGTAAAACCATTTTGATGATAACATCATACATTAGGCCTTTCAGTTCTCCCATTGTCACACTTGCTTCTTACATTGCATTTATTGCGATTGTATGGTATTTTACTATTATGAAAAAGAATTTAAAATCAGAATTTAGTACAAGACAATATATGATTTCCAGGGATTTCGAAATCTACTACTACAGTGATAAGAAAATCCCTACAGTTGCTGCCCACACCCACGATTACTATGAGTTTTACTTCTTTATTGATGGGCATATTGTTATGCACATTGATGGGAAGGAATTTACACCTACCCCTGGTACACTGATTGTTATTCCACCTAGGATGAAGCATTTTGCAAGGCTTGTTGATGGGTCTATTTTTTATCGTAGATTTGTATTTTGGGTTACAAGAGATTTTTTGGATAGCCTGGCTAATATATCATCTGATTACAATTATTTAGCCGACAAGACTAATGATGATAAGTTTTTTATACATAAGTTTACCGATATTGAATTTAATACTATTCAGGGAAAGGGTTTTACTCTTATAGATGAGATTCACTCTAACAGATTTGGACGTGATGCAAAGATTCTGCTTTCTGTTAGTGACTTTATTCTTTCTGTGAATCGCATGGTTTACGAATCTGTTAATCCTACGGCTATGGGAACTGATTCAGATACCCTGTATCAAAGCATCGTAGTCTATATTGAAAACCATATAGATGAGAACCTATCCTTAGATGAATTGTCTGAGAAACTACATGTAAGCAAATTCCACATCTCTCATATATTTACTGAAACCAGTGGAATGCCACTTCACAAATATATCACTAAAAAAAGGCTTAGTATGTGTAAGGATGCCATTCTCAGCGGGGCTGATATCACCACTGTAGCTGAATCCTACGGCTTTAGTGATTATTCCGTTTTTTATAGAGCTTTTGTTAAAGAATATGGCAAATCTCCAAAGAAATATAAGGATGAGATATTTAGAAAAACAAGGAGTGATTAGCAGTTATCTGTTAATCACTCCTTGTATATTTAAAGATTAATCTTATTGCGTTCCTTACGCATTTGTTTAAGCTGGGCTACACTCATCATTTTTTTAGGCCTTTTGGTGTATTTGATTTTAAGTTCTTCTGGCTTGTACATTTTCATAATGCCAGTATATGTAATCAGGGTACCGTCTGATTTTGTTACACATCTTCTGTCGATATGGATATGATAGGTGGAAACAGAGCCATTGATAATAAGCTCTGCTATGCCTTTGTCATCAGTAATTTCTCCACTAAGTACTTTTGACTGAAAGGTATATATATCCATGATAGTATAGGTATTATCTTTAAGTTTTGATCTCATGGCCTTGGCCGCTTCTATTGTCTCACGGTCTGGCCCATTTACTGTAAATCTGTTACCCACTTTGTCCTCTCTATCGCTAAACAGTTATAAGATAAATAATATTACTCACAACCCTATATTTTATAACAGTAATACTAGTTTCGCAAGGCATTTTTTCTATACTCGCTAGGCGACACGCCTACATAAGCTTTAAAGCTCTTCATAAAATGCTTTTCGTTATCGTAGCCAACCTTTACAGATATTTCATTAACCTTCATATCAGTCTCAGATAAAAGCCTCTTTGCCTCTCCCATTCTAAGTTCCTTTACATAGGTCACGAAATTTGTTCCAGTAATATTTTTAAATTCTGCAGAAAATAGAGAATAGTTCATTGATATATGGTTACTTACAACAGCCATATTCAAATCCTTGGCGTAGTTTTCATTAATGTATGCAATAGCTTCATTTATCTTGGCTGTGGTCTGATCCACATCCTCAGCTGAACTTAGCTTAGACTGCATATCTAATACAAAGCTCATAAATCCTTCTCTGTAATTACTCAGACAATCTGTAGCAAGTGGATTTACCAGCTTGTCTGCTACTGTTACCTTGTAGGTAGCACAAAGCTCTCCCACAAATTGATTAATAGTTGCTATAAATTCCTTTGGCGGAATCTGACCACGGGTGGCAGCTATAAAAAAGCTATCCCATTCCTTTTTCAGTTCCTTTGGCCTGTCCACCCCCATTAGCTGAACTCTGGCACTGATAGAGTTTTCCTCTGTAAGCTTTGCTGCTGTTTTTAAAAGTTCTGAAGGAATGGCAGGCAGGTCGTAATCTACCACATTCATGTTTTGAAGAAATGCCTCTCCTCTTCTTATGAAAGCCTGGGTATATGCCCTTTTTAAATCTGTTACATTAGAATATACATCACTTATTCCTATGTATTTAAACCCTGCGACAGAAGAGATTTCATCAGGGGCAACTATGTATACATTACCACCCTGAACTCCCCTAAGAGTGATTCCTGATGAAGCAGAAGTATCCGCATTTGCCACTACTACAACATACTCATTTCCCACCTCTCTATTAAGAGTCTGGGCTAAGAGCAATGTGTCTTCCTCCTTGGAATCCTTATCCCTAAGCATGTATTTAAGAAGCTGATTGTCTAGGGCGTCTAACTTTTCTTTGTCCTCTATACGATGGTTAATCTCATTATCCAGCTTTTCAAGAATAGATTTAAGCTTATCTCTTTCCACTGGCTTTAGAATATATTCCCTTACACCATGCCTCATCATTTCTACTGCGTAGGAAAAATCATCATATCCACTGATGGCTACTGCAAGCGGAGGATTGTCTAACTCCTGCATAGCCTGAACCAGCTCTATACCGTTCATCTTTGGCATACGGATATCTGTGAACACCACATCAATCTGTTCCTTAGATAACACATCCATGGCACTAAGCCCATTGTTACATTCTATTACCTCTTCAACAGGAATGCCGCTTCGCTTTATCATAGCTGCAATTCCCTGTCTTATAAGCTTTTCATCTTCTACTACTAAAACCTTCTTCATACATTACCCTCTATCTACACTCTTAAGTGGAATTCTTACACTAACCTTTGTGTAACAGCCCTCCATGGTGGCTACGTCTATGCCATAGCCCTCACCAAAGCTTGCCTTTAATCTATCCTGCACATTCTTAAGACCGATTCCATTTCCTGAGCCTCCACCTGTAGCAATTTCTCCGGAGATCTTTTTCTTAAGCCTGTCCAGTTCCTCATCATTCATGCCCCTGCCGTTATCGGTGATTTCGATAATGCAATCATTATCTACTATCAAGCCCTTAATATAGATGGTGGTATCCTCAGCAATTTCCTCCACGCCATGAATTATGGCATTTTCGATAATAGGCTGAAGAGACATCTTAGGCACACGCTGATTCATAATGGCAAAAGGAATGTTTAGAGAAAGAATAATATCATAATCAAAACGCAGATTAATTAGCGCCATATAGTTTTTGATATATTCTAGCTCCTCTGATACAAGCACCATTTCAGAAGTCCACTTCATACTGTAGCGAAGGAGCTTGCCTAGGCTTGTTATAGCATCAGAAATGTCGTACTCCTCCTGCATCTCAGCCATCATCTTAATGGACTCTAGCACATTGTAGATAAAATGAGCGTTAATCTGATTTTGCAATGCCTTAATCTGGCTGTCCTTGGCAAGTATTTCTCTATCAATATTCTGCTGCATCAGAGTCTGAATGTTATCAAGCATTCTATTAACCTGATGAGCAAGCTCACCCATTTCATCATCCCTGCCTGACTCCTTAGCCCTAACAGATAAATCTCCCTTTCTAACCTGTCTGATGGTATAAAGGGTTGCATAGAAGCTTTTTAGTACCTGGCGCACCAAAAGGTCTACCACAAATGACAAGAGAATAAGTATAACAATCATCCAAAGCACAAATATATTCCGCTGCTTGTACACCTCGTTTAGGCTGTCACTAATATCCTCCACGGAAACCAATGTGCCTGAAAGCTCCTTGATGTACATGCCAGAGATTACGCTTTTATCAGACCGGCTATAATAGGTCTTTATTTCATTTTTCTCTAGCCCCTTAGCCTTGTCTGTCATCTCAGCTGCAAGATTAATTGCTATAGCCTTTACCTTTTCATCTGTTCTTTTGCCAAAGATAACATTCCCATCTGATGTAACAAAGCAGCTAATTTCCCCTGGCACATTCTCATACATAGATGGAAACATAGTGCTCATTTTCATGCTGGTTTCAATAACACCAAGCTTGCCATATTTTCTGTCATTAATTGGTGTAATAAGTGCCAACAGCGGTGCTGTATCGCTGTTTGAAAACAGATTATCCTTGTAATCGTATACCCAGCCACCAGCCTCTGCCATATATGTCCAAGGCTGTCTTTGCATTCTTGAAGCGTTATACATAACAGGCATCATCTCCTGCACATTATCGCTGACTGCATAATATCTTGCACCAGCAAGCACAGGGTTGGTATTGATAAGTCGCTCAAGTGATGCCACATCATTCCTATAAAAGGATAACCACTCCTTAGTGGAATAGGTACCTTGATTCTTAGCGCTAATCAATATCCTATTCATGGTCTCATCTGACAAGAAAAACTGGGTAGTCATATTGATAGAATCAATGTTATTTTTGATACTATCCTGACGTCTTCCCATGGTGGAATCCAGATAGGATACATTTTCCTTAATGGTGGATTGTTCCATATTGTAAAACATTACGCCACTAAGAATTGCGATAGGTATCATAACAAGCACAAGAATAATGGCAGTCAATTTTCTATTAAGTTTTATTCCTTTAATTGATTCCCAATTTTTCCTTTGCTTTAACAACATACTGATATCGTTTCTCCTGAAGCCCATCGTAGCCTAAGGCTACTCGCTCATCCTTATATTCATCTAGGATTTGGTCAAACTCCTCATCGCTTTCTGCTAAAAGCAGCTGCTGCAAGGTGTCCGACCAAAGAGCCTTAACCTGGCTATCTATGTATGCATCCTCTGTGTCTGCCGGAAGAATAACATCATATTGACCAGTATACTTGGCATATTTGTAGGTCCATTCCTCCAGCTGGGTAGTTGGTGAGGTGTTATCTGTCCGCCATTTTAGCTGCATAACATTGTCCTGCAGCATCCAGTAGGCATCATCTGCACCATATATTTGATCATAGGTGCCTCTATCTGTGTTAAGAAGCTTTAGCACATCTGGCTTTATCACAGGCTTGCCATCTACCATATCGTAGGTGATGCCCTCAACCCCCAGATATACAAGCTTTTGCCCTTCTTCTGAAATAAGATAATCCATAAACTGAATGGCTCTATCAGGATGCTTGCAATCCTTTGAAATCATGGTAACTGTCCAGCCACTGACTGTATTAGTTGGAAGCACATGGTCATCACCATTCATATTCTTAGGCCCATCTACTGCAATATATATGCTGTCTGGATTCTTAGAATAAAGGGTCTTCTGCTGCGCTGCCATGTCTGTGTACTGATACAGCATGCAAAAATATCTGCCCTCAGCAATCTTTTCCTCCATCTGTGTCCTTTGGTCGATAAACACATCAGTAGAAAGATAGCCCTCCTCATTAAGCCTTCTAAACATCTTTAGCCACTTAATATACTCAGGGTCCGTGTTTCTATCATAGAGCCTACCATCCTTTTCGTAAGGAATGGCAAGGAAGTTTTGGATATACTGGTCAAAGGAAACATTTCCCGAATCATCAAAAAGATGGGCACCAATTGGAATAAGTGGTTTGCCATCTATCAGAGGAAACATCTCCTTTGCCTTTTTGACAGCACCTTCAAAGCCTTCTATTGTGGTCATATCAGGGCTTCCAATGGCTTCGTATATATCCTTTCTTACAAGGAAAGTTTGGTTGGAGCCGATTTTGTCGTTGCTTTCCACATCCTGAGGTGTGACAGATGAGCTTGGATATCCATATATATTTCCATCTGACTGGGTATACCAGCTGACAGCCTGCTTGTCGCATACCTGATAAAAATATGGGTCGTACTCATCAGCAAGCTCATTGATGGCATATACCATATCCTTTTGAATCAACTCGTTGACCTGAGGCTCCCACCATCCAAGTGTGATTAAATCAGGCAGAGAGCCGGATTCAATAATGGCATTCAGCTTCTCCTCCTCGTTACCCTGAGGGGTGATGAAATTAATGTCTACACCTGTGTTTTCTGTGATAGTGCGGGATACTACATTGCTGCCCCAGCCTGTATTAAACCAGGAATAATTAATATACCAATCCAAAGTAACAGTATCATCACCACTGGATTTAGATGAAGTGTCCACTGCACCTTTGCCACAGCCAGTAAGAGTTAAAGCTGCAAGTGACAGGGCTATTAATTTGTTGATTGATTGTGCGCAATTTTTCATATGATTATTATACTTTCTTGTAATGACACTTTCAATAAATAAACGCCATAAAGGACTGCCGCATTAAGCGCCAGTCCATTAGAGTCATTCTTTTACGCTACCTGCTGAAATACTGCTAATGATGTATCTAGAGCAGAAAGCAAATACTATCATGATAGGTACTACTGAAATGGCTACGCCAAGATAAATAGCACCCTGATTCTTCTGCAGGTCTGTTGCAGCATTCAGTGTAGAAATCATTACAGGTAATGTCATTTTATTAGGCGTATTCAAAAGTATTAATGGCATAAGGTATGAATTCCAGTTTCCAATAAATGCACCTATGGACATGGTAGCAATACCAGGTGCCATAATAGGAAGTACGATTTTGTGGAATGTATGTATTTCTGATGCTCCATCGATTCTAGCAGCTTCAAGCAGCGCCTTTGATAATGTTGATTTAACATACTGCCTTAGGAAGAACACGATTCCTGGCGCTGCTATAGCTGGAACAATTAATGGTACGTATGAATCAATAAGTCTAAGCTTCTGGCAAAGATTGTAAAAACCAATAAGTGAAAGCTGAGCAGGTATCATCATAAATACCACGATTACCTTAAAGAGTAGGCTGTTACCCTTCCATTCATACATAGCCATGGCGTAAGCTGTAATAGCTGAAAAGTATGCTGTAAGGAGAGTTGCCGGCACAGCCACCTTGATACTGTTGAAGAAGCCTCTGAAAAGGTTAACGTAATCAAACAACACAATCCAGTTATCACGTAAGCTGTGTCCCGGCAAAAATGAAAATGAATGAGTTATCTCAACACCCGAGCGAGTAGAGTTAACAATCATCAACCAAAATGGAAGAAGGCAAGCAAGGGAAAGTACTATAAGTGCAATATATAAAATGAATCTTTTGATTTTTGTGGCCACCTTACTAATCCTCCTTTCCACCGATAAACTTAAATTCCAGTACTGATACGATTAGTATTATGATAAACAGTGTATAAGCTATTGCTGATGCAAAGCCAACCTGATGTGTTTCAAATCCAAATTTGTACATGTACATAACCACAGTCTGAAGTGTTCCACCTGGTTCACCGGCTGTAGATGCACCTGCAACACCATTGATAAGGAATGGCAAATCGAACAGCTGCAAACCACCAATAAGTGATGTAACTGCTACATATAAAAGAATTGGTCTAAGCAAAGGTAATGTGATTTTGCCGAAGGTCTTCCATCTTCCTGCACCATCTATTGCTGCCGCCTCAAAATAATCCTGTGGAATACCCTGAACACCTGCCATAAGCATGATGAAGGAATTTCCAAACCACATCCATGCCTGTATAACAGATACTACTGCCCATGCTGTAGAACGTTGGCCTAACCAGTTTACCTGCTGGTCAATAATGCCTGTGGCAAGAAGAATCTGATTAAATGTTCCATATTTCCAATCCAATAATGTCTTGAATAAAAATGCTACTGATGTAGCTGCAATAAGATTTGGCAAATAATACAAAGCTCTGAATACTGGAAGTCCTGCAAGCTTGTATTTAATATCCGAAAATACGATAGTTAGTAAGAATGCAAGGCCAAGCTGTAACACAATATTAAGTCCCCACATTTTTACTGTGTTATAAAGTGAGCGCCAAAAGAATTTGTCTCCTACAACACGCTTATAATTTTCTAATCCTACTAAAACAGGATCACCATATCCCTTATAATCTGTAAAGCTAAGATATAAGGTTCTAAATACTGGATATACACTAAAAATCAAAAAAACGATGACGAATGGGAGCACAAACAGATATGCTGCATTATTCCTATTCTTCATCACATTTTTCATGGAAATTGCTTTCATCCTTTCCTCCCTTTAAATTTCGGGGCTGACCACTGTCAGCCCCTTTTTGTCATCTAAATTATCTTTCAACTTTGATATCTGGATATGTAGATTCAACTACATCGTAGAACTCAGAGATTGCATCTTCCTTGTTCTTCTCACCAGTCTTGATTGCTGTGATTGCTGCACCCCAAGCATCGTTAATTACCTTGTCGTAACGTGTTACCTTAGAGTAATCAATGTGCTCAGCCTGTGACTGCCAGAATGAATACATGTGCTGGTTGCCATATACAGGGTTCTCATCATCCTTGTGCTTCTCAAGTACAGAGACAAGTGAAACTGTGTCACCCTCTGACTTTTCAATCCACCACTCAGCTGTTTCCTCATCAAGTGTTACCCACTTAAGGAAATCCCAAGCAAGATCCTTGTGCTCAGAGTTAGCAGAGATACCGATGAATGTACCACCACCGAAGCCATATGCAGGTCCAGAGCAAACGCCCCACTTACCTGATGTCTCACCTACATTGTCTCTAAGTGTAAGAACGCCCCAGCTAGGAAGACCAAATGCGAAAACCTCTGTTTTATCAAGGTCCTTTGTAGCCTCCTCAAACTGCTCTGCATCCCATACGTTTACAGAATCATCAGCATAGTTCTGGATATCAGCTGTAAGGATAGGTACCTCGCCGGCCATAGCCTGATACCATGGTGTAGACCACTGGTTAGCATAAGCTGTGTAATCGTTCTGATATAAATCAACTACAAGATCCATGTAATCAAGACGAGCCTGGTTAACATTTAGCTTGCCATCTACAACCCATGCGCTATCACCTGAGAAGTAGTTAATTTCTGCATCTGATGCAAAGATGCGGTAACCATTGTCCTTAAGTGTCTTTGCTGTAGAAAGAACTGTGTCATAGTCAGCAAAAAGCTTACCGATTTCTTCTGGGTCATCTGTTCCAAATACCTTTTCAGCAATATCTCTACGATAGTAGATACCTGCTGGAGTAATCTGGTAAGAAATAGCACGCTGAATTCCTTCTGAATCCTGACCAACCTTCCATACATAATCAACAATCTGATCTGCATAATCCTGAGCATTGTATGGTGCCTGGTTCAAATCCTCAAAATAATTTGCATCATAGAAATCCTCAAGCATCTGTGGCTCACCAACGATGATATCTGGTGTTGTCTGACCACCGTTAAGAGCTGTCTGTACCTTTGTTACATAGTCTGCTGGTTCAATAACCACTGTCTCAATCTGTACATCTGGGTTAAGCTCAGCATACTTTTCTGCGAAGGTCTGAAGATCCTTTGCAAGTGTCCAGATAACGAGCTTTTCTCCATCCTCGCTACCAACTGTTGCAGAATCTACATTTTCTCCTTCCAATGTGGCATCGCTGCCATCACTTCCGCAGGCTGCAAGTGAAAGTGTCATTGCGCCTACGAGAAGAACTGCTAAGAATTTTTTTAGCTTCATTCTTTCATCCTCCCAACCTTTTGTTGTTTGTTGTTATGGTTAAATTATAGGAGGCTGACCTTACTGAAAAAATGATACTTTTTTTATTTAGGTGTCATTTTTATAGTGATGGAATTTGCACACCTTTCTCTTATTTTTTCTGCTGCAGCTTTTGTAAGCACATTGCTGTTTTCAGTAATAGATGTTCCATCATTATAATTTACTGTAATCTCTGTAATGGCATACTGCCCTGGAATGTAATCCTGCTTCTTATCAAACTCCAGCCTAAGCGTAGTGTTTCCAAGGAGTGTTGATGAAACATAATATTTTCCATCTTTCTCAGCAATTAAATATTCTGGTATGGCAGGAGTAAGTTCAAACTGCAAATCACCTGCTTCGTTTACTGTAAAAATATTCCTGCCAAAGAACATCAGCTTCCACATACTGATAAATTCTATGGTTGAGCCTGAAAGCCTTGCCACAAAGCCCTTACCATGAATTCTTTCGTTAGGATTTTTAGAGCTTGCGATAAATGATGAATTCTCTAGGGTGCTCCTTCCATATGTATCTTTATCAAGGAAAGGAACTGCTGCATTCTTAAAGTCCTCAAAGAACTCCTTGTAAAGTCCACTTCTAAGAAGCTCCAATAAATATTTATATTCCATGTGAAGCCAGATAGATTCGTTTTCAAGCCAGCCTGGTGTAAAGGCTCTACATCTTCCAAGCTCAAAGCTTGCATCCTTAAGGGATGCATTTACCTTGTACATTGATAGCTTCTTATCAAAAAGGTCGCTGTGTTTAACCTTTAAGTACATCGCCCTTTTTGCACTTATATCATCTCCTAGTTTTAGGAAACGAACCGGGCCTTCTAAGAAATATGGAACCTTTACCATGGTAAAATGCTTTGGAACAATGCCCTCAGCTGTCTTTTCGTATTCATCAATATCATAGGTAAAATAAGCTGGTGCGATGCCATCTGAAATCTCCACTGCTCTAGCGATAGAAGCCTTCATAGAAGCACTAAAGGTATCAAAAATCTCTTTAATCAATGAAGGAGATATTTCTATTGTCTCCCCTGTAAAGCCTTCGTATACCTTGCTTCTGTATTCTTCCTTAATATCGTTTTTACGATTCCATTTATCTAAGCTATCACTTAGTTCCTGCTCTGCCTTATGAATAGAGATAATAAAATCAGCCACCTCCTTAGGCAGTACAATATTATCTTGATATTTGTAGAGGACATCCTTTACAAAATCAATCATTCTTGCTAGCTCGTAGGATTCGTTCATGGATGAACCAAGAAGCCCTGGCAGACCATTTAAGGCATCATACCAGCCTGGCTTGCCACCTTCCATCTCAACACCAAGTCCGTAGGCATCAAGTGTTGCAAGCTTTATTGCAGACATAAGTATCAGCTTAGAAATAAGAGGCATTGTAACCTCGTTGCCCTCTTTATCTATGGCAAAGCTTGGTGCCTTAGTTGTGTTATCCCTGGAATCCAAGTAATAGTACTGTCTGATTCCATTATCTGTTTCTTCGTAACGTTTAAATCTTGGGCGAACCTTTTCCTTACAATCAAATGCCTTTACATTAGTGTGGTATAGCAAGTCCTTGGCATCATCAGGATAGATTTCCAAATATTCCTCTATCAAATCCAGATTGTAGGTCCAGTGGTCGCTCCAATAGCCTTCACCAAAATCCCCGTTTACGGTTTCTTTAGCATCAGCCATTATTTCATCAAACAGCTTTGCTTCCTTAGTATCAAATGTACCATCAGACTTATCCATAATAGCTGCTGCAAGCTCTCCTGGAGTAAATGGCTTATCTATTCCAAGCTCCTTTGCCTTATCGGATTCATATCTCATCTGTTCTATTTTCAAAGGATTGTAGCCATCCAACTGAATCAGAGAATAGAACATTTCTATATTCTTAGACTTAACAATGGGGCTAAAAAATGTATCGCATCTTCTGTTTTGATTTACATCTCTAAAATTTCCATTTCCCTGAGAGTAAAATTCTGGTGACATAGAAAAATAATTGTAGTCACGCTCTAAATCACCATGCTTTCTAGAATACACGTAGTAGGTATGCTTATTACCAAGCTGTATTGGCTTACCTCCTCTTAGCACATTGTCCATGTAATTGTATCTTGTGTAGCTATCAAATGTCTTGTTGGCTGTCTTTGTTGCTACACTATCTGTAAGGGCTTCTGTAAGCTTTGTAGATTCATCAAACTTTCTTTCAAAGAAATCGCCATCTATCTCATTTTCCAAAAAGCTGTTTAAAACCTGCTTGTTTCTAACCTGCCCAATCATTTCGTACAAAGTGATTGTCTCGTTACCATCCAGAGCTTTTTCTGTAGCAAAAAATGCGCATGGCAATTCGTTGGATGTGTTCTGGTGCTCCTGCACAAGCTCCTTAAGTGCTTTCTCCTTAAAGCCTACTGCAGTATCAAAGCCTAAGTCATAATCAAACACTACACGTGGGTCAACTATCACCTTAAGGGATGTTCCATCACACAATCTACCAAGGGCGAAGTTTCCGCCATCTACCTTTTTTACAACAGCAGAATCTTCCATGCTAACTCTTACTCTGTAATATGGGATATTAGTATTCACATCCTCCACCTGCATCCATGCCTTTGTGGTCTGGGCCATCATCTTAAGGCTTTCCTGGCCTACTCCGTATGGAATAAGGGAAGGCATTCCATCTAATATCTCAAGGTTTTTCTTTACATTAGAAGTGTTTGTAATCTCCACCACTCTCATTAAGGCCGCAAGCTTTTCTCCTGGAAGTGTTGTATAGCTAACCTTTACCTTTATGCCATCTTCTTCATCCTCAATGGCTAAGCTATTCATATAGACAGACATTTTTGTTTTAGATGCAGGATTCTTAAATGGCTCGTAGTACTTCCCAGCAGCCTTGATAAAGGTGCGAAAGCCCATGCGCTCCACCATCTGATAAGCAGTGTGGGCAGGGTAGAATTCCATAATTCCGTGGTCCTTGTCCTGCACACCAAAGCTCACCACTGCCTGACCTCTGTTTACTATATAGCACCACATTGGAATGCCATTTAACCCTGCTATACCGGGAAGAAAGCTAGCAAACTCACTTTTTACACCATAATTTTCTATTTCATCTTTTACCTTTGTAACTATTTCCATTATCATTCTCCTGTTATTTAAGCTCTACCTCAATCACATGTGTTGTTTCATTCCATGAATCAATCTGATTCTCCGAAATGCTCACAAGATTCTTTTGCCCCTTTATTATGCAGGTGTTATCAATCACCACCTGACCAATCTCATATTCCTTATAATCCTTACCTTTTGGATTCTTATAAATCACCGTAAATGTATGACCTCTAAATGGTAAGGTTATGGTGGCATTTCCATTTTTATCAAACTGCTCTTTGGTTAGCTTTGGCTCTAAGTGCAAATCTCCTGCACTGCCTCTTACACCAAAGGCTTCGATAATCATTGTCATTAGATACCAGCTGGCTGCACCTGTAAGATAGTGATAAAGTCCTCTACCCTTACCGTTAAAATATTCTGGTATGCCAGGATATATATGACTTACATCAAAATCTGATGCCGTTTCAAACAGGCTGTTAAGTGCCTCATAGCCTTCCTTGGCAAAGCCTCTTTTATACAGAGCATTTGAATACATTACTGCCATGTGGGAGAAAACTGCACCATTTTCTTTATCCCCGTATGCAAATCCAAACATTCTTCCAAGGTCAGTTTTCAACTCTTCAAAGTCTGTATTAAGGACATATCCACCAATCTCCTTTTTATACAGGTATTTCTTAGCAGAATTAATAATAGCTATCACTGCATCCTTCTTTGCTGTAGCACTCATGATTGCAAAAACCTGACCTGTAAGCATCATTCGTACTCTGCCTTTAATTACGCCTTCTACCTTTTCCCTGTTATTATCGTAGTAGCCGTTGTACCAGCCATTTCCTTCATCATCACATACCCACTCTTTGGCTCTTATCTGCTTCATTAGTGACTCTGATTTGTGCTCTAATAAAAGGGCTATTTTTTCAATATCTACATATTCCCTTTCCCCTGAAAAATCAGCTTCCACAGTATTCATATATTTTTCTAGAACCAGTTGCTTTTCTTTAGGATTATTAAATGTGCCCACTGAATCCTCTTCAAGAAGAATATTTATCTCCTTTGAAAGCAGCAGCTTTGTTTCCTTGGATTTTGCCATGTAAATTCGTAAATACGTAGCAATATCCTTTAGGTTCCCAGCATAGCCACAGGTAAACGCCACGCTTTCACCACCTTCTGCTGCCATATCCAATGCATCATTCCAATCAGCATTTCTAAGTCTAATCATGCCGTGATTTCCCACATCATAGAATGCTGTCAGGTTTTCAATTAAGATATGTTCAAGCACTGAACCTTTGTAGGTATCCCCGGCAGTAGTTTTTACAGCAAGGTCACTATCTTCACTTAATGAGATATCAAGCCTATCTCCTCTATGTATTAGATTGTCCTTAAAGTATGTAACCTCTTCCTTAAACAAATCCAGATCACCGGTCTGGTCCATATATAGCTTCACTGTTAAGAAAGGCCAAAATCCATGGTCCATCCACACTCTAGGAATTCCATTTCTATCTCCCTTAAATTCTCCAGGCTTATCTCCAATTATGGTTGCGTTAGTTCCATCAATTCTCACACCCTTAAAGTTATTAAGAAGCATTTCTCTCACATCAGTAGGGTCTGTAAGAAGTAATGCCAGGCAATCCTGCCACAAATCTCTCCAGCCTCTGCCACCTCTTCCATAATCATGATGTGGAAGAAATGAACAGCCAAAGATTCTTCTTAAGGTTGGCTGAAAAGCCACCCATTCCATAAAGCCATCAAAATCCTTATTGCCAGTCTTAAAATGGATAGGTGTTATGTTTTTCCAGTATTCTTTAGTCTCAGAAAACTTTTCTGTTATCGTATTTACGGATTTAATAAAATGGCGTACATCATCTATTTCATGCAGGTTGTCAGCCCCTGCAATGCCAATGGCCACCTGGTATGTGTAGGATTTCTTTGGTGCCAAGGTGATTTTTTCAAACCTAAGTGCTGCCACACACTCTTTTCCATCCACCTTGTCACCAGGCTTCATCCAGTTATCCTTCTTGCCCTTGCCATCGATAAGGCTTCTAGGTCTAAGGTAGGTTCCACCTTCACCCAAATATTCATCTGCATCTGCCATGAAATGTTTTGGAGCCTCACCCTTTTCATCCCTGCCAAAGACATAATAGGTGCTATCGTTTCTTTTATGACCTCTTTCATCAAAGGATAATGTAGGCTGCATTACCACACCATCTTCTGTAATAACAGCTCTATTTAAAAGAGAGGTAACATGCCTATGATCCCTAAGATTATCTGCACTTCTGCCAAATACAGGAATGGCTGCCACAGCCTCAAAGCTTAGCGGCTCCTTCCCATCATTTTGGATAGTAACAACCATTATCTCAGCGTTTTGTTCTAACAGTGCAAAGATCGAAGTAGTGGCCTTAATCCCCGTTGCTTTGTTGCATCTTTCTACTGTCTGCCACATCCTGCCAGCAGTTAATATCACATCATCCTCATCCTTTGTAAATCTGTTTGCCTCCTGCATAGCAGATACACCTGTGGCTGACCACAGCTCATCATTCATTATCAAAAAGAAGTTTCTGGTATCCCTCTCTGCCTGCAAATCCATTACACTTTTAGGGGCAATCAAAAAATGATTCTGATCTGTTTTAGCATCCCCACCAAAATCTGGTGCCACAGCACTCTTAAGTCCCTTAGTACTTGCTAGTGGCAAATACAACCCGCTAGTATGCTGGGGGCTTTTAATCTCAAAGCTTCCATTTTCATCAATAAATCGTATTTTGCTCATGTTCGTCCTTCCTCCCCTTTAATCTTTCCTTATCTTAGGAAAATGAAGGCACTAAAAAAAGGACACCTTTTTTATATAGGTGTCCTTTTTTCTTTATATCACAGAACTAATCCTTGACTTAGTCGAACTTTAGGATAGTGTTTAGTATTCGCTTTGCATTAAGCTTTAGCTGTGCGTGGT
Source organism: Pseudobutyrivibrio ruminis (assembly GCA_015057315.1). Taxonomy (GTDB): domain Bacteria; phylum Bacillota; class Clostridia; order Lachnospirales; family Lachnospiraceae; genus Pseudobutyrivibrio; species Pseudobutyrivibrio ruminis_D. Next base: position 72,178 of record SVER01000001.1, on the reverse strand, counting down.
CCAGAGCGCCCTTCTCGTCGGCAGCTGTGAGTCTGTCTGGGTAGCCATTACCCATTTTAAGGTCGTTGCCGGCATTTGATTCTTTGTAGTGCTCGCCACGGGTCCACCAGTCTGATGTAACCATACCTTCAAATCCCCATTCGCCTCGCAGGATTCCTGTAAGAAGGTCATGGCTTTCAGATGCACGCTCACCGTTTATGGCATTGTAGGCACTCATGATAGTGTAAGGATTGGCTTCCTTAACTACTATTTCAAATGCCTTAAGATATATTTCGCGAAGTGCACGCTCTGATACACGTGAGTCGCTGTGCTTTCTGTTTGTCTCCTTGTTGTTGCAGGCAAAATGCTTTACAGAAGCCCCTACATGATTGCTCTGGATTCCATTTACCAATGCTGAGGCAAGCTTTCCTGCTACAATTGGATCTTCAGAATAATACTCAAAGTTTCTACCACAAAGTGGGCTGCGATGTATGTTGATAGCTGGTGTAAGCCATATTGCTAAGTTGTTTTCCTTGAGTTCTTCGCCACCAGCCTTACCTACCTGTGCAAGCAGATGGGCATTCCACGTACATGCTAAAAGTGTAGAGCAAGGGAAGGCTGTAGTAAGAATGCCTGTCTCTGGCGCAATTCTAACTCCCGCAGGGCCATCAGCTGTCATAGCGCTAGGCACGCCATATTCTGGCAGGTTACCAAAGCCAAATGTATTGGCAACACCTGTGTTAGGCTGACCTCCTACAAGATGCATCAAATCCTCTGTTGAAAGCTGGTCTACAAATTCATCTAATGTAATCTTGCCTTCTGCTACATCATTAAATGGGTGTGCTCCTTCTTTGTATGGCGAGATTAAGCAGTAGCTTTCCCTGCCGCGAACTACAGGTGTAAGAGCCTCCTCTGTGCCTGGCTCCATCTTAGTGATTACGCTTTCATTTATATCTTTGTGCTTGCCCTGTGGCAATTCCTCATAAGTACCATCTGATAGCATTCTCTTAGGAAGCTCCACTGGTACCAGCTTATGAGTCAGCTCCTTTATTACCTCATCCTCTTCACTGTTCCATACAAGGTCAGCCTTTGCAACATCTAAGGAATCATTTCCAAGGCAGAATCTGTACTCTCCCTTTTCTAGCACATAGCATGCATCCTTAACCTTGCCTAAATCATCATAAGATGACATCTGATATTTGCTAACAGAAAGTGTAAGAATCTGGCTATCTCCTGGCTGCAAGCATCTTGTCTTTGCAAAATCCCCAAGCTCTCTAGCAGGCTTGCCTAGCTTGCCCTGTGGGGCGCTGTAATATAGCTGTACCACCTGTTTACCAGGCTTAGCCCCTGTGTTTGTAACCTTTACAGTGAAATAGAAGGTGTCATCGCAAAGTGACATAGATACAATATTACTTTCGAAGCTGGTGTAGCTAAGACCATATCCAAATGGATACACGATTTTCTTATCAGCCTCTGGAATAGTAAGGAAATATCTGTAGCCCACATAAATATCTTCATTATAATTTACATAATCAAAGGATTCGTGGAAGCCTTCTGTTGATGGATAATCTGTAAGCTCACCTGCAAATGTATCAACTAATCGTCCTGATGGATTAACCTTGCCAAGAAGGATATCAGCTGCTGCATCGCCGCCTTCCATACCACCCTGACCCATGTAAAAGGCTGCATTTATTCCATCTTCCTTAAGCCATCTTAAATCCATAATGCCGCCGATATTAACAACTGCAATTACTTTTTTAAAGCTTTTCTTTACTGTAGCTACAAGTGCTTTTTCTTCTTTTGTAAGATAGAAATCTCCATCAGGGAATATCTCTCCTGCTATCTTTGGCATAGAGGTTTCTGACTCCCATGGATTGTATTCATTGTTACACTCAACATTGCTTCTATCCCAGCCTTCACCTGAGAATCTGCTGATAACAATGATTGCAGTATCCGTATATGCCATAGCCCCTTTAAGAAGCTCGTCAGTAAGAGCTGGCTCAGCTGTCATACCTGGCACTCGGCCCATATCGTACTGCTTCTTCAAATCATCTTTGTAAAAGCTGATGAGAGGCTCATACACAGCTACACCATTAGCCTTTAGCCCATCGTATAGCCCATGAACGTATTTACAATATACATCACCAGAGCCGCCACCGCCCTTTACATAATCTACACTGCCTTTTCCAAACAATGCCAAAGGCTTGTCCTTAGCTAGTGGAAGTGTTCCATCATTTTCAAGAAGAACCATTCCCTCAGCCGCGGCTTTCCTTGAAATCCTAATATGTTCATCACAGCCTGTCACTCTCCTGTCTCCATATAATGGCAGAGCTGGCTGATATAATAATCTAGACCATTTTTGCATAGCATACCTCCTAATTTTCATTAATCACTAGTTTATCTTAACCCTTAATCCACTACAAAAAAAGTGGTTAATTTTACTAGGAGGTGATATTTTTACAGTTTTTTATTCTATTCTGTCACAGGGATTCCAACAAAGCCTTTGTTTAATGTCTTTTAAAGCGCTAATAACGCTTCCTTAAGTCGACCACGATACAAGGTCTTTTCATCAATTCCTGTAACCTTGTTTACAAATGGAATAATCCCATCATTGACGGCCACAAATCGAATCACCGTATCCGGCTTCATGGTCTTAGAAATAATTCCAATAAATTCCTTTAACAGATAGATTGAGGATAATCCCGAATCTTCTGCAGTAATTAATAAGTCTAACTGTACTATTGATTCATCCACCTTGAAAGCGATAAGGCATCCTAACAATTCATTCTTCTTCCATGCACATAGGCTATATTCGTCTGAGTAATTAAGAGACCGAATTTCATCTCCCACATGCTTATTCAAAAATGTGTAAAATTGATTCCTTTGTAATCTTGTCATGCTAGAAACAGGCATAATATCCACAGTAACCTTTACATCCATTGCCTTCTTTGCAGCCGGAGAAGCCATTATATCCTTTAATGCCAAAGAATAATAAGATTCGCCGCCAAACACTCCATAACCCAACGCTTCAAAGAAGGCATCCAGTTCGGGTTGCCCATCCTCATAAGACGCAGACAACCCCATCAGGTTGGTTTTATCTATGGCACCACGAACTCCGTCAAGTAACAGGCGACCGACACCCTGTCGTCTTGCATCTTCAGATACATATAGCCATTCTATATCCGCTACCACATCTCCCAGTCCAAAGGTCACCACGCCGCAGGGCTTATTGTCCTTAACTACACCAATGGAGTAACACCCCTGCTGGGTCACAATGGATTCATCTGGTAAAAGATGCATAAATGCCCTTTGATTCTTCGCAGTTATTCGCGTAAGTCTCATACTAGCTCTCCTTTTTCAGTTCTGGACATTTCTCCTCGTTGTGAAGGTATTCCTCCTTCTTCTTACCGTAGACAGCGCATTCCAATCCTAAATTATGAACACAGCCTACACACTGCGGTATGCTCAACACCTGTATGTCTTCACCCTTCATAATAAAGCGTTCTGCAGCCAAAGCCTCATCGTCCATTTCTTCCATATCCATTACTTTTTTATCCATTGATTTATCGTCCATTTGTTTCCCTCCCAATTGATGTCATTTTTCTTTTATGCATTTGGATCATCACCGTCGCTTCGCTTCAAGCGAACCACTAAATGTATACCACCTGTATATTCAGAGTTTGTTTCGCTAGAAAAATCAATTCCATAGTTGTTATGTACCAGGGAGCCACTAGAAAGCGGAATCTTTTTTGGATGATTCTCATCTGCCAATTCTGCTTTTACAATCTCAAATTCCGGTTTGTCAAAAATAATTTCTGCTTCACGCTGATTAGCGGTAATAAAGCACTTCTGACCTTTTTCACACAGAATCGTCAGCATAACAGGCTGCTTCAATACACCATCATAATCTCCATCACCTCGGTATGCGGTACTGGAGAAGTTCTTTTCCTTAAATGTCATACCTTGCAGTTTATTCAACTGATTCACAAGCTCCTGTTTATTATTCTTTAAGTACTTCTCCGTATCCAAGCCGAGATTCTTCAGCACATAGTCACCACACATACGAAACAATCTACACTTCTGTGGAATACTGTCACGCTTAGTGTTTTGCTTAAGCAAGGCTATGGTATCCTGAATTTCATCTTCCCATTCTTCCAGTCTTTTCTCAATCTCCATTTCATCCGGGATGAACCTTGCATACCATTTACGCTTTTCAAGTAATCCTTCTTCACGATTACGAATATACATATTGAGGATAAAGGCATTACCAGTTTTGACATAGGCCGAATCGCTTCGAGTACCCAAATACTGAAAGTTATTTCCATATATCTGTTCGTACTCATCGGTATTCATATCATTAGCCGGATTCTTTTGGATTTGTTCCCATAAATCATAACTGTTCAGAATCTTATACTCTGAAATCTCAGGATCAAGATTTTCCAATTTACGATTAGACTCTTCCACCATCTTATATTTAGGGCGATATTCGTCAGCGAATTGTTTCTTTATTTCTTGAAATTCAGGATCCTTCTCTTTTTCTTCGCGCTTACGTTTTGCCTCCTCTGCCTTTTTTACTCGTTCGGCAAATTTTTTTTCATTTTTCTTCTTTATTCTTTCCTTTCGATACTGCTGTAGCTTTGTCTTTCCACTCTCCAGCAGTACATCGATGTTATCCTTATTTTTATCTACCAGTTTGGATGCATTTTTATATGCCACACTCATGCCTTTTGCTCGTTCAAATCCACTGTTTCGAACTTCCAATACCTTGAGGTAATACTCCGCCAGGGTGGGGTTTACTGCTTTAACTGCATTTGCCTTCTTTACCAATTCTTCATTGGATAAACCAGCCACATCCTTCTTGGCAAGCATGGTATAGTAGGGATTCTGCATCAATTGCTGCTGAGCAATCATATACTTCCTCACCTGCTCACCCATAGCGATTACTGTACGAATACGCTTACTGTCCTTGACGTTAAGATCCCGAATTATTTTTACACTCACTGCCTTGCAATAAACAGCCTTAACCCTATCTAACCAATTAAACATTTTAAAATTGGATTCTAGATTGCTCGAAAATGCCTCATCATCTTTAATTTTAAGAGATTTGATAATAGATTCGAGTGTACGCGCCTCGTTTACCACGGAAGCAGGATCAATAAAGCCAGCTTCATCGATGAGCTTACCAAGGTTTGTTGGTTTCGGTAGTTTGAAGGCCTTCGCCTTTTTCCGATACTCCACCTTCTTCTTCATACTCTTGGCGCGCTTGCCCTTTTTATCCAAGGTATTTAGCTTGGTGCCCTTCTTATGAGCCTCATAAGCCTTCTCAATATTCTTTTCACGCTGAGCATCCGTCAAGAGTTCCAAATTTACCTCATCTTCCAACTGCTGAAGATTCTTTTCCACCTGAATATGATTGGCATCGAGAAGCATATCCTGTTGCATATTCAGGGGTTGTCGCATGGATCCAGACATAATCTGGGTCTGTTCTTGAATATTCGATTTTTTTAAACTACTCTGCTCTTTTTCAATCTGCAATTGTTCAAATTCATCCATAGCCCAACTCCTTCAATCTGATGACTTTACTAAGGTAATTATACAAATATACCTCCTTTTATGTGTGAAAAAACAACGAACAGCTTGAAAGCTCTAACCTTACCAACACAGCGAATCGTCAAACTCCTCTAAGCTGGCATCTACAGGTTCTTCCTTAAGGATGGTGCGCATGTAGCGATTAACTTCGGTGCGCATGTCGCGTCTGGTGCCATCAAGAGGGACCATTAGATTGTGGTTCACCCAAATCCAGTGGATGCCGCGCTTTCTGGCTTCTTCTTCAAAAAGGCCGTGGTAGCCTGACATGGCTTTGCAGCCGATGTGAACATACATAATAACCATATCCACATTCATCTGCTCGCAGATTCTGAACAGATCTTCAACACCAGTTTCGTAGCCACCATTAGAGCGATTACGCATAATCATATTTTCATATAGATGCCCAAGGTCTAAAAGGACCTGGTGCTTGTCAGTGGTGCTGACCATTTCTGTTGAAACACAGCAAAGCATATCGTTAATTGGTAGGATTCCCCAGCAATTCATAAGCCAGTTAGGGAATGCTGTGTAGTAGGCAGCCTGCACGCCCCATAGGATGGCGCGATGGCGATATTCCTTGCAGGCCATTTCCTTGTTCTGATATGCCTTTGTGGCAAGGGCTGTTATCTTTTTGTCTGTATCTAAGAATATCTGGCTGCGGCCTCCTGCTGCCATATAAACACCATAGCGGTAGAATCCAAGTGTTGCACCAAGGAGCTGCGGATATGGGCTTTTGTTAATCTCAAGCCACTCTAAGAATTCCTTTGTCTCCTCGTTAAATCTGGCCATATTGGTAAATAGATAATCCCAATCGTACTTTTCACCAGTGTGTTCTTCAATAAATCTGATTGCATTAAGGACTTCTTCACCAGCGTATTCCTGTACACTCTCCTGCCTATGGCGGATAGGTGCTGCCAGCTGGAAGGTAGGAATCCCCATACTCCTTGCCATAAGGCCGCCACCCATAAGACTGCCATCACAGGTGGTATTGCACTGAATAGCACAGGCTCCAATAAGAGGAAAATCATCCTCTAGTGCTGCGCCAAATTCTGCTGCAGGCATAGGGCATACATCAGTTGGGACACCGTATTCGTGGGTCTTATCAACATAATGCATTACGCCGTTTTGGCACATAAATGAGCTGGTGTAGATAGCAGGCACCTCGTAGCTAACCCATTTAAGATTAGGGAAACCGCCCATCAGGGTGCTCATCATGTTTTCATCGAAGACTACCATTTTCTTTGAAAGCTCTACATCATTACCAATCTCAGGATCAGCCCTAAACATATCTGTAAGAGAAATAGTCATATCGATGATGATAAGACCAATTGCCTCATGGGCAAGCCTAAGCTGAGTGCCTCTTAGGCCTTCTGTGTGTCTGTCCATAAAATCAGGCACAGCCAGATAATTGCTCATCCAACGATATCTAAAAAAGCCCTTGAAGTTATTAGGCTTCATCATAAATTTTCCAAGTGTAAAAAGATAGTAAAGCCATCTGGTGTAGTCGTACCAGGTATCTCTAAACCCACGCCATTCCCTGCGACGGCGGGGACGTTTTCCCGAATATATTACCTTTCCAAGAGGCTCACTTCCTAAAGCCTTTCCCATTAGCTGATTCTCCCTTCCTGTTTCTTAGCAGAAATCTTCTTCATTTCTACCCTTTCTACAAAAGCCTGAATACGAGTGCGCAACTGTCCCGATGAACGCACAGCATAGGGCCTATCCACTGATAGCACTGGATAGCCGTATTCCTCAGCCATTATATGAAATGCGCTGGCTCTCTCATAGCCCCAGTAATCGCAAAACTTAATCTGCTCATAGATTAGGCCATCTGCATTATATTCCTTGGCAAGTTTATCCACATATTCCCTGCGCTCCATTATCTTGTCCTGATTGAAAAATCTAGGGCACTTGCCCCACTCTATATATGTACGGCAAATCTGAGTAAGTGCATCCTCTTCATCATTAAGCTCAATCACCTGTCTGCCAGGAAGCGAACCAAAGCAGTATCTATCTGCCACAACAAGTGCCCCACATTCCTCTGCAAGCTTAATAAATTCAGGGTCGTCTATTTCGGAGCCAACCATAACCACTCTAATTCGATAATTGTTTTTCTCATCTGGCACTCTCACCTTTAGCTCGTCTAAGGTGTCCTGAAGCTTGTCAATTATCATAGATTTAGGGCAGCAGTAGCTAGCCAGACAAAGTACTGCAAACTCATAGCCTGTGATTGGTGGATTATCGCATTTACGATAGTCGCCGATGGCAGTAAGTAGTCTGCTTACTTCATTTTGCTCTTCCACAGCCCTACGCATTGCCTCATCTGATATATCCACTCCCAGCTTTTCACGAAGTGGCTCTAACACATGAATGCGCATTTGCTTAACATAATGCCTAAGTGCTGTTTCGTCTGATTTCATTGGAACATCAGAATAGGTAACAAAGAAATTGTCATTTTGATTTGTATCAAGACGTTCTATATTTTCCACACAACGATTCATCTGTGCGCAAGCATCAGGGGCAATAATACAATCCAGATAATTGTAGCCGCCTTCTATGGCACGCTCCAAATATGCGCGACATGCCTCACACAAAGTAGAGCTCATGTAGTAGGTTCCCATTTCTATGGAGCCTGTACGAGGAGCTCTAAGTCTTGTTGAAAAGCAACCATCAAGATTTAGCAAAGGTTCAGGAATCTGAAAGCACACATGACCAATGGCATGCATTCCAGCTTCCTTCCCCGCTCTTGCTAAATCGTTGTATGTGTCATCTAAAAGCTTTTCAAAATAATATAGATGTTTAAGGTCCTTCAAAAAACTATGTCCTCCCAATATTTTAAGATGAGTGTTGGTAATATTTACCTATGTTATGATAACATAGTCAGCTGTTTTTAGAAATATTTGCTTATCCTGTTACTAATTTAGACATTACTTCATTTTTCACACCTATCATGCCATTTTTCATACATTCCAAATCAACAGCATCAAGAATATCATTCATGGTTATTTTTCTATTTTCGGCAGCAGCCCTATAGGCTGCCTCTATAGCCGAATTTTTTATACTGCTTCCACTTATTTCTATTGATTCAGCTAAAATACTAAAGTTTACATCTGCTGCAAGAGGTGCCTTGTCTGGGAATGCCCCTTTCCACAATTCTTCTCTTGTCTTTTCATCCGGCATACCTATTGGTATGATGTAAGTCATTCTTCGTTTGAACGCCACATCAAAATTCTGCAGATTATTTGTAGCAAGAATTGATACTCCCGGATACTCTTCTATTTTCTGCAAAAGATATGCTGTTTCTGCATTGGCATGCTTATCATTGGATGAAGCCACTTGGGTACGTTTTGAAAACAATGAGTCTGCCTCATCAAAAAACAGTATCCCATTGGAATTTCTTGCAGCCTCAAACAATGCCCCTAGGTTCTTTTCTGTTTCGCCAATATATTTGCTGGATATCTGGGATAAATCTATCCTGTACAAATCCAGTGACAGTTCATTGGCAAGCACTGATGCTGCCATTGTCTTGCCAGTTCCAGGTGGGCCGTAAAGTACAATTGCAAGGCCTTTGCCATAAGGAAGCTTAGGCCCAAAGCCAAACTCATCATTTACCCTGCTTTTGCATTTAACCCTATTGCATGCCAGTTCAAGTAGCTTTTTACTGTCTCCTTCTATTTTTAAATCATCCCATGTAAATGGACTTGTTATTCGCTTTGCAATATCTCCAAATGAGGCTGCACATATTGAACGAATGCTTTTTTCTATGGACTTCTTGTCAATCTGCTTATCTTTAGCAAATGGCAATGCCCCTAAAACACTGTCAAATATCCTACCTGCATTAAGAAAGTATTTAGATACCAGCTCATCCACATCTATATCAGCAGCAAAGGTGCTACCATAATAATTAGTAGCCTCCTGCCAGATTAATTTCATATCTTCACAGCCTGGTTCAGTTAGCTGCACCTGATAACATTTCCCCGTTACCATGGCTTCTATTTCCTTTGTAGGTTTATTTTCTGTTCCTACAATTATTACCGAAAAATAGCTTTGCAAAAGAGCAAACATGTACCTTACTTCTGAAAACCGGCTTCTATCAGATGGCAGATTATATAAATATAAAATACAATTATTTAAAACCAGCTTTACTGCTATATCAGAAAGAATAGCGTTTCTATTTTTCTCTGAAAAGGATAGCAATCTGCTTACATCTACGCTAAGTGCCTTTTTTTGAATATGATTAAGCAGGCGCTTAACTAAAAAGCGCTTTCCTATTCCTTTTTCCCCAACTAAAAAAACAACGGAATCAACATCTGAAGAGCCACTGCTTAAAAAGATATTTAACAGTTCTTTTTCTTCAGATTTATGGATATTACAATTAGAATCATTAGAGCATAAATAATTTGCGCATAAAGAAATATCCCCTAAAGTCTCCCCATTGCCCTGGATATAGAGCAATGCTTCATGTCTTAAAACTAAAGGAGTGTTTAATTCACTACTGGATTGCCCCACATTTTGTTCAAACAGTACTCTATTCAAAAATGAATCCTTATCAAATAATATTTTTGAATCTATTTCATCATCTTCAAGAAACATAGAAGCTAAATCCAGGCATAGTCTGGCAGTTGGCACTGAGGATTTGTCTGGGCTTAAGGTACTTTTTGAAAGTGCTAATTCAATGCTCCCGTTAACCGCAGAAAACCATGCCAGCAAAAAAGCCAGCCATTCAATGGGCTCTAGCATACCTACCCACAGTATTTTTGAAAGAGGATAATCCTTTTTACTTTTTATGGTAAGCTCACATCTTGTAATAAAATCAGAAAAAAGCTCTCTACAAATTTTGGGTTCACTATCAGAGGCCACTGTTAGGGCATTTATAAATGAAAGGGCATACTCAGCTTCTTCCTCTTTATCCCTAAAGAAGCCAGCCAATGTCTGTTCTTTAGTATTCATCCTCCACCTCTCCAAAAATCATATCAGCGTATGGTTCAAAATCGGCTCTGGTAAATACACGTCCTACTTTTACAAATTCGTACTGAATAGCCTTTAGGTAATGGCGCATCCATACCTTACCATCTGCTGTTTTATCCTCGGCAGCAAGGAATGCTGCATTTAAAACACAGTTTTTGATATTACCACCGGCAAACTCAAACTTCTCGGCTATAAATCTAAAATCGACATCATCCCCAAGTGGTGTTGTCTTAGGCACAGTAGTTTTCCAAAGCATCTCTCTGGTGTCCTCGTTAGGGAACTGGAATTCAACAATATATTTCATTCTTCTAAAGAATGCAGGGTCTATATTATGCTTATAGTTAGTTGCCAGTACACATACACCGTCATAAGCTTCCATTTCCTGCAACAGAAGGGCTGTCTTATTATTGGCAGATGCCTGATTAGAGCCACCATCATCTGCTCTTTTTGCAAAGATGGTATCGCACTCATCAAAGAACAAAACTACATTACACTTTTTTGCTTCTCTAAAAATCATAGACAGAGATTTTTCTGTTTCACCAACATACTTATCTACAACCTTAGAAATATCTACCCTGTATAGCTCCAGATTAAGCTCATGTGCAAGAACCTGAGCCATCATTGATTTACCAGTACCAGGAGCTCCATATAGTAAAACTGTCAGGCCTCTACCATAAGGATATTTTTTCATGTAATTCCAATCCTCATAGACCTGTTTTCTGTTATTCATTTGTTCTATAGCATGGCTAATCTGCTCTCTTTGGTCTTTGTTCATTACAATATCGTCAAATCCAAATTTAGCCTCCACACGGGTAGCCTTGGCAGAAAGCTCAGATGACATTTGGGCATTACAGCTTTTAAAAAGAGTAGCTCTATTGATTTCCTTCATCTGGTCCATTACCGCAAGGGACTTGCCATAGGTAATGGCATCTTTAATCTTGCCAGGGGTAAACAAAAACTTGGTTGCCATCTCAAAGAAATCAACATCCTCACCAAATTCATAGCCCTTGGAATAGTAATTCCAGCAGGCAATTCTTCCATCAATAGCAGGAGCCGGCAGCTCAAGCAGTGTAATCTGCTCTTTTGTAATCTCTTTAAAATTAATAGTTTCCTTGGAATTGGCAAATACGATAATTCCTTTTTCCGTAAGCTTGGTGAAGAAAAGATCCATATAACCAAAAAACTTTTCCTTCTCCTCTTCTCTATACTGAAGCTCTTCAAGTACACAACAGGCATCAGTAAGAATACATTCTCTGGTAACAGCCCAGATTGCCTTTTCTACATAGGAATAATCATAAACAAACAGCTTTTTACAGTTTACAGTGATGGCACGCATACCATTTTCTTCACAGAACTTTCTAATAAAAAACTTTCGTCCTGAGCCTTCATCTCCATGATAAGAGAATAGCTTACTACCATCCTTATAGGCTATTTTCATAGCTTTTAGCACATTCTCATTACAAAGAATTTCATCAAGCTTTTCTCCATCCTTTGTAAGCATTCTCATAAATCTAATATAGTTTTCATCTATTTTCATACGGTCTCTACCAAACAGGTAATCAATAATTCGCTTGTCTGGTGAAACTACTGTTGAAAATGGCATAGATGGCACTACCCTAAGATCCAAAATAGGTAGTAGCTGCTCTAAGCAAATAGACATATCCCCGTAGGCACCAGTGATAGAATATTTTTGACCGTAATAAAGACGTCCTGCTGATTCAATAGTAGGATTCATCAGGTTTCCATTTTCATTTACAATCTGGAATATGCCAGCATAATCTGTCTGTGTTGATGAAAGGATTCCACAGGCAAAACAAAAAATAGTGAATGGGTCAAATTCCATTTTTTTGCATAGATTATAAAATGGCATATCTATACCAGCCTCTGCTGTAAGCCTGGCCTTTTCCTGTATTTCAATAAGACGCTCTGTAACATTTATGTCTTCAGCTATAGACTTTTGGTCGTCAAAATCCACATTAGATGCGCTAAAGACTCCAAGTAACGAAAACAATTCTTCATCATCTTCATCATAGTCGTCTTCATCCTCATCGTAGTCTTCATCATCGACTTTCTCATCAAAAGCTTCATCATAGTCATCATCTATGCTACTATATTCGCTTTGAAACCTACTAACATGCTCTGCTGCTGCGTCCGCAGCTATTTCCAAATCGGGATAAAGAACATTTTTAAACCCACCCTGACCATTAGAAAAGGTGGATTTCATGTTTTCCAGATAAACACTAAGGCATCTGTTAACACAATCAAAAATATTCTTCATATATTCATCATAGCTTGAAAAAATATTATTATCTGCCACGGTAACGCCTCCTTAATTGTTAGGGTCAACATGAAAAACTGCTGTTTTATCAAAAATACTTTTCATTGTATTAATGGACGTATCATCTGCTTTATCATAAATACTTTTATCTGTATTTAAATTTATAGATTTAGGCGGGTTATCATAAGCATAGCCCATCTCAGTACCATTTAAATCGTCATAGTAATTTATTTCCTTTTTCTTCTGGGCTTCACGCCTTTTTTCATTAGCACCATCAATGACTCGATCTGTAAATTTCATAATCTCACTCTTTCTTGATAACAATTTTAATGTCTGATATTATTATTTTATTGATATAAATATCTGTTCATTTATATAAGGAGCTCAAATATGTTTGATACTTTCAAAAGATTCTTACTTGTTTCGGCATTGATTTTTTACGTTATCACGTTATATTCATTTTTTTCTGCAAGCTCAACAGTTTTCTTAGTTTTCTTCATACTGCATAGCATTACGCTTATGCTTTTTGCTTTATTTTCCAACCTAAAGAAAGATACCTCTGAAGAGGAAATTGAAGATTATGTTGAGAGAATACAAAATATAAAAACTCAATGGCGAGAGGAAACTGAATCCTTAAAAAACCAGCTTAAGGAAAAAATTGATTCAACCACTTCTCTTGAGGAACAAATCGTTTCTGACAACATGGAAATTGTTAAGCTCAAAGAAAAAATAGCTGAGCTAAATCATGCAGTTGATGATGCTAAAAAGGCAGCACTTGAAACTAAATCAAATAACACTGATGATGAATTAGAACTAAGTGTCCTACCTTCTTACTTACCTGAAAAATCCATGTCCACAACTATCAATATAATTGATGTTGCAAAAACTGTAGCTAAGGAATTTCACGATGAGGCTATTCAGGCTGGTTTATCCTTAACTATTTCTTCAACAGAAGAATCCCTTTTAGTAAAGGCTGATGCAAATCTAATTCGCATTTTGTTTAGAAACATTATTGATAACTCTATCAAATATATGAATCGTCGTGGTAGCCTTATTATTACCATATCTTCCGTTGCTGATGATATATTTGTTGTATGTAAGGATAATGGCGATGGCCTTGCCCCAGAGGAAACCAAGCATATTTTTGAACTTAACTACCAGGGTTCTAATCGAATCAGTGGTAATGGTCTTGGTCTATTCCAGGCAAAAGCTATTGTCACCTACTATGGTGGAACCATTTATGCAAAGAGTAATTCCGGTGCCGGAATGGGAATATATATCCAGCTTCCAACCACATAGTTTTTAGATAATCTACCTGGCAAATATTAGCTAATAATATTTGCCAGGTTATTTTTCTTTATTTTCTTCAACAACTTTTCTTATTATCCTAAGCAAACCATTTTTAAACATTTTGCTTTCATCCTTTAAATGTCCTTCTAATAATGAAATATCATCTTCAGTCAATCCAAACTCCAGTCTTTTTTCAGTAATTATCACACTTAAATCCTTGAATATTTTTACCGGTTCATCATTTTGCCTTTGACCATTACTTACAAATTTTTTTATGATTGTTTCAACAGGGTGTTTCTGCTTATCTTGTGGTTTTACATCTGCATTTATTTCATTTCCCTGTTCCTGCCTATCTACATTAACCTCATTTTTTTCCCCTAGCTTACCCTCTTCACCTAGATTTATTTCTTCACTTTGATTTTGTGCTATTTCAATTTCTGCTACTTCTTCTTTATCCTCCTCTTCACTCTCTACAATTTCGTCATTTACTTTCCATTTTTCAGCCAGGCGTTTTTCTTTTTCATCTTTGCTCTCAGTATTTTCAGCCTGAAGATTTACATTCTTATATCTGTATAGCTTGCTAGACTCTTTCTCATAGTTATTAACATAGACTTCGCCTTCAATAGGTGCATCATAAAATGTTGCGTACATAGTTTCATAGGATGACAAATCCTCATTTCCTAAGTAACCTGCTTCAGCAGATTCTGTTAATATCTCTTTCAATGTCTTTTTACCAGCTGGAATCATATATGCAATGATAGCAAGCCTAAATAGATATAAATCCTTTGGTGATGCGCCCATAGTCTTATATGCAAAGATCATATTTTTAACAGACTTATCATTTTCCTTTAATGCATCCTTTTGTTTCTTTAGCTGCTCTTCGCTTAGACTAGGAATAGACTTGAAGTCAACATCTTTTTTATTAGCCTTATAATCTATCAGTTCCAAATTAGTTGCGCTTCTAATGGTTCTGATTTTCTTCATTCTTTGCTCCCATAATTGTCTTTTTGATCTAATTAACTCCCTTGAAGAATTACTAGTTTTTCCAAAAAGGCCAGGAACAGGTTTTAGAACATCAACATCTTCTACAAGCATTTTAGTGGTTTCTTCATCATAAAAACTTATATTTTGTTTTTTTCCATTTAACTCACTTATTCCCTTTCTATTATCATTAGCTTCCTTGATTGACAGCTTTTCATCGGCTTCAATATTATTTACTACCCTAAATGCTTTTTCTTTTTCTATTGCCTTAAAATCTAAAGAAATCTTTTCAGTTGCCATGATTCCTTCCATAGTTTCTTGCTTATAACTAGAGGCATTAATATCTTCTATATCCTCCTTACTTCCCTTAAAAAAAATATCGTTAAGAGAATATTTTGCCCCCTTTATTGAAGAGCCTATATTGGCATCAAAAGATAATTTACCTATATCTTCGCCTTCATCATCTTTAACTTCACCATCTTCAACTTTATCATCTTCCTTTTTATTTAAATCAATTCCATTAGTATTTACTGCATTATCTAAAAGTGCCATTTGTTCAAACAAAGTACCTTTACTGGAAGCCACTTTTTTTATATACATTCCCCCTGCCATAAGATCAAGTGCGTCCCCTGATTTTAAACTATAGCCTTCTGAACCAAGTGCATTGCCTCCAAGCATCAATGTTGATAATATTCCACCAGATTTGTCCAGATTTGTATTTGAAGCAATATCTCTTTTATATTCAGCCTCAGCTCCACTATAAATATTTATTAGTTCATTGTTGTATATCACTTTAGCTTTCTTATAATCCTTCACTGCTCTTTTTTGTTTCTCTTCTTCCGAAAGCTCATCTATATCATATTCTTCCTGCTTATTTTCCTTTTCTTCTTTTTCCTCTTTCTCTTTTTTTTCGTCTTTCTCTTCCTTTTCGTCCTGCTGTTTTTCCTTTTCTTTCTTTTTCTCCTCTTCTTCGGCTAATTCTTGTTCAACAGTTATCACTACAGCTTGGTAGTTTTCTTCAGCGATACCATAATTTTCAAAAATATCTTTTATTTCTTTTGAAAAAAGATCTTCAGCTTTTACTTGTGCTTCTATTATATTTGCGTCACGCCTGGCTCTGCTATCCATCATTCTGTTATAGCTGATTAAAAGATGCGAAACCTTTGCAAGGGCTATTTTCCCAGCCATCTGTACGTCACCCCGGTTATATATTTTCCTTGCAAAATCCATCTCATAATCAGCATCATATTCTCTTGGAAAATTTCTTATCTCCTGCTTATTATTACCTTCCAATTGTGCCTGGTTCACTACTTCATTTTCTTCATCAGGTAATAGTTTATGGAGTTCCAAAATATTATCATATGCATCGCTCATATATCCTTCTCCTTGGATAGCCCACTAACAAACCTTATTATTAATCTCTATAATTCTAGAATCCTTGCAATCATACAAAATCGCATCATGGGTAGATAACAAAATCGTAATTCCCTGTGCATGAATTAACTCCAACAGATTTTTCAAATCCTCCGTAGCCTCTGGATCCAAGTTGGCTGTAGGCTCATCGCAAATAAGTATTTTAGGACTATTAATCAAGGCCCTTGCAAGGCACACCTTCTGTTGTTGTCCCCCTGAAAGCTCTGATGGATATCTGTTTAGCAAATCAGAAATTCCAAGGAGCTTTGCCATATTCCAAATAAGCATTTTAGAATCTTTTCTAGGTGCCCCAATCACCATTCTCGCCAATAAAATGTTGTCATAAACTGTTTTTTCCTTAAGCAATCTAAAATCCTGAAAAATCACTCCCAGCTGTCTTCTATATAAAGGAATCTCTCTACTTCGTATTTTCGATATATCCTTTTCAAATACATAGATTCTTCCCTCATCACATGCCTCATCTAAAAGCAGCATATTAATAAGCGTAGTTTTACCACTTCCATTTGCGCCTTTTACAATTACAAATTCTCCGTTATCAATTTCCGCCGAAAAATCCGTAAATACTGTTGTATTCGTATTCTCATAAGACTTATATACGTGTGAAAATGTAATCATAATTCTATGCTCAAAAGCTTATCAAACCCCGCGGTAATAAAAACACTCATAACAGATTCCTGCACGTGAATAAGCTTTAGAGTTCCTCCTTTACTCATTGCTGTCTTTTGGCCTAAAAGAAGGGCGCGAAGTCCCGCAGAAGACATATATCTTACATTGGAAAAATCTATTACAATATTTTTCTTTTTTTGAAAAGCGGTAAGAATATGCTGCTGCAAATCGCTTGATGAAATTGAATCCACGTTTCCTGAAACAGAAAGCTGAATTACCTCACCAACTGTTTTTTCACTAATCTCCATGCTGCCTCCTCTTATTCGTCTAGCACTACATCATCAGCTAACATCATTCCTGAATCAAGTTCGCCTACAGATTCCCCAGAAATAATTGCATTCATATCAAGATATACTTCATCATCCAGGATTGAAGCATCCTTAAGCTGAATTAAATGTATCTTACATCTAAGTGGCTTAAACTGGTTTAATAAATATAAAAGCTGATGTCTGTCAGTTTCCGATAAATGTTGTCTGATCAATATATTTACATCATATATTCCACCGGTTCCTATTTCCAAAAACTGCATATCCTCTTTTTCCATATAGGATTTGATGGTATTGCTCTCTATAATAATGGCCTTTTCCTGTAAAACTATTTCTAGTATTCGCATAAGGCATGCCTTAGTACCTTTTATGCGATTAAGCTCATAGCCTTCTATAACAATTTGTCGCATAGCCCTTTCTGTTAAGTAATCTCCACTTACATCTATACCTAGCCACATGGCATATATAGGGAGGCACTCTACAGGGCAGGTTTTAGGGTCAAGCAGCTCTGGGAGCTTTTCAATTTCATAGGATAGGTCATTATATATGGATGAAAAAACTGACAGGTATCTATGAAAGAAGCTATCATTTTCCCTGTATATGCTAGGAAAAGCATCTATGAAATTATCCCCTTTCATATCAACACGAAGCCTATCTATGTAGCCTTCTCCTGCACCTAACACCTCTATTGCAATGTACAAATAACGTCCCTGCAAGCCATATAGTAAGATATCGTTCTTACCAACAAATCGCCTTGCATTTTCGCCACTAAATATTCTCTTTTTCTCCTCATCAGGAAAATCTTCATTCCTTAGGATAGACATTAATTCAATGTCATTTCCATCATCGTCATACCAGGTATCATAGTTATAGGCTACTGCGTATACGTAAAGAACCATATTTTCCTGCAAAGATGATATGAAAGAAAAACGCCCCCAGTTAGCATCCTCAGTTGCAGAATCAATCACATCTAAATACAGTCTGTGAATTCCAGTGTTCTCATCAAAAAAGAGACATCCACTATCATCTGAACTGTCAAAGCCTGTAAGGAAGGAGCGCTCTATTCTGTTTTTTCTTATTGTATAGTTTATTTGAGCCATTCTTTTTTTCCCCTAGTCTTCAAATGTTACTGTTTCGATATGTATTTCACCTGGATATAACAAACAATTCTTATCTGGTACTACATCTGCATCACGCATCTTTGCCCCTGAAAGTGTCTTAGGCCTAAGTGATAAATCATAAACATACTCAACACAATCAAGCATCTCTATAGCATGAAACAACTCGTCAAACTTTAACACTTCACCAAAGTTTTTTTCTGAATTAAGATAATCAATTCGCTCTCTTATGGTTTCTTCTATCATAGAAGCTGCATTATCAAAATGAGTCTTTACATACACAGTTGCATTAACATTCACTGGCATGTAGATAGGCTGAATAAGCTCTACTCTGGTGGTAAGAAGTCGTCTTTCCTCAACACGCTCCTTTATTATTTTTTGATATATATCAGACAATCTAGGAAAACCCTCGTCTGTTCCTTGCTTAACCGCTATCTTTACAAGATTTCTTTCCTCGTCCATCTGAGCCTTTGCCTTATGAATACACAATCCCGGTGTGGTAAGAACCAGATTCTCATAATCCTTTTCAGTAACAGCTGTATATGGCTTTTCCATATCTGTAAGAAAACGCTGTCTAACTGATTCAATTGTCTCTTTAAAGCAGCCTCCTGTTCCAGCCACCGGATTAAAAAATGTAACACCATCAGGAATATTATTATCATCTGGTGATTTTAAGAAATTTCCTTCACGTATATTTCCTTCAGGGCCGTTATTTAAAGCTACTGCTGCAAGATATAAATCAGCTCCTATAAAATGTCCTGCATCCTCTATGACTATCTTGCCATCATTCTCTAACAGATGATAAAACAATGCCCCCTCATCTGAATGCTCAGGCCTTACAAAATCATATATAAATGCGCCACTATCATCCTTTCTTTTTGCCAATATACAAAAGCTGTTTCCTACAATATTATTAAATGGCAGGTTAATCTCCTGATTATCGTATCCAAGTACTCTTCCCAGTGAATACTGCCTCATTACATCTTCTGTATAAACAACCACTTTTACACAATCACGACATTTCTTAGGACCTATACCTCTTTTACTTTTGTCAAATAATATTTTGAAGTTTCCATAATCAACCCGCTTAATATCGTAAAACCGACCCTCAGCCTCTGTGTCAGGATTATATTCGTATTTACGATATGACTCACCCTTCTCTTCTCTACAGAACACATCAATATAAGCTTCCTCTGTCATTTCGCTAATCAGATTTACTTCGGTACTTCTACTAAAGCTATGACATTCGCTGATTGTGTTTTTTTGCCAAACCTCAAACAGAAAAGCGTCAATAGATACAACCTTTGGCCTTACATCATACTGTGCACTTTTCAGTCTGGCTCTAATGGCATATCCTGAAATTGGCGCATCTTCGTAAATTGCTGCAGTTGCATCAGGCATCCATACTCTTATCTCTCCACTCATCAAAAAAGCATTGGTATTATCCCTGGCATCCATAGCTATCCAGCCATCATCTGTGTAGCATTCCCATACCACGTCAGCAAAAAGCTTTTCTGTTTTGGCATCAAAAGCATTTCTGCCTATGCGCTTTTGAAGATTTACAAATAATGTGATTTCCTTTCCAGCCTCAGGTAATTTATTTGCTATCAAATAAAGACAATCTCCTGCAAAGGGTTGCTCACCAAATACAAGGGCTGGAAGCTTGGTTTCCCTATCCATCAAATAAGAAAAATCCAGGTATTCTTCTTCAAAATCCATCCTATTTGATTTTTTGCCGTATATTCCTATTATCCTATTATCATCAATTACAATTTCCCGATTGGTCTCAAAAACTATATCTCCAATGACAAATTTGTGGTTGGCAGGGATAGAGAATCTGCTTTCTACACCAGAGGTGGACAAAAGTAATCTGGCACATCTACCTTTTTTAGCTGAGAATCCCACCATTTTAAGTAGGTTTCTTCGCACAGCAAGTGGAATATCATCCATTGAATCCTGCTGCAAGGTAATAAAACCAACAAGAGTTTCCAAAATGGTCATTGCTGGATCAGATGGATTGAAATTAGTCCATTCACTGGTATATAGAGGAATATCTGTAACAGCCTCTGCCAGTCTTTCCTCATAAGTTTTTTGCTCTTTTTCAACGTATGTCAGCATACTCGTCCCCTACTAATAGATTATATTCACCTTGTGCTTTCCGCTCTTGCATACCATAAAAGGTGTTACAACCAAATCTCCTAAGTCCATTTCATGCTCACCATCAGCATCTGTGTAATGAGCAATCATAACAGATTTCTTAACTATGGCACGGCTTTTTAGAACTGAAAGTCTCATTAGAATCTGAGGCTTCTTTGGTATAGTTCCTATCTTCCAGCCTGAGCCTGTGTTATAACCTAAAGGATTAAGATAATCCTCTAAGCATTTTTCCAATAGCCCCTGAATTTCGAAGCTTTCATCTATTGTGACTACGTTTACCCATACATTAACTGAAATATCTACATATATTGGTTCAACTATATGCAGTTTATCAGGAATAAGTGTCAATTCTGAGTTCTTTACCAGTTGGTTCTTAAGTCCTCCTACTATTCTGTGGAATGCAAATGAACCTTCTGCAAAATCCTTCATTAAAAGTAAAAATGTTATTTCTGCATCATCCTCTTTGCCATCTATAGTCATTCCAGTAATTCCTGCAACCTGGTCGATGGTGTCTGAGTAGGACATAATAGTCCGTATAAAATCATCCATAGATACAAGACGATTTCTTGAGGATAACATTCCAGCGCCTCTAAGTAAGGCATTTTCCAAGGTTTCGATATTGCTACCACCATAGGCCTTTACCGGATTATAGATTTCTCCAATAAAATTAAGAACACCAAGTGGCTCTGATATGCTAAATGCCTCTACATTACCTGCCTGACCGTTACAGCAGCGCACCGTGAACCTGACTGATGTGTTATCTGTTATTCTAGGCATCCATGTGCGTACTCCATCTCCAAAAATCAGCTCGTTGGTATGCCTGTCCAGTACGTACACCCTTTTGTCCTCTGAGGTTTCAAATCGCTCCACCTCTGACCATTTAACAAAAAATGCAAGTATATTTCCTACATCATCAGCTTCTATCTGGTATTTTTCAGGCTCTGATTCATATAAGTCTCTCATATCCTGAATAGAGAACTTACCCATTTCGTTTACCCACACCTCAGCATCAAGTACATTAGTTGCCCCAAGTGCAAAACGCATGTTAGGAATAGGTTCATCAATATAAAGTGGTACCTGCCCCATTGTCTCAATATTCGATACCTGAACAGCATTCAGTACTATATTTTCAATCTTAGGCAGAACCGATGTATTTTCAGCTGAAGCTTCTCTATTTACCCTAAGGATTCTTATGTAATAGCACTTGTTTTTTTCAAGCTCCGCTAACTTCATATCAGAAGGTGGCATAAACATAACTACCCCTGACCTTGTAAAATTCTCTGTATAATCAAGTACCTTTAAAGAACGCCAGCCGTCATGTCCCAAATATTCAAAATGGCACTTTATACCAGAAAATCTGATACCATCCTGTAATTGAAACAGTATTGACGCTGGACCATTTTCTATCCTGCCTGAAAAGCCCAGGTATAAAGCGTCTTCAATATAATCACTTCTTTTTATCAGTGTATATCCTTTTTCCTCATATATTGAATCAGATATATCCACAAGCTTTGTATCGTAATAAATTTCTGTTTTTGCTGCATTAACATATCTGTCTTCATAGGTATATGAGATTAACAGATTTTTTACTATAGGATAATGATGTACAGCAGGACGCAGATAACAATTATCAGATTTAATAAGAGTTATTCTAATTGCCTTTCCATCATTAGAGCCATTCTCTGTTTCCTCCCAATCAGAAGGACAAATAAATTCAAGCTCTACATGCTTTTTCTGCTCACCATAAAAAAGCATTCTAGGATCTTCCGAAAGCTGTAATTTTTTCCACACTGTTCCAGTGAAATATTCAATTACAATTTCCTGTGCATAACAATCTGTAAATATCTCCTTCTGAGAGGATTTATTTCTGCGCTTTATTATTTTTAAGCTCTGTTCCTCTTCTTCCGTTGTCAGAGTGATTCTATTTTCATCAAAGAAAATATCAAAGGTTATAGTTATCTTTGCCCCTACCTTGCTGAAATATCTGTTATGGCAAATGTAACATTCACTATAAAGTGTTAACGTATCCGTAAATGGTGCAAAATTATTAATATCATAATCAGCTGAACCTGAGCTTACAGCCTCGGCTGGCATTTCCTTTCCCTTTGATGAAAAGCTGATTCGCTTTACCTTCTTTGATTCCTTTGGTACTTCCTTTGCAACCAGAAGTAACCTTGTAAATCCACTATCATTATCTTTATTCAGTATGAATGTTTCCCTATCATCTAAAAGGCTAACATGATCAAATTCCTTAATTCCTCCCTCTTTGTCTTCGAAACAAAATATGTACAAACCATTTTCTATATCAGAAAAAAGTAAGCTGTTCCCCTCTATACGCACATATATATCATCCATTCCAGTATCAAAAACATTAGGATGATAAAAGCATACTGCATTTCTTTCTATTCCCCCCTTTTCGTTATAAAGGGTAAATGGCTTAAATTCCTCTATGAAAAAACTATCTGTATTGTCATTTTCAACTACATCATCTACTGCTTCTTCATCAAGAGTATCTGTCTCCTTCTTATGAGGTCTTTCCCCAGGAAGTAAAGGTCTTGTAAATCTTCCGAGAAGTGGCACAATGCTACCTTCTTCTCCATCTGTCATAAAGGCTGTAGATACCCTGGATGAACTAACATACAGGCTGTGGTCAGTTTCAAATACATAAGGCTCATCACCATTATCGTAAAGAAGCTTGGTGCCCTTAGGTACTGCTGTTCCGGGCACAGTTTCAGACAGCATCTGCATAACAACAATAGAGCTTGCAGGCTTAGCAGCAAGAAGCGACATATCAAGCATGTTTACAAACTCTGTATGATATCTGTCAAGGATGTTGTTTACTCGCCCAATGTTGTCCTCGATACCTTTGGCATATACTTTTGCTATAGCAGTTCCTATATCAGGATTTTCGTAATCTGGCTCCCAGCCAGTTTCGTATTGACTGGCCAAATCACTTATCTTCTTTTCTATCAAAGAAGCATCCCTATTATCAATCTGTATATTCTTCAACTTCTTCTGGCTCATAATACTCAGGTTCTCCTTCTTCTACAGGCTCTTCCTCCAAATTCATATAAAACGGAAATACGAAGTTGTCCTTGGTATTGGTACTGATAATGGTATACTGCACATCAAAAAGTATTACTCCAGGCTGAGCCCCCTGCTCCATTCTTATGTTTACTTCTGCTATGCGAGGCTCCTGGGCTGTAACCTGCTCCTTAATGTTTCTAGCTATCATATTCAGGTTGGCCACATTCATATCTATAAATGTGTATGTCATTATGTTAGAGCCAAAGGTTGGCCTAAGAGGACGCTCCCCCAGTCCTGTCATAAGTATTAAATATATAGATTCCTTTACACTTTCCTCTTCTGAAACTGTAACAAATCTTCCTGTAGCAGGATTAATTTGAGGTGGAAATTTCATTCCCTGCCCTAAGAATGTTTTATCTTGTGCCATAGCCATTCTCCTAACCTATCTTGATAGTAGCTCCTGTAATTTGAGTAAGTCCTGAGGCATTTAATTTCATAGCTCCCTGGGTCTCAGCTGTAAACATTGCACCTGATAGATTCATTTTTCCTGTTGCCTGCTGCTGAATCTTACCTGTTGCATCTACAGAAAGATCCTGACACTTAAGTGTTACCTTTCCACTTTCTCCATTCATTACAAGAGTGATTTTGTCACCTGCTTTAATAGTAATTTTTCTGGCTGCTGTAATGGAGATATCTCCATTTTCAGTCTTCATAAGAATGTCAGCCTTTCCCCCTTTATCCTTAATCTCTATTTGCTTTTTTTCATTATCAAGCTCTATACTATGGGCTTCATTGGCTGTGTATACTTTTATTTTGTCCTTTGAGCCATCCCCATCGCCGCCATTTTCATCTGCCACATCCTCAAACTCAATAGTAGAACCATGCCTTGTTACAATGCGTTTGTGTTGGTTCTTCTTGTGCTTGGACTTTGATAAAAACTTGTCTGTTGATTTTTGAATACAACCGATTACGTAAGGTCTATCTATAATGCCTTCTTCAAATACCACCAAAACCTGATCACCAATTTCTGGAAGGAAGTAATGCCCCCATCCATCGCCACCAGATGGCATTGCCATTCTGGCCCATTTCATTTCATTGGCATCTGCATCTCTGGTATGTAGATTCACACATACTCTTCCAGGAAACTTTTCATCATAGTTATTAACAACCTCCCCAACAACTACTCCAAATATCCTGTTTTCACCTGTTTCAGTTTTGGTAATGGCTTTCTCAGAAACCTCTTCAAAAATATCAAAAATGG
Source organism: Pseudobutyrivibrio ruminis (assembly GCA_015057315.1). Classification (GTDB taxonomy): domain Bacteria; phylum Bacillota; class Clostridia; order Lachnospirales; family Lachnospiraceae; genus Pseudobutyrivibrio; species Pseudobutyrivibrio ruminis_D. The sequence goes on along the minus strand of SVER01000001.1, from coordinate 47,167 downwards.
CCATAAGCTTCGCTCCTATGTGCTAAGTTATTTAACTCTGTTTGGCAGCCTTGCCAATTACTCTAGTGATAAACTCACCATCCCTAGACATTGTGTGCCTTACACTTTGTACGTAAAATTCATTTGATATAGCTTTTCCAATTCCATCTATCTTAATAAACTTCCCTGGCAAAATATCTGGAAGGCCTATCATCTCAAGCTCCAAAGAACCATATCTATACATCATATCCTCCAGCAAATATCCTGCTCTAAATCCTGCATCCTCAGAGGATGCTACAGTTGGATCAATATATACGAATTTAGAACCTGTTATAAGTGATTTTGCCTTATTACCCTGGGATAATTTATTACTATTCTTTTTAGTAGTTTTAAGCAGCTTGGCCTTTCCAACATCAAGCCCCCTAACTTCAATGCTTTCTGTTAAACCTGTAATATCATATTCCACATTAATACTTTTTATCTTAGCCTTAGGGTCTATTGTTATCTGGGTTTCTTTATCAAGCTTGGCTGCTCTAAAATAAACTCTGCCACCTAATACAAAGAATTCGTAATTGAATTTTTTAGCTACTCTTGTGACAAACTCATAATCACTTTCCCCAACCATTTCTATCATCTTGTCAGTTTCTTCTTTTCCTTTTGCACCAGCTGATGGTTTGTTATCAGGTGTATCACCAATTTCATAACTTACAATTACTCCAGAATTTTTCAGTGAATCATATACACCCTGTTTAAATATTTCTTTCACAGCCTCGGAATAACTTTTAGCTTTAATTGCCTTGTGATAACGATTAGCCATCATCACTGCTTTTAAATCCATGGCAGTCACTAACACGTGGGGAACATCCCCATCCTCGATGATAAAATTAACTCTTGTAATTACTCCCCTAAAAACTTCTGTAACTGTAAGATTGTATCCCATTAATATCTGAACATAGGAACCTATCAGCACATAATCTTTTATTACATCAAACTCAAACTGTGTATCATCATAATCGTACACATTATATATACAAAAGCTTGCCTGAGAAGCCTCAAACCCGGCTGTTAACTCAACTATTACATTTGATATAGCAAATGGGCGCTTACCATCTGTGATAGCCTTGTCATTTACTTTTACTTGTATAACAGGTAAATCAAAATTACTGTATTTTGATTTTCTAAGGTTTTCGTAATCCATTTACACCAGTCCCTTTTCTGCCATTTTCATCATAGCTTCTGCAGTCTTGTTTCCTTCAATAAAGGCTGCATAATAAGCATCCTTCCAATAATCATTGGTATCTTTACTATCCTCATCTACAAGATACATTGTCAACGCCACTTCTGCTCTTGTAGGATTTCCCAAGATGTCAAACATTGTGTAGGTGGTATTAATTCTTCTTACCACACCTTCATAATAAAATTCCCCCCATTCAAAACATAGCCTTCTTGTATTTTCATTTCGAATAATAGCAGTAAATGCATCTACAATTATCTGAACTGAGGGCTTGTTTGTTATTACATTTTGGTTAATCCCTTGTGCGACAAGTGAGCTGGCTTTTGAAGTGCTAATATTAAGTAAATCCTGTATAAAACTGGAAGTAATGGAAAGCTGATCAAAAATAAGCTTAAATGATAGCTCTACATGTAGATTTACTTCACCACTACTTATTCCCCTGTCTTTAGAAGTATAATTTGTAATCTGAATATCATCATCTCCGCCAATTGATCTAATCTGTAAAGACGTAGGATTAAATTGAACGATTAATTCTCTATTGTATTTATCTTTTGTACTTTTCTTATTACCTGCGGTCTGAATAAGCTTTTGGGTAATTTGGGAGGCCAGGCTTCCAGAGGAAGCATCAAGCACACCACTTTTAGACACACCTCCAGATTTTTGCTTTACCATATTTGCTTCTTTAAGTGCAGCCGTATCTCTCTTCCTATCATCATTTATACGAATTTTGGCCTTTGCCACATCTCCAAGAGCTGTTGAAGCTGCATTTTCAAGCACATTTGAAAAAATCTCAATACCCATACAGTTCACCTTTTATTATTTATTTAACCCAAATGCAACATCAAATGCGGAATCCCAGTACTGTTTATCAGATGAGAAGGACTGATTTGTATTAGACTGTTGAATTTGTATTGACACTTTGGCCTTAATTGGCATTCCTCTTTTATTAAACATTGTAAAATCAACTGATACAGAGGTCATAACCCCATGAAAAAACATGTTATTCCAAACAAATATAACCTGCCTTGTTTCTTTTTCCATCATAAGGGATAACAAGCCTTCCACAGGCTTTTTTATTGAATATCCACCATTTGCAACATTTTTTATTGTTGAAAGCACTGTATCCTTAGCATCTGATACATTCATGTTCATACTTGAGGTTCCAAAAGCATCTGCAACATTTATGTCTTCATATATTAAGTCAACAGAAAGATAGGTGGAGGTTTGCTTATCGGTACTTGTCATGGAATTTAGATTTTCGTTACCCATTGTCTGAAAGTTCTTTATCTTACCACCTACAGAGTTCATTGTGATCGAAGAAGGATTGTACTGTACCTGCACTGGAATGAACCCTTTAGCAAGCATTGCTGCATTGATTTGGGCTGAAGTCATTTTTGCCTTTGTTGCATCAGCCACAATATTTGATTGTTTAATAACTCCGCCAGCCATCTTTGCTAATTTCGAAGAAGACTTATCTCTTTCCTTTGTCAATGCTCTAAGTGCTTCTATATCTTCATTGGCTTTGGAGCTTGCGCCATCTACAGCCTTACCCTTACCTTTTGGATCTATGTCCCACCCTAACATTTTCACATATAGGATGGCTTTAGATGACATTTTTTCAAGCCCTACAGCTGCCCCTTTACTGGCAGCTGCAGCAGCTATAGCGCCAGCAACAAACCCGGCACTACTACCTGCACTACTTCTTTCATTACCCATACATATACCCCGTTTTTACTACATACCCCTACGTTGCCTTTCATTTTTCAGCTGACGTTCTATTTTGTTGTAGACCTTATCTGATATTTCATCCAATTGTCTTCTCACACTGGTATTAACTATTCTCGTTATAGCTTCTTTGTTCTCTTCTACAACATCATTAGTAACACTAACTACGTTTGTCCTGTTTTCTTTTTCCTGATTAACTAATGTTTCAATTGTAGTTTTATTTGTCTGTTCTAAGTTACTAATCTGTTCTTTAATGTTTTCAATAACTTCTTCGTTTAATATGTTTTCTTTGCTCCTATGAACCATGGATGACTTAATATCCTCGTAGCTTACCTCTGGACCATAAGGTCTTTCGCGACGCTCACTCCAACGTTCGATTACCCTGTCTGTAATATTTGCAAACACATTTTTCTCATTGTTTAAAACCACAGCTTCAGCATCTGCATTTAAATATCTTTCATGGATGTCCTTAAACTCTCGTTCTATATGCTCTGTAGTATCAAATATGATGTTTGCAGAATTAAATAATCTTCTATCTTCATTAATGATTTCTGTGTTTTCCATCCTTTTGGTGGTAGGAGTTGCCCCTTCTTTCTCTTTTAAAGCTTCCTTTACCCTACCATCATTTTGGCCTTTGCTTGCCTGTTCTACCTCATTAATATCTCTTAGCAAAAGTCCCATGTTATCAGCACTAATAATATCTGTGTTATAGAATCGCTCTGGTGCCATCAAATAATGGAAAATCAGATTATGTGCATACTGCTGGACAGGAGATAACAGCTGCTCGGTCTTTTCATGTATCCTTTCAATATGTTCCTTTGCCTGCCTTTGGGCCTCATAGTATCCTCTTTTAAATTCTTCAGGATTTGTAAGAGACAGCCTGCTTTCCCTTTGGATTCTTTCTATAACATTTTTTTCAGAAGTTGCTTGCTTATCACTTTCAATGATGTTCTTTAGATTTCGCATATATTGTTGATTTCTAACAATGCTTTGCTGATATATCTTACGAACATCTTCTGTAAACTTATCTTTATTAATTATTTCTGTGGTATTTTCCTCTGTTATCTCAGAATTATCATTAAATGTAATATCTGCCTTTTCAATATCAGTCTTATAGATATTTTCTATTACATCCCCTGATTGATTCTCATAATAGCTGTCATTATCGTAAGTATTTCCACCTAAGGACTGCTGCAATCTAACATCTATGCTGTTACTTATATCTATAAGCTTATTTAATATATCTATCTCTTCTTTGTATTCGCTTTGATTCATATAGGTATTAACTGATTGCTCATACAAATACTGTAAATATCCTGTGTTTTGCTCTATGCGATATAATGTGTTTTCAGCTGCGCCAAAATATGTAGCTTCAGTTGATAACCAGTTGTTAACTGTATGGTCTATCCTGTCGTATACATTTTCATAAATGTTATCAATCACATTTAGCAGTACAGCTGATGTTACCCTAGAGCTTACTTCATCGATAGTAACCTGATTATCTGTAATCTCATCACCTTCGTAATAGTTTTCGTGGCGATAGGTAAGATATGCAGGCTCACTTCTTACTTCTTCTCTAAGTCTTTCAAGAAGCATCTCCCTAGACAGACGTCCCTGCTCTGTTATTCTAAAGCTTTCATTTGTAATGCTTCGTTTGCTTTCAGAATAATCAAAAAAGCTTTTCATAATGTGGTAGATTGCTGCTGTCTGCAATCTGCTGTTTACCTCTTCATGTAGGTATAAAACAGGCTTTGTAAGCTCACTAATCTGGTTATTAATAGTGGTCTCATTTTCTTCCTTAAACTCATTTACAAGTTCTTTTAATTCATCCAGATGCTCCCAGTAAAGCTTTACAGTCTCATGCTGCTCCTTTGTTTCAGTAGTAAGACGTTGCACCTCCTTCATAAAGGTCTTTTCGTCCTTTATACCAAGCTTATGAAGAATGTTTGTAATATAAACATTATCCTGATAAGACAAATGCCCGTCAGCTGAAACTAAGATTCTGTTTATTAAGTTGTTAATTATCTTAGTTTTTTGAATCTGAGTATTCTCTACATTAGTAGAATTAAACAGGCTAGTCATTCCACCATCCATAACAAAAATCTCAGGTGGTTCTGTCATTACATGCAATAAATCAACCTCTGTCAGTTCAGTTCCTATTTGCATATAATTGCCTATTATTCTTTCCGTAAATGAGTCTGTAGATGCCAAAAACTCTGGATCCAAAACTGTTTTTATAGGTGTTGTGAGTTTTAACATATTTTTACTTCTTCATTAAGAAATCTGCCACTGTTCTTTTTACATGGTGTGCTGCTTTTTTAGCCATTTTATCCTTTTCAGGATTAGGTACTGCGCCAAACTTTGACGGCTTTCTTACATTCATTTTGCCTGTTGGTTTATATGGATTGGTTGCTTTAACCCTGTGAGCTGCCCTACCTGAAAACTGCGCTTTTACAGGGTTAGGTACTGTGCCAAACTTAGCAGGTTCTCTTGTGTTTTGTGTCCCTGCTGGTTTGTTTGGATTAATTTCCTTTACCCCCTGCACTGCCTTACTAGAAAATTGTGCTTTCACAGGATTTGGCACTTTGCCAAACTCAGCTGGTGACTTTGCCTTTGATACCATATTGCTCTTTGAAGGGTCCTTTGTAGCATCTGTGTTTCTGCTGCTTTGTCCTTTGTCACCAAATTCCCATTTTCTTGCCTTCTCTTCACTTTTCTTGATGCCATAATCTTCTACTGTTTTCTTAACGCCCTTCTTGGCTTTTTGTTCAAGGTCACTCTTTGTCTTAGAATTGTCCTTAATATCCTTTGTCACCCTACTGGTTTTACCTTTGCCCTTATAATCTGCTTTATCAAATTCCCACAGGTTGGCTTTTTGGGTATCACCAGACACCGACTTTTTAATATCTACTTTGTTTACATGTCTCTTTTTATTTCCTTCTACATCCTTCTTATCTTTACCATATTCCCAAAGGGTAGCCTCTTTTTTATCATCTTTTACTACCTTTTTAATATCTACCTTATTTACATGTCTCTTATTGTTGCCTTCTACTTCCTTCTTGTCTTTGCCAAATTCCCAGAGGGTAGCTTCTTTTTTATCTTCCTTAACCGCCTTCTTTATATCTGCTTTGTTTACATGTCTATTCTTATTTCCCTCTACTTCCTTCTTATCTTTTCCAAACTCCCACAGACTTGATTCCACATCCTTCTTACGGGTTTCACCGTATCCATCCAAATATTCAACAGCAGATCTTGTACCAGAGCCTTCTCTACTACCATCCTCTAAAAATTCCCACAGGTTTGCTTTCATATCTTTCTTACGGGTTTCACCTTGTCCATCCAAATATTCTACAGCAGATCTTGGACCAGAGCCTTCTCTACTACCATCCTCTAAAAATTCCCACAGGTTTGCTTTCATATCTTTCTTACGGGTTTCACCTTGTCCGTCTAAATACTCTACAGCAGATCTAGTTCCTGTGCCCTCTCGGCTACCATCCTCCTTAAATTCCCACAAATTGGCTTTTTTTGTCTCTTTAGCCTCTTCGCCTTGTGATTCAGTTTTATTTAGATGTCTCTTATTATTTCCTTCTACTTCTTTTTTATCTTTTCCAAATTCCCAAAGACTGCTTTTTTCTATTATTTCTTTTTTACGAACCTCATTTTCTTTAATTTCCCTACCAACTTTTCCAGAGTAATCCTGTTTAACTTTATTCTGTTCGAATATCCATGCAGGCTTACTAGAATCATCACTTTCCATTGTTATACAAAACATTCTGTTATAGCCTATGGTAACTGTTTCTGTAAGAAGTCCTGAATGCTCAGCGTCAAGTCCTCCATACTCCTTACTCATAACTACAGCTCCAGTAAAAACATAATATCTTCCCAGATCATAGTCTCCGCCCTGATTTTTTCCTACAAACAACAATAGTGGCAATGTGAATTCAGTACCATTTGAAAGTGGGTCATTAACTGATGCCGGAATATATCTTTCACATACTAATTGGAAAGGTTTAGATACGGGCCTTCTTCTAATATGCACATAATCATTTAAGCCGCCTTCTTGAATATAGTCGTACTCATTTTCTCTGGTAAAAGGCCGCACTGATTTAAGAGGTACATCAAATGCACCATCCACCCTAAGAACAAAATTAAAATTACTAATATATCCATGGGAATTATCTTTCTTAGGTAACACACCATTGCTATCAGGTACTTGATCTGCCATAACCCACCCCCGTTGCTACATTCTTACCATATTTGTAGGAGTCATATCTAAGATACTTTTCTCCCTACTCTTTCCTTCAGAGGGATTCAGGGAAGCATTTATCTGACTTATTTCTGAACACCACCTACGTCTCATGTTGTGATCCATAGATAGGACTTCCTCCTCGCTCCAGTGGAAGTAATATGAAATAAAAGCCATCTCCCTATAAAGCTCATCAATCGGATAAAGCTTTATCCCTCTCGCGTAAAATTTATTGGAATATCGTGCTCCTTTCCACAATCAGGGCATACAAAATGCATTGTTGGAGGCTCGATATCATTTATCCTTTGATACATGTCCTGAAGGAATGCCAAATCTGCTGTGAAAAGCTTTTCGATAATGCTTGGTGCAATAGTGGCAACCCCTTCAATCTCAGTAATAACCTCTGATAGAAGCACGATGGTGAGATAAGATGGATTTGAAAGCACTCTCGGGTCTCTTTGGGCTCTCATTTCATCCCCTGCTGTTGCAAGACGCATCTTACCCTCCTTATGAATTTCTCCTGTAGAATCCAAATATCCCTTTGGTAATGTAAATTCAAATACTGTTTCCATATGGCTTATTCCCTCCTGTTAAATTTTGTATTTATTCCGGTAGTCTAATAAAAATTCTTTCTAAAAATTTATATCAGACTACCGGATACAGTATTTTGTATCCGGTAGTGATGTTTCACGTATTTAGTTTGGAATAATTAATTCTTCGTAAGCAAGCTCTACAGATTCGATGGCAACATCAGATGTCTTTGCATCAAGCTCTGGACCTGTATATTTAGTAACCCACGCATTTGTAAGTAACCAAACTCTGGTACCCGAAATTGCTGTTGCAAGAGTCTGTGGCGCACCACCATTGATGTCGATAAGCTCTATCTGAACATCGTTTCTTGGAATCTGACCACGAACCTCTGATACACACTCTTGAATCCATGTCTTGAATGCAGAATCAAGTGTGTATCCAAAACGAAGTGTAATATTTCCATGCTTTACTAAGCCTGGAATCTTTACAGGTGCTAATGAGTTAGCATTTCCTTGTCTAAACTCAATCACATCCACTGTAGCGTCGATACCTGTTACCTGAGAAAATGCAGCAGAACCTTCGACGTTGGCAACCACGACTCTAAAATTCATCTTGGTTAATGGATATGATAAGCCTTTATTATTTTCATAAGGACTAGCAGCCATTTAGTGTATCTCCTTTCAAACTACATTTTCTAGATTAACCTTCTTCAGCAGCTCCGCCACCTTCGCCACCAGTTTCTGATGTGCGCTGTGTGAGTCTGAAGATTACGAACTCGGCAGGTCTGCTTGGTGCAATACCAATATTGCAAATCAATCTACCGTTTCTAATATCATCAGCACTCATTGTTGAAGAACCTATTTCAACAAAGAACGCCTCACTAGGTGAGCTTCCTGCCAGCATGCCTGTTCTCCACATTCCATCTAAGAAAGATGTGATTGTAAGAGCAACTCTTGACCACAATGTGGTGTCGTTAGGCTCAAATACTACCCAGTTTGTAGATGCCTTGATGCTTTCCATAACATAGATGAAAAGTCTTCTGATATTGACATACTTAAATGATGAATTTGAGCTGGCTGTACGTGCACCCCAAACTCTAATACCTTCTCCTGGGATAGCTCTGATTAAGTTAATTCCTTCTGGGTTTAGGATATCCTGCTCACCCTTTGTGTAATTAACCTTTAACCCTGTACAGAAAACAACCTCATTTGCAGGTGCCTTATGAACACCTCTTGCAATATCTGTTCTAGAGTAAACACCCATAACAGCTCCTGAAGGAGGAATGTAATCAGGCTTGTTAGAGCTTCTATCAAATACCTGAATCCATGGATGATACATAGCAGCATAGGTTGAATCAATCATTCCACGATAATTGATAAGGTCATCAGTCTTGTACTGATCCTTTGGCATATCAATTACTGCAAAACGGCTCTTTGTGTTTTCACAGTGAGCAACTAATGCTACAACAACTTCTGGAATAGTAACTCCAGGAACGGCCATAATATTAACATTAGTGTTCTCAAGGAATGCCTGGATACCTGTACGTCCAGATGGACCATCATCCTTACCGATGAATGTACCGCCGTTAACCTTAGCAATAGAGCCATCAGAACCACCTTCAAGTGTGAAGGTTCCCTCTGTCACTCCCTTACCAAGGATTGCTTCAACTGGATTTACGATATCCTTTCCTGTAGCCTTTGTGGTCTGAACTTCAACCTTAACAATGTTAGAGTTGGCAAGCTTTGACTCGATAAAGGCTGGTGAAGAAGGATTGATTGTAACATCGAAATAGTTTTCAATTTCGTCATTAAAACGAACCTGAATATCAAATGTTACAAGCTTAACTACCTTCTTAGGAATAACATCCACATCAACAGGGTCACCCTTGAATTTGCCTTCGAATGTAACCTGCTCATCATAAATCATAGCAATTCGGTTAAATTCTCCGTTGAACTCAACGATATCACCTTCTCTGAAGCCATCAACAGCTTTTGCTTTGAAAACAGTATCACTTACTTTCTCTAACAACTGCATCTTTCTTTTGATTACAGTAGATAAAGAAACCTGGATTCTGTTACCCCATTTTCCTTCATTAGCTGCTGTTACTGTAAGGATTCCCATCTTCTTTGATGCGCTTACAGCATCTTCTGGAGCTACACGTGCTACATAGCAGCGTGTTCCACCATTTACAAAGAACTGTTCTACAGAATTGGCAAGATATCTGTACTCTCCATGAGTGTACTCACTTAAGAATCCGCCAAATAACTTCTGGAAATTTTTGAAATTTGTAACAAGAAGTGGTGCTCCCTTTGTAGGACCTTTTTCTGCTAATCCTACAAAACCTGCTGTGCTGGTTCCTATACCTTCAACGCTTCGTGGAGAATTATCATACTCTTCCACATATACGCCAGGGCTAAAATATTCAGCCATAAATCAGATTCTCCTTTCGTAAAAAATAGTTTCCGGCTTACCCGGTGATCACTTTGACCTGACCGGGATTAACGATGTTTATCGTTCCGGCGAAGGCACATTGGCAACTACATCCTAGTGTAAGAGCTGGTTGCCCTCCCACTAGCACCTTAGACTGAGCTGGCATCCAGGAGCCCATTATAGCTGGCATACAAGGCTGTGGTGTTAGTACTCCAAGAGCTGCTGCGGTAGCTGCTGCAACTGCAGGATTGGCTAATGATGTACACATACCAAAGCTTCTAATGTTTACCATGGGTGCTGCATCACCTAAGACGCAGATTGGTTTTCCCTGTGCCAACACTCTTAGATTATTTGTGCCAGTAAGTGGCGCTGGCATGGTTCCAAAGGAACAAGCCATTGTTGCCTGTGATACAACTGTTGTTGCCATGTAGTCCCCCCTTTAGTCTAGTGTGACTTCCGAAATATTCTGTAAGTCGATTTTTTTGTATCTGGTCTCACCATTTACAATGTATTTGACCAGATAGTTCTGATCCTTCCCATCGTTTAGTACAGCCAGTCTGTACGTTCCATCCTCATCCACCTGCCCAAAGGTTATGGCATGTAGTGGAGCATTTTGGGGAAGTTCATTCTTAATCGGTTCCTTCAGTAGGACTTTTTTATTTGAGAGCTCCTCTTTTACGATTATGTCCTCAAATGTATCCTCGTTAGGATTAAATACCCCGTAATAAAGCCTTTGTAGATTCATGCGCCTGTTAGGTGCCAGAACCGTTATGGTGTGCTTTTTAGCATCATACTCTCTGATGCTACTTACGGGACGGCCAGGATGGATGGCCTCAACTGCCACAAGCCCGGAAAGCTTACCTTGTAAAGTTAGCAATCTTCCTTCAATCTGCTGCTTCTCTGACGGTATCAGGAATACATCAATTGATGGCAGGTAATCTTCCATTTTTTCATAATCCACTGTCACAGTCTGAGGATAAAAGCCATATACTTCTACACGCATAAGACAATTTTCTCTGCCGCAGTTCATAAATATATAGCATCCTTCACCTCGGTTTAAGGCTGTTTCAACTTTGTCATTTCTGAAAAAACGTATATCATTTTCCGTAACAGGTCTTCCTGTTGTGGCATCTAGAACTCGAATCAGAAGATCAAGTCTGTAATGAACCCTGCATTCTTCCAATTGCTACTTCACCTCCTTTCCGGCGTAAGTCAAATTAACTTACGGTCTATCATCAGGTTGTTCGCCTGTAACATGCAATGAAAAATCTGCTTCCACAACGCGAGGTGTGTTGATTACAATCTCGCTAGAAACAAATACCGGTGCCACCTTATAAAACAAGGATATTTGATATGGCTTATTAATAGCCGACCAAACTCTTACCTTTTCCTCTAAGCTTATCTTTGCCTGGGAAAGTGTAATAGGTGGCTCGTTAGTTTCTAACCAGCTTTGAAGCTGGGTGGGAAGAACTGAATTATTGTCGTTTACAATCTGGGCACATTTTCCTAAAATTTTCTGAAAATCCTGATCCTTAAGACCTGCCTGTCCACCTGAATTAACGAAAACCATATAGTACAAGCTGTATGGCTTAGGAGGTGGCACAAGTTGCAGCTTACCTCTTCTAATAGTAGGAGGCGGTGCCACTGTATCGTCCTCTCTGATGTCGTATAAATACAAACCTAAAATATAATCCACATCCTGTGATGCAGGTGAAGATACTTCTATATTGTTAGGTGATGGTATTGGCTCAGGACACATCTTTTCCCTAAGGACTTTTAATATGTAGTTACTTACATCAGAAATAATTGTATAATCCGCCAATATATATTTCCTCCATGTTATTTATAACGATAATAACAAATCATCCGCAACAAAAGTGCAACAACTCACTCGTCATCCTCTAGTTGTGTCAACAATTCAACCATCTTATTTATCTTGTCATCCATATTTTCCGTAACCAGAATTGCATAATCAGTGCCTCGCATATAAATACACCCAACCTTCATGAATTGCTTTGCATCATCTTCCAAAATATATGTATACTTACGATTTTCCTTTGTTTTTATGTATTTGTCTGTCTGCTGTACAGCATAGTTCTTTAGCATATCGGTTTCACCAGTACTCTTAAGAACTCCTTTAGAATAAATAGTAAATGTATAGCTTACAGAGCCTCCATGAGTCTGAGCCATTGTAGTCTGGTCAGCAGATTTTTTCTCTACATATCTATAGCCCGTAGCGTTTCTACAATTATCAATTGCCCCAAGTGATACATATTCTACACTTAAATCTCTCATGTACTTTCCATAGATGTAAGGATTCTCTTCCTTAAGCATTTTAGCAATCAGCTGTTTCATATAATCCAGTACTGAATCTGTATAAACTTCATCCAGGACTTCCTGAAGAGCTGCTGCTACTATGGCCTCATCTTTAGCACTCATATTATCCTTATCCCCAAGCACATCATCTATAGCCCCCTCAATATCATCAGCAGATATATCTTTTCCATTTGTTACATCTGCCAGGCCCAGGCTTTCACTACCCGAAGACTCATTATCTGCTTTTTTTGCATACAAATCAGGATTAACATCTATACCCTTGTCACCTAATAATTTTTCTATATCTCCTCCTGCTCTTTTGTATAATTCAAAATCCTTCGAAGGATCGTAATCATCATTTTTTATTTCACTATAGATGATATCCTCTATTAATTCTTTGGCTGACTTTCTGCCGCTTAAATTAGGAACTCCTGCCTTAGATGTTCTAGTTTTATCTCCATTATCCAATGATTTTGGATCCAGCTTTTTCAGGTAGGTTTCTATCTTTTTGGCTTTAACTAAATCCCCCTCTTCAATGGCCTTATTCATTTCCTCTTTTAGCTTTGCAGTGGAATCTGACTCACTTTCTTTACCATCCGAGGTATTCTCTATTGATTTAAGTAAATTATTCAGCCACTTGATATGAGCCTTTAGTAGTTCATCCTTATTAGCGGCCTTAAACTCTTCCTCTAAAGATTTAGCATATTCTATACGCTCATTTACCATCGTGATGTTTTCATCTTTAGTTCCTCTATAAGAATAAGCCCTAATGTAATATTGATAATCCTCAACAGATTCTTCTGTTTTTTTATTAGCAAAATCCCATGATGATAATGGTATTAAGCAAGCCTGCAAAGTAGTCAATTCTCTTGCACTATGAACAATGTCATTGTTTCCTATATTCTTCCAATCCACGTACATCTGTAGGCATGGCATAGCCTTATCAACATCGTTGGCATTATAAATTATTGTTTTTGATAACAGGAACTCTACATATTCAGATATGGTAGTACCCCTGGAGAGCATGCGCCTTGAATAATAGGTGTGAGATTCTTTACATTCATCAATAGCCTCATCCACAAGCTCTGTAAGCTCTGGTACCTCTTTAAACTCTCTATTTATCCCCTTATTTATAAGAGGTATCTTAATAACTCCATATCTTGTATATGGAAATTTTCTGGCAAAATCAGGATTTCCTTTTTTAGCTGCATCCCTTAAGAACAATAAAGTAGGTGTGGGACCAAAGTTCTCAATTTTAGCATCCGGATCATAGCTTCCTATAAGATTTTTATTAGCTACTAAATTATGATAAATCCTTGCTTTACGTCCCGAATCCAAGGCAGACTCAACTGCCAATGCTGCATCAGCTTCATCTGGTAGGTTCATCTCCTGTAATCTGGTATAAAGGGCATTTACATTTTTCATTTGAGTATCAATCTCATCTGTTTTTGGTCCTCTAATGTTAGACCAGTTTTGCATCACAAGCATAATGTCCTTATACTCTTCTGGATACATATTAGGATTATTCAAAAGTGACTGTGACCAAAGCTCTTCTATCTTAATAAGATTTTCTTCTTTACCCTGCCCCTTAAGCTCAATATATTCATCGTATGCTTTTTTTACATCCAGATTCTTTCTATCATAGGACTCTAAATTATCACTTTCAAAGAAAGAATTTAAAACAGAATACAAATATTGATTAGAGCTAGATGAAGATTTCTGCAACTCTCCATTTTCAAAGTACTCGTACAAATCCTTTAGCTCAGGAAGATTTTCCATTTCATAAGGAGAATTAATATCGTAAATATCTATACGCTTACCGCTAACTGGATCCTTTGGTATGCCATCATCTCCAATTACCGTAGTAATATAATAAGGATAAAGTGTTTCCTCCTTTACAGTTTCCGTTGTTGGAAGAATTGTTGAAAGAGACTCGGCTCCATCTACATTTTTCCAATTACCTCTGTCTAATTCTGATTTGTAAAATGCAATTGGTTGATTAAATGCATCTCTTGACTCAAGAGCGCTTTTGTATAACTGAGGTGTTACACCCTTTAGGCTCATAAGGTATGTACCTACAAAAAGCCAGCTTGTCTTAACCTGCTTTCCTAAAGTTACTGTGTAATATTCATAGGTTATTGCACCTTTTTCCTTAGCCTCTACTTTACTGATAGAAGAAAAATTAAAAAATAAAGGCATACAAAGAGTTCCCACTAATACCAATGTGAGAATCCTCATTTGTATGCGCTTAATTAATTTCCAAAAACTCTTCATCCCCATAGCACCTATAAACAAACTAATTGTTGCTGTTGTTTACAATACCATCTACATATTCGTCCAATTCATCAAGGAAGTTGGCTATCTTCTTATCCAACTGTGGTGTCACAAGAATAGCCCATGTAGTACCTGGAATATAAGTGCCAGTGCAATACATATACTTTCCTCCGTAATCCTCTACTATGTATGGATATGTCTTTACATTGTTTCCATATAAGTAGGAATCAGCTTGTGAAACCACAGGAGTATTCATTATATCCTCATCCTTGGAATTTATTATTACGTCTGTCTTTCCATCCTTAAACAGGTAGCTTGCTGTGCCCCCCACTATCTGAGTCATGGTAATTTCATTTTTTTCTTCTACAAGCCTGAATCTTGAATACCTTCTGCATCGATTAATAGCAGCCAGACTCACATATTCCTTTGTTTCATCAGATAGATACTGTTTGTAAATAAATATGTTCTTCTGATCCAGCAAGTTACTTAAACGAGCGATTAAATAATTATAAACATCACCATCATCTCTTGCCTTGGCATAATTTAGAAGGCCTGCTACTACAGCAGCTTTGTCTAATTCAGATAATTTATTAAAATCCTTACCAAAAGCATCTTTTATTGCAGAAGCTATCAAATCCTCAGTAAGTCCAGTGCCCTCACCTGTAATAGGCTCTCCTATACCATTTTCATTTGAAGCATCCTCTGTTTTTATTGATGCATCACTGGCATCATTATCAGAAGTCTTACTTGCTGTACCGTATCTGTCCTTAAAATCACTATCATTGTTTGCTATTGCATCTTTAGCCTGATTGATAAGGCTCTTTGGTGCCCCGTGGGCGTAAAGAGCATTTAAAACATTAGACAACTTATCAGAGCCAAGTGCATCCAAAGCATCAATATCCCCAGATACTCCATCATATTTGCCATCACTAATATCTTGAATAGCATTATTGGCAATCTTATCCGCTATACCAGTAGGAGTATTTGTATCTAATGCTTCTGCTTTATCAGCAGCTGATGCATTAGGGTTATTGATAATATCCCTCTTAGCTTTTTCATCTGCATCCTGACTATCCTTTAAATCTGATAATTGCTTTTCTAATCTTTCTGCACCTTCAATATCCCCGTTATCTAAAGCTGTTAGAATATCATTTTCTATATTACTTAGCTTTGTATCGTAGCTGTTATCATCCTCGCTTAAATTACTTCCAGATTTAACCTGGTTTAACAATTCTGTAAGCCATGTAATATGGGCATCTAAGGCCTCATTTGCATAGACCTTGAATACATCATTTCTAATACCAACTCTCTGAGACTCTGCTATATTAATTCTTTGCTTTATAAAATCTATAGCTCTATCCTTTGTAAGTCTCATAGCTCTGGCTTTTATCAAAAGCTGTAGCTCTGCAGCAGAAGCAGATATTCCAGCCTTCTGATCCTTCATTACTTCATTCTTAATTTCATCTGTTGATGCTGGGTCTGATACTACTGCCCTTCCTTCATCATTTAACCCACTATGTAGCTGTGACCTGAAATTAGCATCAGCTGTTGGAATTAAAGAATCTGTAATTAGATTTAATTCTCTTGACTTATGAGCAATAACATTGTTTGAAATATTATCAATATCAACAAGCTTTCTTAAGTCCTCTGAAACAGCTGAAGGACCTCCTGGTGCATTATTTATTACATTCATCTGAAGACTGTATTTTGTTTTTGATAAAATGGTACTGCCCTCTTGTATACTCTTGGATTTGTATTTATACATAGCCTGTGTACAAGATACAAGTGCTTCTTCCATTGCTGCAACCACAGAATCAACTGGCTCAAAATCATCGCTTGTGTACCAATGCCAGCATACCTTGTAATCACCACCAATTGAAGATGTACCTGTTGATACCAGCTCATAAATAAACCCTAGAGATGGTCCAACAATAGTATTGTTCTCAGGATTCTCCACCATATTATAGTAGGCTCTATATCTTCTAAGAGAATCTAAAGCAGACTCCACACTCATAGCTTCCTCTGCAAGCTCTTTACCTTCCGGATTATTGGAACGACAAAGACTAAAATACAGATTTGTAAGGGCTGACATCTTAGAGTCAGCATCATCACTTATATCATCATGTACCTGAGTGGTATGTAACCAAATACGTCTGAATAACATCAATCTCTCATTAAGGGTATCCATACCTTTAGGAAATTTATTTACTTCATCTACCCATGCTTTTTCTCCACCCCAGTTAACAGCACCTCTAATAAGTGCTGGATGCTCAGTAGTATCATTATGGCTACTCCATACATATTGAATGTAACGGTCACCTTTATTTTCTGCCTCCATTTCCAGGGCATTAATAAAGCCCTTGCCCGATTCCTCAAATCTTCCTGTGCCCCTTGCATCCTTTGCATAGAAAGCTATATTACTTCTTTTTGATACATCAAATACATAGTCACATGCAGTTTTGTAATCAAGCTTTCTATCATATGGTTGGTCATAATTAAATAATCTGGTTAATTGCCAGTATGTATAGTTTTTAGAGCCAGTATCTGATGCTGACACTACCTTTCCATCTAATAAGGCTTTTACTCCTCTAAGTTCAGGAACCTGCTCCATTTCGTATGGATTACTCATAGAAAAAACATCTACCACATCCCCTGTTTTTGCCGAATGTGGAATGCCATCTCTTCCAACTATTACGGATATATATAGATTTAGCATTTCTGTTTCTGGCACATTATCTGCTAAAGGTAGAATAGCTTCTAAGCTTTCAGCACCTTCAATATTTTTCCAATATCCACTGGAAAGCTCAGACTTATATAGCTTATTATTCTGATTAACCTGAGCCATAGAATCAATTGCCATTTCGTAGAAGGTGCTGGTAATTGCCTGGGCGTCAATAATCCAGGTGCCTATATACAAAGTGCCTGCTGCAACTGGGCTTGATAACCTTTGTATGTACTCACCGTATGTAATAAAATTACTGGTATCTATAACTGATGTTCCTTCATTAGCATTAAATCCACCTGTACCTTTACTTGCAGCTGCAGAGGCAACGGCGGCCATAAATGCATCCACATCAATATTTGCAGAACCAGCTCCTTCTGCCTGCATATCAAAAATACCTATTATTTCTTCATCAGTAAGCATGGCTGCTCCTGTATATTTGGATCTTGTATAATCCACCATAAGCTTACCTAATGTATATCCACCACTCATTGCATTGCCGCTATAATCAACGGGATTTGCAGCACCACCCAGCTTATTTAAAATACTAACTACTGTTACACTGCTCCATGTACCAGAGGTATGTACAGCCTTTGCAGCATCATTTACAGCTGATGCCTCCACTGTTTTTCCAAGACTTTTATTTGCAACTGGTAAAAGAACTGAATCAACATAGCCTGCTGCATAGACAGTTCCTCCCATTTTGGGCGTCACAGAAGGCGCAATACACCACATAAGCATAATAAGCACCAGCATTTGTGCTATTTTTCTTTTTATGCGCCTAATAAATTCCATACCCTACCTCATTTGCCATTTTCATTATCCTTAAGCTCTCGTCCAGGGTCTACTTCTTCAATTTCCTTTTCCAGAGTTTTTAGATTCTTGTTATAAGCTGCAATAATAATTTTTAACTTCCTTGCACATGCCCTATCTGTAGAAGACTTGCTTTTACTGAGCTTTACATGCTTTTCTTCTGCTTCTTTTAGCTGCTTTTCAATAACCTTCTTTCTTTCAAGCTTCTTTTCATAGTCTTCTATTTTTGATGCTGCTGAAACAATCATTCTTACATTTTTCTCTGAATCAGCAACACCATGTGCCTGCAAATACTGGACAGCCCATTTTCCTGTTGGCGTTCCAAAAAGCATAGCCGAATTAAGCTTATCAACCACTGAGGAGTATATTTCATCACCATGCTCAATCAAAGCTGCATTAATCTCATCCTCAGTTACTTCGCTACTATCTATTTCCTTTAGCTTATCCTTCTCTAATATTATCTTGGCTTGTGTATCCCTGACTTTTTGTTCAATATCTGCTTTAGTTTTTTCATCAGCTGCGGCAGCATATTGACGCTGTGCCTTCATTAGCTCATTCTCATAATCGCTAATAGTTTTAGCTATTGCTGCCCTTCTGTCTTTATCCCTTTTTTCTTTAACAAATCTAATAGCTGCATCCTTGATTATTTCATTCTTTGCAGAAATTTCTTCAGCAACTTTTTCAGAATCTGTAGTATCAGCTTTATTTGAGTTTTCACTAACTCTTTTATCTATTTCATCCTTATATGTAGATAAAGCTTCCTCTATCTCTTCATCTGAAATATTTGCGCTTATTGTCTTTAACTCATTTTTTATTTCCTCAATATGCTTTTTATAATATTCTGCAGTTGAAGAGTCTGCAGAATTTCCTTTTGCAGAATTGTAAAGATCAGTAACTCTCTTTAATTCATCGTTAAGAGATTTACCCTTTATCTCCGTAAGGATTTGCCTTGCGGCCACCTTATGCATATCTTCATCGGTTATAGATTTATCTACAAAAATGTTGCCATTATCACCATCTAATTTGGCTCCACCAATATAATCTCCATTCTTATCAAATAATCTAAGGGTAAGCTTACCTACATCCCTTTTTATAAAAGCCATGTAACTAAAGGCCTGGTCTTGAGCTATCAAATCATTAGAAAACAGATACAGGCTTTTTTCCGTAGCCAGATTATAGAAGGCCACATCAGCACCCTTAGGATATACGTCCTTTACAGCAGTCTGATCAAAGGCAAATCTGACCCTTATCATATCCGTTGTTGTATCGTCCTCTATAGTGTATGTACCAATTACAGGATAATTTACTAGCTCATCTACCTTGTAGGATGAAGTAATATTAAGCGGTCCGTAGCTGGTATCCGGGTCGATGGCACAATCATCTACAAAATCTGACCCATTATATAGTCTTACAAAAATAGAATTAACGTCACTTACAGCAATCTTTAAATGCCTGATAGAGCCTGTAACAGGAACCCTTTGTCCTATCTGTCTGTTATCAGCCCATAGTTCAAAATGAGTAACCTGAGGTTCAAATCCATCAGGAATATCCACATATAATACAAACTCCTGGGTATCAACAATAGAGCGTATGCTATATGTTGCTCCACTTGCCAAAACAGGTGTTACTTCATCAATTGGATTCTTTTTCTTATTTTCTGCTGTTCCAAAACCAACCCCACCTGTCTGGGCAGATAATGATTCTGCCATAATATATTCACTGGCTCCACCGCAGGTGATTCTGTCAAAGGAATATAATGATTTGGAATATGTAGAAAGCGAATCCTTTAATTGGGTTCTGGCAGCTTCATATTCCTCACTTACCATTTCAAATTCTTCTAAGGTCATGGTGCCCATTGCATTTTTTGATTCAGCCTCCATTAAATCAGCTTTTTCTTTTTTCATATCATCCTTGGCTGATATATATGCACTTCTGGCATCCATTAGACTATCAAAATAGTCAGCTACATTTTGCTTTAATTCGTCACATGCATTATTGTAATCCTTGCAAGCAGCCTGATAATCTAAGGCTGCAGAATACAACACATAAGGATCATCCTCAATATATCTAACACCATCCTGGCTGCCCTTTAACCATTCCTTTGGAATCTTAAAAAAAAGAATCTTCCAGTAGCCAGCCCATGGAGAATCTATCTTTTTTAGAAAAGCATCATAATCCTTCTTGAAGGCTCTCTTATTTATAGTCTGTCCAGAACCGTCTTGAAGCTGACTAATATAACCTTGAATCATGCTGATATCCCCACCATATTTCTGACTCATAAGGTTATAATTAATTTGTAGATTTAATCCGGCAAGCTGCATTTCCTGCCTTGCCTCAAAAACTGTCTGGTCGTTATCAACAGCAACCTGTTGTAGCTTTTCCACACAGTCTCTACTCATGTTTGTTACCACAAATTCTTCGTCAAATGTATATCCAGAGGTAACAGAAAAGCCTACTTCCTTTCCAAGCTTTTCCTTAGCACTTAGAAGCTTTTTTTTCTGTGTTGCAATATCAGAGCGCATCTTTTTTAGCTTCTTTTCCTGAAGCTCAACCTGGCCCTTAGTTGCTGTTCCCTCCAATACCTTGGCTTTGTTCTTTCCAATAGCAGTATCCAGATTTGCTATTCTTTCCTCTAAAAAGGCTACCTCCGCAGTATAGGTAATAATATCTATATAAAGATTACTAACCTTTTCATATTCTGTTAGCTTTTCATCATCAAGCTGATGCTTTATAGTCTTAATACTGTATTCAAGCTGTACTGGTTTAAACTGAAATTCAAATGCCTCCGCCTCACTTGGAGTGGTTGGAAACTTGAAGCTAAGAAGTGGTGACCATCTAAAGGTAGCCATATCCCTTTGCTTTTCTTCCAACGCCTTGATTGCAGACTGTCTTTCAGCCTGCTTTGATTCTATTTTGGTATCAAGTGCATCAATTTTGTCTGAATTGGCAACTGCCAGCTTTTTGGCCGCAGAAAGCTTTAACTTTTGGGCAGCATAAACTTGCCCAAGCCCTCTATCGTACCTACTTACAGCCATGCCAGAAAGAGTTAGGCTACATACAAGAATTAAAGATATGAATCGTATAAGATGCTTTTTTCTACTAAATCCACTACCCAACATCAGCTAAAGCCTCATCCTGCACAAAGTAAAAATAAAAGGTTTCCAAACCTGGTTCAGTAACAAATGTATACACAAGACCATCTCGTCTATATGTATGCAAATATACTTCATACTGATTTTCATAGCCTGTCACATCAATATATTCGTTATATACAGCTGTTGAATCAATCTCTGGATAACCGCTAAAATAAACTCTCTCATTTTCATCACTTATCTTCGTAATAGCAAGAAGCTCAGAAAATGTACCATAAGAAGAACCTACATAGATAGGTTGTCCCAAAACATCAGATAAATCCTTGAAGCTTTTTACTGGGCCATTGGCTGTATTAAAAGAATCTTTAAGCACGTATACTGCTGCAACCTCTCCCTCTGTATCTATGGAATCCTCATCTGCAAACTCCACTGTCAAAGCATCTATGTCAGGCATATATCTAATATGCTCATCTTTGGTATTGTATAAAGTTCTCTCTCCTTTATAGGAGCCTGCCACCTCCGTTGCGCTTTTTCCAAGTAAATCAGAGTATTTTATATCATCTTCTGTAAACATACCGTTAAATATTTCGTTATGTCCCATGTCATACAAAATTCCCTGACCTTCTTTTTTGTTGTAAACGAAATTACCCTCGTATTCTATCGAACCATTAGTTCTATACAGTGTGCCTGTTCCGGAATAAAGATTCTCATGAAATGCACCCTTGTAATGTATGCTTCCGTCATCATAGTATTGAGTTCCTTCTCCCTCATACATAGACTGCTTAAAATTTCCTTGATACACTACATTTCCAGCAGGATTTTTTAATTCTCCCACTCCATTACATGAGCCTTTTGAAACCTCTCCCTCATAAGCCAAATATCCTGATTTTCCCTTGATTCGCACATTTCCCTTGGCAAATTTTAGAAGCACATTATTGTAGCTATATGTTTTTATTCTTTCATTACTTCTTCCTGGAAATAATGCATTCCATGAAAAGATAATATAGACTAACGACAATACCCCCACAATTAAAAC
Organism: Pseudobutyrivibrio ruminis; assembly: GCA_015057315.1. Lineage (GTDB taxonomy): Bacteria > Bacillota > Clostridia > Lachnospirales > Lachnospiraceae > Pseudobutyrivibrio > Pseudobutyrivibrio ruminis_D. Next base: position 24,769 of record SVER01000001.1, on the reverse strand, counting down.
CATTGCAAAGGCAAGCTTTTTTGAAACCAGCCAATTTCCTATTGGATAATAATCATTCTTATCCTTGGGCTTAATATTAAGAACCTTTGTAAAAAAGGTTCTTATTAATTCTGTTAATCTGGACTTAATATAATTAGGAGACAGAAACAGCTTGACCTTAGTTACAAGGGGCAGTATTCTGGTTTTTAAGGCTTGAAGCAATATTTGAAGCAGATTCATATACTACTCCTTTCTTAAGGTTTACTACATGTGCAACGCGCCAATAAAGTTTTCAGGTGCTGCTTCATTTAAGTATCTCTCACATTCAAACAAATACCACTTTGAAATCTCATCATCAGGAGATTCTCGCAATATTTCAGTAAATGTATTTCTTGCAAAATAATAATCCTGCTTGTAGAACAAATCCAAAGCCTTTTCAAATCGTTCCTTAGTAGCAATTCTTTTAGTATGTACTGCAACAGATTCTGCATCTAAGGCTTCATATAGCTTTATTCTTTCATCTGTATTTTCTTCATTTGGAAGAATGAAGCCTATATATCTAAGCTCTGAGCTTATCTTTTCATGCTTTACCACAGTGTCTGTGAGTATCAATGACACCTTCTTTTGCCTAAACCATTCTGCATAGCTTTGTAAAATATCAGTATCGTTAGATGCCATATAAATAGAAGAATGTTTTTCTGTTCCTACTACACCATAAGATAATGGTGAATAATGAAGTATTACTGTGGTTTCAGGGAAAGCATCATTTCTTTCCTCTCTTAGCTTTAACAAAAATTCAGTTCCAAATGAAGCAGCATCATCGATATTGTTAAGGAACAAAATCTTAATAACCGACAATGTATTATTCTGATAAACAAAAATTCCATTGTACTCTTCTCGGATTTTATACATTATCTGCAAAAATCTACCTAACAATACCTGGTTTTGATTTTTCACAGAAAGTTGCTTTTCTGTTGCTATATGGGCAATAGTCCCTTCTATATCTATATTATCCCCAAGCTTTACTTCCTGTATTGACTGCTTGCCTAATATATTTTCAACACCCTTTGGGGCAAATCTGTAATAAGCCTCATAGGTCTGGAACTTAGCACGGTTTACATTAAGTATGTTTTTTTGAATTTCATATATTGAATTCCACATAAAATTAGTATCTCTACCTCTTAAATATGGCTTTTCAATATCCTCTTCTCCCCTTGACAGGCCTTCAAGTGCACTAGCTAACGCACTCAAATCTCTATCCTGCCCTATATGAATTAAAACCACTATTATACTTACAATAAAATAGATAAGTATAAATCCTAACAATAGCAATCCGTATTCTTTTAAGAAGTATTTATCAATAGTGTCATATCTGGCAACCACAAGCCCTGCATATCCATTTATTCCAGCCTTGGATAAAGGTGTAGCTATCAGATATACGTTTTCTCCATCCAGTACTATTTTATCTTTTACATTTCTTCCAGTTGCCAAAGCTTCCTTTACAAGATTTCTGGCATCTGAACCATATATAATAGACACTGTTGCCAGGTTATTTCCGTCACCACTTAGTACAACCTCTCCTGTATCATCTGTTACTAAAGCAGCTATAACATCTGGTTCATTATCATAGGTGGTTTCCTTTGAAATCATTCTATTTTGACGTTCTGTAATTATAGAATAATCCCTGGACACATATATCTCTGATGAACCTATATCCGTAAATGCATAACCATCAAAAGTGCTTAATATATCTTCTGATGCAAACCTGAAATATTCATTGTCTCTTGCTTCTTCAAGGGTATAGACATGATAACCAAAGAAGGCTCCTAATATTAAAAAGGCCATAATCTGAGATGTGCCAACCACATACACAATTCTGTTTCTGTTTGCAAGAAGCATACCAAGGAATAAAAATATATCTGCACCTATTACAGCTGTAGCAACAGCTACAAAAAGGTTAAGACCTGACATTTCTATATACTGATAAAATGAAGGTGTGAATCTATTAAAAAAATTACCAGCCTGAGTATCTATTGCAAAATACTCAGGATAAGAATTGTCGTAACGAATGTGAAGTTCAGACTCGTCATACTCAGCTTCTGCTACCAAACGCCCCGATTCTGCTCCTACCTCTTCAATAGTAGAAATCTTAATCTTGCTTTTTTCCCAATTATTAATTTCTTCATCAGATGGCATTTTATCCTCAAGCTGGAGCATATCAGCAGAATAAACACGATATACATAGATGTCTTTTCTTTCTGATGGCAATGCTGTCATATAAAAACGGTCTTCTGTAGAAGTGAAGCCGGTCAAAGTTAATTCCCTGTCAAACCTGAACGGCACAGTAATAAATTCAGGCTTCATCTGATCATTAAATGTTACAATGACATACTCGCTGACTAGCCTTCCATTTTCACTCTTTTTTCTCTCAAAAATAGATCTAAGGCTTCCATCTGCATAGTCAATATCCCTAACCTTAAATCCACTTAGATATTTAAGCTTACTAGTGGAAAAGAATCCTGCAACCTTACCTTCATCACTTAACTTCCAAACAAGACCATTTCTTGTACCGTTCTCAGTGACATAGATATACTCATCATCCCTGGCCACCTTATTAAATGTGGTAAAGGTTGCGGAATTTATGGTTATAAAAAATATCATAATGCTGGCACTGATAACCACTACTAACCATATTCCTGCAGCTAAAATGCCATTCTTAATTCTGCTTCTCATCATCCGTTAAACTCTCCATTTACTGCTCACTGCCGTAAATCTTCAAGTCCAATATGCTCAAAGCTTTTTATAAATACTCTTAGCCAAGGCACATCTCCGAAGATTAAATTGGTAAGAAACGTAAGTATTACAAATATTGCCAAAACAATACTAATACGAAGCAATGCGGTAAAGATTTCATCTTTATTGCGCATAACAAAAACCCTTAATCTAAGCATTATTCCACCTTTTTTCACAGGTTCCATGGCTGCCTTAATATCTTTATATAATTCTGTGAAATGATAATAAGTGCTCTTTTCTACCTTTTTGGTCAATAGAATATAGCTATTAGCCTTTTTATTAGCCTTTGGCTCTAATAAATCAAGCAGTATTTTCGCACATTCTAAGGTACACTTCCCTTCGTCGGCAGTCTCATCAAATTCCTCTAAATCAATTGCCACACTAAGAGATATCGAGCCGTCCTTAGACAAATGAATCTGCCTTTGTTTAAGAACCAAATAAAGGATAGACCAAGGCATATTCGAAGTCATACATGCGATTATAAGGTTCATACATATCGTTTCGCACTCATGAAGCGTAAGAACATTTCCCATGTAAAACTTCTCAAGAGGCCTTTCTGGAACATAGGGAAAAACTATAAAAAACTTTCCCTGGTCTGAAAACATATCAACATAATTAGGCTCTTTTATGTAATCAGATACCTTATCATATTCCGTAAGAAGCCTTTTCACCTTTTCATGGTCAGATATTACCCAGACAGTGTATCGATTAGCATTTCTTCCACCAATATCTTCGCAAACTCTAATCTCACCTACTGAGCTTCTTTTAACCGTATACAGGGTCTTTAGCTGCATCATTTAATTATCCTCGAAAGTGGATTGTTTTCAGGAACGGGGTCCCCTTCCTTCACTTCTAATTCTTCATAGCCCTTCTTTTCAACTATGGCATAAGCATAAGTGCAAATTACAGGCATATCAGTACAATAGATTCTGATTTCGTAAACACCTGGCTTACCCGGAGCTGTGTATACTCCATCAGCAGATACCTCGCCTGTTCCTGACTCAGTCATTTCATAAGTGATACTACACTTATTCATATTGTTAAATCTCACACCAAAGTAATGGGTTTCTCTTGTGCCCATTCTCACAGTAGGAGTCTCTGGAGAAATGCTCTTGCCTTCATAATCATCAATAAGTCCAAGGTCATTTCCATTAGGGAATTTAATGGCAACCCATCTGTAGGTAAGGACAAGATAATCTACATTTTCAAGTAGCCTTGCACCAACAATAAAGCTACCCTTATCGTTTAACACCTTTATTGCTGTCTCAGCATTAACTACTGTACGTTGATCGCTTGAAAAAATACCAGGATTACCATAGATAGTATTCTTTGTGTTTGCACCAATGGCTTCATCCTCTTTTAGATATTCATATCCCACTTCCACATATACATTACCCTTTCCAAGTCCATGCATAATTTCACTGGAATAACAAATTTCGCCCTTTCTGGCATTTTCTCCAAGTGGGATTTCCAGTGTTCCTGTGGCAATCTCTGCAGCGCCAAGAACCCCATCTGTATTTAGCGTATAATGTTCCGATGGTGACTTTGTACTAGATGTACCTCCATCATTCAATCCCATCTCTCTAACAAAATACTCCATGTATTCTGCTCTTTGCATATCCTGAACTGGAGCGCATATATAATGCTTTGCACTGAAATCATTTACTGATTCAATAATATATGCACTATCAGTTCTTACCAGCTTTAAATCAGCCAACCTGATATAATCTTCCTGACCGCCAATATTCTTCATTTCCAGATTAAGCCTGCCAATTTCTCTATTAACAAGCTCTCTTGGAGAGGTTGATGAAAGCAACACCTTTATAGTTACATTTGTTGGTACAGGTATAGCCTTATCATTTTCATATCCCGATGCTGAACCTGTTTTAAGAATAATATTAGACTCTACCGCTGCAGTGTTTTGAACCTGCATCCAATAATCATAGGTTACTGTCTCACCGTCATTTAGTGATACGTCATTAATATCAATAAGGATTTCATTTCCACCATCCTCTGTTGCAAATACAGGCACCTGTAAAATGCCATGGTAAGTCAGTCTAACGTCCTCATCAGAGGTTTTCTTAACCACAACTCTAGCCTTTACCAATCTACCACGGCTTACAACAGTAGGAATAAAGCAAGTGACAGTGTAATTATCACTTACAACCAAATTACCACTTGTAAGAAATTCAGTATCTAATTCGTATATTACTGGAATATCCTCAGAATCCATTACGAATAATTCATAGCTTTCTCTTATTCGATTATATTGAAATTCCTGGTCAGAATTAGCCTGATCCACAGAATAAACCTTATGCACCGGCTCTTCCTTATAGCGCAGACACAGGCTTACATCCCCTGACTTTAATTTGTCAAAGCCTGGCAGTGCAGACAGCTTCTTTACATCTGAGGATTCCACTACTATTTCACGGCCCAGACCGTCAATAGCCACACCGCTTTCCACAAGCAGTGATAAATCATCCAACGAAAAAACTCCCAAGCCACATACAATGCCTGAGCCATACATAAGTCCATTCAAAAACCTACGCTTATTATTAAAATAGTCTTGCTCTACGGTGTAATCTGCGCTAGAAAGGCGCTTCTTTGGATAATAACGATTCCGTTCGAACGGATAGAGTTGTGTATTGTTCATATGCCCTCTCCTATTTTGCTTTAGCAAATAGCTCCCCCAATGTTACCTCTAAGTCTAACAAAGCAAGTGCAACAAAAGTGCAACAGTGCTCACTTATCCACTTCATTACCAAGCGGAATGGTAAATCTGACAATAGTGCCTCTACCTGTGTGGGCAATTGCCATATCTCCTCCCCTCATGAGTTTCAATCTTTCCTTCACATTTTTTATTCCGAGGCTTCGATGATTCTCTTGTTGTGGGGTCATACTGGAAAAACCGCTTCCATTATCGGAAACTGTAACTATAACATTTTCTCCCTCTTTTGCTGTTGCAATAATTATTTCTCCATCACTTCCCATATTTGCTACTCCATGACGAATAGCATTTTCCACGGAAGGCTGGACACTTAAAAGTGGCAACTCAAAATCCATATACCTTATATCATATATGACAGAAAACCTTTGTGACATATCCGCCCTTTCTAGTGCCACATACTGCTTAATACATTCAAGTTCGGTCTCAAATGGAACACATTCCATCTCTGTCATTGCTTCTAAATTAGTTCTTAGATACCCTGCAAAATTCTGCACTGCTTCAGCTGCAACCTTAGGATCTTCTATACACAGCTGTTTTATAGCAAGCAAAGAATTAAATATAAAATGAGGCCTTATTTGATTCTGCATTACCTGGGTTTTAAGTATTTCTATTTCCTTATCTTTTTTTCTTAGTTCCTCCCGTAAGCTCTCAATTTCATCTATCTGATTATTCACATTGAACAAGTCTTTAATTTTCATTCATTACTCCTGCTTATAAAACACATAGTTCTTACCATAATCATCTACATCATCTATCCAATATACTTTTCCGTCCAAGTAATAAATGCAACCCGTTCCATCAGTGTATATTTCCTCATTTATAGTCTCACCCTCTGGATTAGTTTCGAAATCCGGTATATCAAATGAGCTTCTCACCCCATCAGTATAGGCAAGAGCCTTTGTATTATCCTCTTTTGCTGTAAACTGAAAACATTCAAGATGGCTCATACTAGAATCCACAGAATTAACCTGACATTCATAGCCCATTACTCCCTTTTCAATAGTAAGCGTCACCTGACCTGTGGTTTCATCCACATAGGTTCCTTCCCACTGAAAGCTATCAGGTGTATCAAAGTCAGACATACTCACATTCACTCTAGACTTAAGTCCACACCCTATCATGGTTGAACAAAAAATACATATCAGCGCAAGTATTATATAGCGATTTGTCCTTTGCCCCTTCAATTATTTACCCCCTCATAGTCAGCTCGCCTAATCTTGTTTCAGCCCAAGAATACTGTTTCATATATTCACCCATAAAGGATTTTTTTGCCCCTTCTTCACCATTTAAATATCTATAGTAGTCGCAATCAATTTTTTCCGGCCTTATGGCCATCTTTGAATATTCCTTTATAATCATGTCTGGAAGATTTTTTTCTTCAAACACCTTCCTTATTTCAGCTATAAAAGACCTTATCTGGGACAATTTAGAATCTGTAACTTCCTCATCCTCCCACAGTGCCCCAACTAATTCACCGGTGCTACAAAAAGCTCCCTTGTTATCCACAAGATATGCAAACAATTCCTTAGCCTTTGTACGATGAAAAACCAGTGGCTCATCATCTACAAATATTTCAAAATTTCCAAAGCATCTTACGCAAACCCTTGAATGCCTTGATGATACAGGATTTCTCAAATTATCAAGAACATTTCTAACATCATCTGTACTAGCCGGTTTCATTAAATAGCCACTGGCAAACAATTTATAAGAATCATAGGCATACTCTACATGACCTGTTACAAACACTAGGTTTACATTAGGCCTTATATTCTTTAGTTCCTGAGCCAACATCAACCCGTTCATATCAGGCATCTCAATATCCAAAAAACATACATCAACTTCATTTTCCTTCAGATAGGATATTGCCTCTTTTGATGAAATAAGCCCGATATGCTTACCAGCAGGGTCAATTTCCCTCAATGTACCCACCAGTGCATTCACTGCCAATTGTCTATCATCTACTATCAAAGTTTTCATACTACCAATCCCCAAATACACTACAAGCCCACTACAAAGCTATAACTTTCCTTTTGACTACTGTCTTTCCATATCAATTCATCTCCCCGTCTTTTTACACTCCCTTTCGTCTTTTCCTTAATGGTTTCCTCTGTAAAATCCCCATATTCATCGTAGGTAAGCTTTGTCAGCTCCCCATCCTTATAGGAAAGCTTATTCTTATCACTTACACTTGTGAATTTAAAATAGTAAATGGTACTATCATCATTTTCTATACTTATTTCACCAACATATTCATCATTATCATCCAGATAGATATCCATGGAAGCATTTTCAGACACATACATTCCACTGAACTTATCTACACCTTCCTCCCCTTTCCCCTTAAGATTAGGAGTCTGGCACCCTGTAAAAATTATCAAGATTATTAAAGGTAACGCTGCATACACTAATCTTTTCATTCAAACAATTCCCCCGCCTTATCCAAGGTAATATATTTTAAGTCCTCAGGATATTCATCCTCCGGCACCTCTGTAAAGCTTAAATACATCTTTGACACGAAAGCAAAACTTCCATCCTCAAGCTGAATCAGTGTACGATACCTGGTACTATCTATTGCATACCCCGATTTTCCTACCTCAATCTCCCCTAATATATTAGCCTTTGAAACAGGATCATCATAAAGATTCAAGGAATCATAATCTATCTTTTTAACCGTATATCTATAATATGGACCTGGCCTAATCTCCCCCTTATCCTCCTCGCTGGCCTCCTCCGGAGGTGTCTCCTTTTCATCAGGTATTATCTCTGTTGGCGCTTCATCCACAGGCTCTTGGGTCGGCTCTTCTTCTGGTTCTTCCTCAATCACCGGCTCTTTTTCAGCCTCTTCCTTAGCCAAATCCTCGCTAACTTCCTCGGTCACTTCCTCAGCCATCTCGCTTTCCGATATACTGGCAGCCTCTTTATTACTATTGTAGATATAATATCCAAGTGCCCCCACCGAAAGCACCACATAAGCTATAAATATCCCTATTACAAACTTTTTATTCATATTAAGCCCTCTCCATGCGACCAACCTCATAAAGATTCCAAACTGATTTTAACATTTCTAAAAATTACCTTTTATAATTTTCACATAATTTTCATTATTTCGGGCATAATTTCACACGTTTCACTCCCTGCCCATTATATTGCCCGCCAATTCCCTCCCTGCCCTCTCCCAGAGTATGTGGATTTAACAGAACTCCGGCACCAACCGCCGCCCAGGGCTAGTTTTGTTATGTTAAGATGTGCCAGCTTTGTAGCAGCCCGTGGTCCTAGCTAAGTGCACAGTCGAAGAATTACTGATTTTCTAAATGCCACACTCGCATTCTCTATTACACGTGTTCTTTCAAGGTTTGACAATTCTGTCGGCACTGTATGTATCTCACAGACACACTCTACCTAAAGTAATAGCAGGGGTGGCAATATTAGTATTAATTGCATGATTTTGTAATGAGCTTAGTAGAAACTTAAAGCAGTTTTTGAATGTTTTCATATGGGCTGCCACGGACGGCAGCCCAAGGCTGATAGGGAAATGGACTGAGCTTGAAGCCGGTAGGAAAACATACAAAAACTGCTTTTAGCTTCTACTTAGCGAATGGAATATGAATGCAATTAATACTAATATTGCCACCCCTGCTGTTAAGTAACCTAACAAGTGTCTGTGAGATACATACAGTGCCTTCGAATAGTCAAAGCCGTGAAAGGACACGTGCGGTATGCTCGTTTGTGGCATTAAGAAAATCAGCAATTCTTCTCCAATGATGCACTTAGCTAGGACCACGGGCTGCTACAAAGCTGGCACATCCTATTTTATGGGTAACTAGCCCTGGGCAGCGGTTGGTGCCTGAGTTCTGTTAAATCCACCTTTCAATACCTGGGGCAGGGAGGGGAGTGGTTGCTGGGCAGAGGTGGGGACACAAAATGTTGTGATTATGTTGAATTATATGTACTATATATGCTAATATTTAAGTGGGAGGAGTATCTCATGTATAGAAACGATTTTTTGTTTAGTAGCCATTTGAATTATCATATTAATGCGGCTAAGCCTGCTGATGATGGGGCTCTTGGGGCTGTTAATGATATTGAAGGCATTAATCTTAGGATGTGCACTTTTGAAGATTTTTCTAATGCCCTTTTGTATGAGAGGGGGCTGAATCCTGATTTCAGCTTTATGGATTCTAGTTTGGATGCGGTGAAGCCTTCAGATTTTGTACCTGAGAATACTTATAACTTTGTGGATTTGGCGGAGTATGCGAAGCATACGGCTATCACTATTGGTAATATGTCCCTGTTTAGCGAGCTTCAAAAGATTGCCAGCGCTATTGAATCCTTTATGAAGAATACAGCTCAGGCAGCTAACACTCCTTCTCATGTAATTAGAACCTTTGATGATTATAATAACTTTGATATTAAGTCACAGCCTGCCACTATGGAAGAGCTGGGTAGCTGTGTTATCGGTGGTGGCAATGAGGGGGCTATCAAAATTGCGGCCACTTTTCATGAAAGTAGTACCGGGAAACATCCAATTGTTTCTATTAGGTTTTACTCAATAAATAACAGAGTATATCTTACAAATCGTGATATAATTGGAATTGATAACATATATAAGGCCAATGCATCTTTGATGGAGGCATTTGCTTATATGAGCTATCACGATTATATTAATAATCATTTTAACTATTCCTTCGATAAATTGCTGATTAGTGATTCCATCGAAATTGATAGTTTGGATGATATGTATAACAAGCATTACGACCTTCGTATATACGATAAGCTATATGCGTAGGGTACTTAATAAGGGGCTATACTAAGATATTATGGATGAAAACCACTTGAATTATATTATAACTGAGGATGATGAGATGGTTCATCGCCATCAAAACAGAGAGCTGCTTTTCTATCAGCAGGTTGCCAGCGGTGATATGGAGGCAATTCATGAGAATTGTCTTAGGCACGAATTTTTAAACCAGGCAGGAGTTGGCAAGCTTTCAAAGGATCCTATCCAAAATCTCAAATATCATTTTGTAGTGTCTGTAGCTATCATTTCCAGACTTTGTGTGGACAATGGCATGGAAATGGAGAAATCCTACCGCCTTAGTGATTATTATATCCAGGCTCTTGATGATATTAATACTGTGGAGGCCATGGAAGAAATACACGATAAGATGGTGTCAGATTATACCTATCGTATGCAGATTATCAAGCAGAGCGCCGGCCTATCCCGTCCTATGACAGAATGCTTGAATTATATCTACTCTCATATTAAAGAACGTATTACTGTAAAGGATTTGGCTGAATACACCAGTAACTCTGCCAGCTATATTTCCAGATTATTTAAGGAAGAGGTGGGAGTTTCTACCAGCGATTACATCAGAAACGCCAAGCTTGAGGCCTCTAAGAATCTGCTTAGATTTAGCGATTATAGCCTTGCAGATATTGCAAACTATTTTTCATTTACATCTCAGAGTCATTTTAGCCAGCTCTTCTTAAAAGAGACTGGCCTGACACCAAAAAAGTACCGTGAGAAATACTACGGTACTCAATGGAAAGGGACTGCAAATGATATTATGACATATACAGATGAGTCCCAAGAATGAAGAAAAATTTTATCCTAACACCACGCGAATATTATTGTTATTTTCAAGCCTCTCAATAACATCCCTTGTGATAATTAGCTGTGAATCATTAACAGGTAGCTTGCTTTCATTTAAGTAAGCTGCCTTTATTTTATATGAACCAAAATCCTTCTTATCAGGATTTTCTATGATAATTTCAAATCTTTTATCTGCAAAATTAAGCTCTATTTTTGCCTGATCATTTTCATCGAATTGCTCTTTTAAAAGGGATGGTGCAATCTGAAGGTTTCCACCATTGCCTCTTACTCCAAACACTTCTGTTATCATTGTAAGCAGATACCATGAAGCAGCACCTGTAAGATATGGATATTTTCCTCTCCCATCTGCTGCAAAATATTCAGGAATGCCTGGATAGATGTGGCTTACGCCGAAATTCATAGAGGCATCAAATAAAGCCTTAAGGGATTTGTAGCCTTCCTTGGCAAAGCCTCTTTGATACAAAGCATTTGCATACATAACAGACATGTGGGAGAATACTGCACCATTTTCCTTTTCGCCGTAAGCGAATCCAAACATTCTGCCAAGGTCAGATTTTACTTCGGCAAAATCAGTGTTTAATCGGTAACCGCCAATCTCACCTTTATATAAATATCTATCTGCAGCCTTTGTAATCTTTTTGACCTGGTCATCCTTTGCAACATTTCCCATTATGGCAAATACCTGGCCGGTAAGCATCATTCTGGTTTTCTCATCTGCTTCGTCAAAGAACTCCACCTTGCGCTTACTGTTATCGTAGTAGCTGTTGAACCAGCCTTCGTTTTCTTTGCCATCAATCCATTCATTAGAATTAAGATGATTTGCAAAATCCTCTGCCATTTTGTTTATGGTATCACCCAGGCTTGCAACAGTGATAATGCTCTGCTTGCCAGAGATATCCCCATCCACAAGTTTCATGTAATTTTCTAAGATTTCCCTTTTAGAAGCAATAGTCTTGTCACTTCGTATATACGAATTAATTAGTACTATTAGCTCTTCTGCAATGGATATAGTATCAATGCCTTCCTTGGTTGAATAATCCATTATAAGCTTTGACAAATCCTTAAGATTTCCAACATAAGCGTATGAGAATGCTACAGATTCGCCACCTGCCTCTGCCATATCAAGGGCATCGTTCCAATCGGCGCCACGTAGCCTTAGGGCACCATGCTCTCCTACCTCATAAAAGGCAGCAAGATTTTGAACAAGTAGATGTTCAATGATAGAGCCTACATATATTTCCTTATCAACTGTAAGCTGTTTATTCTCGCTGTTTTGATACTTCTTATCTACAATGGTTCCCCTGTGAACAATAGAATCCTTAAAATAAGGAACCTGCTCCTTTAAAATATCATAATCCCCTGACTGATTGATATATAAAAGCAGTGTTTTAAGTGGCCAGTATGCGTGATCCATCCATACTCTGGCAATGCCATTTCTATCTGCGATGAAGTTTCCAAGGCCTTCTCCAATGATTGTGGCATTGCTTCCATCCATTCTTACTCCACCGAAGTTTGCCACTATCATTTTTCTAACATCTGTTGGCTCCATAAAAAGAAGTGATAGACAATCCTGCCACAAATCTCTCCAGCCTCTACCGCCTCTTCCATAATCATGATATGGAAGGAAGGAACAGCCATACACTCTTCTAAGGAATGGCTGGAAAGCCACCCACTGCATGTATTCATCAAATGCTTTATCACCTGTTTTAAAGCCCACATTAACTTTATCAAGCCAATACTTCTTAGTAGCCTCAAGCTCTTTTGTAACATCCTCAGAAGTCTTAAATCTATTTACCAGACTTTTGATTTCTGCTACATCCTCTGTAACACCAATCATTATGGTATATACGATACTTTCATTGTAACCAAGCTTCACCTCAGCAAACCTAAGGGCGCCTACAGCCTCCTTGCCATCTACTGCATATCCTGCTGCAACACCAGTTTCCTGACGGTACACACTTCTTGGCTTTGCAAAGCTTCCACCTTCACCAATATAGCTTTCCACAGTTGGGAAGAATCCTTTTGGTGCATTTCCACATTCATCCACACCTACTACATAGTAGGTTTTGTGATTCATTCTATGGCCCTTTTCATCAAAGGACATTGTAGGTGTTACAAGTACTCCTTCATCTATAGTCTTTATTCTATGCAACATAGAAGTTACATTGCGATGGTCTCTCAAATTATCTGCTGACCTGCCATAGATTGGCACTGCTGCAATAGGAGTGATTGTCTTTGGCTCAGGGCTTTCGTTTTTGATACACACTGACATGATTTCCACATTGGCATCCACTGGGATGAATGATGTGATTTCAGAGCTTATCTTGTAATCGTTACTGTATCTGCTTGCCTTGTGCCACATAAATCCAGCTGTTACACTGCTTTCATCCTGGCTAAGGGTAAACTTTTTGCTTTCCTGGTCAGCAGAATTTCCAACTGCTGACCATACCTTACCATTGTCCATGTACAGCCAGAAGTTGCGGCCATTTTTATTGTTATGCAAGTTTTCCACGCTGACAGGTTCTAGTAAAAATGTTTCCTGGTCTATCATGGAATCTCCTGAAAGATTAGGTGTAACTGATGCCTTAAGCCCCTTTTCTCCTGCTATAGGGAAATATAAATAGCTGGTGTCCTCAGCCTTTGCTACCTTGAAGGTTCCATTCTTATCTATAAAATCTATCAACGCTCTACTCCTTTTTACTGCCCCATTCTAGCAAACATAAGTCTGAATTCTTCTTCCTTAGATTTTGCAAGGGTTATTTTTATGTCCTCTATTTCCATTCCATCCTGAGCAAAATACATTCTTAGGAAGAATGTCATTGCGCAGCCTTCAAACATTACCTCAACATCCTGCCAATCTCTATCAGCACCTGTCAAGGTAACCATCTTTATTAATTCCTTATCTCTAAATATGCTTAGAGGAATCTGTGCCAAATCACTGGTTGCATTAGAGCGAACCCGCATGGTCAGTTTGTAGTCTCCTCTTTCCTTAAAGGATACTGAGATGGTATTATTACTGTTTCTTGCAGTTTCAATTAAGCCTGAATCAATTGTTGCCACGCCGCTTTCGTCGATTCTGCAATCTATAATGTTATCAAATTCTGCCTCATCATCCTCCGCCTCATTAGCAAGAGCAATATCAAATTCATTGTTTCTTTCGATAAATCTTGCAAAGGTAGGTGTGTGAAGCACAAAGTTACATATATTTTTGGCATTTCTTTGAAGCTCTCTTCTATCTAGGGAGCCATCTTCAAGTGCCGCCTCAAGGTTATCCATGTTTGTGTTATCAATAGCACTTTGGGTTACCATGTACAAATCGTTTTGGGCTCTTACTATAGATGCCATATCTGCTGCATCACCATTTGCTGCATTGCCACCCTTTGCCCACCAATCTGTCATTACGATTCCTTCAAATCCCCATTCCTCTCTAAGGATTCTGGTAACCAAATCGTAATTAGATGATGTGTAATAGCCATTGATTGAACCGTAGGTAGTCATTACAGCTGTAGCTCCTGCTTCCTTAACTGCAATCTCAAAGCCCTTAAGATAAATCTCCCTAACGGCACGCTCGCTAGCCACATGCTCTACAGTATGGCGATATGCCTCCTGTGTGTTCATGGCAAAATGCTTGATTGTTCCTGTTACACCCATCCTATGCATGCCCTTAAGCTGAGCTGCTGCATTCTTACCTGTAACAAATGGGTCTTCGCTGAAATACTCGAAGTTACGGCCGTTAAGTGGATTTCTGTGAAGGTTCATTCCAGGGCCAAGAAGAACATCAATCTTGTTTTTTCTAAGCTCTAATCCTTCGTAGTTGTATAGCTTTTCTGTTAAATCAAGATTCCACATACATGCAAGAAGAGTGCCGTTTGGCATAGCAAATGCCTTCTTGCCAGAATCCATTCTGATACCTGAAGGCCCATCTGTACAACAGCATGTAGGTATTCCCTTTTCTACCAGAGACTGGCTAACTCCACCAAAGGCGCCGCCACAACCAGGTGTTACCTTTGGTGAGCTCATGCCCTCGCCTCTTACAATGGCCATTAACTCCTCATCACTTAGCTGTGCCACAAACTCATCCATAGTGCATTTATTATCTAACACATCAACCAGCTTGTAGGATGCATCAGACTTAGCTTTAGGGGTTTTTAATAAAGCCAGTCTAACATCCTGCCAGCTGCCGGTTGCCTTTGGCACATCTTCGTATGAAATAACATATCCATCTTCGCCAGCCTCTGGCTTAATGCGTGTGAAATCCACCACTGGAGCCAGCGCCTCAGAAAGCTGTTTTACAACCTTAGTCTTGCCTATGTTATATGTGCCAATTCTAGTAAGATTTCTTACGCTGTCACCTACATAGAAGATATAGGTTCCTTCCTCTAGTACATAGGCACTCTTGTAGCCTGTAACGCCACTGTCATCGTAGCTTGCCATTTGATAATTCGTAAATACGATATCAAGTGTTTCCTGCTCATCAGGCTTAAGCTCCTTTGTCTTGGCAAAGCCAACAAGCTCAACTGCTGGTTTACCAAGCTTGCCCTGTGGCTTGGTTACATAGGCCTGCACTATCTGCTTGCCCTTGTAATCACCAATATTTGTTACAGTAACTGACACATTAACCTGGCCGTCTGCAACTGTAAATCCATTTGATACTATGTCAAAGGATGTGTAGGATAAGCCGTATCCAAATGGATACATTACCTTGTCCTTGGCAAAGGTTTCAAAATATCTATAGCCTACATAAATATCCTCCTGTTGGATATTTCGTTTGCTACCGCCAAAATTTTGGGTAGATGGGTAGGCTGCAATATCATAAGCAATTGTATCTGTAAGCTTTCCAGAAGGTGAAACCATGCCCTTAAGCACATCTATTACACCGCTTCCACCTTCCTGGCCGCCCTGCCAGATATAGGCTACAGCTGATGGGTTATACTTATCCACCCACTTCATATCTATAATATTGCCAACATTTAATAAGACGATTGTTTTATCAAATGCTTTGGTAACATTTTCAAGCATCTGCTCTTCATCATCAGTAAGCAGATAGCTTCCCTTACTGGCGCTATTGTCCTGATCTTCACCTGCTGTGCGGCCTATTAGGACAATAGCAACCTCTGAATCTTCTCTTGCCTCATAAGCTAATTCCTTAGTTACTGGCATTTCCTTTTGGAACCAAGGTTCTGCAGCCCAACCTGCACCTGCATCAAATGGATTATCTTCCACCCAATTTTCATAGGTGCTTCTAAGCTTGCTGTTTATTTCGAAGCTGCCATCCTCTTCAATGGCTTCATACACACCAGTGACATATCTGGTATTAACCATTCCGCCGGAGCCTGTTCCACTCTTATAGTAGTTAAACTGGCTACGTCCAAAGATTGCAACCTTTGTGCCTTCCTTAAGTGGTAATACCTTAGCTTCGTTTTTCAGTAACACAACTCCCTCTGCAACTGCCTGTCTTGCTACCTTAGCAAACTCTGTAGTATCAAAAATTTTGTTTGCCATTTACCTCAATTCCTCTCTTTTCTAGATTTTTGTTTTTCATCAGAAAAGCGATTTGAAGAAGTCAAGTATAGCCTTGAAGAAATTTACGATTGCTGCAAAGAAGCCTACATGCTCTTTTTCAGCTGCCTTTGGAGCTTCTGGCTCTTCAATCTTTTCTTCCTTAGCCTTGTTTGAATCTACTGATTCATCTTCTACTACTTCTTTTGTCTCTTCCTTTGCCGTATCTTCTACTGTGTCCTTTGTGTTTGAATCTTCTGTATTATTTTTTGTTTTGCCTGATTCTACATTATTAGAATCCTGTCGCTTTCCATTAGTTTTATTATCAGCTATTTTAGTATCTTTAACAATAGGTACATTTCCTGCCAGCGGAGTCTTAGTGTCAGCAACCTTCTGTGATGTAGCAGGTGTACTTACCACGCCACTATTAGAAGAGCTTTGACCATTGCCGCTTGGAGCAGGATTTACACTTGGCTGTGATGGGATTGATGGCTGTGATGGCTTTGTTGGCTCATCATTTCCACCAGCTTCATCGCTAAGTTCTATCAAGCTTATATCATCAATGTAAACATCATGCTTTTCAGTGATTCTTATTCCATCAACAGAACCCATTGTGATATTGAATCTTGTATTAGGGTCTGTCTCACTTTCCATTACAAAATCGTTGGTAAATGTCTTCCATTCATTACCAATTTCTACGGCTCCTGTGCCACTGTAGTTTGTCCAGTTACCTTCGAATTCCTGCAATGAATACTTGATTAGTCTATCAATAGAAGACTTAGCCTTAAATGAAACCCTGTATTTCTTACCCTTTTCAAGCTTAATTCCATCCTGATTAAGCTGTACATACCAAGAGTTTGCTTCGCTATCTGCCACTGTGTCATCTATTGTTATGGCAAATGTATTGTCATTTCCATTCATATTGTCAATAACATAATTTGCCTTAACGCTGTCATAGACGTATGGTGAAAATCCTGCAAGGCCTGCATTAAATGAACCGTTCTTTAAAAGTGCTGCCTCAGCTAAGAACACATTATCAATGTAATACTCACCTGGCTTCGTAAACAGGAATTCAATGTTAGAATCCTTACGGTCAAGATTATTATCTAATACAAACTTATGAGAGTAGCTTCCATTCTCATTTGTTAACTCTGGTGTATAAGTTTTGCCAGCAACATTTACTGTAAGACCATCTTTAACATCTGCATATCCGTTAAAACTAAGCTCGTACTGGCCAGCTATCATAGGAGATAATTCGCTCTGTGACACCTTCACAGGATTAGCTTTAGTTGTGCCCTTAGGTGCAACTACCTTAAGTAGCCTAGAATTACGCTTGTTAGTAACACTAACTGCCTCTTTATTATTGATATCCCAATAGCCCAATCGATTTTCACCTTGATCAAACCCTCCATTGTAAATGTAATTACCATCTGGTCTAATTGTCTTTGAATCGTCAGTTACTATTTCATCACCCGACTTATGTATCAATTTGACATTTGATATTGTTACTGCCGCTGTAGAATTCTGCTTGCCTAAGTTAAACTCAAGAGAACCGTTAGCATCTGTCTTTTCATTCATTGTGAATGTGTAGGTATATGACTGCTTCTTGGTAGAAACCGGTACAGATGTATCCTGCATATATCTTATCCAGCCTCTGTCAGGACCTTCCACATCTATAATGATGTCTCTGTCTTCATCTGCCACAGCATCAAATGTAAGCTCATACTCCCATCCCTTATACATTGGAATGTTCTGTTGCTTAAGCTGAACACTGTGTGGCTGCGAACCTACTGCTGTTGGATTAATCTTTATTTGATTGTCTTTTACTGTATATTTTGTATCCTTTGCATCGCTTTCTAAGTGAAGCTTCCAATTGTCATCACTGGCATCCTCCGCTCCATCAAATGCTATGTCCTTAGCAAAATCTCCATTGATTACATAGTTACCAGCTTCATCTGGCTCTCTAAATTTTACAGGCTCCTTTTCAGGACGCTTAGTCTCTGCCTCAGCCTTTTCATACTCCTCAGCAGATTTCTGATAAACTCTTACGTAATCAACTGCAAAGCTGTCATCATTCATGTGCTCATACACACTGTCATCTGGGTAGCCTACCCAACTGCCACCTACTGCAAGATTAAGTATGATGTAGAAATCCTGGTCAAACGGTGCAGGGTATGTAACCTGATTGTTATCATCACTTCCTGTGTACCAATCATTAGTGCTGTAAACCTTCTCATCATCCACATACCATGTGATAAGACCCGGTTCCCAGTCCACTCTGTATGTGTGATATTCATCAGCAAAGCTTCCATCTGAAAGCACCTTGCTTCCCTGATTTTCCTTATGACCACTGCCTGCGCTATAGCCATAGTGGATAGTGTGATAAGACTTTGATACATCCTGGCCCATTACCTCCATAATGTCTATCTCACCGCACTTAGGCCACTGACCATAGAGGCCTTCATCTGTTGCCATAAGCCAGAAGGCTGGAAGATATCCCTTGCCCTCAGGTACCTTTGCTCTTGCCTCAAATCGTCCGTATGTAAAATCGTGAAGTCCTTGAGTGGTTATTCTTCCTGATGTGATTTCTCTTTTTGATGAGCCAGTGCCTGCTGCCCCCATAGCTGACTTTTCAATAGTAGCCTTTGTACCTGCGTACCAGTTGTATCCATTGTCAGGATCAAGTAAGCTAATCTCTACCATTCTATCTGCATCTGCTACAGCATCCATGGAAAACCTGTAGGTGTGTCCCTGTTCAAGCTTAAGTCCGCTTTGCTGCAACTGATAGTTCCAATTGGCATCGCCTGATTTTTCCACATCAAGGATGGCACTGCCATCTTCATATTTGTAAGAGCCTTCTGCAGGTGATGTGATTCCGCAATACCAATCATCTCCATTTGAAAAGCTGCCGTTTCTAACAAGCTCACTGTCATCTTCTGTATCTACTAAGGACACATTGGAAAGCTTTACTTTAGCCTTTGCATTTCCGGCTTCTGAATCATCTATCTTTCCAAAATTAACCTGCAGGGCAATTGTTTCTGATGTTTCTTTATCATCCCCTACTGTAAAATCAAAGCTTACATGGGTAATCTTTTCTTCCTCAGGTTCACTTGCTTCGCCATCCGTGATTTCTTCCACATGAGGCTTGATGACCATATTGCCATCCTTCACCTGTATGTTTCCCTCTTCTATACCGGTATATCTTTGAAGCTCCGAATTGACCCAGCCTGGCTCGTGCTTTTCTACATTCCAATCATTTAGATTAAGGCTGTCTCCATCAAATTCATCATTCCATACCAGACTGTAGCCTTCATCAGAATACTTGTCTTTAATGGAATCCTTAGAACCTGCTTTGGCTTCCACTGGAATCCCTGTAAAAGCCATCATGCCAGCCATCCCCAAGGCTAGCGCACGCACTATTTTCCCATTTCTCATTACATCCATTCTCCTTTCATTTTCCTAAATGTTGGGATAATGATATGAAAAATCGAAAAATCTTTATATCGAAAATGAACTTTTTTTATCAAATTCATTCATAAAAAAACGTCAGCCTTTTTTCAGGCTGACGTTTTGATGTGTCATTATTTTATTCTATAGTGAAATAGCTAATCTTTTCATATAGCTGTTCTGCCAACGCCTTAAGGGATTCGGAAGCATTGGTGATAACCTCAAATGTAGCGTTAAGATTATCCATAGAATCCTTTGTCTCTGCAGATGATGCTGCGTTCTGCTGTGATATTGCTGAAAGGCTGTCAATAATCTCTACCAGATTATTCTTAGCTCCTTCCAGATTATCAACTCTTACTGATATATCCTTGGCATTAGCTGCCACATTATCAACACCTGCCTGCATCTTCTCCATGTTATGCTTTGTCTCATCCAGGTGTCCAGACTGAGCAGAAAGGTCACTGTTCATCTGCTCGATTGTTGTAATTGATTTTTCAGATTCTGTAGTAAGGTCATGAATGATTGCATTAATCTGCTCTGCTGTTTCCGCAGACTGGGATGCAAGCTTTCCGATCTCATCTGCAACTACTGCAAAGCCCTTACCAGATTCACCGGCACGTGCTGCCTCAATAGATGCATTAAGTGCAAGCAAATTAGTCTGGGATGCAATATCTGTAATAAGCTTTGAAGACTCTGCAATATTCTGTACTGATGAATTAGTATTTCTAATCTGCTCATCAATCTGCTTCATAGATTCCATAACAGCAAGATTCTGCTTAAGCAATATATCAAGAGCCTGCATAGATGTGCTACAAGCTTCCTTCATCTCATCTGTATTATTGCTAAGTGTAGTTACATTATCGGTAATAGTCTCAATATCTGTTCCGATTTCGTTAACGTTTTCTGCTGAGCTTTGTACACTTTCAGCCTGACTCATTGCTCCTGTTGAAATATCATTTACAGCATTTGCCACAAGTCCTGACGCGCTAGACGCATCCTCTGCTGAATCTGCCAGATTATCACCTGACTCTGTAACCTTACCAGATAGCTTAACACTGGTTCCAATAATATCTAACAGCTTATTTTTCAAATTGAAGATGGATTCTGAAATGTTTCCAAGCTCATCATTTCTATCAATCAATTCCTGAGGAATATCATATGTAAGATTTCCAGCTGCAACCTCTTTTATAGATTCTGAAATTGCATTCATGGCCTTTGTTCCACGCTTTGTTGCCATAACGCCTATCACTATAAGCACCAGCACAACAATCACTGTAACACCAATAAGCACTGCTGATACTCTAAAGATAGTTGCATCAATAGTAGTTGCATCACGGCCTACAAACATCATACCTACCTGTGTACCATCATCATTAGACAGTGGTGAATAGTAAACATAATATTGATGGCCTTCGATTGTCATATCAGGCTTGTACAATACCTTGTTACCTTTGATTACAGTATCCACAACCTCAGCTGAAGCCTGTGTATTTATAAAATACTCATCCGTTCCCTGCTTCTTTAAAGTAGTAACCGCTCTGGTGTCATTGTAAAAAATAGTATATTCAAGATTTGTATCTGCCTTCAATTCCTCCATTGCTGTAAGATACTCATCATAAACTGGCTCTCCGCCCTTTGTGAGAACAGAATCCTTATAATCCCAGTCGCCATCCCACATATTTGTAAACTCACTGTTTGCAATGGTTACAGCTGTGTGCAGCTCTTCTTCTGTCATATCTAAGTATGTGTCTTTAACTTCTTTCATTCCGATTATGGATAGAATGATACAGCCTACAGCCGCAGCAATACAAGAAATTCCTACTACCTGCCCAATTAATTTACCTTTCCTCTGTTTCATTTCACACCCCTCAAAAAAAGTTTTCTTTGTCTTTTTTTATTATTTTATCAAAACAATATTCTGCACCAGAAAGATGATAACACTTAAATAAGAAAAAACAGTGAAATATTATTTAAAACTAACTTGTATTAGCTTTCTAAAACAGTAATTATTCCTATTTTTGTATTGACTTTTGCTATTTATTTGATATTATATAGTCAATCATTATTAATTTTAGATTGGCGGTGTTTAATTATGAACTACAGCAGACAACGTGAATCAATTAAAGAGTATTTGATGTCAACCCGTGAACATCCTACCGCTGATATTATTTATCAGCATGTTAAGGCCGATTATCCTAAGATAAGCCTTGGCACCGTATATAGGAATCTCACTCTTCTTGTAGATTTAGGGGAAGTTCGTAAGATTTCCACAGGTGATGGCACAGAGCATTATGATGCTGATACATCAGCTCACAGCCACTATTATTGCAGGTGTTGTCACAGGGTAATGGATTTGGAGGTTACACCTAGTGTTGATCAAATTCTGGCCGCATCAAGTGCAGGCCTTGGCACAATTGAAATAGCTAATTTGCTTTTCACCGGTGTGTGCCAAAGCTGTCTTAATGAGCAGTCTAAAGAATAGCTGGTAGTTTAGCTTATATCAGACAGCTTACTACAAGTTATTATTAATAATGAAAATAATAATGGTTACTATTTTATTTCAATGTGTGAAAGGAGTTTAATTTATGGCAAAGTATGTATGTTCAGTTTGTGGTTATGTTTATGAGGGAGATAATCCTCCAGAGGAATGTCCTGTATGTCATGCAAGCTCTGACAAATTCAAGAAGGTAGAGGGTGAGCTTAAGCTTGCTGCAGAGCATGAATTCGGTATCTATGGTAAGACAGTTAAGAACAATCCTGATATCACAGATGAAGATAAGAAATATATCTTAGAGCAGTTAAAGTCTAACTTTACTGGTGAGTGCTCAGAGGTTGGTATGTATCTTTGCATGGCACGTGTTGCCCACAGAGAAGGTTATCCTGAAATAGGATTATACTGGGAGAAGGCTGCTTACGAAGAGGCAGAGCATGCAGCTAAGTTTGCAGAGCTTTTAGGCTCAGAGCTTGAGGTTAATATGACAGATTCTACAAAGAAGAATCTTGCTTGGAGAGTTGACTGCGAGTACGGCGCTACATCTGGTAAGTTTGATCTTGCAGCTTGCGCTAAGAAGAATAACCTTGATGCAATCCATGACACAGTTCATGAGATGGCACGTGACGAGGCTAGACACGGCAAGGCTCTTGAGGGACTTCTTAACCGTTACTTTAAATAAAGCCCATTTTAATTAGTAAAACGAAAGCTAGGAGTTTGATGATATCAATGCTCCTAGCTTTTTATTTGGATTACATATTTTTCCAATCATTATAGGTTTTGGTATGTTTTACATCTGACATATCCGGGTCCATTTCTTTAATCCTTGTAAAAGAATCCCTAAGGCGTTTACCCATACTAGGGTGATTAACAATGTTGCCATAGTCTAATTCCATACCATATTTATTGTTAAGGTATTCCTGACACAGACCATCAAGATAAGCGCATATATCCGATGCCGTACCTACTATCTCTTTATATGTGCCATCAGCCTTAGTCTCAAAGGTAAGCTTTAAATCTGTCTTATCTGTAAGTTTGTCCTTGTCATAGCCATTCTCATTAAGGTATTCGCCAAACTTCTTAGCACCATAGCCATTCATATAATCATCAATGACTATATCGCTTATTTTAATCCCTGCTTCCTCTAAATGCTGTAAAAGCCTAAGGTTTGCCTCGTTATGGATTCTAGTAAGCACTTCGTTAGCATTGATTCCTGCTTCATGATACTTGTTATACTCAGCATTGCTAAGTATATATGGACAATATGTAAGTCCATACTCTTCATTCTCGTATACCTTGCCTGATTCAAACTGTTCAAAGCTGTCAAAGCCTGTGAGTATCTTTCCAATCTTACTTATCTTAGTAGGAATCTTCTTAGAATCATCTACACCAAGTGCTCTCATTTTATCAAACATTTCTGCCTTTACATGAACAGCTACCACTATCAGCTGCTTAAGGGGCTCTATCTTACCAACCTCATCTGAGCCTATGTAGGCGCCAGGTGTAAGCTTTGTTGATGTTGGTGCCTTTGGAGCAATAGCGGTATTTGCCGATTTCGCTATTGCCTTATTACCGCTTGTGGATGTTTTCTTAGGCTTAGCTTCAGTGCCGCAATTAAAAGCCGCCTCTGCATCTACCTGTGATTCATACCCTTTATTTGCACCACTAATATAATAAATGGTTCCATCTGTGCCCTCTACATAATTAGACTTATGCTGCACCTTATCAGCCATCTTATAAGTACCCTTGACTACCTTATCCACACCTTCAAGAACCCAGTATTTTACCTTTGCCATGTTAATTGTTTCCTTTTCTTTTTTCTTAAGGCTGGCTCCACCGTCCTTCTCCTCAAGTATGAATATAGTATGCCACAGTTAAACAGGATGTGCCATAAAAAAGTGGCCTAGCAATGCTAGACCACTTTTAGATTATGCCGGCTGCGGGACTTGAACCTTAAACAGGGTTCACAAATACTATAAAATCAAGGAGGAAAAGCATGTGGTCAGTCTCGTTGCCCTTTTGGTTGCCCTTTTATTTTTATGCTGTTAAAAAAATAAACACAGAGCAGAATAATCAACGTAAATAATAAATATTATTTAGAAAAAACTATTGATAATCAACGCTGATGATGGTATCTTTCAATTAGACCGCAGGAAGGCATGGGTAATGCCCGAATCCAAATATTCCATCGGCGGGATTAAGAATGGTATATCCATTC
>SVER01000038.1 GCA_015057315.1 Pseudobutyrivibrio ruminis | reverse complement strand
TGGGAAACTGCCGCTCATTAAGAACTCATTTCAAAAACATGGCAAATGAGAATCCATACAAAGCCATTAATCGAATTGAAAACTTTATGGGTTATGGCGATTACCTTGGGGCCAACAACATCGATACCAACAAAATCTTCATATTAAAGCAGCTTGCAAAGCAGGAAAAGGATATCCCATCCTTCCTTAATCGCCTGTCCGTATTAAGACAGCTGCTTATGGAAAAGAAGAATGACCCAGGCACTAAATTCATCCTATCTACCATCCATTCCAGCAAGGGATTGGAGTACGATTCAGTAATGCTTATAGATGTATTAAACGGTGTGTTCCCTAACAAGGTTTTACGTCAGCACACCAAGGCAACTCCTCAGGAGAAGAAGGATTATGAGGAGGAGCGCAGAATCTTTTATGTAGGAATGACCAGAGCCAAGGAGCATCTGACAATATTTAAATACAAGGACAGACCATCAGCCTTTTTAAAGGAGCTATCAAATAAACAAGCTATTCCAGAAGAAATGCTAGAAAGCAAGCCGGCTAACACCTATTCAGCAGCACAGGCCACCTCTTATCTACAGAGAATGATGAGATATTCACAGAAATAATACTCCGAATATGTTATTATGAAGATAATTACTGGCAATGTAGTGTAGAAGGAGGATTATTATGGCAGAAAACAAGTATTCAGGAACCAAGACAGAAAAGAATCTTTGGGAGGCTTTCGCTGGCGAGTCAATGGCAAGAAATAAGTACACTTATTTTGCTTCTGTTGCCAAGAAGGCTGGCTACGAGCAGATTGCAGCCTTATTCCTTAAGACAGCTGACAATGAAAAAGAGCATGCTAAGTTATGGTTCAAGGCTTTAGGAGAAGTTGGCGATACACCTGCTAATCTTTTGCATGCAGCAGAAGGCGAGAATGCAGAGTGGACTGATATGTACGATAGAATGGCTAAGGAAGCAGAGGAAGAAGGCTTTCCAGAATTAGCAGCACAGTTTAGAGGTGTTGCAGCCATCGAAAAGGCTCATGAAGAAAGATACCGTAAGCTTTTGCAGAATGTGGAAGCTATGGAAGTATTCAAAAAGAGTGGTGTAACAATGTGGGAGTGCCGCAACTGTGGTCATATAGTAGTGGGAGTAGAAGCTCCAGAAGTATGCCCAGTTTGTAATCATCCTCAGTCTTACTTTGAGGTAAGAGAAGAAAATTATTAATACAAGAAATTATTAATACAAGAATTAACAAAGAGCTAAGGCCTATACAGGTCTTAGCTCTATTACGTTATCACCATATTCAATATTGTTTCTCTTGAGGAAGTCTACAAATCCGGGTAGGCTTTCTGGCTGCATTACATCTCTTGGAGCATGGGCGTCGCAGCCGATTACGAATTTGGCACCCATCTGGGAAGCCAGGCTAAAGAATCTGTCGCAAGGATAGTTTCGGCCTGTGGCAAAGCCTAACATATTTACTTCCAGTGGAATGTTCATATCTATTGCGGTCTGGATTACGGGACGCATGTGCATCTGGAATACATTATCGTCACCTACATAGTTAATTAAATCTGGGTGAGCCAGATATGAGAAGTAGCCTGTCTGCATGCCTTCTATGGTAAGGGCAGCGTAATCGATGAGATGCTGCTCCTCATCTGTCATGGCACCTGAGTAAAAGCCTGTTATTTCATCTGGGGCAAAATGCTGTCCCTGAATGATGTAATCAAGTGGGAACTGGCGCAGATGCTTAAGAAGCTTGTCGAAATATTTGTGTGTATATTCCACTTCATATCCAATCAAAATCTGAATGTCGTTTTTATATTCTTCTTTTAACTTTTGTAAAGTCTGGGTATAATTTTCCACCTCAGACATTTTCATACGGATATGAGATTCGTAGTTATCAGGATATGGCTGAGGCACATGGTCTGAAACACCGTAGATTTTAAAGCCTGCGGCGATTGCTGCTTCTATATACTCTCGTTCTGTGCCGCTGGCGTGATTGCACCTAACTGTGTGTGAATGGTAATTAGCTAACATTTTAAAATCCTCCAAATATCCTAAATAATAGCACAATAATGAAAAATTTGCATTTGCTCAGAGAAAAGAGGATAAGAAAGGACAACAGACAGATAAATATATTAATGTTCAGAATATTTTATTTATGATTTAATTTTTGGAAAATATGTAGTATAATAGCCTTCGTCACTGTACGGTGTAAAAGTTTACAGTGCTAAAGTCTAGTGGGTAAAGCCCACATACAGACGACCGATACGAAAATAGAGGGAGGAAAGAAATAATAATGGATTCTAAACGTATCAAGTGGTCCACACTAGCATTTATGGCATTTTCGACAGTATGGGGGTTTGGAAATGTATTAAATGGTTTTATTTACTTTAACGGTATCCAGAGTATTTTCAGCTGGATTCTCATGTTTGCACTTTATTTTGTTCCATACGCACTTATGGTAGGTGAGCTTGGTTCAGCATTCAAGACATCAGGTGGTGGTGTCAGCTCATGGATTTTTGGAACAACAGGAGCAAAGGCAGCTTATTATGCAGGATGGACATACTGGGCATGCCACATCACTTACATTGCTTCTAAGTCATCAGGTGGCTTAAAGGCTCTTAGCTGGGCAGTATTCAGAAATGGTGAAACATACGATAGCTTCCCAACACTTGCAGTTCAGCTTGTAACATTTATCATTTTACTTGTATTCTGCTATGTTGCTTCACGTGGTCTTAACCCACTTAAGAAGCTTGCAACTATCGCTGGTACATCTATGTTTGTAATGTCTATTCTTTACATCCTTATGATGTTTGCGGCACCTGCAATCAACCCACATGCAGCATACGTTCCAATGGAATTTACAAGACAGACACTTATTCCATCATTCAATGTTAAGTACTTTACATCACTTTCAATCCTTGTATTCGCAGTAGGCGGATGTGAGAAGATTTCTCCATACGTTAACAAGGTAGAGAACCCTTCAAAGGGATTCCCTAAGGCAATGATTTCACTTGCAGTTATGGTTATGGTTTGCGCTATCCTTGGTACAATCGCTATGGGTATGATGTTTGATCCAGCTGATGTTAATGCAAACTTTGATGCTTACAATTCAAATGGTTCATACTGGGCATTCCAGAAGCTTGGTGAGTACTATCATGTTGGTAACGCTATCATGATTATCTACGCACTTTGCAATGCCATTGGTCAGCTTTCAACACTTGTTATTTCAATTGATGCACCACTTCGTATGCTTCTTGATAACGAGGATGCTAGAGAGTTTATCCCTTCTAAGCTTCTTAAGAAGAACGATGCAGGCGCTTATGTAAATGGTATCAAGATGGTAGCAGTTCTTTCAGGTGCAATCATCCTTATCCAGTCATTCGTTCCTGGTGCAGCAGTAGTTCTTAAGCAGCTTACAAAGCTTAACTCAGTATGTATGCCACTTCGTTACCTTTGGGTATTCTTCGCATACATCATGCTTCGTAAGGCTGGTGAGAAGTTCAATCCTGAGTACAAGTTTGTTAAGAATCAGGCTGTAGCAATCTTCGCAGGTTGCTGGTGCTTCTTCGTAACAGCAGCTAGCTGCTTACTTGGTATGTATGTTGAGGGCGATTTATTCAATACATTCCTTAACATCCTTACACCAATCGTACTTGCAGCACTTGGCGTAATCTTACCTATGATTGCTAAGAGAGAGAAGTCTGGTAAGTAAAAAATATATATCGTGAGATAGTAAAACCTCTAGTAACTAACAAGCTATTATAATTCTTAAGCGTAGCTTTCCATGCGAAGCGTAGAATTCATAATGCTTGTTAGTGTAACTAGAGGTTTTTATAATTACTGAGAAACACCATGCTGCTTTCTATATTCACTTGGTGACATATCCTTATATCTTTTAAAGGCCTTGGAAAATGTAAAGGCATCGCAGTATCCAACCATAATAGCAATATTATTGATGGATTCAGAAGTATTACATAACAATTCCGAGGCTTTTTTTATTCTGTAGGTGGCAAGATATAGCTGAGGGGTGTATCCCGTAGCGTGCTTGAAAACGCGCGTAAGATAACTGCGGTTCAGCCCACAGGCCCTTGCGATATCTTCTACATTAATAGGCTCTGAATATTTCAGCTGAATATATCTAATTGCACTTTTAACATAATTAAGCCTTGGGTCTATCTCAACTTCAGGTTGCTTGTTTATAGATTTAGTATTGAGGCAATTGAAGAATTCATAAACCTTACTGTAGCAGTAACATTCCTTGTCAGAGTTATCATAAATATCAGAAATGAATACTACAATCTCACTGGCATCCCCATCTGGGGTAAACACAGGATTTTCTGCGGTAATACCTGCGCTGGCAAAAAGCTCGGTGCTTCTAGGACCATCCACATGAATCCAAGCATATGACCAAGGATCATCCTTATCTGCTTCATAGAAAGCCATAGATTTGGCAGGAATCAGAAATCCCTGGTTAGCATGAATATCATATCTTTTCCCATCTAGAATCAAATGACCTTTTCCAGACATAACATAATGAAAGATAGTGCGTGTTCTGATGATTGGGCCATAGCTATAGGAAGGCTCACATTTGTACCAACCTACCTCAAACAAATAGAAATCATTTGAACTGGTCATATCAACGAACTTTACCTTATCTACCCCATTTACATTCATAACATTCTCCTACAATGTCACAAAGTGACATAAAAATACAATATTCAGACATAAACAAAAAAATGTCCGGTCAATATAATGATTATAACAAAAATAGAACACATAAGGAGACAAAATGGGCATAAAATTTAATGAAAAGGAAAAACAGTTTCATCTATTTAATTCAAAGATAAGCTATGTAATCGGAATTTGCTTGGATGGTGAGATTGGACAACTTTATTTTGGAAAAAGAATAAATGAAAATCAGGTAGTGCTTGATTATCAATCGGCTGGTCTTAGACCACTTTGCTGCAATGTTAAGGAAGAAGAAAACTATACTAAGGAGTTGGCATTGTTAGAATATCCAGCCTTTGGCAATGGGGATTTTAGAGACCCTGCATACGAGGTGTTACAGGAAAATGGTTCCAGGGTTACAAATCTTGTTTACGACAATTATCGTATATACGATAGTAAAGAGGAAATACCAGGCCTGCCAGCTACATATACAAATACAGATGATGAGGCGCAGACTCTTGAAATTATAGCAAAGGATGAGGAAGCAGGAATTGAAGCTACATTGTACTACACCATCTTCCGGGATTATCCTGTTATCTGCCGACACACCAGAATCAAGAACATCGGCACAAAGGAATTTAAGATTGAAAGAGCCTTAAGCTGCAACTTGGATATTCCAGATATTGATTATGAGTGGATGCATTTTGAGGGTGCATGGGGCAGGGAGCGTAGCCCAATCACTAGAGATATTTCCCATGGAATAACAGAGATAGAAAGCATGAGAGGTCATTCTAGTGCTAACTATAATCCTTTCATAATACTTAAGAAGAAAAACACAGATGAGTTTAAGGGAGAGGCAATGGGATTTAGCCTTGTGTATAGCGGCAATTTTGTGGCAAGGGCTCAGGCTGATACCTTTGGAAAAATCAGATTTAGTATGGGAATCAATCCTAAGTGGTTTAGCTGGCCACTGGCTCCACAGGAGTGCTTTGATACACCAGAGGTTATCATTACCTACACTCAGGATGGATTAAATGATTTAAGCCAGAATCTTCACAAGCTGATGAATAACAATTTGGTTAGAAGCTGCTATAAAAACAAGCCAAGACCAATCCTTCTAAACAACTGGGAAGCAACTGAGATGGATTTTACTGAGGAGAAAATTCTTAACATTGCAAGAAAGGGCAAGGAGGCTGGAGTAGAGCTGTTTGTCCTTGATGATGGCTGGTTCGGTGCCAGAAATGATGACCATGCAGGACTTGGCGATTGGGTGGTAAATACTGATAAGCTGCCAGAGGGAATCACAGGCTTGTCTAAAAAAATAAATGACATGGGCCTTAAGTTTGGTCTTTGGATTGAGCCAGAAATGACAAACGAGGATTCCGATATGTACAGAGCACATCCTGATTGGGTACTGGCTGCTCCAAACAGAAAGAGAACCTTAGGCCGTCACCAGATGGTGCTTGATTATTCAAAGCCAGAGGTTGTGGACAATCTTTACAATCAGCTTTACAAGGTAATTTCAACAGCAAGCATTGATTACATTAAATGGGATATGAACCGTTCCATTACAGAATGCTTTAGCCAGAATCATGATGCTAAGGAGCAGGGAACAATCTATCACAAATATATCTTAGGGGTATACAGCCTGTACGAAAGATTGAAGGCTGCGTTCCCTAATATCCTGTTTGAATCATGTGCAAGTGGCGGCGCCAGATTTGACGCAGGAATGCTTTACTATGCACCTCAGGCATGGACATCAGATGATACAGATGGATACGAGCGCGTAAAGATTCAGTATGGCACTAGCTTCGGTTATCCAATCGCATCAATGGGCTCTCACGTATCAGCTTCTCCAAATCTTCAGACAGGCAGAAGCATGAAGATTAAGGATAGAGCCAACATCGCTTATTTTGGAACTTTTGGCTACGAATTAGATTTGAACGAAATCAGTGATGAAGATTTTGAAGAGGTAAAGAAGCAGATTGAGTTTATGAAGGAGAACCGTGAGCTTTTCCAGTATGGCACAATCTACAGATTGCAGTCTCCATTTGACCATAACATCGCATCATGGATGGTTGTTTCTGACGATAAGAAAAAGGCAATCCTTACCACATACAAGAAGGAAAATGTGCCTAACATGGGTATTGAAAAGGTGAAGCTTGCAGGCCTTAATCCTGATTATCAGTATACAATCAATGGCAAGGCTCAGATGTATGGTGACTATTTAATGGAAGCCGGAATTTCCATGAGTGAGAAGAACAAATTCTGGTTTGAAAGTGATGGTGATCATTCTTCACGAATTTATATATTGGAAGCATAAGTCACAAATTGACATCTTTAGGAAAAAGAAATCCATACAAACACATCCTAAAGGACGTTAAGATGAAATTATCTTCAGAGAGGCTAATAAAAATAGAGGGAGGTTTTAGCATGAAGGCAAAGAAATTAATTAGCTTATTACTGAGTTCAGTAATGGCACTTTCGATGGTAGCTTGCGGCGGCGCAGCAGATAGCACATCGACAGAGGAAACAGCGGATTCTACTGCTACAGAAACAGAGGCAATGAAGGGAAGCGTTGAAGGCGAGCTTACTGTTTCAATCTGGGATGAAAACCAGAGAAAAGGACTACAGGAAATCATTGATGAATGGTCAGCACAGTCAGGGGTAAAAGCTACTATTCAGGTCGTAGGCTGGGATGATTATTGGACATTACTAGAGGCAGGTGCTTCTGGCGGAGAATTACCTGATGTATTCTGGATGCATTCAAATCAGGCACAGAAATACATGGAAAATGACATGCTCATGGATTTAACAGACAAAATCGCAGCTAGCGATAAGATTGACATGGGCAACTACTATGAAGGTATCGTAAACCTTTATCAGTCAAACGGTAAGCAGTACGCAGTTCCAAAGGACATCGATACAATCGCACTTTGGTACAACAAGACAATCTTTGATGAGATGGGTGTTGCTTATCCAGACGACACATGGACATGGGATGATTTTGTAGATGCAGCAGCAAAGCTTACAAATGATGAGCATTGGGGATATGCAATTGCTCCATCTAACAACCAAGATTCATTCTACAATGCAGTATATTCTATGGGCGGAGAAATCATCAGCGATGATAAGAAGTCATCAGGCTATGACAATCCAAACACAGTTAAGGCAATCAAGATGTTTGTAGATATGGTACAGGATGGCTCTTGTCCAGATCTTAACACAATCTCTGAATCAGGTGCAGATGTACTCTTCGAGTCAGGCAAGGTTGCTATGGTAACTCAGGGCTCATGGATGGTAGCAGCATTCAAGGATAACGAATACACAGCAGCAAACTGTGATGTTGCAGTTCTTCCAAAGGATGCTACAACTGGTAAGAGAGTATCTATCTACAATGGTTTAGGTTGGGCTGCTTCAGCAAGCACAAAGAATCCAGATGCTGCATGGTCACTTATCGAATGGCTTGGTAGCAAGGAGATGCAGGAAAAGCAGGCAGAGCTTGGCGTAACAATGTCAGCTTATGAAGGCTGCTCAGACCTTTGGGTAAACTGCACAGATGTATTTGATCTTAACGGTCACATGAAGATGCTTGATGCAGATTTAGTATTCAGACCATATTCTAAGTACACAACAGTTTGGGAGGATATGCAGACAGAAAAGCTCAAAGAAGCTTGGACAGGCGACAAGGATGTTGAAACTGTTTGCAAGGAAATCTGCGACAGCATGAATCAGACTCTCAGCGAGGAGTAACTTTTTTTCTTCTTCTTCATATCAAATATAGGTTCATCCTGTAGGTAACAAGCTGTGATATTTCTTGGGCGAAAAATCACTTGAGCCTAAGAATATCATGCTTGTGACCGTAACAGGATGATTATTTTTCTACAGCAGGAGACATAATGTTATGGGAAACAAAAAGAAAATAACAAATCGCCAGAAAAGTGAATTCATCTGGGGATGGCTTTTTATACTACCAACTATGATTGGTCTAATCGTTCTTAACATCATTCCGATTTTTCAAACTATATATCAGAGCTTTTTCAAAACAGGAGATTTTGGAAAGGGAAATATCTTTGTAGGCGGAGCCAACTATGCAAAGGTTTTTGCAGACACAGAGGTTTGGCAGGCATTGTGGAATACTCTTAAATACGCAGTAGTAGAGGTTCCAATTTCTATAATCATATCACTTGTATTAGCAGTATTTTTAAATGGAAAAATAAAAGGTAAGAGTACATTCAGAACAATATTCTTCCTTCCAATGGTAGCAGCACCAGCAGCTATCGCAATGGTTTGGAGATGGCTTTACAATTCTGAGTTCGGCCTTTTGAATCATATATTACCAGGCAAGATAAACTGGATTTCAAATCCCAAAATCGCAATCTATTCAATTGCAATAATCGGTATCTGGTCAATAATCGGATACAACATGGTTCTGTTTTTGGCAGGACTTCAGGAGGTACCAAGGGATTATTACGAGGCAGCAGCAATAGATGGGGCAACAGGAGTACAGCAGTTTTTCAGCCTTACAATTCCTCTTATCTCACCAACCATCTTTTTCGTTTTGGTGACAAGAGTGATTGCAGCAATGCAGGTATTCGATGTTATCTACATGGTTATCGATAACAACAATCCAGCCCTGATGAAGACCCAGTCACTGGTTTGCTTGTTCTACAAATATTCATTCACACAGAGCAATAAGGGCTATGGCGCCACAGTAGTTGTGGTACTTCTTGTAGTAATAATGTTCTTTACAATACTACAGATGATAGGCCAAAAGAAGTGGGTTCATTATAACTAAAAGGGGTGAATGAAATGAGAAATAAAAACAAAGTAATCATATATATTGTGCTTGTAATAATGTCGTTTATTATGTTGGTTCCATTTGCATGGATGGTGCTTACTGCATTCAAAACAGTAGGCGAATCAACTCAGATGGACCCATTCGTAATCTTCCCATCACATTGGAGGGTAGACAACTTTGTTAAGGTAGTCCACAACGTTAATTTTGGAAGATTGTACTTTAACACAATTGCAATGATAGCCTTGCGCGTGCTTTGCGCTGTTCTTACATCTACAATAGCAGGCTACGCATTTGCAAGACTTCAGTTCAAAGGCAGAGATTTGATGTTTGCCCTGGTATTGTTTCAGATGATGATACCATCACAGATTTTCATTATTCCACAGTATGTAATGGTAAGTAAGCTGGGCTGGACCAATTCGCTACTGGGTCTGCTGTTCCCAGGTATGGTATCAGCTTTTGGAACATTCTTGCTTAGACAGGCTTATTTGGGATTACCTAAGGAGCTGGAGGAGGCTGCCAGACTTGATGGTTGCAACATCGGCCAGACATTCTTATTTATCATGGCACCTCTTACAAAATCATCAATGGTTGCCCTGGGAATATTCACAGCGGTATTTGCATATAAGGATCTGATGTGGCCAATGATTGTATGCCCTGATACAAACAAGACCACACTGGCAAGCGCACTATCAAAGATGCAGGGACAGTTTTCATCCAACTACCCTGAGCTAATGGCAGCAGCTCTCATCGCCTGCCTGCCAATGATAGTAATCTATGTGATTTTCCAGAAGCAATTCATAGAAGGTATAGCCACATCTGGAGGAAAATTATAAAAGATCATTTAGGAGAATAATAATTGAGGAGGTTGTGATGAAAAACAAGTGGGTTAAAAGAACTCTTGCTCTTGCGCTTGCGACGCAAGTAGTGGCAACAGGGGTGCCAGTACAAGCAGCGGCTGTGGATGATGTGAAGGAAGCCAAAGAGCAGACAATCGAGGATGAAGAAGTAGCGAAGGGGGCTACTGAGGAGGAAGAATCCGAGGAAAAGAAAGAAGAGGAAGCTTCTAAAAAGGATGAAAAGGAAGAAGCCGCTGAATCTGAAAAGGATTTAGAAGAGGAAGTTAAAGAAGAATCTGAGGAAGAATCAGAGGACGAGGATTCCGAGGAAGATGAAGATAAAGATAAGAAAAAGAAGAAGCTAAAAGAGGAGAAAGATGAAACTCCAAGTCCAGTATACTCATACAATTTTGAAGATGAGGATTCAGTAAAGGGCAAGCTTCGTGATGATGCAAAGATTGTAAAGGATGAGCAAAAGGACAGCAGTGTATTATATCTTCCTGGAAAAGGCTCGATGGATTTGCCAGAGGATTTATTTGCAAAGATTGCAGATAGTGAAAATGGTGAGTTCACAATGTCACTTTGGGTTAATCCTTCATCAGATGCACAGAACTATTCTAAGCTATTTGACGCAAGCAACGCTCCAATCGGCGCAACCAATTCAGGAGCAAACTGGTGGAATGATCCTGATTTTGCATTTGCAGCAGGTGGCGGTGCTTACGACATGACACTTTATGTAGGTAAGCCAAACGAAAGCACAGATGTAAAGACAAAGGTTAAATTTGATAAGCAGCTTACAAGAGATGCTTGGCAGTATCTTACAGTTACATTTAAAGAGGATGAATACAAGGTTTATTTAAACGGTAAGAGCCTAGGCTACACAGATGGCGCTGACAACACCAAAAAGGTAGTGGATGTACTTCCTAAGCTACTGGATTCAGATTATCTTAAGACCTTAAAATATGCATCCCTTGGTAAATCATATTACACATCAGATAACGATTTTAAGGGCTACATGGATGATGTAGAGTTTTATGATGTGGCATTAACAGAAGACCAGGTTAAGGAATTGTACAGCTCATTCCCAGAAATGAAAAAGCCTGTATCACGTGGCACACTTGATATCGATATGAGTGCAAAGACAGGCCCTGTAAAGCACGGTGCAACAGGATATCTTTATGGAGTAGGCGAGGATAACGTTCCTAGCGTAAATCTCCAGACTGCTATCAAGCCATACATGTGTGAGCAGAAGCCAGCAGAGGGCTTACAGCATCCAAACGGTGATGTGCTTATCATGGCAGACACCTTCTTAGAGGCAGGTGGCGATTCAATCCAAATCGCATGCCCTGATATCTATGCAAACTGGCCATACGAATATGAAGGAATGGATGAATATTGCGAAAAGCTACAGACTATGGTTAAGCAGACAAAGGAAGCTGGCCTTAGTGATGTGGCAGTATATGTTCTATTCAACGAGCCAGAAGGAAACTGGTTCAACGAAATCTGGAGCAATGATATGTCAAAATTTGACGCAGCATGGCTTCAGGCATACAAGGCCGTAAAGGAAATCGACAAGGATGCCAAGGTGGCAGGTCCAAACTTCTGCTGCTATCAGGCTAGACAGTTAGAAACCTACATGCAGTTCTGTGCTGAAAATGATTGCATCCCTTATCAGATTTCATGGCATGTACTTAACAACGATTTGTACAATAACTTCCATAATAATGTAGTTCACTATAGAGACCTTGAAAAGAAATACTGGCTTGAGCCAGGGCTTATTACAGAGCCAAGAGAAATCGTTATCAACGAATATGCCGATTTCACACACCTTGGAGTACCAGGTGCTCTTGCAAGATGGATTGGTCTTTTCGAGGATGAAAAGGTTACAGCCTGCCTTGCATACTGGCACATCTCTAACAACCTTAGCGATTTGGCAGCAGACAACAATGAGCCAAACGGTGCATGGTGGTTGTACAAATGGTATGGTGAGCTTTCAGGTGAGACAGTAAACATCGATGTATCTGGTCTTCCACAGACACAGTTCTATGGTGTTGCATCGGTGGACAGCAACAAGAAATCTTCAAACGTAATCTTCGGTGGTGCAGAGAATGCTGTATTGAATCTTAACAATATCGACAAGAGCATTTTCGGTGACAAGATTGAAGTTAAATTTGAATGTACTGATTGGACAGGTATAAACGGTGCAGCAGTAGCTCCTACATATATGAAGAAGGAAGTGTTTGAAGTAGGTGAGGACGGAAGCTGCCAGATTAAGATGGATGAATTAGTTGCAGCAGCAGCTTACAATCTTACAATCACACCAGCTGATGCTGATGCCGAAGTTGGTTTAGTAGAAAATGGTCCTTGGAAGAAGACATACGAAGGCGAGGAAGCAGAGCTTACAGGCGGCGCAAAAGAGGCTGGAAAGAATCAAAGCTTTGCGTGCTCAGGCATTGGTCAGGCACAGGGACTTGATAGCGAAAGCGCAAAGGCTACCTTCAAGGTAGATGTTCCAGAGGATGGATATTATAGATTCGACATGGTTTATGGTGCCGGCACAGGCAACAACACCTATAACACAGCTGCAAATGATCCAAAGAATGCTATTCAGAAGCTATTTGTAGATGGTGAGTACAAGACAGATATGTATCTGCAGAATACTCTTACATTCTACATGTCAGGCTTGCACACAGAATATGTATATCTTACAAAGGGTGCACATGATATTTCTGTAAGCGGTACAGATAGCGAAGGCAAGGCATCAATCGACTGCGTATATCTTACATTTGTTGGTGATGAAAATGCACTTTATAATGATAAGAATGTAAAGACCTACGAGGCAGAGCTTAGCGATTACAACATCCTTGGCAGCCAGACAGCAACAACAGTACGTACAGCAAACGATGTAAATGGCTATACAGGTGCAGGCTTTGCAGTAGGCCTTGACACATCAGTTAAGAATGGTGGCGGTATCCGTTTCATCACATTTGCAAAGGAAAACGGAACCTACAAGCTTTCAGTTAAATACAATGGAAGCGACGCTGCAGAAATCGGCGTATATGTAAACAACTCTAACAAGACACTGGATAGAAAGGTTGATACACTTAAGGCTGCAGCAACTGGCAGCGAATGGAATACAGTTACTACAGATGTATTCTTAGAGCGAGGTATTAACATCATCGACCTTGATTCAACTAGTGCAGCACTTGCTGTAGATAACCTTACAATCGAAAAGGTTGATAACAAAAATATCACAGCTATCGAAGCTGAGGATTGCAAGCTTATTGGTGATGTAACAGTAGCAGAAAATCCAGCAGCTTCAGGAGGAAAATTTGTAAACGAAATCCTTGCATCAAAGGATGGAAAGAACGCACTTGAGATTGAGTACAATGCTCCAAGTGCTGGCAAGTATGAGCTTGTTGTATATCAGTCAAACAAAGAGCTATTCGGAAGCCACGCTTACAATGCCCAGATGATTGATAGATTCATCACATTAGATGTAAACGGCAAGGATGAAAAGACAGTATACTTCAGAAATACATATAGTGTGGATTCATTCAGAAGCCAGTGCGTAGCACTTAACCTTAAGGCTGGCAAGAACGTAATCAAGATTTACAACAACGATTATCGTCATCACAAGAATGGTGTAAATGGTGTAAACACTTGCGTTAACTACACACCAAATCTGGATAAGTTTGAGTTTGTTCAGGTATCAAAGACAGCAGAGCCTGAGGAACCTAAGCCTGAGAATCCACAGCCATCACAGCCAAGCCAGCCATCAAACCCAAGCCAGCCTTCTGGCGGAAATGGCGGAAGCTCATCTTCTAATGGAAGCAGCCAGGCAGGCAGTGGCTCTAAGACAATCGCTGAAGCCAGCGTTCCAGCAGCAGGCCCTGCAGTAACAGGCTCTACAGTAGCTCCAGCTACAGGAAAGAATAGTGCAGCGGCTCCTAAGAAATCTACTTCAAATAACACAGCTAAACAAAAGACTGCAGAGGCAGCAGATGAGGAAACAGAAGCTGAAGAAACAGAGAAAGTAGAAATCAAGGACGAAACTACTCCAAAGGCAGTAGATGAAAATGCAGATGAAACTAGTGATGACTCAGTAGAAATCCAGGAAGAAGAAACTCCTACAGCAGTAGAGGAAAGCTCTAATTCAGGATTACTTGCAGGAATCATCATAGTAGCAATCCTTGCAGCTGGCGCAGCAGTCACAGTACTACTCAGAAAAGGAAAATTAAATATCAAGTAAGATGATGACTCCCAGCTTCGGCTGGGAGTTTTTATGTGGATTTGCGCAAATCGTAAAATCCATATATAATAGCTCAGTAAATTTTTAGAATGGAGTTATTTATGTTATTAGATTTACTTACAAAGATTGATGATGTGATGTATTATCCAATCCTTATTATTGTTATGGGTGTTGCAGGATTATATTTCACATTTAGAACCAGATTTGTTCAGATTAGACTTTTTAGAGAAGCCTGCAGGCTTGTAATGGAAAAGCCAGAGGACAAGGCTCATGTATCATCTTTCCAAGCGTTGATGGTGTCTACAGCATCAAGAGTAGGAACAGGAAATATCGTAGGTGTATCTACTGCTATATGTATCGGTGGCCCAGGTGCCATGTTTTGGATGTGGATTATGTGTATCATCGGCGCAGCCAGTGCTTTTGTAGAAAGTACATTAGCGCAGATTTATAAACAGAAGGAAGATGATGGCAGCTGCTATGGTGGACCAGCTTACTATATAGAAAAGGCGCTTCATGCACCATGGTTATCTGTGCTGTTTTGCATCTTTTTGATTTCTACTTATGCATTTGGATTCAATTTGCTTTGCTCATATAATTTGCAGTCTTCATTTGCTGCGTATAGCTTTTATAATCCAAAGCTTACACCAATCATTGTAGGAGTAATAATTGCGGCTCTTGTAGGATTTTGCATTTTAAGCGGTGGCAAAAGAATTATTAAGCTGACAGAGGTGTTAGTCCCATTTATGGGAATTGCCTACGTGGTAATTGCAATCATAGTCATTCTTGTAAACTTCAATAATGTGCCAGCAATGTTTGCAGTAATCTTTAAGAATGCATTTGATTTTAAATCAATCTTCGGTGGAGTCTCAGGTTCGTGCCTAATCTACGGAATCAAAAGAGGATTGTATTCAAACGAAGCAGGTGTAGGTTCAGCTCCAAATGCTTCGGCATCAGCAAATGTTACTCATCCTGTAAAGCAGGGATTGGTACAGACAGTATCCGTTTACATTGATACAATCTTACTTTGTACTGCAACAGGACTTATGTGTCTGAGCTCTGGTGTTGCACCATCTTCAGAAGTAAGCGGAATACTTTATGTGCAGAAGGCTATATCTACAGTGTTTGGTCATTTTGGCCCAGCATTTATCACTGTTGCAATGATTCTTTTTGCATTCACTACATTACTTGGAAATCTTTATTATGTAGATAATGCCTTGATTTATCTCAACGGTAAGAAGAATCCAAGCGCTAGATTCATGGTAATATTCAGATTATGCTGCGTAGCAGTCATTTTCTTCGGAGCAATCATTTCCATGGATACAGCATGGGCTGCTGCAGATATTACCATGGGACTTATGACAATCATCAACCTCCCATGCTGCGCTCTTTTGTATGGAGTAGTCAACAAGACCTTAAAAGACTATGAAAAGCAGAAGAAGGAAGGCAAGAACCCTGTATTTATCGGAAGTCACGTAGGACTAAAGGAAGATGAGATAAGCTTCTGGAAATAAAAACAATATGTATAGATTCTTGCTGACAATTTCTTTGTTCTGTCAGCAAGAAGTCATGACTTCTTGTGGGCTACTTAAGGAAAAAGCCCACAAGAACTTGGCTTTGCCAAGCAATATTTTCTTTTTGAGTATGACTTTTGCGCATTTTTGCAAAAATATACTCGCTGAGGTAACCTAATACACCGTTTGAGTATCTCCTGAGTGAATTTTATCAAAGTCATACTTTTCTATGCCACACCCTCATGCATCTGTGGTGCTACTATCAGTATAAAAGTTTGACTTTTTAATTTTTGCTCTATAATATACTCATTTTTCCTGAAAGCAGCATTTTACCATGCTCAGAAAGTATGACTTCTTGCTGACAGAACAAGGAAATTGTCAGCAAGAAGTCATATACTAAAACTCCCAGTCCGTGCTGGGAGTTTTTTTGAAATATAATATAATTGTTCTAGTATATTACTATCTATGGGAAAAAATTAATGGTAGATAGTAATGTATTAAAAAAATAATAACGAAACACAGTGTTTTAGTAATTTTCCTAATGAGAAAATAATTTATATACAAACTAGAAAACTAATATGTTAAAATATCTCTAACCAAATATTATAATCTGAGTAACAAAATTGCTATTCATACATAAACTCGGGAGGCTTAGATTATGGGAGAGACAAAAACAGTAGGTTACAAGGATATATTAAAGATAGCTAATTGCAGGAAGCTATTATTCTCAAATTTTATTAACAGATTTGGAGATTCAATAGATGCCATTGCATTTACCTGGCTGGTGTATCAGTTGACAGGTAGCGCAACCTGGTCAGCAATCATCTTTGGGCTTAATCAGCTACCAGGAATAGTTGTGCTTCCACTGGCTGGAGCATGGGTAGAGGGAAAGAACAAGAAAAAGATTATCGTATATACGGATTTGCTTCGCGGGCTGGTGATAGCTGGATTTGTAGTTTTGTATTATCTGCATTTGGTTAATCCTTTTATCATGGCTGGATTCACACTACTTATCACTACCATTGAATCCCTCAATGAACCTGCAGCAGGTGCCTTTGTGCCAGAGATTGTTCAGGGCGACTATTATACTGTTATGCAGAGTATGAAGATGACAATTGCTCAGGTGGTTAATCTTGTTGGAATGTCATTGGCTGGAATTATTATTGCAGCTTTTGGAGTGGGCGTTGCAATGCTTATTGATGTGGCTACATTTTTTATTGGAGCATTCATTATCCTATTTATTGATTACAGCAAATGTAAGGTTCAGAGTGCAAGCATCAGCGAACAGGATTATATGACCAAGCTCAAAGATGGGTTTAAGTATATGAAGGGTAATGGCACTATCATTTATTTCTGCCTTATGGCAGTATTGTTAAATTTTGTGCTTTCACCACTCAATTCTTTATTAACACCACTTGTATCTAGTGTAT
The DNA here is from genome assembly GCA_015057315.1 of Pseudobutyrivibrio ruminis. GTDB lineage: Bacteria > Bacillota > Clostridia > Lachnospirales > Lachnospiraceae > Pseudobutyrivibrio > Pseudobutyrivibrio ruminis_D. The sequence continues at coordinate 6,404 of SVER01000038.1, read as the reverse complement.
ATATGAAGGATGCTGATTTTTTGAGTTTTGTTATGGCGGGGCAGTGGGTTGGTGCAATCATTGCATCACTGGTTTTGCCAAAGGTTATATCTAAGATTTCATTTGATAAAGCTGTTGGTTGTCTTGGAGCAATTGAGGGGGTGGCTTGTCTTTTGCTTTCAAGAGGAGCGTTAGTAAAAGACAGCATGAGTCTTTCGATTGTGTTGGCAACAGGTAGCATGTTTATAATCGGACTAACAATGTCTATCATCGCTGGTATGTTAAATGTGGAATTGGTAAAGAAGATAGATACGGACTATATGGCTAGATGTAGCAGCGCTTTTAATGCAGTAGGAACAGCTTCACTACCAGTTGGAACATTTTTTGTAACACTAGCTACAGTTAGGCTAAATTGTGACACCATACTTTTATTCACAGGAGTGCTTGGAATCATTATTTTTGGTGGAATCTATTTTGTGAAAAAGGTAAATATGGGCAAGGAGAAGAATATAGATGCAAAACAATCTATCAGAGAACATCAGAGCAAACAGGAAGCGGATGCTTCTTACCCAGGAGCAGCTGGCTGAGGCCATGGGCGTAACCGTGGGCACAGTGTCAAAATGGGAAAACGGCAACTGTGTCCCTGATATAAATACGATGATGGATTTGGCAGATTTCTTTAATCTTTCTATGGATGCGCTGGTTGGGTATTCCATGGTATCAAAGAGAGTGGATGATATTATCGAGGAATCATTTGAGTTATACAGGGAACATAGGCTTGACGAGGCGAGGGAGCATCTCGATAAAGCTGTAGTGAGATATCCTAATGATGTAAAGATTTTGAAGAGAGCTGGTAGTGTATATTACATAAGTTGGTATCAGGAGCAGGAAAATGAAGGTTATAGAAATCGAGCTATAGAATTTTTAGATAGAGCATTGCGAATATTAGCTGATTCTCCAGAAAACAAAATTGATGAGATGGAAATCCTTAAGCAGCGTGCACTTGTTGAGAAGGACAAAGAAAAGCAGATAGAAATTATAAAGCGAATAAATGTAGATGGAATATTTAATGATTTACTGGGAGAAATATACTGGAAACAGGGCAATAAGGATGAAGCATTAGATTGTTATACAAAAAAGCTGCATTTAAGTATGTTTGATACGAGGAATGTAGCTGGTCACATGGTTGATTTCTTTCTATCAAGTAAAAAGTATGAGGACTTGATAGAATTAAACGAATGGCTGGATAGTACGGCAGTGGGGCTCATGATTCCTGGAAAGATATCTTATCTGACAAGATATATAGCCATGATAAAAACAATCAAAGCTATGTGTTACGAACTTATTGGAAATCATGAGAAAATGATGTCGGAAATAGCGTTAGCCATCGAGCATGCGAAGGCCTTTGATGTAAGCCCAGTGTATGATGCATATACAAATATTAAATTTGTTTATGGGCCTAAGAAAGATATACCTATTACATTTGATGAAAAAGAGGGTGATACGCTCTTGGTAATTAAACAAATATTAGAAGAAACATATAACCAGGATGACCTGGGCTTCACCAAAAAAGAACTGCAAGCTATAAAGCGAGTGCAGGAGTATATAGAAAATCTTATTTGACGCGCGTCAAATAAGATTTGACTAAGGGCTACTGAGAAGATTTCTCAGTAGCCCTTTTCTTTGGAAAAATAGGCTACCATTTTTACAAATCCATGTTAATATAATAGGGCTGAATTAGTTTGACACAATTAAATTAGTCTTTCCTAACTGCCACTGGCATGGGGATAGGGAGTGTAGCACATAGAACAGGAGTATAGATATGTTAGAAATCAAAAATCTTACATACAAGGTTGATGATGAAAATGATTCCGTTAAAGAAATCATTGATGGTCTTGACCTTACAGTAGAAGATGGTAAGTTTATCGTCATCACCGGTCCTAACGGTGGCGGTAAGTCCACACTTGCTAAGCTTATAATGGGAGTCAATCAGTTGACAAGCGGACAGATTATCCTTGATGGTGTGGATATCTCAGATAAAAATATCACTGAGCGTGCAAAAATGGGAATCAGCTTTGCTTTCCAGGCACCAGTTCACTTCAAGGGAATCAGAGTAATCGATTTGCTTCGTCTTGCAGCAGGTGAGCACATTTCTGTTGCAGTAGCTTGTGAGTACCTTTCTAAGGTAGGACTTTGCGCTAAGGATTATGTAGAGCGTGAGGTTAACGGTTCACTTTCAGGTGGTGAGCTTAAGCGTATCGAAATCGCCACAGTACTTGCACGTGGCACAAAGCTTTCTATCTTTGATGAGCCAGAGGCTGGAATCGATCTTTGGAGCTTCCAGAATCTTATCAAGGTATTTGAAAACATGCGCAAGGATATCAATGGAACAATCATTGTTATCTCACACCAGGAGCGCATCCTAAATATCGCAGATGAAATCGTAGTTATCGAAAACGGCAAGGTTAAGAAGCAGGGACCTAAGGATGAAATCCTGCCAGAGCTTCTTGGCACATCAGCAGCTGTTGGAGCAGCCTGCGAAAAGTTAGGAGGTGACCAGTAATGGCTCTTGATGCAATTCAAAAGAACATTCTTCATGAGGTTGCTGATTTAGATGGCATACCTCAGGGTGCATATAATATTCGTTCAAACGGTGCCAGCGCTGGTAGAAACACAACAGCTAACATCGACATCGTTACAAAGGAAGATAAGCCAGGTATCGATATCATCATCAAGCCAGGCACAAAGGGCGAAAGCGTTCATATCCCTGTAGTTCTTACACAGAGCGGTCTTAAGGATATGGTTTACAATGATTTCTACGTTGGAGAGGATGCAGATGTTACTATCGTAGCAGGCTGCGGTATTTCAAACTGTGGTGACCAGGATTCACAGCATGATGGTATCCACACCTTCCACGTAGGCAAAAATGCCAAGGTTAAATATGTGGAGAAGCACTACGGCGAAGGCGACGGAAAGGGCGCTCGTATCCTTAATCCTGTAACAAACGTATATCAGGAAGAGGGCAGCCATGTTGAGATGGAAATGGTTCAGATTAAGGGTGTAGATTCTACAGTTCGTACAAACTATGCTGAGCTTGCTGAAGGAGCAACACTTCTTATCCACGAGGCACTTATGACTCACGGCAGCCAGAAAGCCACATCAGATTACAAGGTACTTCTCAACGGAAAGGATGCCAGCACAGATGTAGTTTCTCGTTCAGTTGCCAAGGATGATTCAGAGCAGATTTTCGAAGTTGCAATCGAAGGCAACACAGCCTGCAGCGGTCATGCAGCCTGCGATGCAATCATCATGGGTAACGCACACGTAGTAGCTATCCCACGTCTTGATGCAAAGAATGTAGACGCAGCCCTCATCCACGAGGCAGCCATCGGCAAAATCGCCGGCGACCAGCTCATCAAGCTCATGTCTCTTGGCCTTACAGAAGAAGAGGCTGAAGAGCAGATTGTAGCTGGGTTCCTAAGATAAAAAGGCTTCCCCCTGGGGGTTGCTAGGCTCCAGTGGAGCCTGTTTAGCAACGACCGAGCCGGAAGGCGAGACAAGCTGTCAGCGTAGCTGACTGATGAGGGGTATAATGTGAAAAAATTAAGAATTTAATATCTAAAGTTTGTGTATTTCGGTTTTCAACCCTCCAAAGGTGCTATCATTGTGGTAGTCACTTTTGGAGGGATTTTTTATGGCTATTGCACCTATTGGAGGATTAAGTTCATATAGTCCAATTAGTAGCGTTCAACCCATGAACTATGCCATTGACAATGATGCAGATTTTTCAGATGTATATACTAATGAATCTGTAAAAAATGGTGCGGCTGTTACAGGCACATCACCTGTACAATATCCTAACGTCACAGTGCAGGAGATTGATAGGGATTTTCCGACTGTAGATCCATATCAAAGGCAAAAGCATAATATCAAGGTATCCAGTGACTTCAATGACATAGCTGCTAAGTTCCTTTCAGAAAATACATCTTATGGAGTAAATGGAAGGGGCAGTACCTACAGCACATCTGGCTCACGTTTTGATGCCTACGCATAACAAATAACTTAAATTACAATTAGAAATCTATATATCCTGTCACAAATAAGCTTTTAATAGCATATTTGTGACAGGATTTTTGTTAATCCACTAAAGTTCTGTCACAAGAATTCCTAAAATGCTTATATTTCCATTGAGCTTGTGACAGGAATCTTGATGAAATCAAAGAATATCATGAAATCCTGTCACAAGACCTTCGATAAAGCCGATACTTTCGTCACTCTTGTGACAGGAATCACGTTAAATTAGCAAAATCCTGTCACAGCAACTACAATAAAGCCCATAAATCCATTAGACCTGTGACAGAACTATAATACAACCCCTATGTAATATGATAAAATACTCTAAACTGGCAACAATTATGGAGGGGTCTATGGAGTACAGAAGTAATAAAAATGGGGAGCAGATATCAATACTTGGTTATGGTTGCATGAGATTCACTACAAAGGCTGGGGCTATTGATATAGATAAGGCTGAGCAGGAAATCATGGAAGCCTACAATTGCGGAGTTAATTACTATGACACTGCCTACGTGTATCCTGGTAGCGAGGCGGCACTGGGGGAAATATTAGAGCGCAACTCTATAAGAAAAAAGGTAAATATTGCGACTAAGCTACCTCAGTATTTGGTTAGCAGTGCTGCAGCCCTTGATAAATATTTCAACGAAGAATTAAAGAGGCTTCGCACAGATTATATTGACTATTATCTGATGCACCACATGACGGCTATGAACCAGTGGGATAAACTGGAAAAGCTAGGTGTGAAGGAGTGGATAGCCCAAAAGAAGGCCAGCGGTCAGATAAGAAACATTGGATTTTCTTATCATGGCAATACGGAAGATTTCATAGGAATACTAGATGCTTATGATTGGGATTTCTGCCAGATTCAATATAATTACATGGATGAACATTCTCAGGCAGGCCTTAATGGGCTTAAGCATGCGGCAAGTAAGGGGATTCCTGTGGTTATAATGGAGCCACTGCGTGGAGGCAAGCTGGTTAATCTTCTGCCGGACAAAGCAAAAGAGAAGATTGCCCAGTATGAGAAGGGCTACACCCCAGCAGAGCTTGGCCTTAGATGGCTTTGGAATCAGCCAGAGGTAACCTGTGTGCTTTCTGGAATGAATTCTGTAGAGATGGTGCAGGAAAATTGCAGAATAGCAGCTGATGCCAAGGCAGATTCATTTACCAGGGAAGACTTTGAATTAGTAGATCAGGTTAAAAGCATCATTTCCGAATCGGAGCTTGTAGGCTGCACGGGCTGTAGATATTGTATGCCATGCCCCAAGGGTGTAGATATCCCAGCACTTTTCAGATGCTATAACATGACAGCACTAGAGAGCAAATCGGCAGCCAGATTTGAGTATGCCCAGACAGTAGGCCTAAAGGATGAGCCAGCATTTGCCACCCAGTGCATTGAATGCGGCAAATGCGAGCAACACTGTCCTCAGAGCATTCCAATAAGAGAGATGATAAAGAAGGCTGACAAAGCTGTTAGGCCATTGCCATACAAGATTGGTATAAACATTGCTAGACGAATTATGTTAAAATAGAAGCCAAGGACATAATCTACTAGTTAGAAGATAGGAGGAGAGGTAATGAGCAAGGTACTTATATTTATGGCCGAAGGTCATGAGGAAATCGAAGCGCTTACAGTTGTTGATTTACTTAGGCGTGCCGATATTGAAATAGAGATGGTTTCAATCACAGGAAATAAGAAGGTGCCAGGAGCGCATGGCATTACAACATACTGCGATAAGCTAATTGAGAATACAGATTTTGAAAGTGCAGATATGCTTGTGCTTCCAGGAGGAATGCCAGGTACACTTAATCTGGAGCTTTGCGAGCCTCTCATGGATCAGATACATGGCTTTAATACATCTAAGAAGGGACTTGCAGCTATATGCGCAGCCCCAACTGTGTTTGGTAAGGCTGGTATCCTTAAGGGAAAGAAAGCAACCTGCTATCCAGGCATGGAGAAGGATTTGTTAGAGGCAGATTTTTCTACAGACCCAGTTTGTCACGATGGCCACATCATCACAAGCCGTGGCATGGGAACAGCTATACCATTTGCCTTAGAGATTGTTAAGACATTTAAGGGCGAGGAAGTAGCAGATAAGCTTGCTAAAGGAATAGTTTATAACATATAGGAAGGACCATAGGATTAAAATGGAAAGAATTAAGAGTTTTACAATCAATCACAACATCCTTACACCTGGATTTTATATTTCAAGAGTAGATGACGGTGATATTATTACCTATGATTTGAGAACAAGAAAGCCCAATGCTGGCGACTACATGGATAATGCAACAATGCACTCAGTTGAGCACATGATTGCTACGTATATACGTAATTCAGAAATTGCAGACCA
>SVER01000037.1 GCA_015057315.1 Pseudobutyrivibrio ruminis | reverse complement strand
ATTGTAAAACTTTGTAAGAACACCTACTAATAAAGATGCAAGATTTCACATTTAGATAATCTAAAATCTGTGATTGTGTTCCCATGTGTGAGGGAGTGGGGCCTATTGGCGGGCCATGACAGACACATTTGAGGGCGAATTGGATAGTAGCGTGGCTTAGATGTAGCCTCCGTCCACTCCGATTATTTGCCCTGTCATGTAGGATGGGGCTTTTATTATGGAAAGAGCTGTCTCAGCAATTTCTGCAGGGGTGCAGAAGCGACCAACAGGGATTTCGTCGGAAAGCTCTTGCTTTTCTTCGGCAGATAGCATGCCGTTCATGTCAGTGTCAACCACACCGCAGGCAATGGCGTTTACGGCTATGCCACTTAGGGCAAGCTCCTTGCCAAGAGCCTTAGTGAAGGAGTTGACGCCACCCTTTGCAGCAGAATAGGCTACTTCACAGCTGGCGCCAACAGTGCCCCACATTGAGCTGATGTTGATAATATTGCCAGATTTAGCATGAACCATGGCAGGAACGACAGCTTTAGCAGTGTAGAATAAAGGAGATAGGTTAGTGCCTATCATTTCATCCCACTCATCTAAGGACATATCTGTAAGAAGACCGATGTGGGCGATGCCTGCATTATTAATAAGAACATCTACCTGACCTAGCTTATCAATGGCATCCTCGCAGGCAGGGATAGTGAATCCGCTGTCAGCAATATCCCCAGCGTAGGTGTATACTTCTATCTTGTATTCATCTCGCAGGGATGCAGCAAATTCATTCAACATATCTATATTATTGTGGCAAAACAGAGCAAGGTGGTAGCCCTCCTTGGCAAGCGCGACCGCACAAGCCCTGCCTATTCCTCTACTTGCTCCAGTTATAATTGCAGTCTTTTTCATTGTATGTACCTTCCTTTGATAGCTATTATAACATAGTTGCAGGAAGCCTGTTGTATACACAATTAATAATTATTTAAGAAAGATTTCAGATAAAAGCCTTGTGAAAAGAACAGAGTATTGGTATAATTTTTACATGAAAAACTTCTTAGCAAATATAAAATTAGCAAAAGTAGCTAATCTGCTATATAGTTTTTCAAATACGTCGCAAAGGTGGTAGACATCATGAAAACAACAATCACAGGAAAGAACATTGAATTAACAGCAGGATTAAAGGACGCTGTGGAGGAGCGTTTCAAGAAGTTAGACAAATACTTCAATAAGGACACAGAGGCTATAATCACACTGGACGTTGAGAAAGGACGTCAGAAAATCGAGGTTACAATTCCTATGAAAGGCTCTTATCTTAGAGCTGAGGAAACCACATCAGACATGTACGCTTCAATCGAAGCAGTTACTAATACACTAGAGGCACAGCTTAAAAAGCACAGAAACAAAATCATCGATAGAAAGCAGTCAGATTCACGCACTATCTTCGCACAGGATTTCATTGAAGAAAAGGATACAGATGAGGAGAAAATCCAGATTATCCGTAAGAAGACATTTGATATGAAGCCTATGTATGCTGAGGATGCTTGCCTTGAAATGGAATTGCTAGGACATGATTTCTTCATGTTCCGCAATGCAGATACCGATGAGATTAACGTAGTTTACAAGAGAAAAAATGGAGCTTATGGATTGATTGAACCAGAGTTCTAAGTTTAAAATTTGAAAACAGAATAGACAAAGAATATTAACCTCCTACTTGTATAATCAAGGAAATAACGATTACACGAGTAGGAGGTATTTTTATGGATTTGAAGAGCTTTGGAAGTTACATGAAGTGGTTGAGGAAACAGAAAAATCTTACCCAGTTAGATGTTTCTTTGATGGCTAATTGTGCATTGCCTACAATTTCGCGAATCGAAAATGGGGATGAGCTTGTTGGTAAAAAACTATTTGATAAGTTAAATGAAATCTTCGAAGGATTTGGCATGTCTTACGATGAACTTACCATGGAAAAAATATTTCGTTTTAAGCAAGCAAGGCAAGAACTTCTAAAAGCTTTAAAAAATGGTCGCCAGGAAGATATAGAAAATAAGCTTAATACATTGCAGGCTTATATGGAATCAAAAGATGATCTGTCTGATAGGATTAAAAGGAAAAAGAAACAACGAAAAGCTAAGGATGAAGTGAAGGACTGGGAGATGATTAATTATGATTCCTGTGATGAAATAGATAAGCAGTATTTTGTATTGGCACATTTGGTACATTCTAGAAGAAAGGGTTTGCCATTAGAGCAATTTTTAAATGAAGCTATAGGCATATTTGAGCTAAGAAGAAAAATACCCAGATATGAGGATATTCCAAAGGTAAAGATTACAGATATAGAATATGAACTGTTTTTTATAATAGCCAAAACACACATGGCATTGGGGGATGATAAAAATGCTGAGATTATATTTAAAGGCTTGCTCAGTAATAAAGGATATGTAGATAGCCCTAAAATAAAGGAAAGATTTATTGAAATCTCAGAAGTGATGGCCAGGCTTTTTATGGCAAGAAAGGATTACGGTAGGGTTAATGAATGTCTTACTTTTATTTTTGGAGAATATATATCTATGTCGGATACAAGAATAATCTATAGGTCACTTTGCCTCCAGGCGGAAATATGTCAGGTAAACGGAGATAATAATGGTGTGGAAATGATAGATAAATTTTTGCTTGCGACAGAAAACTTAATGTCACACATGCTAAAAGAATACAGATTGAAACAAATAGGGTAGATGAACTATTGTAATTTTCCAAGAAAAATACTATATTAACCAATGAATGTTTTTAATTTTATAAAAGAGGTTTTATTATGGATATAGTAGTTTTGGCCGGAGGTCTTAGCTCAGAGCGTGATGTTTCCTTTAAATCTGGCGCTATGGTGGCAAAGGCACTTCGTGCAAGAGGACATAGAGCATTAGTGCTTGATGTGTTCATGGGTTACTCCGATAAGGAATGTGACATAACAGATATTTTTGAGGACAGCGTTAAGAATTCTGTTCAGGTGGATTCAATACCTACAGAGGCTCCTGATATTCCAGCGATTATTGCAAGCCGTCCAGATAAGAGCCCTAGCTTTTTCGGACCTAATGTAATAAAGATTTGCCAGAAGGCTGACATAGTATTTATGGCTCTTCACGGTGGCGATGGAGAAAGCGGCAAGGTTCAGGCTGCATTTGATTTATATGGAATCAAATATACAGGTAACGATTATGTTTCCAGCGCCGTTGCCATGTCTAAGCAGATGACCAAGGATGTCCTTGATAGAGCAGGGGTTCCAACACCAGCAGGAATATCACTTACAAAGGCGAATCGTGCAGGCTTTACATTTGACAAATATCCTTGCATCGTTAAGCCAAATTGCGGTGGTTCATCTATCGGCGTAACAATAGTTAATTCTGCAAGCGAGCTTGAAGCTGCCCTTGATGCAGCATTTGAATGGGAGGATGAGGTTGTTATCGAACAGTTCATTAAGGGACGTGAATTCTCTGATGGAGTAATCGAGGGCAAGGCACTTCCTGTTATCGAAATCGCACCAAAGCAGGGATTTTATGATTATAAGAACAAATATGCAGCAGGCTCAGCAGTAGAAACATGCCCAGCTGAAATCAGCGCCAAGGCAACAGCTGATATGCAAAAGTATTCTGAAATGGCATTTAAGGCACTTGGCCTTACCACTTATGCCAGAATGGATTTTATGATGGATGCTGATGAGAATGTATATTGCTTAGAGGCGAACACACTTCCAGGAATGACTCCTACCAGCTTGCTTCCACAGGAGGCAGCTGTAACAGGAATGAATTTCGAAGATTTATGTGAGCATTTAATAAAGGTTTCTTTGAAGAAGTACAATTAGCAATTAGTTAGAAGTAAGAGAGATATATATGAAAAACATGACACTTGAAAAAATCGCAAAGGTTACAGAGGGAAAGTTGTTTGTACCTGAGGGATTTGAAGGGGCTGAAAAAAAGGAAATACAGGGTGCTGTAAATGACAATCGTAAGGTTGAAAAGGACTATCTGTTTATACCTATGGTAGGTGCCAGAGTAGACGGTCACGATTTCATCGAAGGTGCATTTAAGGATGGAGCACTTGCCACTTTATCAGAACGAGAGCTTGAAAATCCAGTGGGTCCTTATATCCTGGTTAAGGACTCCAAGCTTGCACTTAAGCAGATTGCAACAGCATATCGAATGGAGCTTAACATACCTGTAGTTGGTGTAATCGGTTCAGTTGGAAAAACCAGCACTAAGGAAATGATTACATCAGTGCTTTCTACTAAGTTCAATGTCCTTAAGACTGAAGGAAATTTCAATAACGAAATAGGCTTGCCCCTTACCATCTGTAGAATCAAGGATGAGCATCAGGTAGCTGTTGTTGAAATGGGAATCTCTGATTTTGGAGAGATGCATCGCCTTGGTGATATTGCAAAGCCTGATATTGTTGTTATGACAAACATAGGTCAGTGTCATTTGGAATTCTTAAAATCTCGTGATGGAATCTTAAAAGCCAAAACAGAAGTGTTTGAGCACATGCCATCAGATGGTCTTGTTATCCTTAATGGTGATGATGATAAGCTGATAGATGCCGATACCCTTGGCTTGAAAAAGATATTCTACGGAATGAATAATCAGCAGGTTAATGCAAGGGATGTGCAGCCAATTGGCTTGTCCGAAACATCTGCTACTATCAAAGCATTTGGTGAAAGCTTTGATGTGACCATCCCACTTCCTGGCGCCCACAATGTAATGAACGCCCTTGCTGCCACAGCAGTTGGTCATACACTGGGGCTTACCATAGAAGAGATCGCAGATGGCCTTAGCAGAGCTGAGACTATCTCAGGAAGAAACAATCTTATCAAGATTCGTGATATCACAATTATTGATGATTGCTATAATGCAAACCCTGTATCTATGAAGGCTTCTATCGAAGTCCTTGGCAAGGCAGCAGGCCGTTCTATCGCTGTCCTTGGAGATATGGGAGAGCTTGGTGATGACGAGCGCAAGCTTCACTACGAAATTGGTACAGCCCTTGAGGACAATCATATAGGCTACGTATTTACGGTAGGTGAGCTTTCAGAAGAAATCAATAAATCACTGTCAAACACTAACAGCTCATGTATGGCACATCACTATAAGACAGTGGACGAAATGCTTGTAGATTTGCTTCCAATAATCAGAGGCGGAGATACTATATTAGTAAAAGCCTCACACTTCATGAACTTTAGCCATGTAGTGGAGGCTCTTAAGACTAGATTAGCTTAGAATCTGCTTCAAGCTGATTTGCTATAATACCTCGGACATAAACTCCGAGGTGTTTTTTATTATCCCCCTCAAGTGATGTAGGATCAACTGGTGGACAGAAGGTTACAATTACTCGTGTCTTCTTAAGCTTAGGAAAATGTGTTTCGAAAACCTCACGGGTGTTTGTAAACGCCACTGGTACGATAGGGCAGCCAGTCTTGGTTGCAATCTTAAATGATGCTTCATGGAAATCTGCCATTTCCCCAGTCTTGGAACGGGTTCCCTCAGGGAAGATAAACATTGAAATACCTGCCTTGATGAAATCCTGTGCTTTAATAATAAGCTTTAAATCCTGTCTAGGATCAGTACGTGTAAGAAACAGGCAGTAGTTCATTTTCATCCATACATTTAACAAAGGGACCTTTTCGAAGGTCTTTTTTGACATAAAGCCTGTAACTGCAGGGCAAAGGTGATAACCAAGGACTACATCGAAGAAGCTCTGGTGATTACCGATGAAAAGCACGGCCTTATCCTTTGGAATATTTTCATATCCATGTACTTCGTATCTGGCACCACCAAGGAATGCCACAATACCAAATGCCCAGGCTACAATATTGTATGCCATAACATCCTTTAATCTTTTATTGAACAGCCCAATTATCAGCAGTATAAGCCAGATAGGTATACTAATAATCAGAAAAATAACAACAAATGTTACAGTAATGATAGTTCTTAACATATTATCCTCCAAATATAACGTTGATTCAGTAAATTCTGAACAGTTTTATTATAAGGTAGTGCAAAGGTTTTAGCAATCGTTACTGAATTTATGATAAATATTCAAAAAATAAACTTAAAATTTTGACAAATTACACAAAATATGATAGAATCTCTGCAACGACATAAGAATACTCATAAGTATTCAAATGCTAGAAAAGGGGGAGACATCATGGAGCGCGAGGATTTTGACAAAGTACGCGAATCAGTCAGATCGCAGTGCGGCAGTAGAGTTGTGATTCAGTTAGACAGGGGACGTAACAAGGTAGACATCCAGCAGGGTGTCATCCAGGAGGCTTACCCAAGCGTGTTCACCATCTTAATGGACGACACCGAGACAAGCCCATCCCAGTTGCTCTCTTTCAGTTACACAGACATCATTACTAAGGAAATCCGCATGAAGCTTTGCTAACTTGCTGACTAGTTATGATTAAATTGAAAATTGAATATTGACTACGTTGAGCCACCGCACGCCGGTGGCTCTTTTTCTTCTCCAAGCTATTCACAGACATACTTTTACGTCATGTGGGGATTTAGCAGCAAATCGCCTGCTCCACGGGAGGGGTTAGCTATAGAACCTATTGATATGTGCCAGCTTTGCATCAGTCAGCGGGGCTAGCTAATTGCATCATTGGAGAAGAATTGCTGATTTTCTTAATGCCACAAGCGAGCATACGTCACGTGTCCTTTCACGGCTTTGACTATTCGAAGGCACTGTATGTATCTCACAGACACTTGGTGTGTTTCATAATAGCAGTGGCGGCAATATTAGTATTAATTGCATTCATATTACATTCGCCAAGTAGAATTAAAAGCAGTTTTTGGATGTTTTCCTACCGGCTTCAAGCTCAGTCCATTTCGCTATCAGCCTTGGGCTGCCGTCCGTGGCAGCCCATATGAAAACATTCAAAAACTGCTTTAAGATTCTACTAGGCTCATTCCAAAATCATGCAATTAATACTAATATTGCCGCCACTGCTATTACTCTAGGTTGAGTGTGTCTGTGAGATACATACAGTACCGACAGAATTGTCAAACCTTGAAAGAACACGTGTAATAGAGAATGCGAGTTGTGGCATTTAGAAAATCAGTAATTCTTCGACTGTGCAATTAGCTAGCCCCGCTGACTGATGCAAAGCTGGCACAAGTAGATATAATGCAGCTAACCCCTCCCGTGGTGCAGGGCGGTTTGCTGCTAAATCCCCATAACTTAATTACGTGTATGTCTGTGAATAGTTTGTTTTATTATTGAAAACGGGGCGGATAAACGGTATCATAATGTTGTGAGATTATGAGAATTTGCACTAGATGTAGGGCTAGGCCCTTAGTTTGGAGATAGTGTTTATGAGATATAAGAAGGTTATACGGACAGCGGTGTGTGTGGCTGTTGCAGTTTGCATGTTGGCGTCGGATTCTACGGTTTCTAATGCGGTGCGTTCTATTTCGGAGATAGAGGCGGAGCAGGATTCTTTGCAGGATGAAATCGATACCTTGGATGCTGATTTATATAGTTTGGTAAGCCAGATTACAGAGATTGAGAATGCAATCGCTGAGACGGAGGCGGAGATTGTAGATACGGAGGCTTCTTTGAAGGAGGCTAAGGCTGCCAGGGAATCCCAGTATCAGTCTATGAAGTTGCGTATTAAGTATATGTATGAAAAGGAGAACCCTAGTTTATTTGAGATGCTTGTTTCATCGGGTTCTATTAGTCAGTTCTTGAATAGGTTGGAGTACGCTAATAGCGTATATGAATACGATAGAGAAAAGCTTAATCAGTTTGAGGCTACCCAGGCGGAAATCGAAGAGCTTGCGGCAGCATTAGAGGAAGAAAAGGCTGGTCTTGAATCATCTAAGAAGGAACTGGCATCTCAGGAGGCTTCACTGGAGGCAATGATTGATGAGAAGCGTGGCGAGATGGATGATTTGGATGCTGAGCTGAAAGAGGCTAAGGAGATTGCGGCTAGGGAGGCAGCTCTTAGGGCTGCAAGAGCGGCAGCTGCAGCAGCGGCAAATGGAAATAGCTCTGGTGGGGCTAATACATCAGCAAGTTCTAGTTATAATGTTAATGGCGATTTGAATCCTGGATATTCTACTGGCGTTAGTGGTTCAAGCGTTGTATCTTATGCTAATCAATACGTGGGCAACAGATATGTTTGGGGAGGTAATTCCCTTACAGAAGGCTGTGATTGCTCAGGATTTGTGCAGCAGGTTTTGGCTAATTTTGGAATCAATTATGGAGGAAGAATGACTTCGGGCGGATTTAGGAGTGTCGGTCAGGAGGTTAGCTATAATTATATGCAACCCGGTGATATAGTTTGCTACCCTGGACATGTAGCAATCTATGCAGGTGGTGGTACTATTGTGGAGGCACAGAGTACAGCTACCGGTATTACTAATTATCGCTCAGTCAATTGCCATTCAATTATTACAATACGAAGGGTGCTATGAGAATACAAACTTTTCTTAAACCGATGGTGTTATTGATTTGCGTAGGGGTGATGCTCTACGCATTTCTTACCATGGGAAACGGTAGGGGACCACTTGATTATTTTAGTCATTTGGATGATACAGCCTTTACCATTGATGGAAAAGAGGTTACCTTTGAGGATTTGGCCTTCTACATTCTTTTTGAAGAAAGAAAGGTAGAGGAGCAGGCCAGAATCTATAATAAGGACTATACCAAGGATTATTGGAATATCCATACCGATGATAAGTTTATTCAGACAGAAGCCAAGGATGCAGTTTTAAATATGGCAGTGCATGATTATCTGTTTTATCAGATGGCTGTGGATGAGGGCATGGATAAGCTTAACGGAGTTGAGCAGATAGAGCTGGAGGGCTCTATCAGTGATTTTTGGGAAGATATGCTGGACGTTCAGTGGGAGCATTTGCCATGCGATGAAGAAACTATCAACAATCAGATTCGCATTGCTGCTGTAGCTGAAAAATACGGCGATTATCTTGCTAAGGAGAATAATACCAGTAAGGCAGCTTATAAGTATGATGGCTATTATTACAGTCAGATTCTTGAAAAACATAATCAAAAGGTTAATAATAAGCTGTGGAAAAAGCTGGTGTTAGGAGATATTACTCTGGCACACGGGCGGATTAATTATATAAATGGATTGACTGATGAGGACAAGAAAAAGAGCAAAGAATAGAAAGGCAATACAAATGGTTAAGTTAAACAGAAATGACCCATGCTGGTGTGGCAGTGGTCGTAAATACAAACAGTGTCACGAGGCTTTTGATAGAAAAATCGAAAGCTTCGCAGTTAAGGGACATAAGGTCCCAAAGCACAATATGATTAAGACACCGGACCAGGTGGAGAAGATTAAGAAATCGGCAGTTATCAATATGGCATGTCTTGATGCGGTTGCTGAGGCAATCTGCGAGGGAATGCCAACATCAGAAATTGATAGAATCGTATACGAGACAACTACAAAAATGGGAGGAATCCCTGCACCACTTAATTATGAGGGCTTCCCATATAGCGTTTGTACATCGGTAAATGACCAGGTGTGCCACGGATATCCATCTGATGATGTTATCCTTAAGAGCGGTGATATTGTAAATGTTGACTGCTCTACAATCCTTGATGGATATTATTCTGATTCATCACGTATGTTTATGATTGGTGATGTGGATCCGGAGACTAAGAAGCTGGTAGAGGTTACAAAGGAGTGCTGTGACCTGGGACTTGAGCAGGTTAAGCCTTGGGGCTTCCTGGGAGATGTAGGTGCAGCTATCTGCAAGCACGCTCATGAGAATGGATATCAGGTTGTTCGAGAGATTGGTGGACATGGCGTTGGAATCGAATTCCATGAGGAGCCATGGGTTGGTTATAACACACTTCCTGGCACAGAGCTTTTACTTGCACCAGGATTTATGTTTACAATCGAGCCTATGATTAACATGGGCACACAGAAGATTAAGACAGACCCTAACAATGGCTGGGAGGTTTCAACACTTGATGGTAAGCCTTCTGCTCAGTGGGAGTATCAGGTGCTTGTTACAGAGACAGGCTACGAAGTAATTTCTTATTAAGGTGAATTGAATAATGATTAGATTAGACAAGCTTTTGGTAGAATTAAATATCGGAACCAGGTCTGAAGTTAAGGCTCTTCTTAAGAAGGGCCTTATTTTTGTAGACGGGCAAAAGGCGCTGAAGCCTGAAGCAAAGGTGGATGAAAACAATGTAGTGATTACATATCAGGGGAAGGAATACACATACAAGAAATTTTCTTACTATGTTATGAACAAGCCTAAGGGCGTTATTACCGCCACAGAGGATGCTAAGGATAGGACAGTTATGGATGTGTTTTATAGCAAATGTCCAGATGCTCCTAGGGGATTGTCGCCTGTAGGTAGGCTTGATAAGGATACTACAGGACTTCTGCTTATCACTAACGATGGGCAGCTGGCTCACGATATGTTGTCCCCTAAAAAGCATGTGGATAAAACATATTTTGTAACCCTTGATGGTGAATTAACTGCTGATGATGTAGCAGCATTAGAAGCTGGTGTACACATCGGTGAAGGTGATTTAACAGCTCCTGCCACTGTAGAATATTCTGGTGGAAATACCTGCTATATCACTATTCATGAAGGAAAATTCCACCAGGTTAAGCGAATGTTTTTTGCAGTAGGACGTGAGGTAATAGAGCTTAAACGTACAGCTTTTGGCCCTCTAAAGCTGGACGAAGAAAAATTAATAGAAGGAGAAATTTGCGAATTAGAACACTTTAACTCATTAAAGTATTGACTCTTGAATTAATAAGTTTTATTATAATCTTCAAAAGAGGGGTTTTAGCCTTTAAAGTATTAAAGCGTGAAAGTGAAATTTGCTATTTGGGGAGAGCAGTTTCATGAAGAATAGGAGGGATTGAAGATGAAGAAAAAGATTCTAAGCATGGGTCTTTGCGCGGCACTTACTGCATCATTATTTGCAGGCTGCGGAGCAAACGGCGGTGCAGCTACATCAACAGAGACAGTTGATACATCGGGAGAGCTTACATGGAGACTTGGAGGTATTGGGCCAATTACAGGGGGTGCAGCTCAGTACGGTCAGGGAGTTATGAACGCTATACAGATTGCGGTAGACGAGGTTAATGAGGCAGGCGGAATTAATGGCTATAAGGTTTCATTTAATTTCCAGGATGACGAGACAGATCCTCAGAAGGCAGTTAATGCTTACAATACTCTTAAGGATTGGGGCATGCAGATATTAGAAGGTACAGTAACATCAGGTGCATGTGCAGCGGTTTCAGCAGAAACAAACAATGACAGAATTTTCCAGCTCACACCATCTGCATCATCAACAAGTGTTACTGAAGGACACGACAACACATTCCAGATTTGTTTCTCAGACCCTAACCAGGGTACAGTTTCAGCAGATTATATCGCTGAAAACTCACTTGGAACAAAGATTGGTATTATCTATGATAGTTCTGATCCATATTCATCAGGTGTTTATCAGAACTTTGCTAAAGAGGCAGCAAATGTAGGACTTGAAATCGTAGCAACTGAAGCTTTTACAGCAGACAACAAGACAGATTTCTCAACACAGCTTCAGAAATGTAAGGATGCAGGGGCAGATTTGTTATTCCTTCCATTCTACTATCAGGAAGGCTCAGTAGTTCTTAAGCAGGCACACGATATGTCTTATGCGCCAATCATGTTTGGTGTAGACGGATTTGATGGACTTCTTGGTGTTAAGGACTTCGATGTTAGCCTTGCAGAGGGTGTATATCTTCTTACACCATTCGCAGCAGACGCAACTGATGATGCTACAAAGAACTTCGTAACTAAGTATGAAGAGCAGTTCGGCGGCACACCAAACCAGTTTGCAGCAGATGCATACGATGGAGTTTACATCTTAAAGGAAGCACTTGAGTCTGCAGGACTTACACCAGAGGCTTCTAACGAGGAAATCTGCGAAGCTCTTATTGGAGCAATCCAGAATGTAAACTACAACGGACTTACAGGAGAAGGCATGACATGGAACGAAAAAGGTGAAGTATCTAAGAGTCCTAAGGCTGTAATTATTCAAAACGGCGGATACGTATCTGTACAATAATCACAATGAAGTGAGGTGCAAGGCGGTCATGGACCGCCTTGCACTTTAAATTATTTGAAAGCGAGAAGATATATGGGATTTTTAACCTATCTAATCAATGGACTTAGCCTTGGCAGTGTATATGCACTTATTGCCTTAGGCTACACAATGGTATATGGCATTGCAAAGATGCTAAATTTCGCCCATGGTGATGTAATCATGCTGGGAGCCTATTTAGTGTTTATGTGTATGTCAAATGCAGGACTTCCTGCTGTAGTTTCTATTGTTATTGCAATTGTTTGTTGTACTGCAATCGGAATAATTATAGAAAAGATAGCATACAAGCCACTTAGAAGGGCAACTAATCTTGCGGTACTTATCACTGCAATCGGCGTCAGCTATTTCTTACAGAATATGGCCCTTTTAATCTTTGGCTCAAATCCTGTATCCTTCACATCAGTTGTAAACTGGTCGGGATTATCACTTGCCGGGGGTCAGCTAAAAATCACAGGTAGCGCTATAGTTACAATCATCACATGTCTTATTATCATGTTTGCGCTTATGTGGTTTGTTAAGAATACTAAGCCAGGTCAGGCAATGCGCGCGGTATCAGAGGATAAGGATGCGGCAATCCTTATGGGAATCAATGTAAATGCAACTATATCCCTTACTTTTGCAATCGGATCTGGTCTTGCAGCAATAGCAGGTGCGCTTTTGTGTAGTGCTTATCCAAGCCTTAATCCTTACACAGGCTCAATGCCTGGTATCAAGGCATTTACCGCTGCTGTATTTGGTGGAATCGGCTCTATTCCAGGTGCGCTTATCGGTGGATTGTTGCTTGGTGTTATCGAGATTTTGGCAAAGGCATATATCTCAAGCCAGCTTGCTGATGCTATCGTATTTGCGGTACTTATTATCGTGCTGTTAGTGAAGCCAACAGGTATTCTTGGCAAGCAGATTAAAGAGAAAGTGTAGGTGATATAAATGAAGAAATTAAACGGATCTACCAGAAAATTAATATCATCTATTGCTATCATTGTAGTGCTTTATTTGGTAATGAACGGCATGCAGGCAACAGGCAATCTTAGCTCACTTATGAGCGGCCTTTTGGTTCCTGTTTGTGCTTATTCACTGGTTGCAATTGGACTTAATCTTTGCGTTGGATATCTTGGGGAATTATCACTGGGCCATGCAGGATTTATGTGCGTAGGTGCTTTTACATCAGCGTTCTTTTCCAAGATGTATCAGGATGTAATCCCGGATGTTCCAAGATTTATTTTGGCGCTTATCATCGGTACATTCTTTGCAGCGCTGTTTGGATTTTTGATTGCTATTCCAGTACTTAGATTAAGTGGAGATTATCTTGCAATCGTAACACTTGCTTTTGGCGAGATTATCAAGAACGTTATCAATGTACTTTATGTGGGAAAGGATGCAGCAGGGCTTCATTTTTCACTTAAGGATATGATGGATTTAGGACTGGATTTAGATGGAGTTGTTCTTATTAATGGGGCACAGGGAATCACCGGTACACCACGCCAGTCTACATTTACAATTGCAGTGATTCTGCTTATTGTAGCCCTGATTATTACCCACAACTTTGTAAATTCCAGAACAGGTAGGGCAGTAAAGGCAATCCGTGATAATCAGATTGCAGCCGAGACTGTAGGTCTTCCTATTACAAAATACAAGCTTACCGCATTTACCATATCTGCAGCTATTGCAGGAGTTGGTGGTGTTTTATATGCTCACAACATCAATTCCCTTACAGCCACAACCAACAACTTTGGCTACAACATGTCTATCATGATTCTTGTATATGTAGTGCTTGGCGGAATTGGAAACTTCTCTGGCTCTGTTATTGCAACAGTGGTGCTTACTATGCTTCCAGAGATGTTAAGAGGTCTTTCAACATATCGTATGTTGATTTACTCAATCGTGCTGATTGCATTGATGTTGTTTAACTGGGCTCCAGGAATTCTCAAATTTAGAGAAGAGCACGGGCTTACAACAAAGCAGCTGTTTGGCAGATTTAAAAAGAAAAAGGAGGTGCAGTAATGGCATTACTAGAGGTTACTAATCTTGGCATTTCCTTTGGAGGTCTTAGGGCTGTAGATGAGTTTAATCTTACAATCGAAAAGGGGGAGCTTTACGGCTTAATCGGTCCTAACGGTGCAGGAAAAACCACAGTATTTAATATGCTTACAGGCATTTACAAGCCTACAGATGGCAAGATTTTTCTGGATGGAAATAACATCACAGGAAAGCACACAGCTGATATCAACAAAGCTGGTGTTGCAAGGACTTTCCAAAATATCAGATTGTTTGGAGACCAATCGGTACTTGATAATGTAAAAATCGGTCTTCACAATCATTTTGAATATGGAACATTTACAGGAGTATTCCGCCTTCCAAAGTATTTTTCTATAGAGAAGGAAATGGATAAAAAAGCTCTTGAGATATTATCAGTGTTTGGGCTTGATAAGGAGGCAGATGTACTGGCATCTAATCTTCCATATGGTAAGCAGCGCCAGCTTGAAATAGCAAGAGCTTTGGCTACTAACCCTAAGCTGTTGTTGCTTGATGAACCGGCAGCTGGCATGAATCCTAACGAAACAAAGGATTTGATGGACACTATCGCACTTATTCGTAAGGAATTCGGCGTAACCATCCTGCTTATTGAACATGATATGAAGCTTGTCTCAGGAATCTGCGAGAAGCTTACAGTTCTAAACTTTGGCCGCGTTCTCGCTTCCGGCGAGACCACCGCTGTCCTAAACAACCCAGAGGTAATAAAGGCGTATTTGGGAGAATAAATATATGTTAAAAGTAGAAAACTTAGTAGTAAATTACGGCATGATTCAGGCCCTTAAGGGCATCTCCTTTGAAGTAAACGAAGGGGAAGTCATCGCCCTAATCGGTGCCAACGGCGCCGGCAAAACCACAACCTTACAAACAATCTCGGGAATGCTTTCACCTACAAGTGGCAAGGTGCTTTTAGAGGGCACGGACATTACCAAGATTCCAGGCCATAAAATCGTTTCAATGGGCCTTGCGCATGTGCCAGAGGGCAGACGAGTTTTTGGTGGCTTGACAGTGCTTGAAAACTTGAAAATGGGAGCATATACTAGAAGTAGTAAGACAGAGATAGCCGAAAGTTTCGAGCGAATTTATGCAAGCTTTCCAAGGCTTAAGGAGAGACAAAACCAGTTGGCAGGTACACTTTCAGGTGGTGAGCAGCAGATGCTTGCTATGGGCCGTGCTCTTATGAGCAAGCCTCGCATCGTGCTGATGGACGAGCCATCTATGGGATTATCACCAATCTACGTAGATGAAATCTTCAACATCATCGAAGAGATTTCTAAGGCTGGCACAACAGTCCTTCTTGTAGAGCAAAACGCCAAGAAGGCTCTTGCCATCGCCGACCGCGCCTACGTCTTAGAAACCGGCAACATCGTCCTCTCCGGTGACGCCGATGCATTAATGAACGACGATTCTATCAAGAAGGCATACTTAGGCGAATAATAAGGCTTCCCCCTACTTAAGGGGGAAGCTGTCAGCGAAGCTGACTGATGAGGGTGGAAAGTAAGTCTATCTATCAGTCGATTAAGCCAAATTACAGGGGGTAATTATGGAAGAAAAGAAGTTAGTTATTAGTATTGCTAGAAGTTATGGTTCAGGTGGTCTTACACTTGCTAAGAAGCTTGGAAAAGAGCTGGATTTGCCAGTGTACGATAGAGAAATCCTTAGAATGGCCTCAGACCAAAGTGGTATCAGCGAGGAGATGTTTGGCCAGGTGGATGAACATATCCGCAAGATTTTCCTGAAGGCTAAGGGCAAATATAAGGGCAAGCCACTGACTCCAGAGGATTCAGCATTTACATCTGATGATAACCTGTTTGAACTGCAGGCTGATGTTATCAGGCAGATTGCAGATACTCAAAGCTGCATCATTGTTGGCCGCTGCGCAGATTTCATATTAAAGGATAAGCCAAATGTGCTTTCACTTTTCTTCTATGCTTCTGAAGAGGATTGCTTGATACGTCTTCGCAAGCAGGTTAGCGGCACTGATGAAGAGCTTATCAAACGCATGCACGACATCGACAAACACCGCGCCGAGTACTACAAATACTACACCGGCCGTGACTGGAACGATGCCCGCAACTACGACTTCTGCCTGGACACAGGTGTTATGGAATATGATAAGCTAATCGAAGTTGTGAAATCTTACATCGAAATTAAGAATAAATAAACTAATGATTAAGGCCAACGAGCACCGAAGTGTTTGTTGGTCTTTTTTTGATTATTAACTTGAAATTTTAATTATATTTATAGAAAATTAGGATACCATTAAAAGGAAATTAATTATGCAAAAAAATGGATGTGTGAAGGTTGGGGATACTGATATGTATTACGTGGCCTTCGGAGAGGGAAAAAAGAATCTAGTAGTTTTACCTGGGCTTTCGGATGGCCTGTGGACTGTTAAAGGCAAAGCTTGGCTTTTGGCTGGTTCTTATAAAAAATTTTTCAATGATTATACCGTTTACATGTTTAGCAGAAAAAATCTTATACCGGAGGGCTATTCCATTGAGGATATGGCAAATGATCAGGCTATAGCTATGCAGAATCTTGGTATAGAAAAAGCGATAGTTATGGGCGTATCCCAGGGTGGCATGATAGCGCAATATTTGGCTGCGAGCCACGGTGAGCTTGTTGAAAAATTAGTCCTTGTAGTAACAGCGCCTTATGCTAACGACACTATAAAAAGCGTTGTTACAAAATGGATTGAAATGACAAAAACCGCTTCTCACACAGATTTAATGCTTGATACAGCAGAAAAGGTTTACACTAAAAGCTTCAACGAAAAGAATAAAAAATATCTTCCTATGCTAGCTAGATTTACCAAGCCTCATAACTATGACAGGTTTTGCAAAAACGCATATGCGATATTAAATTTTGATGCAAGACCAATACTTTCAAAGATAAAATGTCCTACATACATTATGTCTGGTAACTGCGATAACACTGTTGGTAATGATGCTCCCTACGAATTAAATGAAGGAATTGTGGGAAGTGAAGTACTTATTTTCGATGGATTGGGGCATGGATTATTTGAAGAGGATAAGGATTTTTATAATAAGGTATTAGAATATTGCAATAAGAATAGTGACATTAAGATTTAAAGAGAAGTCATAAATTCGGAGAGTATTAAATGGGAAATATTAATGTTTATGAAAAAGTAAAAGAACGACTGATAAGATATGCAAAGATTGACACTCAATCTCAGCCTTATAGCGGTCATTGGCCAACTACGGAAAAACAAAAGGATCTTGCAATCCTGCTGAAAAAAGAACTGTTAGATATAGGTGTTTCAGATGTGTACCTGGATGAAACAAACTATGTAGTATATGGCCGAATTCCTTCTAATATAAGTGATGGAAATGCTAAAGCTGTTGGTTTTGTGGCACACATGGATACCGCACCAGATGCAAGTGGAACCGATGTAAAACCATGGGTATTAGAGAATTATGATGGCAAAGACATAGTTCTTAATGAAAAAGAGCATATTGTAATGAAAGCAGCGGATTATACAAATCTTGAAAATTACATTGGACAGGATTTAATACTTACCGATGGTACAACTTTATTAGGTGGAGACGATAAAGCATCCATCGCAGCTATCATGACAATGGCGGAATATCTTTGCGATAATAGTGATATAAGACATGGTGAAATTGCCTTAGCATTCACTCCTGATGAAGAGGTAGGAGGATTGGCAAAGGATTTAGATTTAAACCGATTTGGAGCAAAATGTGCTTACACTTTGGATGGCGACCATTTAGGATGGTATGAAAATGAAACATTCTATGCTTCAGAAGCAGTTTTTGAATTCACAGGCAGAAGTGTTCATACAGGAACTGCGAAAGACATAATGATTAATGCTGTAGATATTGCAGCTGAATTTATCGGCATGCTACCTAAAAAAGAGAGGCCACAAAATACTGAAGGAAGAGAAGGCTTCTATCATGTGATCTCATGTAATGGTGATTGCGAATATTCTAAAGTTAGACTTATTATACGTGACTTCGATTTTGACACCTTCAAAAAACGAGAACTATTTTTGAAAGAATGTGCTGAAAAAATAGGAAGCGGTTATGGGCATGATAGAGTTAAACTTACAATTAACCATCAATACAGTAATATGAAAGAAATTCTTAAAGATGTACCATATATGACAACAATACTGGAAGATGCCATTAAAAAAGCAGGAATCACACCAGTATGCGAACCTTTTAGGGGCGGCACAGATGGAGCAGCTCTTTCTTTCAGAGGATTGCCATGCCCTAATTTATCAGCAGGATATGAAAATGCCCATGGAAGATTTGAATATGTTCCAATTCAATCCATGGTAAAAAATGTTGAAATATTACTTAACATTGTAAATGCCTATGCCAATCCTTACTTTTCTGCATATCCAGAACGCTAGGCTAATAGTCATTCAAATCAACTAGAAAGTAGATTGAAGGAGAAAATGTTATGACACTTGATGAATTGGCCGTGTGGCGTAACTTGGTGTAAAAATATTTTTTAAGTGCCAAATAGAAATTGACACTGGCACTGCATGAGGATATAATTGTGCCAAAAGAAATTTGGCATAAGGGAGGGAATATGATGACTCTTGAAGATGCTTTAAAGCGGATTGCTGAACTTGAGGAAGAGAATGCAGAACTAAAAGAAAAAATTGAATTTTATAAGAGCAAAAAATTTGCTGGCAGGCAGAAACATGATGAACACTGGATGAAATCATACAACGACTTTGCTGCACAATATGAGGCTGGACTATCAATTACAGAGATAGTAGATAGAAGTGCAATTAGTCGTCGTACAGCTTATAGATATAAAGCTTATTTTGATGGATTAAAGAAAATGACGGACATCGATGAAGAAAAAGAAAGAAAGTAGCATGCATGGCTTATACAGTATAATTAAATATTTAAATGGGAAAGACAAAGAATGAGCGTACGAATTGATTATGGAAAATTAAATAATATAGCTACAAATATTAATTCGAGAAATAGAGACTGCAAGGATGCTGGATATGCTAATTATGGAATACTTCAAGCGGTAGGTAATTTTATTGAAAGAGTATCTTCAATCAAAGAGGCAGAGATTGCTATGGTCGCTAGTTCATTAAATAGATGGGCTAGAACTAAAAATTGGATTAATAGAAACGTGTTGAAGCCGGGGGATATAGTAATGGTGGATTTAGGACTAAACTATTCTCCAGAATTAGCTTATGAGCATCCAGCAATTGTATTAGAAGAGTTTTCTAACATGATTATGATTGTTCCTACAACAAGTAATACAAATGATATAGCAAATGCATATCATCCAATTAGCAATCCAAATGGTAATTGGTACAATAGAAAAGTAGATGCGACAGATGGATTCTCAAAAGAATGTGCGATTGTACTTAATAATTTAAAAATTGTAGCAAAATCGAGAGCACACTGTGTTGGTAGATTAACTTGTAGTTTAACTGATCCGAATGGATTATTTAGAGAAATAAGAACAACACTTATTAAGAATTGCTTCTCTAGAGAGTATGTTATTTATAATGGCTTAAAAATGGATAAAGAAGCAGCAGATAAAGAAATTGAAAAGAAAAATAAGAGAATTCAAGAATTAGAAGAAGAACTAAGATTACTAACAGACGTAGAATATGTAAAGAATAATAAAAAAACTGTCATCAAAGTAGATGATTTAAACGAAAAAGAAACCGACGAAATGGCAGAGTAAAATAGTGAATTTTTATAAAAAGGGTTGAATTCGACACATAAATCACCTATAATCAAATCACTAAGAGAAACAACTATGAGTTGTTTGGATATACGGCGGAAGGCCACTATATTTTAATTTTACGGCGGAAGGCCAATAAGGACATCCTTTAGCGAGGATGTCTTTTTTGTTTGGAAGCAAAAATTGAAGTAAAATTATAAGCCCCTATGTCGCTAGGGGCTTGATTTGTAAAAGGAAGGTATTACATATCCTCTAGCCTACCATGCTTCTCATAGCAAGTTACGCGGCTGATTCCATTTTTGTCATCTACAAATACTACATTAGGCTTGTGGTTAGCGGCTTCCTTGGAATCGATGCTGCAATAGCACATGATGATAACGTGGTCGTTGACCTGGACGCAGCGGGCTGCGGCACCGTTAAGGCAAATCATTCCGCTACCACGCTCACCCGCGATAGTGTAAGTCTCGAAGCGGTTTCCATTTTCAACATCTACAATCTGTACCTGCTCGTACTCTAAAATGCCAGCAGCATCTAATAAATCCTCATCAATTGTGATGCTTCCAACATAGTCTAAAGCAGCCTGGGTAACGGTTGCTCTGTGAATCTTTCCTTTAAGCATTGTTAAATTCATAATATCCTCATTTCTAATACACTAGCTTATTCAACAATAAAATTATCAATCAATCTAACCTTCTCATCCATGTAAACAGCTACGGCTGTAAGGATAGGACCATCGATTGTATCCACCTTCTGAAGCTCGTTCCAGTCAACTATTTCTACATAATCAACACGGCAGATTGGCTCTGATTCGATGATAGATCTAACAGTCTCCTTTACCTTGTTAGCATCCTTCTCGCCAGAGCGAACCATTTCCTCACCCTTGGTAAGAGCCTGATGAATAATAAGAGCTTTCTTGCGCTCATCCTCATTTAAGTATGTGTTACGTGAGCTCTTTGCAAGGCCGTCCTCCTCGCGGATGATAGGGCAACCAACGATTTCAATGTTGAAATTAAGGTCGCGAACCATACGCTTTACGATGGCAAGCTGCTGAGCATCCTTCTCACCAAAGTAAGCCTTATCAGCTTCTGTGATGTTGAAAAGCTTGCTAACAACAGTGCAAACACCGTTGAAGTGTATAGGACGGCTCTTGCCGCAAAGCTCTGTGGATAAAGTATCCACACCAACGTAAGAATGGAAACCATCAAGATACATTTCATCTGGTTCAGGATGAAAAATCAAATCTGCGCCAAGACCTTCGCAAAGCTTGCAATCTGCCTCAAAATCTCTAGGGTAAGTGGCAAGGTCTTCCTTAGGTCCAAACTGAATTGGATTTACAAAATCTGAAACGATAACTTTGTCGCACTCCCTGCGAGCACGCTCAATAAGGCTTGCGTGCCCTTCATGTAAATATCCCATGGTTGGAACAAGACCGATTGTAAGACCAGCCATTTTCCATTCCCTAACGTTGGCTTTTACTTCATCAATTTTTGTTGCTCTTATCATAATATCTCCTTATGCTAAAACCTTGTTTGAATCAATGTTTACTGTAAATTCTTTTGTATTAATCTGCTTTTCAACTTCGGCAATTACCTCTGAATCGATTGCAAAATTGTGCTCTGCAGCAGGGAAAGCCTGTGACTTAACCTCAGCATCATAAGCCTTAAATGCGTTTTTCATTTCCTCGCCGATATTTGCAAAATGCTTTACGAACTTTTGCTTGAAGCCCGAGAACATGCCGAGCATATCCTGGTATACAAGAACCTGGCCATCGCAGCCACTTCCAGCACCGATGCCGATTGTAGGAATTGAAAGCTCCTTAGTAATAAGTGTTGCAAGCTCTTCTGGAACACACTCAAGTGTAACCATGAATGCGCCGGCAGCCTCAACAGCCTTTGCATCTTCTACAATCTGAAGAGCGCGCTCGATGTTCTTGCCCTGAACCTTGAATCCACCAAATGCATTGATAGACTGAGGTGTAAGACCAATGTGTGCAACTACAGGAATATCAGCCTTTGTGATAGCCTTAATCTGCTCAACAACTGTTGCACCACCCTCAAGCTTAACAGCCTGTGCGTGACCTTCCTTAATAAGTCTGCCTGCATTTCTTACAGCGTCCTCTACGCTAGTCTGGTAAGACATGAAAGGCATATCTGCTACAAGGAATGTATCCTTAAGTCCGCGAGATACAGATGCGCAGTGGTGAATGATGTCATCAACTGTTACAGGAAGTGTGTCGCTGTAGCCCATCATTGTCATGCCAAGTGAATCGCCGATGAGGATAGCGTTGATGCCAGCCTCCTCCATAAGGCATGCTGTTGTGTAATCGTAGCATGTAAGCATGCTGATTTTTTCGCCCTTAGCCTTCATAGCCTGAAGGGTAGTTACTGTGTTTTTCATAAATTATTCGTCCTCCAATTACGAGTTTAATAATTGCTCCAAAGCTTCATAGTTTGCGGAAGGATGCTTATCTTTTGCAATCTCACAGGTCTTTTTTGAAAGAACCCTGTAGATTTCCCTATCAATTCTTTCAAAGGTGTCTAGATGCTTTTTAACAGTTCCAACATCATTTCGTTCAATTGGACCTGTCAAAGCCGCCTTAGTTCCTACAGACAGAACCTTGTTCACATTGCCTAATAAAAGTGGTGCGATGGCATCAGCCAACTGTTCCTCTGAAAATCCGCATATACGAAGCTCATCCTCCGCAGCCTGAACAAGGGCTACAACTAGGTTTGAACAAAGTACAGCTGCACCGTGATATCTGGTCTTTACATCTGCGCTTATACGAGCAGATTGCAAATTGCTTGCATATAACAATTCTTCGATATCACTTATGTGAGTTGCATCTCCTTCGATTGTAAATAAAGCCTTTGGAAGCTCCTGGTATGAAGTGTATCTATCTGATACCGCCAGTAATGGATGGACCGAGAAACCGTACGCGCCAGTTTCTTTTATATCCCTAAAGATTTCTGAAGATAAAGAACCGCTGCAATGACATATCATTTTTCCAGCAATTGACATGTGTTTAAGCTGCTCCCAGACAGCAGTAATAGCGTCGTCAGGAACGGTGATAAACACTGTATCACTATCTTGAATTAAGTCTTCTAAATTTTGAAAATATGTTGAGTTGGTAAATTCAGCTGCAGATTCCGCAGATGATGAAGAGCGGCTATAATAGCCTGTGAGATTATGCTGGGTTTCGGCGAAAAGCTTCCCTAAGGAACAGCCCACCTTTCCAGCTCCTATAAATCCAACCTTCATTGGCAACACCTCCTTTATGGGGGTGATACAGTCTCGTTCAAAATGATACGAGCATGCCGTGCGGGTTCTACTATTTTAAAACTTAGAAATTAAAGGGTATAGTTTCTTTCGAATACCATCCACGGGACAATATATCATTTATGTGGCGTTATGTAAACAGGAAATTCTTAAATATCTTCCTTGTGAGGGTGATTTTACCACTGTGGAAGTGAAATAGAGATTTGCAGTGGTAAAAAATTGGCCTAATTACCACTGTATATTTGTAAAATGATGATACAGTGGTAAAGAACTGGTTATATTACCACTGTAAAAAGCAAAATAGTAAATACAGTGGTAAAAGTCTGCGCGAATTACCACTGTAAAACCATATATCTGATATACAGTGGTAAGGCGCCAGTTATATTACCACTGCAAAAAGCACAATAGCTAATACAGTGGTAAAATGTACTAGAGATTACCACTGTGAATCAAAACTTGACAATTACAGTGGTAAAACAGAATATTGACTACTACCTAGTGATAAAAACATATCTAGGATAGTAATGATACGTAGCCATGAGGCTGACAGGAATGAAACATGGTGGGTATCTCAAGTTATGCACTCTGGATTACTAATATTTTTCTTGTGTTAGCCACCATATACCTTATAATTATAAAAGATTGTAAAAAAGAAAGATTCGAAAGGCATACGTGGCCTATAGATAAAGGGAACGATAAATAATGAAAAAGCTAGTAGTGATACTGCTGATTGGTCTGTTGGGGATTGGCGGAGCTATATATGGAAAGAGAGAATACAATGATTATCAGAAAGAGGCCCAGTTTCAGGATGCTATAGATAGAACTGTGGATGCAGATGAAATAGAAGCTTCCAAGGATGCTGTTGATTTGTCATGGGATGAGTGCAAGGAATTCACAGAGCTTTTGGATTCAGATGAATATAATGGTTTTTACCGCGTAACATTTGATAATCCAAAGGATATAGATTGGAACGAAGTGTTAGCCGATGGGGCCGGAATTCCAAGGGAGAAGATAACAAAAGCGGACAAAAAATTCTATTTAGATGATGATCGCTCTTGTAATTCACTGGACCATGAGCTGATAGCCCTTTCAGGACCTAATATAAAAGATTATATTTATAAGCACACGGGCGCCAACGTAGATATAAAAGATGACCTCCTGTGGGTTTATAATAAAGATAAGGATGTTTATTATAACGAATTAGGATATTTACAGTATACCCCTTGCACCTGCGTGTCAGGTGTAAAACTAAATGACACTTATGTGTTAGAGGTAGCCGCTGATGATTATGATTTTTTTGATAATCCTAATAAGAAGATGGTGCTGATAAAGACAGAAAATGGCTACCTGGTTAAGTCTAATGTAAACGTGTGGGAAGTTGGAAATGATAAGAAACTTACATTTGATGTAGATATTCCACAGCTTGCAGCAGATGCAAGGCTTGTTACATACCAAAGTGGTGCAGCTCATTTGGACATGGATGACCCTTCAAGGCTTGTTATTATTGGTGATAATCAATTGATAGATTCGTTTACCATTTCTACATGCGATGGTGATGATGATATTGCAATAAGAAGGGTAACAGATATCGGAACTTGTGATTTAAACTGTGATGGTGTAAATGACCTGATTATTCTTGGATACGATTACAACTCTTTTTTAAAGACAATTATATGTACAACTGAGAAGAAATATGATGATACCTATGGTCTATTTATATCTTCAGAATTGTCATTTTCACTTAGTAATGAATTAGCAGACAATCTAACAATAGACAGCATAAAGGAAGCTATTATCGGCGCCCAGAAAAAAAACGACTATAATTGGCAGGAGGCCTATAAGCAGTTCATAAAAGTTGAGGGCTCTGATTATTATGCAGATGAAAAGTATTCCCTGGCCTATATTAATGGAGATGATGTTCCAGAGTTGATTAAAGATAAAATAGAAAGTATTAGTATATACACTTTTAAAGATGGATTAGTTACACCTATTGCTATAGACTTGGATTATTATATTACAGGTGAAGAGCCATATCAGTATTCACCACACAATAATTGGATTAAGCTGCATGATGAAGAGATTGGCTCAGATTACTACACAAACCAAATACAGTATTATTTTATTAAAGATAATGAGCTTGAAATGAGGTATTGCTTATCCTATGATTATGATAATACAGCTGATGAGGACAATGAGGCAGAAGAGAACTCTCTTATTGCCACAGTTAAGCCAACAGATTACACTAAGAACATCCCTGATGACGAAGTAATGTCTTTAATAGAAGATATAGAAGAAAATGAATTTGTTGATTTAGTTGGGAAGTATACGGCTAATGAACTGATTAAGATAATTTCAGACAAGTATTAATTGAGGAAATAAGATGAATTTAAAAGTATTAAAAACACTAGAATATGACAAGATTATAAATAGGCTGGCAGAGCTTGCTACCTGCGAGTCTGGTAAGAAGCGATGCTTAGAGCTTCTTCCAATTAACAATATAGATGAAATTAAGGTGATGCAGCAGGAGACAGCCTGTGCCTTTAATCGCCTTATTAAGTTTTCAGATGTAAGCGCCAGCGGCACTACAGATTTGCGCCCAAGCTTAGCTAGGCTTGACCTTGGCTCTACACTATCCATCGAGGAGATTCTTGCGGTAGCAAATGTGCTAGAGGTTACAAAGCGAGTAAGCGCTTATGGAAAGCAGATGGAAGAGGAGGATGCTCTTAGCTTCTACTTTAATGGACTTTCTCCAG
This sequence comes from Pseudobutyrivibrio ruminis, assembly GCA_015057315.1. Taxonomy (GTDB): domain Bacteria; phylum Bacillota; class Clostridia; order Lachnospirales; family Lachnospiraceae; genus Pseudobutyrivibrio; species Pseudobutyrivibrio ruminis_D. The sequence continues at coordinate 1,840 of SVER01000037.1, read as the reverse complement.
AGGTAGCCATCCTAAACGAAATCAGACGCTGCATTATTGACGAGGAGACTATCGCAGATGATGCCAGCACAGCTCTTTACGATATCCGTATGGGTATGAAGCGCACCAATGACAAGATTAAAAGCGTCATGAATTCCATGCTTAATAACAGCACTACAAGAGGCTATCTTCAGGAGCCTGTAGTTACTGTTCGTGGTGGAAGATTCTGTCTGCCAGTTCGTTCCGATTACAAATCAAGAGTGCCTGGTATGGTTCACGACCAGTCATCTACAGGAAGCACATTCTTCATTGAGCCTATGCAGGCGGTAGACTTGAACAACGAACTGAGAGAACTTCAGGTAAGAGAGCAGGATGAGATTGCCCGAATCCTTGCAAACATTTCTAACAGAATTGCAGAAAGCTCAGAAGGCATTATTCGCAATTTCGAATTGCTTACAGAAATAGATTTTATCCTTGCAAAGGGTAGATTTGCCATCGAATTAAACGCTAGTAATCCAGAGTTTAACGAGGATGGTATCATTAATCTTCGTGGCGCCCGCCATCCACTTCTTGATCCAAAGAAGGTGGTGGCAACAGATATTAAGCTTGGCGAAGATTACAATCTTCTGCTTGTAACAGGTCCAAACACAGGTGGTAAGACAGTATCACTTAAGACCTGCGGCTTGCTTACACTTATGGCCCAGGCGGGACTTCACATTCCTGCAAAGGACCGTAGCCAGATAGCAGTATTTGACGATGTTTATGCAGATATAGGTGACGAGCAGTCTATCGAGCAGTCACTATCCACATTCTCATCTCACATGGTTAACATTGTCCACATTTTAGAGGCAATAAACAGTGGAAACTACAGCCATGAAACAGAGGAGCTTGTGGAAAAGAACGCAAAAGATTTTGTTCATTCCAAGGTATTGCATGGAACCAACGAACCGGGCAGAGTTCCACAGTTCTTAATCCTTATAGATGAGCTTTGCGCCGGAACAGACCCAAAGGAAGGTGCAGCACTTGCCCAGTCTATCCTTGACAGACTTCACACATTAGATGTGCGTACAATGGCAACCACTCACTACAGCGAGCTGAAGGTGTACGCCCTTTCAACAGATGGAGTTGAGAATGCATCCTGCGAGTTCTCACTTGAGACATTAAGCCCTACATATCATTTGATTATTGGTGTGCCTGGAAAGTCAAACGCATTTGCTATTTCATCAAAGCTTGGTATTCCAACTGATTTGATAGAGGATGCAAAGGGACGTCTTTCGGAAAACGATAAATCCTTCGAGGATTTGATGGTAGACCTTGAGCAAAAGCGCCATCAGGTTGAAAAGGATGCAGCAGAGGCTGCGGCAGCACTTAAGGAAGCTGAGTCTAAGCTTGCAAATGCCACAGCAAAGGAAGAAAAGATTAAGTCACAGCGTGAGGAGCTTATCCGTCAGGCTCATGAGGATGCAGCAGCCATCCTTCAGGAGGCAAAGGATATCGCTGACGAAACAATCCGTGACTTTAATAAATTTGGCAAGGGCGGCGGAAACATCTCTGCTATGGAAGCAAAGCGTGCCGCACTTGGTAAGGGTGTAAACAAGGCAAAGAGCAAGGCCAAGGAAAAGGTTGAGGTTCAGGAAAACACAAACGTACCTACAGATTTACATGTGGGCGACAAGGTTAAGGTGCTTTCAATGAATCTTACTGGTAACGTATGCTCTAAGCCAAACGCCAAAGGTGATGTAACAGTGCAGATGGGTATCATGAAATCTACTGTTAACATAAAGGATTTGGTACTCATAGAAGAGGAAGATAAGTTCGTTCCAAAGAAGGGCACACGTGTTAAGAATATGACCTACGGTGG
>SVER01000036.1 GCA_015057315.1 Pseudobutyrivibrio ruminis | reverse complement strand
CATTATTCTAACCCCTTGTTTTGATAGTTTTATTATATCAAAAAAGTGGCTAGAAAGCTTGTAAAATCAAGGTTTTTTAAGGTATAAGTTGGCTTAAAAATGAAAGAACTGGAGTCCGCAGACTCCAGTTCCTCCTTATAAAAAAAGAAAAGGTCGCGGCGGAAGCCGCGACACTTTGTCTACACTCTGAGGCTTTCCGTAAAGGAAAGCCATTTTTATTATTTTGCCTTTTCTTCTGTAGCCTTAACAGCATCCTCAGGCTTTTCGATCTGAGAGATTGCAGCCTTCTGCATTGGTATACGGCAGTTCTTGTTGCTACCAAACTCTACGATAACTGTTGTGTCATCTGGAATTGCAATAACAACACCATAAAAGCCACTTGTTGTAAGTACTGTATCACCAATTGCAAGTGCAGACATCATAGCTGTCTTTTCCTTCTGCTCCTTCTGCTGAGGGCGAATCATGAAGAAATACATGAATGCGAAAAGTACTACTACCCAAATAATTAAGCTGATTGAACTATTCATACCAGTTGCAGCTAATAACATTCCATTGTTTAACATTAAATTATCCTCCTACTCGTACGGCTCACGCCAAATCACTATAAAACATTTTACAAAAATTAGTTGATATACGCAACCAAAAAGCGATATTTAATAATATTTTAATATTATTCTTCTCCAGCTTCCATTGAGGCAAGCTTGTTTTTCTTGTAGGTAGCAAACATGCCAGCATCAAGAGCATCTCTAATCTCTTCCATCATTGTATTGTAGAAATAGAGATTATGAAGAACACAAAGTCTCATTCCAAGCATCTCCTTAGCCTTAAGAAGGTGACGTATATAAGCCCTAGAGTATGTACGACATGCAGGGCAGCCGCAGCCCTCTTCTATTGGACGCATATCCTTTTCAAACTTCTGATTGAAAAGATTAAGCTTACCATGATTAGTATATACATGACCGTGACGACCATTTCGGCTTGGGTAAACGCAATCAAAGAAATCGATTCCTCGCTCAACAGACTCCAAAATATTTGCTGGAGTACCTACACCCATAAGATATGTTGGCTTGTTCTGTGGAAGATATGGCACCACATTATCAAGTACATCATACATCTGCTCATGGCTTTCACCTACAGCAAGACCACCAACAGCATAGCCTGGCAAATCAAGCTCAGAAATAATCTTGGCATGCTCTATACGAATATCATTATAAATAGCGCCCTGATTAATACCAAACAAAAGCTGCTCTTTATTAATTGTATCATCCAAAGAATTAAGACGAGCCATTTCAGCCTTACATCTATGTAACCATCTTGTAGTACGGGCAACAGAATCCTCTACATATTTGCGTTCTGCAAGTGCTGGTGGACATTCATCAAAAGCCATAGCAATGGTAGAGCCAAGGTTGGACTGAATCTGCATAGATTCCTCTGGACCCATAAAAATCTTACGGCCATCTATGTGGGAATTAAATGTAACTCCCTCTTCCTTAATCTTTCTGATACCTGCAAGGGAAAATACCTGGAATCCGCCGGAATCTGTAAGGATAGGCTTATCCCAAGCCATGAATTTATGCAAGCCTCCAAGCTCTTTAATAAGCTTATCACCAGTTCTAACATGAAGGTGATAGGTATTAGAAAGCTCAACCTGAGTCTTAATTTGGCGCAAATCGTCAGTAGAAACAGCACCCTTTATGGCTGCTACAGTACCAACATTCATAAATACAGGTGTTTCAATAACACCGTGGACAGTATGAAAACGGCCTCTTTTAGCTTTTCCCTCTGTCTTTAATAATTCGTACTTCAATTCTTATAAAACTCCTTAATATAATCTAATCTATCTGTCATGTGCGAAAACAGGGCGTCGCATATTGTGATTGCACACATAGCTTCTACAACAACTACCGCCCTTGGCACAATAACAGGATCGTGTCTGCCATGTATTTCAATATCGATATTTTCGTGGTTTTCATTTACGGTAGGCTGTGATTGTGAAATAGATGGAGTTGGCTTAATTGCACATCTTACAATAATATCATCACCGTCAGATATACCGCCTAAAATACCACCACTATGATTGGTAGCCTTAGTAACCTTGCCATCCACCATTCTAAATTTATCATTGTTGATGCTTCCAACAGTCTTAGAAACTGCGAAACCATCCCCAATTTCTACGCCCTTAACAGAACCTATAGAAACTAATGCCTTAGAAAGGTTAGCATCTAATTTATCAAAAACAGGATCACCTACGCCAGCAGGAACACCTGTTATAAGACACTCAATAACCCCGCCTGCACTATCGTTATTAAGCATACATGCCTCAAGATATTCTGTAGCCTTTTTGGCAGCTGCAGGATCTGGCATGCAAAGTGCATTGTTATCTCTTTCAGATAAATCAAAATCGTAAATCTTTATATCCCCAATGGATTTAGTATAAGCACATACTGTAATACCAAGCTCCGATAAAAGCTTAGCGCAGATAGCACCTGCAGCAACTCGTCCAATTGTCTCTCTACCAGATGAACGTCCGCCGCCTCTATAATCCCTGAGACCATATTTTTCCATATAGCCATAATCAGCGTGACCTGGTCTAAAGCTTGTAGCAATATTACCGTAGTCCTTAGAGTGTTGGTCAGTATTTTCAACCATAATTGAAATAGGTGTTCCAGTAGTAACGCCTTCAAATACGCCTGATAATATCTTTACCTCATCTGCCTCGTTACGTGCTGTTGTAAACTTGGATTGACCTGGCTTTCTTCTATCAAGATAAATCTGAATATCCTGCTCATCAAGCTTCATTCCTGCTGGAATGCCATCAATAACAGCACCAATTGCTTTACCATGTGACTCTCCCCAAGTTGTTACTGTAATATTACTTCCGAAAGTTGAACCTGCCATCACTACCTCCCTAGGTTATATAAAAGAAAAAAGGGCTGTTTTATCAGCCCTTACAACAAGCTATTTAATCTTTACTACAACAATACTGTTAGGCTTAGCAATCTTGATTGGTGCATTCTGCATCAATGAATGACCTGCCTTTTTATCGATGGTAAAGCTACGTATTTCGTTAGTATCATGATTAAGTGAAACATAGTACTTATCCCCTGGAAGAATAGCAAAGCTCTTAGGGTAATCACCGCTGATAAAGCTGTGTGAGAAATACTTAATCTTTCCTGACTTAGGATCTCTTTCGTACATGCAAATGGCATTAAGACCATCTACGCTGGCATATATGAACTTGTCATCATCACCAAACTTAATATTAGTACCTGTGCTGATTTCTTCATCTACACCAACAAGTAATGATACTGTCTGGATACATTCAAAATCAGGATGATCCTCTATAATATGATAATCATATACTAAAATCTCATTAGACATCTCTGTGATGACATAGGCATACTTGCCATCAGGAGAAAACTTCATTCTAAGTGGAGCTGAACCCATTGTACATCTAACAATATCAACAAGACGAAGCTTGCCCATATCATAATCTACTTCGTAGATTTTAATCTGATGTAAACCATTTTCAACAACACAAAGAAATCTTTCGTCCTTAGTAAGCTCAACACATGTGCAATGTGGGTAAAGAGGCCTGTCTGCAACAGACTTACCAATACCCTGATGGAAAATACCATCTGCAATACCTGCAATTGAACCATCCTCATTTAACTTCATCATGGTAACACGACCATCATGATAGCCTGCAACGAATAAGTATCTATTCTTAGAATCCACGCAGAGGTTACAGCCTCTCATGCCGCCTACCCATTCCTGGTTAATCTTTTCCAAATCACCATTTTCCAGAATCTTGAATGCGGCAACACCTTCATCTGCTATAGAATAAAGGAACTTATTATCGTGTGAATTAATAATATCCGATGGGTTGTTAATAGGCGCTACACTTCTTTCGGTAAGAACTCCAGTATCAGGGTTAACATCATAAACATAAATACCAACACTGGTTTCGTGAGTGTAAGTGCCCACATAAGCTACATATTTACTATCTGCCATTTGTATTCTCCTCGTAACTAATTTTAAGCTTCTTTTCTTCTTAGAATATCAAATTCATCAGGTGTAACATTTAATTTGATAAATAGCTTTTGTTTAGGATGTGGACAAGATTCCATATCCTCGCCCTCTTCATTTTTAATTCCAAGAACTTCTACATCTATATTATCACCGTTTGGCTTCATAATTTCAATAGTTTCACCTACTGAAAATTTATTACGCTGCTCTATTTCGAAGTAGCCGTCCTCATTTACAGCCCCTGCAATTCCAAGATAGGTATATCCGATATTGTAGGTATTGTTATCATAAATCTGAGACTCTTCCGATGGCTTACCATAGAAAAATCCAGTAGTAAACTGGCGATAAGTACAAGCAGCAATCTGTTCCTTATACCAATCTAAGTTTGCAAGATATTTATCTTCTGATTCCTTACAATCATCAATAGCCTTACGATATGTACGAGCAACAGTTGCAACATAAAGTGCTGTCTTCATACGTCCTTCAATCTTAAAGCTGTCGATTCCTGATGAAAGTAAATCAGGAATGTGTTCTATCATGCAAAGGTCCTTTGAATTGAAAATGTAAGTACCTCTTTCGTTTTCGTAAACTGGAAGGTACTCTCCTGGACGCTGCTCCTCAACTACTGCATATTTCCATCTGCATGGATGTGTGCAGGCACCCTGATTAGCATCTCTTCCAGTAAAATAGTTGGAAAGTAAGCATCTTCCTGAATAAGAAATACACATAGCGCCATGGATGAATGTTTCTATCTCAAGGTCATCAGGAATATTTGCTCTAATTTCTTTAATCTCTTCAAGCGAAAGCTCTCTTGCAGATACAACACGCTTTGCCCCAAGCTCATACCAGAACTTATATGTTCCATAGTTGGTATTATTAGCCTGTGTACTAACATGTCTTTCAATCTCTGGACAAATCTCCTTAGCTAACATAAAAATAGCTGGGTCTGCAATAATAAGAGCATCCGGCTTAATCTCCTTAAGCTCCTTAAAGTATTCTTTAACACCTTCTAAATCACCATTGTGGGCAAGGATATTAGCTGTGACATAAACCTTTACGCCATGTTCATGGGCAAATCTGATTCCCTCTATCATATCCTCTTTGGAAAAGTTCTTAGCCTTAGCTCTAAGACCATAAACCTCTCCACCAATATAAACTGCATCAGCTCCATATATAACCGCAACCTTAAGAACTTCAAGGCTGCTTGCAGGAACTAGTAACTCTGTTTCTCTCATTTCTTTCCTTTCACACTAATACTAACTCCATCCCCAAGTGGCAATATTGTTGTAGTATAGCCTTTATCATGGGTAAGCTCATAAAGATAATCTCGCATTCTTTTGTGAATGGTTCGATTGCGCCTTGTAATGGCATATCTGGATTCGATTATATCACCATCCTGCAAAACATTGTCGGTAACAATGATTCCTCCATCCTTTGTAAGGTGCTTAATCTCTGGCCAAAAATTAATGTATTGTCCCTTGGCTGCATCCATAAATACAAAATCAAAAGGACCATCAAGTGTAGGCAGAACCTCTGTAGCATCTCCTTCAATAAGTGTTATCCGGTTCTCAAAACCCATGTTTTTAATATTATTATTTGCAATAGGAATGCGAGGCTCGTAATTTTCGATGGTAACAATATTAGCATCCCTAGCAACGCTTGCCATTAAGCAAGCTGAAAAACCTACTGCTGCTCCTACCTCTAAAATCCTCTTAGGCTGATTCATACGAATCAATGTAGCAAGAAGATTAATAGTCTCATCCCTGATAATAGGTACGAAATTTGCTCTAGCCTCTCTTCTGATATTATCAAGACCTTCATCAAGCTCAGGATAAAGACTGTTTAGGTAGGTAGTATATCTTTCATCTACTATCATTTTATACTTCCATGATAATTGGAATAATCATAGGACGACGGCCTGTTTCATGCCATACAAAATCAGAAAGATTGTCTCTGATATCACCCTTAATCTTGTTCCAATCAGTAATATTTTTCTCTTGAAGAACATCCATTGTATCTGCAAGGACTGCTCTTGCGCTTTCCATAAGGTCCTCTGAATCTCTAACGTAAACAAAGCCACGTGATACAATATCAGGACCTGCAAGTACTGTTCCTGAAGCGCCATCAAGTGTAAGCACAACAATAATGATACCGTCCTCAGCAAGCTTTTGTCTATCTCTAAGAACGATGTTACCAACATCACCTACTCCGATACCATCAACCATGATAGCACCAGTATGTACATGACCTGCAATCTTAGAATAATTATCACCAAGTTCAAGAACATCACCTGAACGGATAATCTTGATATGGTCATGATCCCAACCAAGGGATTCCGCAATCTTAGCCTGAGCCACAAGGTGCTTGTACTCACCATGGACTGGAATAGAAAACTGTGGACGTACCAAAGAATAAATAAGCTTAATCTCTTCTGCACAGGCATGTCCACTAACATGAACATCCTGCATAACAATCTCTGCGCCACGCATTGTCAAATCATTAATAACATTTGAAACTGCCTTCTCATTGCCAGGTATTGGATGAGAAGAAAATACAATCATATCACCTGGCTTAATCTGAACCTTTTTATGTGTTCCGTTGGCCATTCTAGAAAGAGCAGCCATAGACTCGCCTTGTGAACCTGTTGTAACAAGTACAACCTTCTCATCCGGGTAAGACTTAAGTGACTCAATATCAATAAGTGTATTATCAGGTATCTGCAAATAGCCAAGCTTAGAAGCTGTCTCAATAGTGTTAACCATAGAGCGGCCTTCTACGCATACCTTTCTACCATACTTATCAGCTGAGTTAATAATCTGCTGAACTCTATCCACATTAGATGCAAATGTAGCAATGATGATACGAGTGCTATCGTTATCAGCAAAAATAGAATCGATAGTCTTACCAACAGTCTTTTCTGAGGCTGTAAAGCCAGGTCTTTCTGCATTTGTTGAATCACACATAAGGGCAAGAACACCCTTCTTTCCGATTTCGCCAAGGCGCTGTAAATCGATTGGGTCTCCGTATACTGGCGTGTAATCTACCTTGAAATCGCCTGTGTGCACAACAATACCTGCTGGAGAATAAATTGCAAGAGCTGCAGCATCCTGAATACTATGGTTAGTACGGATAAATTCAACTCTGAAATCTCCTGCATTAATATGTGTACCGTATTTAACAACCTTACGCTTAACCTTTGTAAGCATCTTGTGCTCTTCTAGCTTATGCTCAATAAGTCCGTTAGTAAGCTTGGTTGAATAGATAGGGCAAACGTTAAGCTCCTTAAATACATAAGGAATTGCCCCAATATGGTCCTCGTGACCATGGGTAATGAAAAATCCCTTGATCTTCTCCTGATTGTCCTTAAGATATGTTATATCTGGAATAACCAGATCCACGCCCAACATATCATCCTCAGGGAAGGAAAGTCCGCAATCCACCACGATAATACTGTCTTTGTATTCAAAAGCAGTAATATTCATGCCGATTTGCTCTAGACCTCCAAGTGGAATAATCTTTAGCCTTTCAGCTGTGTTTTCAGTTTTCTTTTTCAAAAAATAACCTCCTAAATCTTATTAAAAATCCAAGTCGGCATCATCACCAACTAACTCTTCAAATACCTTTGCAACTGCTTCAAATTCAACATCATCCTCTACAAATTCGTAGACAGATTCTTCTCCAGTGGCAGCTACTTCTTTTAAAATAGATGCATCAGCATCTTCATTTTCATCTTCACTATCACAAACAAGCAAATACTTATGTCCTGAAACCTTAGTCTCCTCAACCACAAATAGCTTTATCTGTTCTCCATTTTCACCTGGTAAAATAATTGGTTCCATATTAACTCCTATTATCTAAATAATCTTGTAGTATTATAGCGGCGGCAATTTGATCGATGTATTTTTTGCGGTCTTTTTTGGCGACGCCAGATTCTTCAAGAATTTCATCAGCATAGACGGTAGTAAGTCTTTCATCAACTAGAGTGATTGGGATATCAACTCGCTTTTCTAATAATTCTTTAAATTTGATGGTGTCCTCACATCTGAAGCCTTCGCTATCATCCATGTTACGAGGATATCCAAGGACAATCAGTGTAACACCATATTCCTCACAAATATCTTTAATACGGACAAGGGTGTGACGCAAGGCGCTTGCCCTTTCTCTGGTGATGGTTTCTAATTCTTGTGCAGTCAAAAGTAAAGGGTCACTAATTGCGACCCCAACTGTCTTTGTTCCATAATCAAGCCCCAGTATTCTGCCACTCATTATTTGCTCCAGCTCTCATTTTCAATATATTCCTTGAGTAGCTCTTCAACTAGTTCATCACGTTCAACCTTCATAATAAGGCTACGTGCATTATTATGACTGGTGATGTATGTAGGATCCCCGGACATAATATAACCAACAATCTGATTAACGGGATTATAGCCCTTTTCTGATAAAGCGCTGTATACCTGTTCAATCACATCCTTTACACCAACAGGATTGTCTTTCTGAACCTTAAAATATTGAGTGTTACTTAAATCTGCCATATCTACCTCGTCTTTACTCAAATAATAAACTACAAACTATTACTTTAATATTAATATACAAATTAGCAAATTTCAACAAGCAAGTGCTCATTATCTGGTGTAATTTCTGTGGCCTTCACCTTAAGGATTGTATTGGATAAATCCTTATCATCTGCTTTAACCATACATTTAATGTATTCTTTAGAAAAGCCTACAAAATACTCACATCCATCTATAATCTGCTTTTCTTCAAAAAGTACATCCATAACCTTACCAATATGAGCCATGCGATATGCCTTTGTATTTTCTATTCCCTTGCTGATAAGCTTAGCACTCCGTTCTTTTTTAACTGCATTTGTAATCTGCCCTGACATTTTAGCAGCCCTTGTGCCTGCACGCTTAGAATATGCAAATACATGTAATTCTGCAAATCTAATTTCATCCACATAGTCAAGTGTTGTATTATATTCCTCTTGGGTCTCCTGAGGAAATCCAACAATTATATCTGTAGTAATTGCCGGGTCATCAAAATATTTTCTAAGGATATTTACTCCCTTAGTATACTCTTCGATTGTATATTTTCTATTCATCCTTACAAGTACGCTGTCGCAGCCTGACTGCAAAGACAGATGAAAATGTGGACACATTTTAGAAAGTGCAGATACTCTTTTTGCAAAATCCTCTGTTACGATTTGAGGCTCTAGGGAGCCCATTCTAATTCGCTCTATACCATCTATCTTTTGAATTGCTTCTAACAAATCAGCAAGGCCAAAATCTGTACCTGTTCCAAAGGAACTAAGATGAATTCCTGTAATAACTACTTCCTTGTAGCCAGCCTTAGCAAGGCCTGTTACCTCATTAACCACATCATCAATTGCCCTGCTTCTGATACGTCCTCTTGCAAATGGAATGATACAGTAAGAACAAAACTGATTACAACCATCCTGCACCTTTACAAAGGCACGTGTGTGTTCTGAATCCTTTTCAATAATCATATCCTCATAGTCAACATTACCTTCGTTAATATCAACATAATCAAGAATAGGACCATCCTTTTCATCCAGTTTTTCAAAATATTCGTGAACTTTAGCAACTAAATCATTCTTTTTGTTATTTCCAAGAATAATATCAGCTCCAAGTTCATCTGCAATATCCTTGCCAAAGTTCTGTACGTAACAACCAGCTGCAACAACACAGGCATCTGGATTTAGTTTTTTACATTTATGAATCATCTGACGGGATTTTCTGTCAGCAATATTCGTCACTGAGCAGGTATTTATTACATAAACATCAGCCTGTTCATTAAAGTCTACTATTTCAAAGCCATCCTTCTTAAGTAGCTCTTCCATGGCCTCTGTTTCATAGGCGTTGACCTTGCATCCAAGATTATGTAGTGCAGCTTTTTTCATATATCTAAATACCTTTCTTAAAATTGGTAAAAATCTTAAAATATCAAGACTTTGTTGACTTTTACATGCCTTTGCTTTAGTATATTTCTATAAAAACTTTGGAGGAGGCAGCAAAATGAAAACAGTTCAAATTTCTCTTAACTCAATTGACAAGGTAAAGTCATTTGTTAATACTATTAGTCAGTTCGACTATGATTTTGATCTTGTTAGCGGACGTTATGTTATCGACGCTAAGTCAATCATGGGTATCTTCTCACTTGACTTATCTAAGCCAATCGACCTTACAGTACATGCTGAGGGTGATGCTGAAGACGTAATGTCTACATTAAAGGATTATATTGTTTAATCCTTTCTTAAAAGCTATTAAATATTTATGAGCTTTGCTTTTATAGCAAAGCTCATATTTTTTATCTTACTTTTATAATTTCAACACTGTCAATTGCAGCCTGCATAAGCTCATCAATCTTCTCATCAAGAAGATGCTCATGCTTTTCGATAGCCTCAAGCTTTGGCTTTGTAACAGGATGCTTTGCAACGAAAATTGTACAGCAATCCTCGTAAGGTAGAATTGATGTCTCGTAAGTGTCAATCTTCTCTGAAATATCAACAATATCCTGCTTATCAAAAGCAATAAGTGGTCTGTAAACAGGTAATGAACAAACAGCATTTGTACAGTTAAGTGACTGCATTGTCTGGCTTGCAACCTGACCAATAGACTCGCCTGTAACAAGACCGATACAATCGTTTTCCTTAGCAAAATGCTCAGCAAGACGCATCATGTAACGACGCATAATGATAGTAAGCTCTTCATGAGCACACTGCTGATAAATATATAACTGAATATCTGTAAAGTTTACAATATGTAAATCGATTGGACCAGAATACTTTGCAACAAGCTTTGCAAGGTCAACAACCTTTTGTTTAGCCTGCTCTGATGTGTATGGTGGTGCGTGGAAATATGTTGCTGAAAGTGTAACACCACGCTTACTAATCATGTAACCTGCAACCGGTGAATCAATACCACCTGAAAGAAGAAGCATTGCTTTTCCTGCTGTGCCTACAGGCATACCGTGTGGTCCTGGGATTTCTGTAGAATAAATAGCAATGTTTTCTCTTACTTCAACGTAAATAATTCTATCTGGATTATGTACATCAACGCTCATTTCTGGGAACGCATCAAGAAGTCTTGCTCCAACCTCTGCCGCAACCTCCATAGATGTCATTGGATACTGCTTGTTGGCACGACGTCCAAATACCTTGAATGAAAAATTCTTATCCTCAAATTCTTCATCAACGTATTTAACAACTGCCTCTGCCAGCTTATCAAAACCTTCATCTGGCACAACTACTGTAGGGCAAATTGCGCTGATTCCAAACACATGCTGCAAAGCATCTACAGCTTCATCATAATCATATTCACCTTCAACAGAAACAAATACTCTTCCGCTTTGTTTCTTAACAATGAAATGTCCCTCTACATTATCAAGGGCTCTCTTAATCTGACGAACAAGGGCATCTTCAAATACATAACGGTTCTTTCCCTTAACGCCAATTTCTGAATACTTAATCAAAAATGCTTGATATGTCATATTACCTTCCTTTATAAAACCATTTTTGGTACTAAATCCTTAAGTGCTTCTATAGCTGTATCCACCTCTTCAAAGGTATTCTCAGGACAGAAGCTAAATCTTATTGTACGCTCTAATAAATCCTTTTCAAGTCCAATAGACTTAAGAGTTTCGCTGATAGCTGGCTTGTTAGATGAACAAGCTGAACCGGCAGAAACCAAAATACCGTAATTATCCTGAAGAGCATTAAGCATAACCTGTGCTCTGGTACGGTTGCCCTTTATGGAAACACTGACAATCTGTGGCGCGCTATCTTCTCCGGTATGACCATTAACAGTAACACCATCGATTGATTCGATTCCTTCTATAAACCTAGATTTCATAGCATACAGGTGTTCACGATTTCTGTCAAGGTTATCATAGGCTTCCTTAGCAGCAACGCCAAGAGATGCAATAGCTGGAACATTTTCAGTACCAGAACGCATACCATTTTCATGACCTCCTCCGAGAATCTGAGGAACCACTCTAACCTTATCCTTGATATAGATAAACCCAGAGCCCTTTGCACCATGTATCTTGTGACCACTAACTGTAAGTATATCAATGCCAAGCTTCTTTGGAATAATACTCATCTTACCAAAGGCCTGAATACAATCTGTATGGAATATAATATCAGGATTAGCCTTCTTAACAATCTTGCAGGCCTCAGCTATTGGCTGCAAACTTCCGATTTCATTATTAACCATCATTATAGAAACAAGTATTGTATCTTCTCTAATGGCAGCTTTAAGCTCATCAAGAGAAATAACACCATATTCATCTGTTCCAAGATATGTAACCTCAAAGCCCTCCTTTTCAAGAGCCTTAACAGGATTAAGAACACTTGCATGTTCAATCTTAGTAGTAATGATGTGATTACCTAGGCGCTTTTTAGCAGAAGCTGAGCCCTTAATAGCCAGGTTATTTCCCTCTGTACCACCACTGGTAAAATAAATCTCCTTAGGCTGGCACTTTAGTATAGAGGCTATTATCTCACGGGATTCTTTAAGATAATCCTTACCTCTGTAGCCCATCTTGTGTAACGAAGAAGGGTTGCCATAATTAACCTGTAAACATTCCTGCATTATTTTCATAGCCCCATCAGAGCATCTGGTGGTAGCTGAATTATCAAAGTAAATCATTTAAACCTCACTTTTAAGCATCAACATAGAAAGTGTACAAATGGCAGCTGTTTCAGTACGAAGAATTCTTCTGCCAAGTGAAATTATTCGACAGCTTTCCCTTACAAGCTCTATCTCAGATGAATCAAAGCCGCCCTCTGGCCCAATAAATACGCCTATGCTCATGCCCTCTTTAATAGAATCAAGGGCATCAAAGGTATCCTTCATACCATTCTTGCTTTCGTAGGGAAGAAGCAATATATCAAGAGACTTGGCATATTCAAAGGCCTCCTTAAAGCTCATAAAATCAGCTACTTTAGGGATTATAGAACGCTTGGATTGCTTTGCTGCAGTTTCAGCCACAGTTTGATATCTTGTAAGCTTGGATTTTTTCTTTTTGTCATCCAGCTTTACTATACAGTTTTTCATTTGAACAGGAATAATCTCATGGACTCCTAGTTCAACGCACTTTTCTATTATGGTCTCCATCTTATCTCCCTTTGGCAAGGCTTGAAAAAGATAGATTTTATTTGAAAGCTCTGTTGAAGGAACCTCTTCCTTAACCTTAGCAATAAGCTCATCTGATGTGATATCAGAAACCTCACATAGATAGTTTAGCCCATCAGCGGAAGAAACCCTGATAACCTCGCCTCTTTTAAGGCGCACCACCCTAACCAGATGATGCATATCATCACCGGTTATCACAAAGCTGTCATTTACTGGACCTTCATTAACAAATATCTGTTGCATACCTTTACTTACGAGCGGTGATATTCACCCACTCTCCCTGATGATTAATCTCTACAATAGTAAGTCCTACTGCCTCTAAGGCATCCTTTACCTCATTTTCCTTGAAATCAATAATACCTGAAGAAATGAAGTATGCACCCTTTTTAAGTGTAGGATAAATAGCAGGTGCCATACCGATTATAATATCTGCAAGAATATTTGCAACAACTATATCGTATTTTTCATAGCCAACCTTGTCCTGTAAATCCTTATCTTCTGTAAGATTTCCAACATAGAAATCACCAGCTTCCTTAGGAATACCATTAATCTCAAAGTTCTCGTAGGTAGATGTGATACAATCTTCATCTATATCAGTACCTACCAAATGGCATTTACCATCAAGAAGCTTGTTTGCAATGATAGAAAGGATTCCGCTGCCACAGCCTATATCAAGGATTTCATCATCTGCCTTGGCGTACTTTTTAAGCTGTCTGATACATAGCTGTGTTGTCTCATGCTTTCCTGTACCAAAGCTAACTCCAGGGTCTATCTCAACAAAAATCTTACCCTTGTCGTCTGGTGCAATCTCCTCCCAGGTAGGCTTGATAAGAATATCATCTATGTAGAAGGATTTGAAAAACTGCTTCCAGTTATTAATCCAATCCTCCTGCTTGGTAATAGATGTATCGATTGTGCCTTCACCAATATCCATCATTTCTTTAAGCTCGTTAAGCTCAGCCTTAACATTAGCCAGGATGCTTTCATGGTCTTCATCCTCGCCTAAGTAAAAGCACACCTTTGATGTACCATCATCTGTAGGTAAATCAGGCTGAAGCTCTTCAAACTCTCCACCCTGCTTTTCACCAGATACAGGTACATTGTTTTCTATTTCGATTGAGACAATACCTGCTTCCATAAGCATGGCACTAACAAAATCTTCTGCATCTGTAGTTGTATTTATAGAATATTTAATCCAATTCATATTAACCTCAAAAAAGAACTGCCATCTAGGAATTTCCACCTATTGGCAGTTCGTAAAATCTATTCGCCTTGTTCTGCTACAATCTGTTCCTTCAGCTCTAAGCATTTATCCTTAAGCTTTCTGGAAGTGCTAGCCGATTGAATAAGTCTTGCAATGATTTTCATTGCTGCATCGTATTTCTTATAGTAAACAGACATATTAGCAAGCATAAATTCAACAGCCTCTGATGCCATTCCACAATAAGGAGGTGTTTCCTGAGAAATAGCTTTCATGAAGCCCTCGTAGGCCTGAGCATAAAAGCCATCATACTCCTTCTTTACCATCTCAATTACCTTTGGGTCTGCATCCTTGTTGCCCTCAAGCTCTTTAAGTTGAGCACGGCGTAACCATGCAATCTTAAGACACACATAAGCCTTCTCAGACATCTTAGCACGCTTTTTCATGGTGCAAATTAGAGCAAGCTTAAATTTCTCAATGGAATATTCGTAAGAATAAGTCTCCTGAAGCTCTTCCTGTTGAGGCTTAAAGCTAGGACAAAATTCTGCGCGAATAAGTTTAACACGAGCTGTGTCAATCTTAGAGAATGTGGTATCCAGTGCTGAATAACCACACTTAGGACATGAGATAAAATCATATTTACACTTATCTACATGCTCATAATTAGGGCGTAAATCAAAATCAGGCTCTAATCTCTTAAGCTTAGTGGCAAGTACTGCCTTGATAGGAAATTCCTTATCACATACAGGACAACGAACCTTTTTATCAATGATAAAGTCCTTCTCCTGCTTTACTACAGGTGCTGCTTTTTTAGCGGCCTCTGCTTCTTTCTTTGGCTTATCATCAGCCAAAATGTCTAGCTCTCCATCCATGGAGAAACCAAATTTTTCCATTCCCGATAATAAATTCATGCTGCAATCCTTTTCTGTAGATTACTATTGATGAGTTATTAGTTATTTGTTGGTAATTTGAAAGAGCTCTTAAGGGATACAATTCTATTGAATACTAAAGCATCTTCCTTAGAATCCTTAGCATCTACACAGAAAAATCCCTGTCTTACAAACTGGAAGCTATCATAAGCCTTAGCGTCCTTTAAAGAAGGCTCAACAAGACAATCCTTAAGAACAGTAAGTGAATTTGGATTGAGATTTAAACTACCATCTTCATTATACACTCCTTTTTCCTCATCCACAATATTTTCGTAAAGACGAACCTCTGCCTTAAGAGCTGTCTTTGCAGCTACCCAGTGAATTGTGCCCTTAACCTTACGGCCATCTGGAGCATCTCCGCCCTTTGTAGCTGGGTCGTATGTACAGTGAATACATGTAACCTTGCCGTTTTCATCTGTCTCGTATGATGTACATGTTACAAAATATGCATTCATAAGACGTACTTCATTACCTGGATATAATCTAAAGTACTTCTTAGGTGGCTCAATCATGAAATCTTCTCTGTCAATGTAAAGCTCCTTGCCAAATGGTACCTGACGGCTACCAAGCTCTGGATTTTCAAGGTTGTTAGGAGCATCAAGCCACTCAACATCATCACTTTCGTAGTTATCAATAACAAGCTTAACAGGATCAAGCACTGCCATCACACGGCTTCTAGATGTCTTTAAATCCTCTCTGATGCAGTACTCAAGCATGGCATAATCAGATGAAGAGTTAGCCTTTGATACACCTGAAAGCTCAACGAATCTCTGGATTGAAGAAGGTGTAAATCCACGGCGGCGAAGTGCTGCAATAGATACAAGACGTGGATCATCCCATCCGTCTACTATTCCATCTTCAACAAGCTTCTTAATATATCTCTTACCTGTAACTACATTTGTAAGATACATCTTAGCGAACTCAATCTGACGTGGTGGATTAGCAAAGCCTGCTGACTTAACTACCCAATCATAAAGAGGTCTATGATCCTCAAACTCTAGTGTACAAATAGAATGTGTAATATTTTCGAAAGCATCCTCAAGTGGATGAGCAAAATCGTACATAGGATAGATGCACCACTTATCACCAGTGTTGTGGTGAGTCATGTGAGCAACTCTGTAAAGGATTGGATCACGCATATTGATATTAGGTGATGCCATATCAATCTTAGCTCTAAGTGTATGGCTTCCATCCTCGTACTTACCAGCCTTCATATCTTCGAACATCTGAAGATTTTCTTCAACAGAGCGGTTTCTGTTAGGGTCTTCCTTACCTGGATGCTCAAAATCTCCACGGTACTCTCTCATTTCCTCTGCAGAAAGGTCTGAAACATATGCTAAGCCTTTCTTGATTAAATCAACAGCAACCTCGTACATTCTATCAAAATAATTAGATGCGAAATAAAGGTGGTCACCCCAATCTGCTCCAAGCCATTTAATATCAGCCTTTATAGAATCAACGAACTCCACCTTTTCCTTTGTAGGATTAGTGTCATCAAATCTCATGTGGAACTCACCATTATACTTCTTAGCAAGACCATAATTTAAAAGAATTGACTTAGCATGGCCAATATGTAAATAACCATTTGGCTCAGGTGGGAATCGTGTACAAACATGGTCGTATACTCCCTCTTTTAAATCCTTGTCAATTTCAAGTTCAATAAAATTTTTGCTAACTACTTCTTCACTCATTTTTATACAATCCCTTCGTGTTTCTATAGGCTTCTCCCTTTGGGAGAAGCTGTCAGCATAGCTGACTGATGAGGGTGTCCCCTCTTAAAATCTTAAATCTAGTGTATATGTGTATGCGTAAACAAATGGTCTGAGCAATACTCATAATTACCATTACACTTACTGCAAAATCTAAACTCTAACTCTGGGTTAGTAAGCTCTGTTCTACCGCAAACAGCGCACTTATGTCTTGCAATAGGAGTGCCATCCCTATACTGAGTACGTGGTGGTGTGGCTGCACGCTTAAATTCAGCACGTCTATGAATATCTTTTGGATTAAATCTGCTCATATTTCTAGTCATCATAAAGAAGATGAAGAAATTAAGCAGGGATGCAATGATAGGCACTGCGGCAAAAAATGCTCCTGCAACAAGATACTTTACAACCTCGTATCCAATAATTACAAGATAGAAAATGGACATCCATTTCATCTTGATTGGAATAATAAAATACAATAAAACCTGCATATCAGGGAAACATGTTGAAAATGCAAGGAATATTGATAAATTAATGTAATAAGTGCTGGTGGTCATTCCAATAAAGCCTACTGGAATGGAACCGCCATAAATTGCATATACTATAAATGCACCAAGTACAGTAAAGAGCATTCCTCCAAAGATATAAACATTAAACTTGAAAGCGCCCCATGTACGCTCAAGTGTAGTACCAAGCTGATAATAAAGCATAAACATAATAACAGCCCAAATCACACTGGTATCAGGTGGAATAATAACCCAGGAAATAAGCCTCCAAACCTGACCACGTAATATATAATATGGCTCAAGTGTAAGGTAATTAATATAACCTACACCTGTGAAGCGTTGGCCGAACTGCAAAAGATAGCCAATTGCATAGCCAATCAATAGATAAATTATAAGATTATTGATAGCATATCTGCCAAATTTCTTTTCTAATTTTTCCAGCAATGTATTCCCTCCAGTTAAAAATCCACAAAAATATAGACTTTAAAGATTATAAACCTTTAAAGCCTATGTTAGCAACTAATTTTACAAATATTTATTAAAGCTTTTCTTAATTATAGGAAGTGTGCTCTAAGCTCATCACCTGATACTGGTGTAAGATAAGCTGGTGCAATATCAAATACTGTCTTAGCGCCTGTAACGCCCTCGCTATGCAAACGTACAATAGCTCTTGCATAAGCTGTAAGAACAGCTCCTGTAAACTCAGGATTAGAATCAAGATTAAGGCTGTATTCAATAACATGCTTATTTCCATCAAAGCCTGTCTCACCTGTATAAATAACGCTTCCGCCATGTGGAAGTCCTGAGTGATTCTTCTTAAGCTCTTCCTCAGAAATAAAATTAACTGTTGTATCGTAATCAGCAAAATAATTAGGCATTTCCTTGATTTCCTTTTCAATTCTAGCCTTATCTGCTCCCTCTTCTACTACAACATAGCATTCTCTTGTATGCTTTTCTCTGGTAGAAAGCTCAGGATTCTCACCAGCTCTAACTCTATCAAGAGCAGCCTGAACAGGTACTGTATACTGTCTTGCATCGATAACGCCCTCAATACGTCTAATTGCATCAGAATGACCCTGGCTTACACCCTTGCCCCAGAATGTATAAGCTTTTCCCTTTGGTAAAATAGCTGTAGCATAAAGGCGGTTAAGAGAAAACATACCTGGGTCCCAGCCACAAGAAATAAGACCTATCTTGCCTGCCTCCTTAGATGCCTTGTCAACGTTATCAAAATGCTCTGGGATTCTTGCATGTGTATCAAATGAATCAATAACATTGTAAAGCTTAGCATACTTTGGTGTCATTTCTGGCAAATCAGTAGCACTTCCGCCACAAATAATAAGTACGTCTATATCTTCCTTTCCTGTATCAAGATCATCTGTTGATTTAACTGTTGTATTAGTCTTAACTGTAACAGTCTTTGGGTCTCTTCTTGTGTAAATAGCCACAAGCTCCATATCGTCACTAAGTGTAACTGCAGCTTCAACGCCACGTCCTAGATTTCCATATCCTAAAATACCTACTTTAATCACGTTAGTTCCTCCATTCAAAATCATTTTGAAAATATTATATATACCAATTCGATTTTATGCAATTAAAATTTCTAACCTAAAATTACTTTATTACAAGAATAACTCTGCTACAAAAACTACACCACAGCATATGCATGCCACTTTAAAAAGGCTCATATTAAACCATGCGGCAATACTTCCACAAACAAGTGCCAATATGCCTGAAATTTTGCTTTGGGTAGCATTTATAATGGCCGGAAATGTCATTACTGCAAGGGTTACATAAGGAACATAATATAAAAAAGACCTTACAAATCTGCTTTTAATTGGCTTTCTAAATATAGTTACTGGAAGCACTCTGATGATGGTGCTTACCAAAGCTGCCACTAATATATAAATGTATGCATTAGTCATCATCTTCTACCTCCGGATGTGGAAATACTATTGCAGCAACAGATGCAATCAATACAGTTAGAATTATAGTTTTTGTTCCACTGGAAATTGCTGCAAATAAAGAAAGCTCATTTGCAATATAGCTTAATACAAAGCTTATGATTATTAATACTGCCACGATTTTGTGCCTTCTTGCCTCTGGCATAATGCAGGCTAAAAACATTCCGTAAAGAGCAACCGACAAAGCACTTACCAATCTTGCCGGTAGAATTCCACCTGCGATGATTCCTGTGGCAGTGCCTGCGCACCAGCCAATTACAGCTATAAAGAAAGCTCCATAGCAATAAAATGGATTGACATACCCTGGCCTGTTAATAGAAATAGCAAAAAGCTCATCTGTTACATGAAATCCAATAAAAAGCCTATGTAAAAAGGATGTATTAGGATGAATCCTTTGGCTAAGGGCTGTAGACATAAGCAAATATCTGGCGTTAACGATTAATGTCATTATAGCCATTTCCAAATATGATGCCCCCACGCCTATCATAGAATACACCGCATACTCACCGGCACTTGCATGATTAAAAAAGGAATTAATTATTCCCTGAATGGCGTTGCATCCAACTGATTTAGCAAAAATTCCAAGAGAAAAAGACACAGCAAAATACCCTAAGCCTATAGGAAAACCATCCCTTAGGCCTTGTGTAATCGCTTTCTTTTTAGAGATTGTATTATCTGACATTTTCATTCATCCTTATTAGTTCACTGAATTTTTAAACTTTTCCCTTCGCAATTGTGTAAAATAATAATTGAGAAATGAAAAGGAGGCTATAATGAAACCTGGTGTATATAAAGCAACAAAAAAAGATGGCACCGCCTATTACCGAGGCAATATCACATACAATGGTAAACACATTAGCCTTGGAAGCTTTGATAATGAAGGTGAATGTACCAAAGCCTACAAAGAAGCATGGGATATACTAAAGGATTCTAGCATATCCACTCTTTCTATTAACAACAAAATCAAACATCTAACCTTTGAAAAATGCATCACTCTAATTAATTTTAGAGATAACCACATATATATAAAAACTCCGATTTATCTTCAGAAAAACTATTTTTTGTACTATCTTGATAAATCAACAGTTTTAAAATTCGATAATGATGATTTATTTTATTACTCAAGCCATAAAATCCAAAACCGTGGCGGGCACATGTTTGTAAGCGACTATGGAATGCAATATAACATCCTTGGCCGCTATGGAATAAAGCCCTACAGTGTTAAAGGCAGAGATTATATATTTGCAAATGGCGATAGTACTGACCTGCGTTATTCAAACATAGTGGTCGTAAACAAATATCACGGTGTTTACAAAGAAGAAAAAAAAGGAAAAACTGTATATGCTGCCAAAATCCATTTAAATGGAGATTTCATAGTAGGCCGTTATCGTGACGAAGCCACGGCAGCTATTGCATACAACAAAGCTGTAGATTTGTGTAAGTCCAGAGGAATGACTAAATCCTTTCCTGTTAACTACATCACCGAATATACGCCTAGAGAGTATGCTGATTTATATACTGAAATAAAAATCTCTTCTCATCTTTACAAGTTTTTCCGTAATAAAAACTTCCGCGAGGCTTAGGCCTCGCGGTTTTTATTAGTTATTAATGAATTTGTCTTCTTCGTTGTTCCAAGAATAAAGCTTACGGATTTCTTCTCCAACCTTCTCTGAAGGATGTTCAGATGCAAGCTTTCTCATAGCCTGGAAGTGAACCTGACGTCCTGCTGGAGACATATCAAGTAAGAATTCCTTAGCAAATGTACCATCCTGAATATCACTTAAGATCTGCTTCATAGCCTTCTTAGTATCTTCTGTGATAATCTTAGGTCCAGTAACATAATCACCGTATTCTGCTGTATTAGAAATAGAATATCTCATTCCAGCAAAGCCTGACTGGTAAATAAGGTCAACGATAAGCTTCATTTCGTGGATACACTCAAAGTATGCATTCCTTGGATCGTAGCCTGCTTCAACAAGTGTTTCAAAGCCTGCCTGCATAAGAGCACAAACACCACCGCAAAGAACAGCCTGCTCACCAAAGAGGTCTGTCTCTGTCTCTGTTCTAAATGTTGTCTCAAGAATACCTGCGCGAGCACCACCGATACCAGCACCATAAGCAAGTGCAAGATCAAGAGCCTTACCTGTAGCATCCTGATATACAGCTACAAGACAAGGTGTTCCTTTGCCTGCCTGATACTCAGAACGTACTGTATGACCTGGAGCCTTTGGAGCAATCATAGTAACATCAACATCAGCTGGTGGCTTAATGCAACCAAAGTGAATGTTGAAACCATGAGCAAACATAAGCATGTTACCAGCCTCAAGATTTGGCTCGATATCAGCCTTGTACATATCAGCCTGCTTCTCATCATTGATAAGAATCATAATGATATCAGCCTTCTTTGCTGCTTCTGCTGCTGTATAAACTGTAAGTCCCTGCTTTTCAGCCTTAGCCCATGACTTAGAACCTTCATATAAGCCGATAATGACATCGCAGCCGCTCTCCTTAAGGTTAAGTGCATGTGCATGACCCTGGCTACCATAACCGATAATAGCTATTGTCTTACCCTTCAATAATGAAAGATTACAATCTTCCTGATAAAAAATCCTTGCTTCCTGTGACATTCCTTTATCCTCCTATTTTTCTTTTAATATAACTAAAGAATAACTACATCCTCAGAACCACGTGTAAGACCTGTAAGTCCTGTACGTGCAAGCTCTAAGATATCATAGTCTCCTAGCATATCTAAAAATGCCTCAAGCTTATCCTGATTTCCTGTAAGTTCAAGAATCATAGAATCATGAGTGACATCAACAACCTTACCATGGAAAATCTCTACTATAGTAAGGACATCCTGTCTATCACTATTTCTAGCTGATATCTTAACCAGCATAAGCTCCCTTTTTACAGATGAACCATGTTCTAAAACCTTTAGGTCAACAACCTCTGTAAGCTTAGAAACCTGCTTCTCAATCTGCTCTAAAATATTGTCGTCTCCATGTGTAACGATTGTAACACGTGTGTATCTTGGATCAGCTGTGACCCCTGCGGAAAAGCTATCAATATTATAACCTCTTCTTGAAAATAAGCCTGAAATGCGGCTGGTTAGACCTGGTGTGTTTTCTACCAAGATTGAAAGAACTTTTTTAGATTCCATCGTATTACTCTCCTAAAACCTTATTCTTTAAAGTGCTTTAGCACTTTGAAGTACGAAACTGTAATTGATTGTATCACAATCATTTTTAAATAACAAGAAATAAGTGCATTATTAATTAACAATACATTTTAAAATAAATGGCAATAAACTAGTAATATTTCCCATCATAAGGATTATAGAGACCCATTTGAATAGGCTGCCTCTTATCCTCGTAACAAAGTGTTATGTAGTAATCCCTAAATTCAAAGCCTTGCTTAGTCCAATAGGTTTTACCCTTTTCGCAATCACAATACTCGCTAAAATCCACCCATTGCAGTATCTGCATCAAAGGCCTGTCCATCATTTTGCAGGTAGCCTCCTTAAATGTCCACACTTCAGTGAATTTCTTGTTTACTTCGCTCTTTTTAAATGATTCTAGATATTCAAGATCATACTTAGTAAAAAATCTCTCCACTAAATCCTTGTCGTAAGGCCTGATGCGTTCAACATCAATCCCCACCGGTTTATCTGAAATTGCTGCTACAGCGAAAAAATTAGAATGAGAAATGCTAAAGTCTACATTCTTAGGCTGAATAAAGATAGGCTTCCCTTGGGAAGTGGTAGAATATACATAAGGTCGTTGAATATGATTTTCCCAAAGCAGCTTTTCAAGTAAATGGGCAGCTCCAAGCCTTTCACACTTTCCCTTTAAAGTCTTGGCCTCATCAACATGCTCTCTTCGTTGAGGGCTGATAAGGCTGTAAACCTGGTCAAATATGAATGGATTCTGTAATGCCTCACAATTATATGCTGCCGCTTTAATCATATTCTCCTCCCTAATTTATTTTGATATACAAAGTATATCATAGTGAGGTAATGATATGCTAAAATAATTATGAATTAATTTTGAACGTTTTAAGGGGATTTGTGTATGAAATTTTTGATTTTTGAAATGAAAACTGTTTGCTATAATTCATATCTGTATTTTGGAGACTCTCTTGGTGCTGCTCTAAAAAAAGCAGGTCATGACATTGAGTATTTTAAGGTGGATGAACAGTCATTAGACGATTTAGAACAATTTGTAGGTAAGCATTTCGATGCAATGATTGATTTTAATTCAGATTTGCCTAGAGCTCTTATGGATGATGATTCATTCTTCTTAGATAATGTAGATGCTCCTTTTATTGATGTTATCTTGGATCATCCCCTTTATCACCACGATTCCTTGAAAAATAAATTGAAAAACTTTAACGTAGTATGTCTTGATGCCAAGCACAAGGACTATATCTTAAAATACTACCCTCATATTAAGTCTGTGGCTGTTACACCTATGACAGGTGAGCTTGCTTTTGGAAAAGATTCCTTAGACTGGGATAAATTTGAAACTCGCCCCTATGACATTATTTTCACCGGCACATACACAGATCCAATTAGAATAGAAACTGCCATCAAAAAGCTTCCTGATTTCCTTGTGGAAAATATAAAGGAATTAATTGATATGATGCAGGCTGATTCTTCCATTACTATAGAAGATGCTGTAGAAACATTAGCAAGAAATGAAATATATGATTACATCAATTCTGATTTGCCACTACATACACAAACTTTTTATCTTGCAGATACCTATGTAAGGTGTGTTAATAGAAAAAATCTGGTTTTAGCCTTAGATAAATGTCAGCACAAGCTTGATTTATTCGGAGGATTATGGGAAGAGCTTGATTTAAACCACGCTACTATTCACAGGGAAATCCCATTTAATCTTACCTTTACAATATTTTCCAAATCAAAGCTATGCGTTAATATTCAACCGAATTTCAAAGCCGGGTGCCATGATAGGGTATTCTCTGCCCAATTAAATGGAGCAGTTTCACTTACAGACCCAACCACTATGCTAAAAAGCGAATATACTGATAATGAAAGCATACTCTTTTACAACCTTGATAATATAGATGCAGTTACAACAAAGGTAGACACAGCCCTTTCTAATTTAGATGAATTAAAAAAAATAGCCCAGGCAGGCTTTGACATTACATCAAAAAACCATACCTGGGATAATATTGCTAATATCATTGTAAACTTAACCGCTAAATGATTTGTTTAGTCAAGGTTTAACATTTCTTGATAGAAAGCAAAGTAGTCTTTTCTTCCCTGCTTTGTAAACTCAATAGCAGTTCTAGGATGCTGATTAAGCAAACCTGTTGTAAGATACTGCATATCGTAGCCCCAAACAACGCCCTGCTCCTTAAGAGGAAGCATGTAGTCTTCCACGAACTTGATTGCATATCTTTCTTTATACTTAGGATTCTTCAAAAATCCAAGTAAAAGCTCCATAGCACAGTTACCGGCACCACGTCCCATACTACAGTATGTGGCATCAAGATAGTCTACATTATCACCTACAGCCTCAATCGTATTGGCAAATGCCAGCTTTTGATTATCATGGGCATGCATTCCCACCTTCTTACCATACTTGTTGGCAATCTCATAGTACATATCAGCAATACGCTCTGTCTGCTCTGGATATAGAGAGCCATAGCTATCTACAATGTAAATACATGAAATTGGGGTCTGGCACACAATATCAAGTGCTGATTTAATATCTTCCATAGATGCAGTAGATATGGCCATTATATTACAGGTAGTCTCATATCCTTTCTTATAGGCATCTTCAATCATCTGCACAGCACCTGGAAGCTGATGTAAATATGTTGCAACCCTGATAAGGTCTACAGGACTTTCATTCTTAGGATGAATATCCTCCTTGTAATTACATCTTCCCACATCTGCCATAATAGCAAGCTTTAAATCAGTGTTATTGTCACCAACAATCTTTCTAATATATTCATCTGATGAAAACTTCCATGGGCCGAACTTATCCTCGTCAAACTGTTCCTTATCAGCACGATAGCCCATTTCCATATAGTCTACCCCAGCCTTTACATTTGTAAGATAAAGTGCCTTAGCAAATTCATCAGTAAAATAAAAGTCATTAACAAGGCCACCATCTCTAAGTGTGGCATCAACAACTCTGACACTCTCTCTAACTTCCAAAAGCTTGGATATTTCTTTTTTCATCTTTATGTCCTCCGATACTTTAGTAATTAAAAGTGATAAAGTAAGTATATATGTATGCAAACAGAATGTCAAACAAGTACACTAAATTATAACATAAAAAACATGGCTCCCACCAATGTGAAAGCCATGTTTAGGTAAAAAAGTCAAATATATATTAACGATATAAATAAACAAATGCAGCCTGAAACCAAAGGATTGCAAGTGTTACAACGCTAATAACAATTGCAAAAATCGACTTTGCTAAAGCCTTTTTATCTGTAGCACCAGATAGGCTAGCTGCATAACGAATATGTGAAGCGATATAAAAAGCATAAAATAAAGTAACCAACGAAAATACAACAAGCATAATGATATTAAACATAATAAAAACCTTTCGAAACTGATTTCCAACAACAAAAGGTATATTACTACGTGAGCGTTTTTGATTCAATTGTTATTTTTAATATATTTACAACAGTTTGTTCACACTTTTATAACATTCTTGTACATTTTCAATCAAAGTCAATCGCAAATAATCGTACTAAAAAAACAGGGACCCCAGTATAAATACTGGAGTCCCACAATTAATTATACAATTTCAAACTTCTGGGTACTTGCATTCAATTGTTTAGTAACATCATTATTCTGGTCCATAGCATCATTAATGCCCTGGATTTCACCTACTATCTCAGTTGTTGCTGTTGCAGACATGCTGATTGCATTAGAGCTTTCATTAACTGAGTTAGAAATGCTTTCAATTCTATCTGACATCTCAGCCATAACGCCGTTAAGATTATTGGCCTTTTCTGTAAATGTAGCCAGCATTTCCTCTATCATAGTGGCAGTATTTTCGTACTTCGCTCCTGTATCTACAAACGCATCATAATCCGCAAGTACATTCTGATTAATAAAATCAATAACCTGTACTGCGTTGTCAGAAAGAGTCTTAACAGCAGTAGTAACCTTTGCAGATATTTCCTGAATATTGCCTGCTGTATCACGGGAATTAGCAGCCAACGTGCTTATTTCATCCGCAACTACAGCAAAGCCTTTACCTGCTTCACCAGCACGAGCAGCTTCAATAGATGCATTTAAAGCAAGCAAATTAGTCTGGCTTGCAATATCCAAAATTTCATTTGTAAGATCACCGATTTGATTAACCTGCTCAGACTCCTTAACAGACTCCTCAAGAACCTTCGAAAGCTCTTCCATCTTAGCGCCAGTGTTTTCCTTCTTAGCATTTGCCTCACGTTTAATGCTGTCTGCCTCTGCCTTAATTTCATTAGCTTTTTCTGATCCTGCTCTCGCTTCTTCATCAATAGCATCGGTAGCCTCTTTTACTAATGATAGCCTATCATGTAAATCCCCTGTGGTTGTCGCTACATTTTCCATAGATGCTGCAAGCTCTTCCATGGCTGCAGATGTATTTGTTACATTATCACTAGCACTTTGAATCTTTACAATAACACTATCTGCAGATGATGTAAGAACTGTTGCTCCATCCTTAACATCTCTGATTACACCCTGCAATGTTCCTAAGAACTGATTGATACAATCAGATATAAGTGCAAGCTCCGTTTTTGTTTTTGTGTTTATTCGGGCAGTTAAATCGCCCTTGCCCTTATTGATATTATTAATGATAGCTTGTAATTCATATGAAATACCTAGTATAGTCTTATTAATTCTAACAAATGAAAGCACAAAGCTAAGTATAATCAAGACAACAACCACTGCCATGACTATATATCCCTTTACAGAAACCTGGGCAATGTAACCATCCAAATAAGCGCTAAAGCCCTCGCTTAGAGAATTAATTCCCTCATCAACAGCATCTAAAGCATCATTTGTTGCAACAAGGCTTGTTCCGTAATCACCAGATACACAGCCAATTGCTCCCGTCAAATCACCTGATTTGATAAAGTTTTCCATAGCACCAGCTGCAGCAACTAATGCCTCTGCGCTAGCTCTGAGATTATCAACTCTCTCCTGCCCATCTGGTAGGTTTCCAACCAGTATACTAGAATCCATATAATCAAGATGAGAGCTAATATCATTCATATAACCTTCCATATCCACAAATTCTTCAGCTGGCATTTCCTTGCCTGCCTCAAATTGTCCTAATGTACGATTAATTTCAGCTGAAATATG
The DNA here is from genome assembly GCA_015057315.1 of Pseudobutyrivibrio ruminis. Classification (GTDB taxonomy): domain Bacteria; phylum Bacillota; class Clostridia; order Lachnospirales; family Lachnospiraceae; genus Pseudobutyrivibrio; species Pseudobutyrivibrio ruminis_D. The sequence continues at coordinate 508 of SVER01000036.1, read as the reverse complement.
AACTACATCTTGACGTAATGCAGCCGATTCCTGTGCGCAAATAAGTTCATTTTCACTTGCTACTAAAGCCTGTGATTTTACACTTTGCAGAGCTGAGTTGGAAATCACTGCATATATTATAAATGCCGCAAGTATAACAACATTTACTATTATGTTTTGAAAAGTAATTGATTGGAAAAAGTTGCCTTTATTATTTTCAACAACCTTTCCAACAGCCTTAAGATTTTCCTTTTGCTCAGCTGTAAGATTTTTATCAAGCCTCTGTTTTATTTTCTCTTGCCTTTCTTCTGTTCCCATTGCGCACCCCCATTTAAATTAATGGCTAATAATTCCGTTTAAAAAATTATATACCCATACGTTTAATTGGTTAAGAGGTGTCACAAAAAAAACATATAATGTTTAAAGAATGTACAAAAAAGAGTCCTTAGGATTGTACCGACCCCCAAAAGTTAGACCAATAATCTAACGATTGGAGGTCGGTATTTTTATGGCAAAATATTCATTTGAA
>SVER01000035.1 GCA_015057315.1 Pseudobutyrivibrio ruminis | reverse complement strand
ATTATACAGCTAAGCAACAAGATGGATAATTCCTTACTGGCTGTAAGGGGTATTAACCATAAATATATTGTAGTAGAGAAGGAGGGATAATATGATTATTGCAAAAAAAAGAAATGGTTTAATTATAATTAAATATGTAGTAATAGGATGTATCATGATTCAACTATTCAGTGCCTTCAGAGTAAACGCGGCAGAATCTAAGGTTTATGAATTACCAATAAGCTATTTCAACCAGTATTCTTCAACAGCCTGTGATGATAATGAGAGTATAAAAAAACAGACAAATATTGTATTAACTGCTACAACAGATAAACTACAAAAAGGCACACGCCTGATAATTAGTGGCATACCAAATGATAGTATATATTTCCAAGAGGATGATAATTATACTGTCGTAATATCAGAAGGAAATGCAATCTCTACAATTTACGGGGGATGGTATGATGGTATAGATTATGAAGATGGCACAATAGAGTATACAGTCCAGACAGACGAGGCATCTTTGGAGCTTTCGTTTGGAGATTGGCAGACAAAATTTTCAAGTGGAAGAGATGCATGTTTTCTAATTGATGCAAATGGTAATATAGAGGCAAAATGAATAATGTTGCTTGATTAAGCTATTTTGAGTTAGACCAATTAAAGGTCTAACTCATTTTTTTGCTTTTTGTGTATGAAAATAAAAAAACAGGTGGTTTCTGGATTGATAAATATTGTTGTCACTGTTAAGATAAACTATATAGATGTGCGGAAATGATATAGGGAGTGGAGTAATCAATTTCTATGGAAAGTGAAAGAAGATGGGGTATAAGTAAAAAAACGCTAGTTGGTATTATCGTATTTACGTTATTAATGAGTGTATTTATGTGCTTAAGTGGTTCATTTCTATTTGATAGAGTTATTCAAAGAGTATATAACGAAAGAGGCTACGTTGTAGCAAATATTATTATAGAACACATAGATCACGATAAAATCGCTGAATATTCCAAATCCTGGGAAGCGGATGATTACTACTATGAGATGGTAGATTATCTAAAATATATTCAAGCATGTTCTGATGCGGCATATATCTATATTGGAGTTCCATACGAAGATCACACAATTAAGTATATATATGATTCAGGAAGTACTATAGGTTTTGTTGACCCTATTGCAGCTCCTTTTGATGAAATATGGAAATCATATACAAAGGGAGTCAGGCCAAAGAGTTACCTTGTAAGACATTCCCAGTACGGATTCCTTACTTCTAGCTGTCTTCCTATACGTGACAGTAACGGGAATGTAGTTGCCCTATTATTTGTGGATACAAATATGGGTATTATATATAGTACACTTGGCCAGTTTATTATTAATATGAGCGTAATAGCTCTTTTATTAATGTCTATTTATTGCGTAATAACATGGAAAACATTGCGTAAATATATTATTAATCCATTGATTTTTATAAGGGATAATCTAAATCATTTTGCTGAATATACATCAGTGGAGGATAATCTTCTAGAAGAAGTAAAATCTAATGATGAGCTTATGGATTTGGCAGTATCTGTTTCAAATATGGAGCGAGATATTGTGGCTTATATTAACAATATTCAGGATATAACAGCTGAGCGAGAAAGAATAGGCGCAGAACTGAATGTCGCAACCCGTATTCAGGCCGATATGCTTCCAAGGCAATTCCCGCCATTTCCTGATAGGCATGAGTTTGATATTTTTGCATCCATGACACCAGCTAAAGAGGTTGGAGGAGATTTTTATGATTTCTTTTTAATTGATGATAATCATATTGGTCTTGTTATGGCAGATGTGGCAGGCAAAGGGGTGCCAGCAGCACTTTTTATGGTAATTGCAAAAACTCTTATCAAAAACAGAACCTTAATGGGGGGAGAGCTTTCACCATCAAAAATTTTTGCAGATGTAAACAATCAGTTGTGTGAAGGAAACGATTCTGACATGTTTGTTACAGTATGGTTTGCTATCATAGATGTTTCCACGGGTAAAGGTGTGGCAGCAAATGCAGGACATGAGCATCCTGCTGTAAGACGTGGAAATGGAGACTTTGAGTATGTTATTTACAAGCATTCTTCTGCATTGGCAGTTATGCCAGGATTAACTTATGCAGAACATGAATTTGAATTGAATCTAGGGGATAGTATATTTGTCTATACGGATGGAGTTACTGAGGCGACAGATGTATTTGATAATATGTACGGAATGGACAGGTTAATTGCGGCATTGAATGAAGAACCTACAGCCACACCTGAAAAATTAATTGATAACGTTAAGACATCAATTGATAAGTTTGCCCTTAAGGCTGCGCAGTTTGATGATATTACTATGCTGGGATTTACATATAATGGAAGTGAAAAAAAGGAGATGGGTAATGATTAACAGGAAACTATACGATGCACTAATTGATTTTGAAGAAAATGATAGTGCCCAGGATTATTATTACAAATCAATGGAGGAGCTTACTGGAAAGATTGCGAAGGACGGCCATGAGGAAACCCTAAGGGATAAAATCCTTAGGGTGTATGCAATGTTATTTTGCGAAGATACGCCGATGGAGAATGCACCTTATGCAAATGTTGATGATGTTGCTGACACCGCAGACAGATTATATATAGGAAGTGTTGGCTATGACAGTGAACATTGGTACAGAATGAAGCACCATTTCCCTGTTATAGATGAGGATAATTTTGATAGATTTGCCGCACTTGTTATAACAGATTTGAATTGTGGAATGCTTCATGAAATGGCAGTAAACGAGGGGAAAACCTTAGTTGTAGGGGAGGCTTCACCTCTAAATATGACAAGGGAGCAACGCTTGAATCAGAAAATACAAACTGTTAGTCTTGGCGGAGGTGATATCTGATGAGAGTAATGCTAGTAGATGATGATAAGAAGTGTCTTGCAAAGACAGAAAAGATTACAAAGGAACTACTGCCAGAGGCAGAGATTATTACCTTTGATGATCCTCTTAATGCTCTTGCCAGGGCAAGAACAGAAGAGATAGATATCTCATTTATTGATATAGAAATGCCTGATTTAAATGGAATAGAGCTTGGCAATTATTTTAAAGAGCTTAATCCGTTTATGAATATTATTTTTATCAGTGAGTCTAAGGACTATGGATTTGACGCCATGCAGATACATGCAAGTGGCTATATGCTACGGCCTGTTACTACTGGAAAGGTTCAGGAGGAGTTAGCGGAGCTTAGATATGCGGAAAGGTATAATGACCATAAGCGAGTATTTGCTCAGACTTTTGGTAATTTCGAACTATTTGTTGATGGCAAACCTGTTGAGTTTAAATATTCGCGTACTAAGGAAATTGTCGCAATACTTATTAATAATAGAGGAGCTCAGACTACAAATGGCGAAATAATTGCAAACCTCTGGGAGGATGACGGAGACCCTGCAAAAAAACAATCATATCTTTCAAATCTTCGTCAGGATTTACAGAATACTTTCACTAAGCTTAAGCTTGAAGGTATTATTCTAAAGCAGCGTGGAAGCATGGCTATCGCCAAGGACAGAATTGAGTGTGATTTGTTTGATTGGCTGGAGAAGAAGGAAGCCTCTCAATATAAATACATGGGTGATTACATGAATCAGTATGGCTGGTGCGAATTTTTCCATGCTGAGCTCGATGAAATCAGTTATGCTATGGAAGAATAATCAACAACTACAAGATAAAAAAATAAGCCCTCTGCTTTGTTTGCAGAGGGCTTTGTAGCATAATCCTTTACATTGCGTTACGTGGATTCCAAATAAGGTTATCCCAATGTTCCAGCTCTTCTTCTGTCATGAAGCCATTGGAGGTTCCCATATAGCCAATATAGTTGGATGCAAAAAGCAGGGCTTTATGGATTGATATCTTAGAATCCCCTGTCTTAAGGAAATAATGTAAGAAACAAGCAAATAGGGCATTTCCAGCGCCTGCTGTGTTTACAATCTGCTTAGAATTAACTGCATTATAATGAGCAGAGAAATCCTTATATTTATCATATATAAGTACACCGTTTTCACCTTGACCCAGTACAATTATCTCAGGGTCATATTTTCCAGCCATCTCTTTAACAAAATCGTATGGGTCATCTTCTATTGTATTATCATTGAAATAGATAATATCTGCATTTTTTAAAAAGTCTTCATTATAGATTTCTTTGTCGCGTTTGTAGCTATGTATTTTCACAGCCAATTTCTTGTTGTTATCCTTTGCTCTTGATATAAATGGGCGGCAGAAGTTAACATTTGAAAGCACCATCATATCGCAACCTGGTACTAGTGGGTCTACAAGCATCATATCATAAGAGGCATTTCGTATATCCTTTAGGTCTTCAAAACGCTGTGCTTTTCTTCTGGTATCATACAAAAGTACTTCCATAGGAGTTTCTTTTATGATAGGAAGAACATATTCAGTGGATAGTGTAACCCCTCTATTGCTTGGATTGAAGATATTAAGATCTTCATTTTCACCAACCACGGTCATAAATTCCACATCATTGCCAAGCCACTTAAGAGCAAGAGATTCGTTAAAAGCATCACCACCAGCGGCGATGTAGATTGTATCTCTCTCTCCAGTGTAAGGTTCGTACTTAATAGGAATCTCCTTTACCTTAACTATTGTTTCTAACTGAGTGATTCCTGCGACGATAAATTTACTCATAGTGATTTCTCCTTGTAAGACAATCTATATAAAAAATTGCAATAAACCTATTTTCAGTTATATAAATAATATAACATTGAAATAAAGTTGTGCGGAATTTCCGAAAAAAATCACAGAAAATTAAATGAATATTCTAATTTAAAGATAAAATTTCAGTTAATATCCATCATTCCAAAACAAAGAACACAAAATTCAAACATATTTGGTTTAATATTACATATATTGGATACAATGGCTAAGTATGACGAGGAATAAATATATGGTAAAAAAGATTCGTATAGCATTAATTGGGGTAATATGTATTGTTATGGGAGTGCTTATGACAGTATCTGTAGTGCCACTGTTTGATGCTGAAGAAGCCAGTGTTGCGGTTGGAGAAATATATGATTTAAGCGAAGGCTGGACTGTAGAATATGAGAATGGTGTACAAGCCACGGATGTTAAGCTTCCATATTCATTTGATAGTAAGCTTGGAGATAAAGTAATCCTTCGACATGATATGTTGGAAAATTATGCATCTTTAGCATTAAACTTTTATGCAGATAATTCTGCACTTAGGATGTTTATAGCAGATAAGCCTACATATGAAGCTGGATTGTCAGCGGATGGCATTAACCGGAAGCAATTTAAGGCCTCTGAGCAAGAGAAGGGGATGGATGCCTTTGAGGATGATAATGCAGAAAAAACAGCTGTAGATTTAGTAACAGTTGATTTACCTTCTAATTTGGTAGATGGGGATGAGCTTAGAATAGTGCTTTACGAAGTGGATACAAAAGCAGGTATCAATATTCATGCTCCATCTATATCTAAAAGAGATGTTGCTGTAATTAATATTTTAAGGGAAAGCATGATTCCTATTTCCTGCGCCCTTCTTATTTTGATGCTGTGCGTGGTAGATATCTTTTTGGATGTTACAAGATACATATCAAAGGAAAGAATGCGAGGACTAGTTATAGTTGCTATTATGGGACTTGATGCCGTGGCATTTATAATCTTGCAAACAGATTTGTGTAAGCTTTTCATGGCAAATATGTATTTCTTCAATAAGATTGCAGTAATGACTATTGTTGCAATGCCATTACTACTAGCGCTATTTTATTATATTGGTTTTCACATACACTTCCCTAGATTTACTACATTTAATGTTTGGACGACGATTATAATCACCTTTGTGATTCTTTTATTAGAAGCCAGCGCTTCTGAGGCAGCGCTTCTTTTAGTAGAGCCTATCACTGTATGTTTGTATTTGTTTCAATTAATAAGCATAGCTGCAATGTTGCTTAAATGGAAAAATATGAGCAGGGGATACAAGCTAATAATATATGATTTAATAAGCCTTACATTCTTTGGAACTGCTGTTGTTCTTGCCATGATTGGTTCTATAGATGATCATAGTTTAGTAAGGAGATATTTGATTGATGGCGCAATCACTTTATCATTTTTGTTTATCACCTACCAACATATTAACATTGTTAGTAATAATTTTAAGCAAAGGGTAGAGGAGAACGCACACAAGCTTGAAAAACAGGTGAAGATAGCTGAGGAGGCTAAGGCAGAAGCCATTGCTGCCAGTGAAGCCAAAGGAAATTTCCTTGCTAACATGTCCCATGAAATCAGGACACCAATCAATGCGGTGCTTGGCATGGATGAAATGATTCTTAGGGAAAGCCGGGAGAAATCTATTAGAGAATATGCTATGGATATTCACACTGCAGGTCAATCATTGCTTTCTATTATCAATGATATTTTGGATATGTCAAAGATAGAATCGGGTAAGATGGAAATAATTCCAGTAGAATATGATCTTTCGAGCCTGATTAACGACCTGGCAAATCTTATATCATTTAGGGCAAAGGCAAAGAATCTGATATTTGAAGTGGACGTAGATAGCAATTTGCCTGCTAAGGTATATGGTGATGATGTTAGAATAAAGCAGGTTGTAACAAATATTCTAACCAACGCTGTTAAGTATACTGAAAGTGGAAATGTATGGCTTCGAGTTTCTGGTAGAACAGATGGGACTGATGAAATTATTCATTTTGAGGTGGAGGATACAGGTATTGGCATTAAAGAAGAAGATATGTCAAAGCTATTTGAAGCTTTCCAGCGAATAGAAGAAGGCAGAAACAGGAACATCGAAGGAACAGGACTTGGAATGAGCATTACCTTGCAGCTTCTTAGTATGATGGACACAAAGCTGGAGGTGGACAGTGTATATAATCAAGGCTCAAAATTCTATTTTGATATTAGGCAAAAGATTGTTGACGCCACACCTTTAGGTGATTTTAAAAACAGAATCAAAGACCTTGAGAGTCAATACAAATACACAAGAGCTTTTATTGCCCCTGATGCAAAGCTGCTTGTTGTAGATGATAATGTAATGAACAGAAAGGTATTTTCTGCTCTTTTAAAACCAACACAGATAAAAGTTGTTGAAGCGGAAAGTGGTCCGGAGGCTATAGAACTGGCTGCCAAGGAATACTTTGATATCATATTTATGGACCACATGATGCCTGGCATGGATGGAATAGAGGCTTTTCATAGAATAAAAGAGCTTATAGATTCCCCTTGCAAAGATACGCCGATTATTATACTTACAGCAAATGCTGTTGCCGGTGCCAAGGAGGCTTATTTGGAGGAAGGTTTTGATGGATTTCTGTCAAAGCCTATTGTATCGGACAAGCTGGAAGAAATGATTAGAACTCACCTGGATGAAGGTCTAATGCAAGAGGCACCAGAGGATATTGCAGGATCAGAGGTTGATAATGCTAAAGCCGAACTGGAAAATCTACCTGCAGTAGATGGTGTGGATTGGGAAATTGCATGGCTGCATCTATCAAGCATGGAATTGATAGAATCTGCCTTTAGTGAGTTTTATAAAATTATTAAAATACATGCAAGTAAGCTACAGGAATATTATGATAACTTGGAAACAGAGCTTGATAACTACCGAATTCAGGTACATGGAATGAAAAGCTCCGCAGCATCAATCGGAATTATCCCACTTGCTGGTATGGCGAAAATCCTTGAGTTTGCTGCAAAGGATGAAAAGATAGATATAATAAATGGAATGCATGACATTTTTATCACAGAATGGCTTTCATATTATGATAAACTAAAGGTGGTATTTGGATTAGGTGATGCCTTGGCTGAGCCAAAAGAGCAGGTGGATACAGGCGCTATGCAGGCTTTATTGAGTACCATCAAAGCTGCCATGGAGGATATGGATATAGACACTGCTGATGAAAGTGTTAACAAGCTTTCGGGGCTTGTTATTCCTGATGCTATGGCGGATTTGCTGGAAACTCTTAAGGGGCAGGTGGCAGATTTGGATAGCGATGGAGCTGATGAAACTATAAATGCTATGATGGAATTATTGAATTAATAGGAGCAAGGTATGAAAAAGATTTTACTGGTGGGGAAAATTAATGATGCCGTAAAAGGGATTGAGCAGCTTTTGGGTAGTCATTTTCATGTACAGATTTGTCCTCTTCATTATGAGGCCGTGTCTGATATGTTAAAGGTGGTTACGCCAGATTTGATTCTCATTAGCCTGGTAGGGGCTTATGAAGAGCATAACAAGATTTTTAATATGCTTCAGGCAGACCATGGGCAAGTCCCAGTGCTAACTATAGGAACGGAAGCAGAAAAACGTACATTTCTACAGTTTTATAATGAGCAACAGTTTGATAACCTAATTAGGCCTGTGGATAACACCAAGATAATGGAAAATGTATGTGTAAAAATAGGGGCATTACTAACTGTTAGGGCAGACGGCAGTTATGAAGTAAAAGAAGTTAGAACAAGAAAGCTTGTTATGATTGTAGATGATAATGCTGCTACCCTTCGCACTATCAAGGAAATGATTCAGGATTCCTACGATGTAACGGTAGCCACATCTGGAATGAAGGCCCTTACTGCCATGGGAAAGAATCCGCCAGATTTAATTCTACTTGATTATGAAATGCCAGTGTGCGATGGCAAGCAGACCCTAGAGATGATTAGAGCCGACGACGAGTTTAAGGACATCCCGGTAATCTTTCTAACAGGTGTCAGCGATAGAGCACATATTGAAGCTGTGCTTACCCTAAAACCGGCTGGTTACATGCTAAAGCCCGCTATCAAAGAAAAGCTACTTGAAATCATAGATAAGACCATAAATGCCTAGCTATTACAGCTAGGCATTTATTCTTTCACAATATTAACGTTGCTCAGAAAATCTAAGCTGACACTTGATATTACAAAAAATCGGCACGTAGCCATTCTGAAATCTCTTATCCATATCTACAGTTGAAATATAAAATATCTTTCCACAACCAGGGCATTTACGTTTTACCATTTCCATATTGATCACTCCTAACATAGAAAACTTTCCATAATCGCATTATAGCAATAAAAAATGTAGGAATTATTGATAAGTTGTGAAAGATTAGCGTCAGGCCAGTGCTTGTGAATCTACTGGTTTCATACACAGTCCTCAATCCTAAGATTCCTATCATCTATATATACATCACAGGTTATCTTACGGCTGTTATGGCCATATAGTTCTATAATCTCTGGCAGATTATCATTGACTGCATCGAAGGTAAGCCCCTGAGTTTCGCACCAGGCCGTGGCATCAGCTAATTCCTTCCCAGCCCTGCATGTCCACAGAATAATCTTACTGCCTAGGGATTGCTCCTGCTTGAGGTAATGAATCAGGGGAACATTAGGCTCTCCTAAGCCAGGCCAGCTGCTAAAGCAAAGTGTATTGTCAAAATCTACTGCTATAATTTTATTTGAAAGTTCCATAAGCTATATCTCCATAAATGTATTTTGCATTTTTGCAAAGTAACTCCTTTGTGGGGAGTGTAATGAGACCTATGCAGCCATATAATCCAGATAATCATCCTCTGTAGCAAACAATTCATATCTTCCATCTACATATCCCATATAACCTGAATCAACAATATATCCCTTCATATCGACACCTCCATGGCTTGTGGTTGTTTATTAACTGTATATACAATAAAATTTTAGCATGTCCTTAAATATACCCAGTGGCGCCTGGCGCTTACCAAACGCTTCCAGGAAGCATCAAAACACGTAAAGGGTAACGTTATATTACCAGGTAACAAATAAATCACACATGTGGGATATAATAATCATGTTCTGAAGTTCAGTACGAATAGGAAGGTGCACTATGGAAGATAAACTTGGCCTTATTACGCTGGAGTCTTTTACTAATCAAACGCAAAAAATCAATGAAATCCTGTGTAAATGGCGAGGATGTGATAATTACATTATTCCATCTAAGTGTCCAAGATTTACAAGTGGCGAAGCGAAGGGTGTCATTGAGGAATCTGTAAGAGATAGGGATATTTACATTCTTGTTGATGTTTGTAACAACTCTCTTAAGTACAAAATGGATGGGGAGCTTAATAGAATGTCTCCTGATGATCATTATCAGGATTTGAAAAGGATTATAATGGCATGTAATGGTAAGCCGAATAGAATTACTGTCATTATGCCTTTTTTGTATGAAGGCAGACAGCATAGAAGAATGATTAGAGAATCGTTGGATTGTGCCATGATGCTTAGGGAACTTGAGTTTATGGGAGTAGATGATATCGTTACATTTGATGCTCATGATTCTAGAATGCAAAATGTGCTACCTCTTAGAGGCATCGAAAATATTTCGCCGGCTCTTCAGTTTGTACAGGGTTTTTTAACAGAGTATGAAGATATAAAAATAGATGGGGAACATTTGATGATTATTGCACCAGATGAAGGAGCTACAGAAAGGGCGGTATTCTATGCATCCTTATTCGGCGTTAATCTAGGGATGTTTTATAAGAGGAGAAATTATTCCACAATTATAGATGGGATTAATCCTATTGTGGCCCATGATTTTTGTGGTAGTGCCCTTGATGGAATGGATGCAATTGTTGTAGATGATATGATTGCGTCTGGAGGAAGCATAATAGATGTTTGTAAGCAGATAAAGGAGCGCGGAGCAAAAAGAGTATTCATTTTTTCAACATTTGGATTGTTTACATCAGGCTTTGATAAAATGGATAGGGCTTATGAAGAAGGGCTGTTTGATAGGATATTTACCACTAATCTAGTATATCAAAAGCCAGAGCTTCTTGAGAAAGAGTATTATTATAGCATTAATATGAATAGATATATTGCAGCTATAATTGATACTCTTAATAAGAAGAATTCTATGCAGCAAATAAGTAAGCCAGAGCAGAGAATAAAAGAAACGATTATGGCGTATCTAGGGTAAGCTATACATGATACAGGAGCCTTTTAGCGTAAGCATTCCTGTATTGGCTTGGTGTAAAGCCGGTTGCCTTTTTAAAAGAACGGGAGAAATTGTGGACATCTGAGAAACCAACAGATGCTGCAATTTCTGTAATACTACGGTCGCTGTCTGTTAAATAGTAGGCTGCTGTTTCCATCTTTTGAGAAATGATAAACTGCTTTAGGGGTAGACCTAACACTTCACTAAATACTCTGGATAGATATTTAGGGCTATAACCAAAATATTCAGCAATATCATTGATGGTAAAACTATTAGAAATATTACGCTTAACATAATCTAAAATATCTGAATAAATTTGTTTATTATTTAACGAACTTTCCACTTTAGGAAGTTCGGCGTATATTTGGCCATATAGTTCAGTAATAATAGCAGTTAAGCAAGCGTTTAAAGTGATTGCAGGATAGTTGTCACGATCTAAATCCTGCAATCTTTTCATTTGTATAATCAACCTTTCTAGCCTAGGAACAGCGGCAGTTTGTGGGAGCAAAAAGCATTTTGCTCTGTTATAGGAAGGAGCTTCTCCAGTTGAAATTTGTGCAGGGAAATTATTAGTATCCACTGTAAAGTGAATCCAATAAAAGCAACAATAAGATTTTTTGATACCAACTCTTTTAGAATCGCTAGGTGGAAGTAATAAATATTCTCCCTTCTCTACCTTAAAATCTTCATTCATATATCTTAAATAAAGGGTGCCTTCAGTAACGACTATGAACTCATAATCGAATAATAAGGGCATGCTTTCATGCTTCCACTCGTTAGATAGAGCTTCAAATTTTCCACTTCTTAAATAATTAAATATTTGATTATCTGGAAAAACCATAAGTTTTTCAACTTTTTTTCTGTTCATTAAAACATCTTACCCCCAAAGACTGATGATACAAAATGACACCTAATGTGCATTATATACACATAATTATACAAAAATGACACTTTAAAACTTAATTATAGTGAATAATACCACTTTTTCCTCATAAATTAAACACCTGCAATTTTTACACTTAATATAGTTATTCTTGCATTTAGATAAAAAATGTATGATGGTACACTTTTCTTAACATAACGTACATATGGTACGTAAAAATAATAAGAAAAGGATACATAACAATGAACAACAATTTGAGACCTATAAGTTTAGCTTCCTGCAAGGTTAACGACAAGTACTATGATGAGGCTTTACATTTGGAAGTTAAAAACATGCTGGCGCTGAATCCAGACAGGCTTGTAGCCGGATTTAGAGAGACAGCTGGAGCTATAGCTGGTATGGACGAATCTTCCCGCAATTCGTTTATGAAAGGCAATGAAAGATATGGAGGAGTCTGGGAGAACGGTCTTATAGGTGGACATACTTTGGGACATTACATAAAGGCTTTGGCTCAGGCTCAGATTAATCCTGGATTAGATTCAAAGGAAAAGAAGACTGTAAAAGAACGACTTGATTACATAATTGATGCGTTAGATGAATGTCAGAATAAAACTACAGGCACAGCATACGAAGGCTATATTTTTGGAGCTACGCTTCCAACTCAGGATTATTTAGATAATCCTGCATTGCAGTTTGATTATGTTGAAGAGGGAAAGTCAGATCCTTTTAAGCAGGCATGGGTACCTTGGTATACAATGCATAAAATACTAAGCGGACTGAATGCTGCATATCTATATGCTTCAAATGAAACGGCACTAAAGGTGGCAAATAGGCTTGGTAGTTGGATTGCAAATAGATGTGAAAGCTGGAGTGATGAGGTACACGAAACAGTTTTATCTATCGAATATGGTGGCATGAATGACTGCCTGTATGAGTTATATGAGATGAATAAAAAGCTGGTTGATGCTGGTAATGATTTGGGCTACAAGGATTACGAAATATTTAAGAATGCTGCCCATGCCTTTGATGAGGTTAAGTTGTTTAAGAAGGTTTCAACTAATGAAAAAGACCTGTTAAATGATACTCATGCTAATACAACAATACCTAAGTTTATAGGTGCATTGGCTAGATATGAGGTAGATGATACTGCAAGTGAATATCTTGATTACGCTAAAGACTTCTTTGATATGGTTATTAGCAAGCATACCTATATCACTGGTGGAAATAGTGAAAACGAGCATTTTGGCAGGGACAATATTCTTAATGCTGAAAGAACAAACACAAATAACGAAACCTGCAATACTTACAATATGATAAAGATGGCTAGAAGACTTTTTGCTGTTACAGGGGACAAGAAGTATCTTGATTACAGTGCCCATACTCTTATCAATGCAATAATGGCTTCTCAAAATCACGCAACAGGCTTTACCACATATTTTCAGCCTATGGGCACAGGGTTTCATAAGGTATTCAATACCTTAGATGGAAATTTCTGGTGCTGCACAGGAACAGGCTATGAAAACTTTACTAAGCTTCAGGACGGAATATATTTCAAGGGTGATGATAAGCTGGTTGTGGCAATGTATGTAGCATCTATTTACAAAGGCGATGGATATACATTGACCCAGGAGTGCGATTTTACTAAATCGGACAAGGTAAAAATTAGAGTAGATGTGGTAAATAAGGATAGTAATGTAGATTTGTATCTTAGAATACCACACTGGCTACAGGGTAATCCACAGGTTATGGTAGGAAGCTCTATCATTGAGCCTAAGGAAGAGAATGGATTCTACATTATTTCAAAGGAGCTTATTCCTGCCGGTGGTGATATAACAATCACATGGCCTATGGGTATATCTTGCCATAGCTTGGCTGATGGAAAGGATACATACGCATTTTGTTATGGTCCTTATGTGCTTTCTGCAAGACTTGGTGATAAGCACATGAAGATAAAGCCACACGGCATTGATGTGGTGGTAGCTGCAGAAAAGAGTGTTGCTTCAGATGATATTGTAATTACATCTGAGTCATCTGTTGATGAGTTTATGAAAAATATCAGCAAGCATCTGATAAAGCAGGATGACCAAATGGAATTTGAATTAACAGGTACTAATAAAAAACTGATTTTCACTACTCACTACAATCAGTACAAGGAGAGCTACGGTATCTATTGGAATTATAGTGTATGACTTAATGTCAGTCTTTCAAAACCATAGGCTTTTTTTCTACTACTGTGACAGTAGTGTGATAGTTTGTGTGATATTATCTTCCCATAGTAATGTTTTCATCCTATAGAATGAAAACATGGGGAGGTAGTAAAAAGAGATATGAAAGTACAAGATTTAAAGGCATTACAGTTATTATTAAAAAATGAAATGGATTTCGATTCAATTTGTAAGTGTTTTCCAGGTTACAGAAAAACTACAAACGATTCAACTTATCCAGAGGGCACAATAATAAATTCTGAAAGTGCAGTGATGCAACAAGTTAGTTGCTCCTAGTACATTACCCTACAGTTTTTCTAGACCACGCAGCCGCGCCGCATCTGGCGCAGCCGTAATATCTGTAGTTTCTAGTGAATTTTGAATCTCGCTTGCGGTAAATTGTGGCACCACATTTGCCGCAAGTGAAGATATATTTCACAGCCATTTCCTGGCTTTCGTAATTTTCTACACCTTTTTCCTGGCCTTCAGTAACGCGTTTGATGTTATAGCCATATACCTGGTTAACTACTTCTGCGTAGTATTTCCATTTTCCAGTATGACGCATGCAGCCTTTGCAGGTATGCAGTAGTTCATGGATGATTGTTTCTTTGCATGCTTTCTCAGAAATTCTATCATCTTCTATAAGCCTTGAAGCTATTTCAATAGCGTAGCTTCCATCAGGGTTTAGCTTGCATAATCCCCAGCGGCTTTTTGCCCTGGTATTAATATCCCAGGATGATATATTACCAAGCTTTATACCCAGATGGGTGACTTCTTTTATACATTCTTCTCTTAGTTTCTCAAAATCTTTCATTGTGTATATCTGTACCTCTATTGTAACTTCGCTGAAATCAACGTATGATAAAGATTCTAGCAGAGATTTAGGAAAACTTCTATGGTCTATAAGGATGGTTTTGTATGTACTGTTTCTGGTATGACAGAGACCAGCTATGGGTTTCAGCTGCCAATGATAATTAATAACTAATATCATAGGTCTTTTTTGGTATTAATTTCATAGCCTATTTAACAATTATTACATATCTTTATCTTATAAATATAAGATATGAACGGTTAATGCAAATAATAGGAGGAAAGGCATGATAAAAAAGAAATTTTCGTTATTTATGGCTATGTGTATGATATTGTCTACACTTGTATTTTGTGTCAGTCCTCTGACGGCAAAGGCAGATGACAGGATAAAAGATATGGTTGAGAATATGACTACCCAGGAGAAGGTGGCGCAGATGTTGATGCCATCATTTAGATACTGGGGCGAAGGGGATAAAAAGGAAGGCGTAACGGAGATAAATGATGCTATAAGAGCAACATTAAACAAGTATAGCTTTGGTGGTGTAATAGTTTTTGCTCAAAATTGTCAGAATGCTAAGCAGACAACTGCACTTATAAATTCTATGCAAAAGGCAAACCTGGCTGGCGGTGCACAAAGTGCACTTCTTGTTTCAATCGACCAGGAGGGCGGATATATCACAAGACTTAACACTGGTACTGCCATGCCTGGAAACATGGCAATAGGAGCCACTGGAGATACTGAGAATGCATACAGGGCAGCCAATATTATAGGTAATGAGCTGGCAGTGCAGGGAATCAATGTGGATTTTGCGCCAGTAATGGATGTGAATAATAATCCTGCTAATCCAATAATCGGCGTAAGATCATTTTCTGATGACCCGTATGTGGTTGAGAAGTTTGGAGCAAAATATATTGAGGGACTTCACAATAATGGAGTAATGGCTGCATTAAAGCATTTTCCAGGTCATGGAGATACTAATACTGATAGCCATACAGGACTTCCAACAATAGATAAGACTTATGATGAGTTAAAGAAGATGGAATTGATTCCATTTGCAGGTGTGGCAAAAAATGCTGATTTTATAATGACGGCCCATATTCAATATCCAAAGATTGAATCTCAAACCTATATTTCTAAATCAACTGGAGAAGAAATATATTTGCCAGCCACATTATCAAAAACAATTTTGACTGATATTTTGAGAAATGATATGGGATTTTCAGGCGTTGTTGTCACAGATGCTATGGATATGGCAGCAATTTCGGAGCACTTTAATAAGATGGATTCAACAAGGCTTGCAATAAATGCAGGTACGGATATGATTCTTATGCCTGTAGATTTATCTACGCCAGCAGGATTAATCAATTTGGATAAATATATAGATGGTGTTGTTGAACAGGTCAATACTGGCGCCATATCAGCTGCAAGGGTAGATGAGTCTGTGTATAGAATCCTGAAGATGAAGGCAAAATATGGCTTGATGCATGATGATTCATTAAACGTAATGAAGAAAGCTTCAAGAATCACTTCATCTGAGGTACTTGCCCAGGCAACTGTTGGTTCTAAAGCCCACCACGATGTTGAATGGGATATAGCAGTAGATGCTATTACAGCTGTTAAAAATGATAATGCTTTCCCAATAACCTCTGACAAGAAGGTGGTAGTACTTTATCCAGCAGAAAATCAGGCAAATTCAATTTTGTATGGAATGGAAAAGCTGAAGAATTCTAAGATAAATATAAATAGCGATAATATAGTGGCTGTCTGTACAAAGGATATGGCAGAAGATGGAGTATTATCTGCCATTGATGGCGCAGATGTTGTGATTATGATTTCAGCTAATTATTCAGCAGATTTTAAAAATCAGGATTTGGCTAACAAGGTTGTGGCAAAGACTCATGAGAGGGGGAAAAAGTTTATTTTACTAAGTGCACATTTACCTTATGATGTATCAATGTGCCCAGAGGCAGATGGTATAATAGCTTGCTACTGTGGAAAGGGAATGACAGAATTACCTACAGGAAAATCTGATTCAAAGCAGTATAATCCTAATATCCCAGCAGCTATCTATACATTGTTTGGCGGTAGTAATCCAACTGGAAAGCTGCCTGTAAAAATTAACTAGGATAATCGGGTATCTTACCACTGAGAAATCTTTTTTAGAGAAATTCAGCAACAGCTACTTACCAGACATCGACCCCAGCATCAACAGGTTCTGCAATATCTACAACAGCAGCTACTGATGAAAAAAATCGCACTCAGGGAATCCCGAGTGCGATTTTTATGTGTTTGGTTTTGCCGAAATATGAAGCTTTAGTGCTTCATAAAAAAGAAACTTATAAATCTACAGAACCTGTACAATCTTTATTACCTACATAATAAATCTTGTGCTCCTCTGGCTTAATATAAATTTCAAGTTTCTCTAGCTCAACGCCTTTGTAATCTAAGCGAAATTGAGCTGTTGCTTTCTTGGTGCACTCAGCCTCAGAAATCTCAATTCCCTGATACTGAAGGACTGATGTACTTTTTACGTTACTCTTTGTTGTCTTTTTTCTTGTTGCCATTTTTTCTAGCCTCCCCATATAGATTGAAATAAGTTTATAAATATCTCATACATGACAATTATAGCTATTTGTCTAATAAAATGCAAAAAATATTGCTATTATTAATAAAAAATGGTAAAGCTAAGCTTTATGTCCGCCAATTTGTTCATTTCTTTCGCGGGTTGTGGCGCCTTCTAATAGGTTAATTCCTTTTAATATAGCGTTGGGACCGTACTTGGTTCGAACGTTCAGTAGTGCACCGTGAATCTGCTTTTCCTTATTAATAGCTTCGTAATCAGTAAATAAATCCATTTGATAGCAACCGCCATCACTTTTTACGTTGCAGGCGCAGATTCCAAGCTTACGAAACAGAATTCGGTGGTCACATTTGGCGATAACATCCTTCATTATGGCATCAATGATTAGCTTAGAGGTGTTGGTGGCAGTGCGTATATTTACCGTTCCTGTGGAGTGGGCTGGATGAAGTCTTCCATACCAATCAATGGCAAGAGGCCCATCGTAATGAGGGCAGTATTCTAAGCTTTTATAATCATAGCTTACCCACCAGGTGAACTTGGATGATACAAGATTCTTTTTGTACATGTCGCAGCATAGGATATCAATCATCTCCTTTAGGACGATGCACACCTCTTCATATTTGTAAGGACGAGGCAATACCTGACCATTGGAAAGTGAGTGAGTATCAGATTTATAGTTTTTGATATGCTGCATGGTGACAGGTTCTATTCCCCATGCGTGGTCAATAAGAATCTCGGCATCTATGCCAAAGGTCTTGTAAAACCATTCTTCATCTATCTGAGAACGTTCGGCAACATCTCCCATAGTAAACATCATATTACTTTCCAGGCGGCGGGCTTTACCGCGTCCTATTTGCCAGAAATCAGTGAGTGGCTTGTGTGGCCATAGTAATATTTTATATGATTCTTCGTCTAGGTCTGCTATGCGAACCCCATCATTGTCGGCAGGAGCTTTTTTGGCAACAATATCCATTGCAACCTTAGCTAGATAGAGGTTCGTCCCAATGCCTACGGTAGCAGTGATGCCCGTTTGCTTAAGGACATCCTTTATCATGGTAAGAGCCATAACATGGGCAGGATTTTGGCCAGTTCTTATAGCTTCGTTTTCATATAGATGCAGATAAGGTGTGCAATCGATAAAACTCTCATCAATGCTGTATACGTGGATATCCTCTGGGGCAACATATTTTAGAAAAATGCCATAAATCTTTGCAGATACCTTTTCGTATTCAAGCATCCTAGGTACTGCGGTAATATAAAGGATTTTGGTATGGTGAAGCTTTTCATATCTATCAATGGCTTGCTTTGCCTCAAAAAGTCTAGGCCTACTGGGTACGCCAATAGCCTTAAGGGCAGGTGATACTGCAAGGCAGATAGTTTGGTCGCTTCTACTGGAATCCGCCACAAGCAGATTGGCTTTAAGGGGATCAAGCCCCCTTGCCACACATTCCACGGAAGCGTAGAAGGACTTCATATCGATGGCAATATAGCATTTAGGAAGTAGCAAATGCTCAGAATTATCCATTAAGAAACACCTACCAATTTAGACAAATATGAAAAACAAAGTGTATCATCAAAATCTACCGCAATGAATGTATTGTTAAGTTCCATAGGCTGTACCTCCTTTTACAACAGAACATAAATTCCGAATATACGTTTGTTTTTGTAATAAGATGATACACCCGAACGACCATTCGTGTAAATCGAACAAAATGTTAAATTTTGGCATAAAACAAAAATCTATGAACTTTCTGCGACTTTTGACCATTATTAAACTATTTGGGGTAAAATTTTTATTACATATAAGTTTAATAATATGAAGGAGGTTCGTTTTGAAAAAAATAGTTAGAAGTTTTACAAGTGCAGTAATTATTATGGTGCTGACACTTACTGCATTCAGTAGCAGTACACTAGAGGTTAGCGCTAAAACAGATGATGTAAAGCTATCAGCTGATTCTTCGGATTTCGTATTGCTAAGCGATGTGGTTCCTGATGCAATTCAAGAGATTAGGTACTATTCAACTTATAATTTTGTTGGAGATAGAATTGCAGGTTATGAAGAGCCAGTGGCATTACTGACAAAAGAAGCTGCAGTTGCTTTAAAGGGTGTCAGTGATGAGTTGGTACAAAAGGGCTATAGGCTGAAAATCTTTGATGCATATCGTCCTCAAATGGCCGTTACTAATTTTATGAATTGGGCCTTAGATGTGAATGATGTACGCATGAAGCAATATTTTTACCCAGAATTAGATAAATCTGTGCTATTTCCTCAAGGATATATTGCTGAGCATTCTGGTCACAGCAGAGGTAGCACACTGGATCTGACTCTTTTTGATATGAGAACAGAAAAAGAAGTGGATATGGGTGGAACCTTTGATTATTTTGGTGAGCTCAGCCATCCAGATTATAAAGGAATTACTAAGGAGCAGTACGCAAACAGAATGCTTCTTAGAGATGTTATGGTTAGACATGGATTTAATCCTTTGCCAGAGGAATGGTGGCATTTTACATTGAAAAATGAGCCATTTAAGGATACATATTTCACATTCCCAGTCTCAACAAAATCTGTAATATCATCTGCAAATACAACAGGAGCTACAGCTTCAACTACAACCATGTTAGGCAAGTCTCCTGATTGGATTACAAAACTGCCACAGGCAAAGACTTCTAAGCAAATGTTTGTAGTGGCAAACTATGAAGGTACAACAGCATGGGTTTCTTTGAACGAAAAGGCCGCTGATGGCAAATGGTATCAGATTATGAGCACACCTGGATTTATCGGCAAAAACGGTCTGGGTAAAACTAAGGAAGGTGATGCCAAAACACCTGTTGGAACCTATGGCTTTAATGCTGCATTTGGTATTGCTCCAAATCCAGGCTGCGCTATACCTTATATACAGGTGGGCAACGAACAGTATTGGTCTGGGGATGTTAACCCGGGAATGCAGTACAATAAAATGGTTATGATTAATCAATATCCTAATTTGGATACAGAAAACAGTGAACATATCATTGAATATACACGCCAATATCAATATTGCTTAAATATCAGCTACAATGCTGAGGGTGTACCTGGTCTTGGCTCAGCTATATTCCTTCACTGCTTAGGTCCTAACAAGCCATATACTGGTGGCTGCGTGGCAATCCCTGAAAACCAAATGAAAGTGGTAATGCAAAATGTAAAACCAGATTGCACAGTAGTGATTGATACACTTGAGAATCTTGGGGGTTCGTTTAATTAATAGCTATCAGGCTTTCATTAGCAATTTACTGATAAGCTATTATAAAAAGTAAAACTGAGAGTGATAATTACACTAAGATATTTTAGAACAGTTATCTCGAAAGAGATAGCTGTTCTTTTTTGATTGCTATTGGGAGTGATAGTTACATCAATTCATCGATAAAGCGAGTCAATGCTTCTGCAAATTGTCCAACGTGAAGTCCATCAATTAAGCGATGATTTACTTCTATAGATATGCCCAGTTCGAATTGGTCATCATGTTTAATATATTTTCCCCATGAGATATGGGGAATAGATTCATCCCTTGCTTGTTCAGATGCGAGTTCATGTACATTTGTCATAGCAGTCATATCTACCCATGGAATGCAGGAAAAATAAATTAGAGAATCTTTTTCCATACTTTTTTCCAGGAAAATAGTTTGATTTTGACTGAGTTCTTTTGCCTGATTGCAAAAATCAATAATTGATTTTTCACAAGGCATTGTCACGATATGAAAAAGCTCGCTGCCTTTTTTTATATCAGTAAAGCTTGGTATTCTTTCAGATAAATAATAAATATCTGATTGTCTTATTACATAATGAAACGCTGGAATGCTATTGATGGCTTTTGTACATAAATAAACTAAGGCATAATAAAATGAAATATGATGTTGTTTTGTAAAATGGTACAGTTTGGTCACATTCTGTCTAAACGCAATCATATAAAATGGATCTGATAGTTCACTGAAGAAATTAAAGATTTCTTTTCTTTCCCATGCATCATAATTGACTTTTGATTCAATAATGTCCATTTGCCATCTCCTATTTGTCTTAAAAACTTTTTCTTATTCTATCAAAAGCCTCTCCTAAGGGCATTCCTCAAAAATGACATGCTCTAAATCATAATGATTGGATTCAAAATGTAGCTCAGTGTTTGAAATTTCATCATTGAATCCCTTAAGCGCATCAAAAGGACTAAATACCTTAGCGCGCTTTGTTAAATCCATGTGTGGATGCTTTATTGAAAATTCATCATAGGGTTTGTGGGTTGGTTTCCCTCTTTCTCGGACTTTTTGGTATTTATCATACATAGTATAGCTCCTTATCATTCGAAAGTATGTTTGTTTGCGAGATTATATTACACCAGAACATGCATTCTTGTAAATCGAACAAAATATTAAATTAGAAAAGGGCTAGCTTTAGAACTTTTTTATTTAACCGTTAGTGTTTTTGGCTCCGAAATTCCACCATTCTTTCCAGTTACGCCAGTAGTGATAACCCAGAAAGTATCCTCATCCGTTCCATAATTGTAGCTTCCTGGGTAATCAAAATTTTGTAAAAACTCGCATTCATTTAATGAAATCCATTTTTCGCTTCCCTCTGGGCAAATACGGGCATTTTTTATTTCCATCGTTCTAATCTCGCCCGAGGTTTTTGGATTGAAGTTTTCCAAAAACATAGCTATATCTCCAGTAAATGCGATATCCTTAATTCCTAGATCGTACTTGCTTAAGTAGGTCCATTGTTCGGTTTCCAAATCCTGCACCAATTGTTCTACAGTAGTATTTCCGGTTGTTTCGGAAGTGCCACACTGAATTATCATCCGATACCATTTTCCACGCTTCCAATCATAGTCGACGAGTGTATGGGCACCTTCGCCCTCTCCATCGAAGCTGGTGTCGTCATCAAACTCTGGATAAACTCGCGTTGGCGTTATTGTTGTGATGTTTCCGTCTTCATCTTCACAGTAAATATCCCAAAAGGCCATTATTCCAACTTTGGTTTCATCGGCTTCTCGGCGCTGAAGACCGGCATACATACCGATACCGTCTTCGTTCCAGACATTAGTATACTTGTCCTTTAAAGAGGAATAATCCAAGGTGAGATTTACAGGACTGCAGTAGGTTGCAAGGGGCAGGTAATCAGCCTTAATATCTGCAGAATACTTGGTGAATCGTGTGACTTTATCATTTTTTAACCAGCCAGCTATATAAGGAGAACGCTGAGTACTTGTATTGTTGCAGTCTTCAATTTCCTCAGTTGTAGGAAGCTCGAGCCTTTCTTCCCAGACAGCAGGAGGTGAAAAAGCAACCTCGGTTTCTGCTGGGAGTTCTGTATATTCTGTTTCAGAAGAAGTCAATGATTCAGCTGTTTTAGTGTAAGAAGCTGATTCTATGGTATTTGAAGTGGCTGGAGTATCCACAGACTTTTGGCATGCAGTTAAAAGTAAAGCCGCCGTAAGACAAATAAAAGTAGAATTGAATTTATTCATGATTTATTTCCTCCACAATGGAATTATATTGTTAATATTACTTAGAAACTTTCTATTAATTATTCTCAGTAAATCCATTCTATCAAGTTCTTATGAAATAATTGTGAGGTAATATAATCATTTATTCGCTTGCGCTTTCATGCTTATAAGTAAAAAAGCCCTCTACCGTTTGATAGTTAATCTTATCTATCTTACGGTAGAGGGCTTTCTTTTATACTGTGGTATGCTTCAGATTTCCAGGGAAAAGATTGGCCTTAGAAAGAACAGGACGCAGTGCATTATATAGGACGACTCCTACTACAGCATTTATAACTGTATTAATAATAGTAGCGTAGGTAGTTACAGCTACAAGTGCGCCTATTGCTGCAGTTGCCTTCTCAGCATCTGGTGTTAGTAGTGTGTACCAAACATATTTCAAAGCTGGCTCAAAAACACAATTAAAACCGAGACCTACTATAGATGCAATGATTGACCACTTAAGGATATACGAGCTTTTGTGATTCTCAGAAATCTTGGCTATTTTATGAGCAATGAATCCTACAACAAGTCCTATTACAAGTTTGGTGATAAATGTTCTAGGGGATGATGCTGCATAGCCTGAAAGTATATCTGCAAGTGATAACCCGATAGCGCCAGCCAATCCTCCGTATAAACCGCCGATTAAAAGAGCTCCCAGGACTACAAAAGCATTACCAAGATGTACCTTAGTGCCTGAGGCATTGATGGCTGGAAAAACGGCATAGCCTACATAACATAGGGCAGCCATTAAACCTGAAATTGATAGTTTTGTAATATTGTCGTTTGTCATAGCATTCTCCTTCTAAATTTTTTTGTTTGTAAGAATCCTATAGCAAATCTGACGTTTTGAAAAGTGTTAGATTTAAGTTATTTTTAAGGGACAGATTAAATGCCATTTTCGATGTCTTTTAACTTATCTTTATTGATTTTACCATCAGCAATCATACTTGAAACCCAGAGTTTGAGGGATTCTACGGTCATATCTATTTGTTCAAGCTGTTTCTGTATGGCAACAAAATCTTCAATTTCATCATCTGAAATGACCCCATCAGCAGTAATATCTATAAGTCGTTCCTTTTGATTATTAAGAGCATTTAGGGCAGACAGCATGCCAAGAACTATTTCTGGAAGGGATGAAATCTTTACTTCGGGAACAGTTTCCTGCCCGATACGGCATTCATGTGTGCAGTAGTAGTTGCATAAATCCTGGCGATTGTAGGCATTAGCAAGGGTGACAACGTCTTCTGGATATATGGAAACTTTGCCTGTCTCTAATTTTTCAAGTTTACTTTCAGTCATACTTCCAATTAATTCGCTAGCCTGCGCTCTTGTTAAGCCGGCTTCCTCGCGAGCTTTGAAATATATGTTTTTATCTTCTTTAATTGATTTTCTTCCCATAATGTAATCCTCCATTTGGTATTATTATATCTATTTTGCCAAAAAAGAAAAATAGGTAATACTCATTTTCCTAAATAGTGATATATTTAATAGCAATATATTTATAAAATATAATCAAGAAAACAAAAAACAGAGCGCAGCGGAGGTGATGATAAATATGACAGTTCAAGATAGAATCGTACGATGTAAAATCTTAATGCTTATGACGGAATATCCAGAATTTGCAAAAGAAATCGGGCTATCAGATGAATCACATTTTGTAAATAATCGCTCTAAAGATGTTAGTATTCACAAGGAGCCAGACAGGTAAAGCTGGAACTAATGAAAAAGAATATAGAAAGATGAGGTAATAATTATGAACGGAAAAAGATTATACAAAAGCAGTAACAAGAAAATATGTGGTGTATGCGCAGGAATAGCTGAATATTTTGATATTGATCCAACTATAGTTAGATTGATATGGGCAGCATTTACTCTTGCTGGTGGAAGTGGAATTATTATTTATATTATCGCAGCGTTAGTAATGGATGATGATACAATTGATGTAGTTTAGTAGGAGGCTTGTTATGACACTATTATTCTTTTTATTATTTGTAATGATATTTGGAAAAATGATTGGATTTGCCTTTAGAGCAACCTGGGGACTTTTTAAAATATTGTTATATATTGTTTTTCTCCCACTTATTTTAGTTGGAATGGTGTTTGGTGGATTGCTATATTTGGCATTGCCAATTCTGATTATTGTAGGAATTATTTCTTTTATTTCTGGTCTTGCAGATTAGTCCATTAAAACACAAAACTATCCTATTCTCTGCTATAAAATAGATGATTTTCGGATTTATTTAATTATAAAAGTATCCCTGTCAAAATCGATAATACCTTCATCACGCATTTTTGATAGTTCTCTTGTCATCGCACTTCGATTAACAGATAAATAGTCTGCTAATTGGGTGCGTGATAAAGGTGTGATTACATATTTTGATTCTTGTTGTTGTGCTAGCATGGAAATATAAGCAAGAAGCTTGCCTCTAATATTTTCCTTAGATATAATTTCTATCTTATTCATAAAGGAAATACTTTTTTGGCCTAGTAGGTTAAACATGTTTTCTGCAATCTGAGCATGGAAACTGCATGCATTTTCACATGTATGAATGATTTTTGATGCGGCTAAAAACAGTACCTTAGTGTGGCTTGCAGCCTGGAAAGTAACGGATGATTCCGGGATTTTCATTACGGCAAAGTTTTCGCCAAAGAGTTCTCCTTCAGTGACGTATGAAAGCAAAGTAGAATTTCCCCATATATCATTTTTTAGCATGTGAACAGAGCCTGAGAGGACTATGCCAATATACGGCACCTTATCTTTTTCAAGAATAATGGTTTCACCTTTTTCGTATTCACGCTTAAAAGAGTTAATACAATAGAGAAGCTTTGTTAAGTTTTCTTCTGAAATACCCTCAAACAAAGGGATGTTCTTATATTCGATTTCTTTTTCCATGACTTGATTATAGTTTCAATCTGTTGCAATTGCAACACACTAAGTTTGTGAATCGGTGTAGATTAAGTCCATCGGTTAGAAACATTAGGAGGTATTATCAATGGAAAATAAGATGTTTTGTTATCAATGTCAGGAAACTGCGGGCTGCAGTGGATGCACTAATGCTGGTGTGTGCGGAAAGACCCCAGAGGTAGCTAATTTGCAGGATTTGCTAGTGTATGTAACAAAGGGACTTGCTGCTGTAACCACTGCTTATCGTGAAGAAGGTAAGGACGTTACCGAAAATGTAAACCATATAATTTCAGTTAATCTGTTTACAACGATTACTAATGCTAATTTTGATAAGGAATCTATTATTGCAAAGATAAAAGGTACTCTTGAAGCAAAATCAATTCTTTTATCTAAGCTTTCAAAAAAGGAAAATCTTCCTGAGGCTGCACTATGGAATGGCACGGAAGCAGAGTTTGAAAGCAAGGCTAAAACCGTTGGTGTGCTTTCAACTGAAAATGAAGATATCCGTTCGTTACGTGAGCTGATTACATACGGTTTAAAGGGACTTGCCGCATATTCAAAGCATGCAAATGCACTTCTTAAGGATAATGCTGAGGTAGATGCATTCTTACAAAAAGCGCTGGCTGCTACACTTGATGATTCTCTTTCAGTAGATGATTTGATTAACCTTACTTTGGAAACAGGAAAATATGGTGTTGCAGGTATGGCTCTTCTTGATGAAGCTAATACTTCTACTTATGGAAACCCTGAAATCACAACTGTAAATATTGGGGTTAGAAATAACCCAGGTATTCTTATTTCAGGTCATGACTTGAAGGATCTTGAGATGCTCTTAGAGCAGACAAAAGGAACAGGTGTTGATGTGTATACTCATTCTGAAATGCTCCCAGCTCATTACTATCCATTTTTTAAGAAGTATGATAATTTTGCTGGAAATTACGGTAATGCATGGTGGAAACAGAAGGAGGAGTTTGAAAAGTTTAATGGTCCAATTCTTATGACTACAAACTGTATTGTTCCCCCATCAGATTCATATAAGGATAGATTATTTACTACAGGTGCAACAGGATATCCTGGATGTAAGCACATCGATGGAGCCTATGGTGAGATAAAGGATTTCTCGGATATTATCGAGCTTGCAAAGACTTGTCCTGCCCCTACAGAAATTGAAACTGGTACAATCACAGGTGGATTTGCTCACGAGCAGGTATTTGCACTTGCTGATTCAGTGGTAGAGGCAGTTAAAACTGGTGCAATCAAAAAGTTTGTTGTAATGGCTGGTTGCGATGGAAGAGCAAAATCTCGTGAGTATTACACAGAATTTGCTAAGGCACTTCCAAAAGATACAGTGATTCTTACAGCAGGTTGCGCAAAGTATAAATACAACAAGCTCGACTTAGGAGACATAAATGGAATTCCAAGAGTTCTTGATGCAGGCCAGTGTAATGATTCATATTCACTTGCACTTATTGCTTTAAAGCTTAAAGAGATATTTGGTCTCGACGATATAAATGAGCTTCCGATTGTTTACAATATTTCATGGTACGAGCAGAAAGCTGTAATTGTATTACTTGCACTTCTTTACCTTGGAGTGAAGAATATTCATCTTGGACCTACACTTCCTGCATTTCTATCACCAAATGTAGCTAATGTACTTGTTGAGAACTTTGGCATAGCTGGAATTACAAATGTAGAGGATGATATTAGTAATCTTATTTAAAGAAAATAACAAAAGGTGCTACCGATAGACGGTCGCACCTAATTTATTTTATTTGGTGTTTAGAACTGCAAAGTTTCTAACAGGGATTTTGCGAAGCATTTATGTCCCTCAATTGAGAAATGAACACCATCATATCCCATCTCTATATTCCAGTTTCCTGCATCAATAGCTTTTATGCTATGGTCTTTTGCTAGCTTCATAAAGCCTTCATTCATTTCTACACTACAATCATGATAAAGTTGCATCTCTGGGGAGATGGCACGTATGTATGGTGGTGCTACAAGAATAAATGTGGCAAGGCAGTTTTGGGAAACATAGTTTAGGATGTTATCAAGTCTTTGAAGGGTAGCTTCTACGTTTGGACGATTGGTTAGCAAGATATCATTAGTTCCAAGCATCATGACAAAAACATCTTCCCTAGACAGGCCTTGGATGACAGTTGTAAAAAGACCATAGCCAAGCTCAGGAAGCATTCTACCGTTCATACCTTCCTCAACTATTTCATAATCATTTTTTAGGGCTTCTTTGACATAAGTAGTCCAGCGAACTTCTTCAGGATATCTACCTCCAAGAAAGCCTCTTGGGTCATAGCCGTATGTATTCGAATCTCCAAATAGAATTAGTTTTTTCATAGTTTCAACCTCATTTGATACCAAGTAACGTTACCATGTACTGATTCACTAATACCTTCGTTTACAAAGCCAAACTTAGAATAGTAAGGAATAAGCTTTTCTTTGCAGGTCAGGACAAGCCCTTTTCTTCCTTGATTAGTTGCATCTTTTATGGCTTGATTTAGGAGTTCAGCAGCATAACCCTTGCTTCTATACTCGGGGAGAGTATTTACACCAAATATCATCTGCCAAGCACCGCTTTCGTTATGCATATCAGCTTTAGCATACATCTCATCTGTAAGATTTGGGTTATCTGTGCAAAAGCCATCAACAAAAGCTATAAGCTTATCATTATCAAACATGAGCCAAAAGTGATTGGCGTAATGATCTAGTCTATCTTTAAATTCATCAGCTGTTGCAGCTTCTGCAGGTGGGAAGCAAGCCGCTTCTACCTGAGCTATCGCTGTTAAATCGTCTATTGTAGCAGTTCTTATTTGCATTATTTTCTCCAACTCTATTGTTTTTCAAGGTATTTTACAGGCACTTCCTTGGTAAGCCATACACCATTTACAGAACGATAGAAGATGTAACCATCATCCTGCATTTCCTTAGAATGCACCTTGTAGATGACTGGCCTGCCGTGGCGTTTGCCTACATTTGTAGCTGTATCTATATCAGGTGAGAGATGTACGTACAGTCTAGACTTAGGGATAAGCCCTTGCTTATCTATAGAGCTTACGTACTTTTCTCCAGTTCCATGCCATAGGTATTCTGGTGAATCTGTGATTGGTAATTCAACATCCACAGGAATGGAGTGCCCTTGGTTGGCTCTAATGAGAGTTTTATCTTCATTGAATGAATATCTTCCCTTATTGTCTGTTCTTACAATTTCTTCAAGAATATCCATATCTATATGGTCTGTTTTATTAATACCTTCTATAAGCTCTTCAACATTAGCCCAGCCGTGCTCATCTAAAGTGATGCCAATGGCCTCTGGCTTATGTCTTAGGATTAATGCTAAAAACTTTCCTAAATCTGTTAATGATGACATTTTGTTATCCTTTCTTATAAAAAT
>SVER01000034.1 GCA_015057315.1 Pseudobutyrivibrio ruminis | reverse complement strand
TCTCTAAGATGGATGGTGATTCACTTCCAGTTTCAGCATTCGTTGAGAACCCTAACGGACAGTTCGAGCTTGGTGCTTCTGCTTACGAGAAGCGTGGTACAGCCGTAACAGTTCCTACATGGGATGAGACAAAGTGTATCCAGTGTAACCAGTGTGCATTCGTATGTTCACACGCTACAATCCGTCCATTCATGCTTTCAGAGGACGAGGTTAAGGCAGCTCCAGCAAACATTAAGCTTGCTGATACAAAGCCAAAGGCTTCAGAATACAAGTACACAATGTCTGTTTCTCCACTTGATTGTATGGGATGCGGCGAGTGTGTTACTGTTTGTCCAGTTGGTGCTATTTCAATGGTTCCACAGGCAGAAGAAGCAGACGAGCAGCCAGTATTCAACTACTTAGTTGCTAATGTAGGACGTAAGGAAGCTGCAGGTAGCGACCTTACAGTTAAGGGTTCACAGTTCAATCAGCCACTCCTTGAGTTCTCAGGTTCATGTGCAGGTTGTGCTGAGACATCTTATGCTAGACTTATCACACAGCTCTTTGGTGAGCATATGTACGTTTCAAACGCTACAGGATGTTCTTCAATCTGGGGTGGTCCAGCAGCTACATCACCATTTACCGTAAACAAGGATTCTAAGAAGGGTCCAGCATGGTGTAACTCACTCTTCGAGGACAACGCTCAGCATGGTATGGGTATGGAAGTTGGTCAGAAGTACTTACGTGACCGTGCTATCGAGTCTGCTAAGAAGGCAGCTGAGGCTGGTTCAGATGCCCTTAAGGCTGCATTTGCTAAGTTCGAAGAGACAATGAACGATACACGTTCTAACGGTGCTGCTACAGACGTTCTCGTAGCTGAGCTTGAGAAGGCTGGTTCAGAGGATGCTAAGAAGGCACTTGAGCTTAAGGATTACCTCGCTAAGAAGTCTATCTGGATCTTCGGTGGTGATGGTTGGGCTTACGATATCGGATTCGGCGGTCTTGATCACGTACTTGCTTCAGGCGAGAACGTTAACGTTATGGTATTCGATACAGAGATGTACTCTAATACAGGTGGACAGGCTTCTAAGGCTTCTAACATCGGTGAAGTTTGCCAGTTCGCTGCAGCAGGTAAAGAGGTTTCTAAGAAGTCTCTTGCTGAAATCGCAATGTCTTACGGTTATGTTTATGTTGCACAGATCGCTCTTGGCGCTAACATGAACCAGGCTGTTAAGGTACTTGCAGAGGCAGAAGCTTACAACGGTCCATCACTTATCATCGGTTACGCTCCATGTGAGCTTCACGGTGTAAAGGGTGGTATGAACCACTGCCAGGATGAGATGAAGGCAGCTGTAACAGCAGGTTACTGGAACCTCTTCTCATTCAACCCAGACCTTAAGAAGGAAGGAAAGAATCCATTCACTCTTACTTCTAAGGAAGGTGATTACAGCAAGTATCAGGATTTCCTTGCAAACGAGACACGTTACTCACGTTTGAAGAAGGCATTCCCAGAGCGTGCTGACAGACTCTTCGCTCTTAACGAGGAGACAGCTAAGGAGAGATATGCTCACCTTAAGAAGCTTGTAGATTTATATTCATAAAATATAAATACCATAAGGGTTCCCGCATTTTGGCGGGAGCCCTTTTTTAGTTGATTTCTTGTGTCTGTTTTGTTAAGATAATACTAGATATTGTGTCGTGAAAAATAACTATTGGAGGTTGTTATGAAGTGTCCATTTTGCGGTAGCAATGATACCAGTGTAATCGATTCAAGACCAGCAGATGATAATACTAGCATAAGAAGACGTCGCTCTTGTCCAGAATGTGGCAAGCGTTTCACTACCTATGAAAAGGTTGAGACAATCCCTCTTATTGTTATAAAGAAGGATAATAACCGTGAGCCTTACGATAGAACTAAGATTGAAAAGGGTGTTCTTATCGCATGCAGAAAGCGTCCAGTTTCAGCAGCTCAGATTTCAAAGGTTGTAGATGAAATCGAAACAGAGATTTTCTCTCTTGAGGAGAAAGAAATCCCTAGTACAAAGATTGGTGAGATTGTAATGGAACACCTTGAGACAGTTGATCCTGTTGCCTATGTACGCTTCGCCTCAGTGTATCGTGAGTTCAAGGATGTTGATACATTCATGGATGAATTAAAGCGAGTTTTAGATAAATAGCTTTAAATTGTTATAAAGGGGTTAAGTATTTGCTTAAATCTACGATATTAATAATGTAAGCAAATATGGAGTGTGTTTATGAATATATCAGGAATTCGCCCATCAGTAGGGTTTTATGATCAAAATTCAATAAGATTTAATGCTGAGTTTGGTATTCATGCTAATGAGGAAATTAAGGAACAGGCACCAGCTGTAGAAGAAGAGTCTGTTAAGGTTTCTATTTCCGATGAAGAGATTGCAAAGGCAAGAGGCAGTCAGACATTTGGTTCCTATGATTTCGCCAGCCAGTATAAGCCAGATGAAGTTCATGAGCTTAAGGGAGCTGACAGTGATATCAAGAATCTGGATGTTGAAAAGGCTGTTAGTGATATGAAGAAGGATACAGCCATTCATCGTTATCAGTATTTTGTTCAGAATAAAGGGGTTACTGGTGAAGCTGCTCAGACAAGAGCTACTGAAGACTTTTCACTTTAATATTATTTGATTTATACCTAGGTCATGTGACCTAGGTTTTTTTATGCCATTTTTTGCAATTGTAAAGATATTATTGATTTAATAAAAATTTACTTGGTTTTAGTAAAACTAATTTTGTCAAGGGGTAAAATTTTACGATAATTTGTGGAAAATTTGTGAAAGAAATTGTATTTACATATTTCCTTAAAACAATAAGATAGAAGTATGGGGGTGACATTAGTCACATTATTTACAAGAAATGGAGGAATGGTATGAAAGGGGTTAAAGGGAGAATTGCCTCTGTGGCATTATGCTCTGCTATGGCTTTTACTACCGTGGGAAATGATGTTTCCATGATAGCCAATGCTGAAGGCGTGCTACGGGACGAAGAAACAATTCTTGAAGACCAGAAAGGAATGGAATCAGAAGCTTCAAAAGAAGAGACTGTGGAACAGCCAGAGGATGTAGTAGAAGCTGAAGAGGAAAAGAAACTGGAGGAATCTGAAGCTGAAGCTTTAGACGAATCTGAAAAAGATTCTAACGAAAATGCAGATGAAGAGTTAAAAGAAGAGTTAGAAAAAGACCAGAAAGTACTTGAAAAAGAAGAGAAAGAAGAGGAGAAAGCTGAAGTTAAGCTTATCGCATCCTTTGATTTCGATGATGAAGCTTCAGGCTTTTCAGGTGAAGGAGCTAAGGCGATTAATCACGGTGTTACAGTTGAGGACACAGATTTAATCAAAAACGTAGCTCACTTTGATGGAAAAAGTGACTATCTAGAAGTAACAAAAGAAAATGGAGATAGTCTCCTTACAGGGAAGGATGAATTTACAGTTTCTTACCTTCGCCAGGTGGATAGTTCTAATTATGCCTGGACATTATTTGCAGCACCAAACACTAATAGACAGTCTTATATGAGCGAAAAGTATATTGGTGTTCTCGATTCAGGCTCTAGCAAGCTGGTAGAAAGATACAATTCAAATAATCAGGCTAGACCATCTCAGCTTACAGCAAATGGCGGTTCTAAGAAATGGGAGATGGTAACAGTTGTAGTTGGCAAGAATGGCACATCAGTTTTTGTCAATGGTGATTGCATTGGTTCTAAGTCAGATTACACCCATGATATTGATGTGGCTAAGCTGCTTGGAGATTCTAGCATCTTTCAGATTGGTAAAGGAAACTGGAACGATGGGGAATTCTTTGAAGGCTACATCGATGATTACAATATCTATAGTGGCGCAATGACATCAGAGCAGGTGAAGGAGCTTTACCAGCTTAAGAAGGACAAGCTTGTAGAAAAGGTAGAGGTTATTGATGATGTGCTTCAGGCTGATTACGATGCTCTTGAGATATTCAATGCATCAGATATCCGTGGCAACATCACCCTACCATCAGAGGGTAAATATGGTTCTAAGATTACCTGGAAGTCTGATAATACAGATGTAATCACTGATAAGGCTACTAAGAACGATGGTTATGCAGACACACCAGCTGGTGTAGTTAAGCGTGGCTCATCAGATGAAAAGGTTAAGCTTACTGCAACCTTAAGCTTTGATGGGGACGAAAAGACCAAGGAGTTTCAGGTTACAGTTAAGGCAAAGCCATCTGTGAAGAAGACTACTGATTATCTGTTTGCATATTTTACAGGAAACACTGTTAGTGGGGAAAACATATATTTTGCCACATCAGAGGATGGATTTAATTACAGTGAATTAAATGAAGGTAAATATGTTCTTACATCTGAGCAGGGTGAGAAGGGCTTAAGAGACCCTTATATCATGAGAAGCCACGAAGGGGATAAATTCTACATGATAGCAACAGACCTTAGCATCGGAAGAAATGGTGACTGGGGCAGAGCACAGAACGCTGGTAGCCAGGCTATTATGGTTTGGTCTTCAGATGATTTGATTCACTGGAGCAAGCAGTCTATGGTAACTCTTACAGACAGCATTGATGCTGGATGTACATGGGCACCAGAGGCATATTATGATGAGATTACTGGTGAATATGTAGTATTCTGGGCATCAAAGGTGGCTAGTGATAACTACAGCCTGCAGAGAATCTACTACAGCAAGACCAGAGATTTCAATACATTTACAAAGCCTCAGGTTTGGATTGATAGAAAGACGGCGTCTACTATCGATACAACTATTATTGCCGGTAACGATGGATATCTATACAGAATATCAAAGAACGAGGGCAACGCTACACTTGAGGATGGAACAAAGGTTACAGGCTCTACTGTATATATGGAACGTTCTAAGAGCCTATTTGGCACATGGACAAAGGTAGAATCCAGCTCATTAGAGGGTATCGGTGGTGTAGAAGGTCCTACATCCTATAAGCTAAACAGCGATGATGCCTCTGAGGATACATGGTGCGTTCTTCTTGACCACTTTGGTGGAAGTGGATATGCTCCTGTCGTTACAACAGATTTGGCAAAGGGCGAATTCAAAAAGCCTTCTAGCTACAATCTGCCAAAGGCTCCAAGACACGGCGCAGTGCTTAACATCACAACAGAAGAGTACAAGGCACTTGTGGATTACTACGGAATTAAGGAGCCAGAGGAGGATCCTACAGAAATAAAGGTGCCAGATGATGTTCTATACTTCATTGATTCAGGCGCAAACACAAGCTCTAAATATGAGGAGATTAACAAGAAGCATAAGCTTTTAAATGATAGCCCAGACCAGATTTACGAAGAAGGCAGCTGGGGTATCGTAAATGAAGGTGAAACAAATGATGGTCGCTACAACTCAGACGCTGATGATGTATATTCAGACGGTTGGTGGGCAAGAGGCGGCAAGGATTGCGAATACAGAGTGCCACTTGCTAAGGGTACCTACAAGGCAACCGGTATCTACAATGAATGGTGGAGCGTTACAAGACCAATGAGCTTCTATGTAACATACACCGATGATGATGGCAAGCAGGTTACTTCTAAGGCAAAGGAGGTTACTGTATCAGGTAGCACTCCTAGAACAATGGCAACTATTGAGTTTGAAATTGAAAATGTAGCTAAGACTACAGAGGTTCATTTCATCACAAAGAAGGCAGGAAGTTCTGACCCTGTTATTTCAGGCCTTATGATTTCTGGTACTTCGCAGCCAGCAAATTCAACTGATGTTGAATACGATACAAGGATTAAGCTTACACCTTCTACAAACACCAGATTTAATGATACAGATGCAGATGGCTTTGGTGAGTTCCAGGGCTGGGGTACATCACTTTGCTGGTGGGCAAACAGATTAGGTTACAGCGAGCCTCTAACAAAGGCTGCCGCAAAGGCATTCTTTAGCGATGAGGGACTTAACCTTAACATCGGCCGCTACAATGTAGGTGGTGGTGATGATCCGGATGAGAAGAATCATCCTAGCCACATCATCCGCTCAGATTCAGGGGTTCCTGGCTATTGTGTGGATGTAACTAAGATGGATTTAACTAAGCATAAGCTTAGCTACTATGAGGATAAGTTTGACAGAGCTGATAAGACTTCTGGTTATGCATGGAACTATGATTGGTCAGTTGACCAGAATCAGTTAAATATCCTTATTGCAGCAGCTAAGGCATCTGGTGATGACTTCATTGCAGAGGCATTTTCTAATTCACCACCATATTTCATGACAGTCAGTGGCTGTTCATCAGGAAATACTGATGCAAACAAGGACAACCTCAGAGAAGATTGTGTTAATGCATTTGCCTGCTACATGGCAGATGTTATAGAACACATCAATAATGAAAATAATGGAGTATCATTCCAGAGCACAACTCCTATGAACGAGCCTTACACCAATTACTGGCAGGCAAATTCAAACAAGCAGGAGGGCTGCCACTTTGACCTTGGTGAATCTCAGTCAAGAATCATCGTTGCTCTTAACAAGGAACTTGAGAAGAAGGGCATCGATATGATTATATCTGCTTCTGACGAGACATCTATCGATACAGCTATCGATTCTTACAATGCCCTTTCAGATGAAGCAAAGGATGTTGTTACACGTATTGATACACATACCTACAGTGGTTCTAAGAGAACTGAGCTTGCTAAGACTGCAGCTGCAGGCAAGGAAAATCTTTGGATGTCAGAGGTTGACGGTGCATTTACAGGTGGCTCAAACGCTGGTGAAATGTCAGCAGCTATTGGACTTGGCGGAAGAATCGCAACAGATATTAAGGGCTTGGATTGCACAGCTTGGATTATGTGGAATGCTGTAGATATGCATGTGGATAGCTCAAAAGCAGGTCAGGCTTGGGTAAAGAAGGGCTCTGACAATGATTATCTAAATGCAGCTGATATGGAAAAGGCTTGGAAGTCTAGAACTGCTAATGGATATTGGGGCGTTGCAGCAGCAGACCATGACAATGAAAAGCTGATTCTTTCTAAGAAATATTATGGCTTTGGACAGTACACAAGATACATAAGACCTGGCATGACAATTATTGGCGCAAATGGTAGCACACTTGCAGCCTATGACCCTAAGGAAGATAAGCTTGTTGTGGTTGCAATCAATTCAGCTAAGACTGACAAGATGGCAAAGCTTGACCTTTCAGGCTTTGATAAGCTTACAGCAGCTACTAAGGTAACAGCTATAAGAACAAGCGGAAGCCTTGCTGATGGTGAAAACTGGGCAGATGTATCAGATACTGATTCAATCACAGTAAGTGTTGATGATGCAGCAGTATATGCAAATCTTCTTGCTAACTCAATCACAACATACATCATTGATGGGGTTCACTATTCAGGTAAGGGAAGCGGTGAGGCCACAGATGACAAGCCAGCAGTAGACCATGATATGTCTAAGCTTGAAGAAATCGAGCTTTCAGATGATATGCTATCTGGCTCTACTCCATGGAACAATGATAAGAATGCAGATGTAGATAAGACTATCGATGGAAATCTTAGCACTTTCTTCGATGGATTAGAGGGTGGATATCTTACTGTAGATTTAGGTAAGGAATACGATATTAAGGCGTTCTCCTTTGCTCCTAGAAAGGGCTACACATCAAGAATGCTTGGTGGAGCTTTCTATGGCTCTGTTGATGGTGAAAAGTATGTATTGCTCCATGAGATTTCATCTACAGAGGCACCAGAGGCTGATAAGCTTACAACAGTATTTGCAGATGAGTTTGAAAGAACAGGTGGCAAGTATAGATATTTCAAATACGAGCCAGCAGATGGACAGTGTGCAAACATTGCAGAAATCAAGCTATATCAGACAAAGACCGAAAAGGAAATTAAAACATATACATCCTTTACAGGTGCGAAAGGAGCTGTATTTACAGATACAAATGGTAATGTAATTCAAGCTCACGGTGGACAAATCCAAAAGCTTACTGTAGATGGTGTAACTAAGTATTACTGGATTGGAGAGGATAAGACCAACGATTACAGACCATGTGCAGGTGTTCACATGTATAGCTCAACAGACCTTTACAACTGGGAAGATGAGGGGCTTGTTCTTCGCACAATGACGTCAGAGGCAGATTTTGACAATGACTACTTCAAGGCATTATATGGTGGTAGAAATAATGGAGAGCTTTCTGATGAGCAAAAGAAGATTTATACAGATTTGTGGGCAGGAAGTTCTGATACAGGTTGCGTAATTGAGCGTCCAAAGATGCTATATAACGATAAGACCGGCAAGTATGTATTATTCTTCCATGCAGATGGAAATAGTCCATATTCTACAGATTCTTCATCTAACTATGCTAAGGCAAAGCTTGGTATTGCTATAGCTGATTCTGTTAATGGACCATACAAGCTTCTTGGAACATATCTGCTTCACACAGATACTGGTTATGATAAAAACTGGGATGGTGAGAACGGACATGTTCGTGATATGAATGTGTTTAAGGATGATGATGGAACTGCTTATGTAATCTATTCATCAGACGGAAACGCTAACATGTACATCGCTAAGCTTAACGATAGCTACACAGGACTTGCAAAGAGTGGCAAGGACGAAAATGGAAATCCTGTAGGCGTTGAAGGTAAGGATTATACAGTAAACTTCGTTGGCGCAAGCCGTGAGGCTCCAGCACCATTCAAGAGAAATGGCAAATACTATATCATCACATCAGGTTGCACAGGCTGGGCTCCAAACGCTGCTCAGTATGCAGTGGCAGATTCAATGCTTGGGGATTGGACTGTAATGGGAAATCCATGTACAGATGATGGCGCTAACACAACCTATGATACACAAAGCACCTGTGTGGTTGACTTAGGTGAAGGCAGATACATGTATATGGGAGACCGCTGGGCGAATCCTGACAAGGGATATCTCCTTCGTGATTCAAGATATGTATGGCTTCCAATAGAATTTACATCAGATGGAGGAATTAAGATTTCAAAATATTCTGATTGGGATTTATCAGTTTATGATTCTCTTAAGCCATTTACAGTAGTAACCAAGCTTCCTACTAAGGCAAACAACCTGGCATCACTCAAGAAGGAGCTTCCTTCAGAAATAGAGATACGCTATGAAGGAGCTGATACAGAAGAAGCTGTAGCAGTAACCTGGGATGAGATTGCAGGTAGTGAATATGCTATTGGGGATTTTGAAATTGTTGGAAATCTTGCTAATGGCAGAACTGTTAAGGCTACAGTGCAGGTTGTAAATGACAAGCTTATTTACTTCTTTGATTGCGCTGCAGCAGATACAGAGGAAAAAATCGACAGTTCATTCTATGATACAGTTAAGGATGAACTGGGCAAGCAGATTGTAAACGATGCTATGGATCAGGCTTATACATCAGATAATAAGGCTGGATATACTGGCAACTTTACAGATGACCTTGGAGTAAAATATGCAAGCTCTGATATTTGGGGCCATGGATTCTGGGCAAGAGGCAACAAGAATATTGATTACGCATTTGATTTAGAAGCAGGCAAATATGCTGTTGACCTTGGATTCTCAGAGTGGTGGAATACCACAAGAGCGCTTAAGATTACAGTTTCAACAGATGATGGTGAAATCGCTGCAAAGGACTTTACATTGAAAGCCAGCGATGTAACAAATCAGCAGACAGTAGAGTTTGAACTTGAAAAGGCTGCAAAGGTTACAGTATCAGTTTCAAAGACAGGTAATCCTGATGGAGTCCTTAGCTGGATTGCTGTAATTAAGACTGACCTTGAAAAGAAGGCAGATGAGCCATCGGTTCCAGATAAGCCATCTACACCAGGTAGCGCTGGTAACAATACTGCAGCGGCTACAATAGGCCAGACTACAACAATAACAGATGTAGCTACACCACTTGCAGGAAATCAGACTACAGCTGATAAGCCAAAGACTTCAAAGGCTACAGATTCTAAGGCGGCTACAAATGATAAGACTACAGAAACAACTGAATCTGAAGATAATACTGCTGATTCAACTGTAGAAGAGGATACATCTAAAGAAGAGGAAACTTTAGAGTCAGAGGATACAGTAGATATTGAGGAAGAAGCTGTACCAGAGGCTATTGATGAAAAGGAAGAATCATCAAAGACAGGCTTCATCGTGGCAATATTAGGAGCTATGGCAGCTATAATGGCAGCAATTGGTGCTATTACATTCTCTAGAAAGAGAAAACTTTAATAAAGTAAGTTTTAAGCAAGTTTTGGGGCATGGTTTTCATGCCCCTTATTTTGTGTTAAAATCGAGCCTATGAGTAGAAGAAATTTATATCCAAAGGACTATGTAGATAGCACATACGCTATCGATTTTAAAAAACTATATGAGCAGGGCTACAGAGGTGTAATCTTTGATGTAGATAACACACTTGTACCACACAATACCCCTGCAGATGACAGGGCAAAAGCTCTTTTTAAGGAACTGCATGAAATAGGTTTTCAGGCCCTTCTTTTATCTAATAACAAGGAGCCTAGAGTTAAGACATTTAAGGAGGCTGTCACATACTGTACCTATATCTACAAGGCTGGCAAGCCAGGTGCAGCTGGCTACAAAAAGGCTATGGAACAAATGGGCACAGACACTACAAATACCATCTTTGTAGGAGACCAGATTCTCACAGATGTATGGGGCGCCAATCGTGCTGGCATTCGCTCAGTTATGGTAAAGCCTGTCCTAAAATGGAAGGAAGAACCACAAATTATACTAAAAAGATTCCTAGAAGCTATCATTCTTCTAGGTTATAAAATTTATCAAAAGACTCACAGCCTTCCCCTTGAGGGGAAGGTGCCCGTTAGGGCGGATGAGGTGTAAAAGGTAGCAAATCAAGGGAAAGGCTAACGGCCGAAGACCTCTACAGTAAGGTTAAGCTTGCCCTTTTTAGATAGGCCGCCTTCACCAAGTATGTTGAATTTACCAAAACCTCGGACCGATACAGTGTCACCGGCGGCAAGGAGTTTGTCGTTGTTTTCTACAATGTGTCCGTTTACAGAGACTTTCTTTTCTGTAAAGTAAGGAATGGTATCCTTACGGCTAAGATTATATATTTTGGCAATGACAGCATCAGCTCTAGGGGATGCTACCTGGATGGTGGCCTCCTTTAGAGCTGCCTTTATGTATGAATCCGGTAGCTGACTAAAGCTGCATTTTACGGAATTACGGCCTACAGATACAAAGTTTTCCATAAGATAGTCGGCAGTAGCTTCATCCACATAGATATAAGCATCCATGCCATCCACAAAGATATCGCCGAACTTTTTTCTATCTATGCCAAGGCTCATAAGGCTACCGAGATAGTCGCGGTGTGTATATTCTTTGGCAAATTTTTTCGCAAGTGGTTCTACCTTAATGCATTTGATGGGAAAATCCACTTCATAGCCAAAATCAGCTTCGCTTCCAAAGCGAACCATCTGCCTTTCACAGTTTTTGTATCCGCCAAACAAATCGTATTTTATTGGAGCAAAAGCCTTGT
Source organism: Pseudobutyrivibrio ruminis (assembly GCA_015057315.1). Classification (GTDB taxonomy): domain Bacteria; phylum Bacillota; class Clostridia; order Lachnospirales; family Lachnospiraceae; genus Pseudobutyrivibrio; species Pseudobutyrivibrio ruminis_D. The sequence continues at coordinate 19,846 of SVER01000034.1, read as the reverse complement.
CCCTTGCAGCCTGGTAAAGAATCTCCTGCTGGCTTAGGCTGAGAAAGTCGCTAAATGTGTATATGTTATTTTGATAAGCTCTGTTTGAAAGCTCTATTAATCTCTTATATAAAAGCTGTTCATCATTTGTCATATTAATTCCGTCCTTTGATAAATCTGTATCAATTATACTGAAAATGTATTAAAATAACACCTAGTTAATGTAGAAAGATAGGAATTGATTATGGATAAGATTTACACCGATGGAATAATTTTTGATATGGATGGTACTATTTGGGATAATACACCAGTGTTTGCGCCTAGTTGGGAAAGGGCCTGCAAGGATATGGGATATGATGTGAAGTTTACCCAGGATAAACTAAAAGGGCTTTTTGGAAAGACTATGACAGATATTGCTGATGCATGTATCCCTGACGAAAATGCTGATAGACGCTATGCTACTTTGAAGCTTTGTGAGGAATATGAGATGAAGGATTTGGAAGAAAGCACTGCTGATACCACATATCCTGGACTGGCTGATACTCTTAAAAAGCTTAGCAAGCGTACTAAGCTTTACATCGTAAGCAATTGCCAGTCTGGCTATATTGAAACCTTCCTTGAACGAAGCAAGCTGGGCTATCTTTTCACTGATTTCATCTGCTATGGTGATAATGGTCTTGGCAAGGCAGATAACATTAAAGGCTTAGTGGCTAAGAATAATATCAAGCAGCCGGTATACATTGGCGACATACAGGGTGACAAGGATGCCTGCGACAATGCAGGGGTAGATTTTATCTGGGCTGCCTACGGCTACGGTAAATCTGTAGATGGCTATGTTGCAAAGGTAGAGGACATAAAGGAACTTGATAATGTGATTGGATAATCAATAATAAAATTAAAGAAATAATGGAGGAATCTAAAATGAAGATTGTAATTGCAAATGATCATGCAGCAACAGATTTAAAATTTGAGGTAAAGGAGTATATTGAAAGCCTTGGGCATGAGGTAATCAATATCGGTACAGATTCACACGAAAGCTGTCACTATCCTGAGTACGGCAAGAAGGCTGCTGATATGGTAGCAGCTGGTGAGGTGGACTGCGGCGTACTTATCTGTGGAACAGGCGTAGGTATTTCCCTTGCAGCCAATAAAGTAAAAGGAATCAGATGTGGCGTATGCTCAGATACAGCAACAGCTCGTCTCATGAAACAGCACAACAATGCAAATATGATTGCTTTTGGAGCTAGAATCGTTGGCACTGAACTTGCTAAGGATATTGTAAAATCCTTCTTAGAAGCAGAGTTTGAAGGTGGTGGAAGACATCAGCAGAGAATTGATATGATTTCAGCTATTGAAAATGAAGGTTAAGTCTGATATAATCAGTCAGTCTGCGAAGTATTCGTACATGAAAGACTTTTTAGTCTACCTATATATATTTTAGAGGAGGATTATTAGTAAATGAACGTACAGGTAGAAAATCTTGAGAAGAACATGGCTAAGCTTACAATCACAGTTGATGCAGCTGAGCTAGAGAAGGCTATTACAAAGGCATATAACAAGCAGAAGAACAGCATTTCTGTTCCTGGTTTTAGAAAGGGCAAGGTTCCTCAGCACATGATCGAGAAGATGTATGGTGCAGAGATTTTCTATGAGGACGCTGCTAATATCATTATGCAGGATACTTACCCAGCAGCTTATGATGAGTCTAAGCTTGATATCGTATCACAGCCTAAGATTGATATTACTCAGCTTGAGAAGGGTAAGGATTTCATCTACACAGCTGAAGTTGCTGTTAAGCCAGAAGTTAAGCTTGGTAAGTACAAGGGCGTATCTGTAACAAAGGTTGATTCAAAGGTTACAGCTACAGAGGTTAACAACACAATTAAGGCAGAGCTTGAGAGAAACGCTCGTACAGTTACAAAGACTGGTAAGGCTGCTAAGGGTGATACAACAGTTATCGATTTCGAAGGCTTCATTGATGGCGTAGCATTCGAAGGTGGTAAGGGTGAGAATTATGATCTTGAACTTGGTTCAGGTTCATTCATTCCTGGTTTCGAAGATCAGCTTATCGGTCACAAGGCTGGTGAGGATGTTGAGGTTGAGGTTACATTCCCTGAGAACTATCAGGCAGATGACCTTGCAGGTAAGCCAGCAGTATTCAAGTGCCATATCCACGAAGTAAAGGGTAAGGATGTTCCAAAGCTTGATGAGGAATATGTATCAGATCATACAGAGTTTGAGACAGTTGATGAGTACAAGGCTTCTGTTAAGGAACGTCTTGAGAACAATAAGAAGGCAGAAGGCCGTCGTGCACAGGAAGACGAAGCAATCGCTAAGATCGTTGAGGATTCAGAGATGGAAATCCCAGACGCTATGCTTGATTATCAGGTAGAGAACATGATTAACGATTTCGCTAACAACATGGCACAGCAGGGTCTTTCACTTCAGCAGTACATGCAGTTTACAGGCATGACAATGGATTCATTCCGTGAGCAGGTTCGTCCAGATGCACTTAGCCGTACACAGTCTTCACTTGTACTTGAGGCTATTGCAAAGGCTGAGAAGATTGAGGCATCTGACGCTGATGTTGATGCTAAGCTTGAAGAAATGTCTAAGCAGTATGGCATGGAGCTTGAGCAGATTAAGAATCTTGTTGGCGAGAACGAGAAAGAGTCTATGAAGAAGGATATTGCTATCGAGAAGGCTATCGAGCTTATCATGGACAACGTTAAGGAAACAGCTAAGAAGAAGGCTACAAAGAAGGCTGATGATGCTGAGAATGCAACAGAGGCAGAAGAGAAGCCAGCTAAGAAGACTACAAAGAAGTCTACTAAGAAAGAGTCTACAGAAGAGTAATAAGTGTTAAGAATTTATTAACTTTTTGTAAAATGCAAGACAGGGACTCACAAAATATATATAATAAATATCGAAGTCACACACTAGCCTGGGCTTATGCTCGGGCTTAGTGTCTATTTAAAAGATACTAAATTTTGCTACAGGAGGACAACATAATGGCAACAATCCCTTATGTCATTGAACAGAATTCTCGCGGTGAGCGTTCTTATGATATTTATTCAAGACTATTAAAAGACCGTATTATTTTCTTAGGTGAGGAGGTTAACGAGACTACTGCATCTCTTACAGTTGCACAGCTTCTTTTCCTTGAATCTGAGGATCCTAGCAAGGATATTCATCTTTACATCAATAGCCCAGGCGGTAGCGTAACAGCTGGTATGGCTATTTATGATACTATGCAGTACATCAAGTGTGATGTATCTACTATCTGTATTGGTATGGCAGCATCTATGGGTGCTTTCCTTCTTGCAGGTGGTCAGAAGGGTAAGAGATTTGCTCTTCCAAACGCAGAGGTTATGATTCATCAGCCACTTGGCGGTGCTAAGGGTCAGGCAACTGAAATCGAAATCGCTGCTAAGAACATCTTAAAGACAAGAGAAAAGTTAAACCGTATGCTTGCTGAAAACACAGGTAAGCCATACGAACAGGTATGCGCAGATACAGAGCGTGATCATTGGCTTGATGCTAAGGAAGCACTTGATTATGGTCTTATCGACGAAATTATTACAAAGAAAAATTAGTTAATATCCGATATAATAATGGGGACTATTAATTAGAGAGTTTATGAGGTAGTTATGGCAAGAAACGATGATAAAATCCGTTGCTCTTTCTGCGGAAAGACACAAAATCAGGTTCGTAAGCTTATTGCAGGACCTAATGGGGCATTTATTTGTGATGAATGTGTAGACATTTGTCAGGAAATAATTGTTGAGGAATTAGAGGATTTTGGTCCTACTGAGGATACAGATTCTATCGAAATCAATCTTCAAAAGCCAGAGGACATGAAGGCATTCCTCGATGAATATGTTATTGGCCAGGACGAGGCTAAGAAGGTTTTGTCAGTTGCTGTATATAATCATTATAAGCGCATCATGGCAAATCCAGATGACATCGATGTGGAGCTTCAGAAGAGTAACGTTCTTATGCTTGGTCCTACAGGTTCAGGTAAGACACTTCTTGCGCAGACACTTGCTAGAGTACTTGGTGTACCATTTGCTATTGCAGATGCTACAACACTTACTGAGGCTGGTTATGTTGGTGAGGATGTTGAAAACATCTTGCTTAAGCTTATACAGGCAGCTGATTTTGATATTAAGAAGGCTGAAATCGGTATCATTTACATCGATGAGATAGATAAGATTACCAAGAAGTCTGAGAACGTTTCTATCACACGTGATGTATCAGGTGAAGGTGTTCAGCAGGCACTTCTTAAGATTATCGAGGGTACCGTGGCAAATGTTCCACCACAGGGTGGTCGTAAGCATCCACAGCAGGAGACTATTGCTATCGATACTAAGAACATTTTATTCATCTGCGGTGGCGCATTCGAAGGACTAGATAAGATTATTTCACAGCGTACAGATGTTAGCCAGATTGGTTTTGGCGCAGATATTAAAGATAAGAATAAGCAGAAGGTTGATGATTTACTTCAGCAGGTTCTTCCTCAGGATTTCATTAAGTTTGGACTTATTCCAGAATTTATTGGTCGTGTACCTATCAATGTATCTCTCAAGGAGCTTACAGAGGACGACATGATTAGAATCCTTAGAGAGCCTAAGAATTCCCTTACAAAGCAGTACGAGGCATTGTTTAAGATGGATGGAGTTAAGCTTCATTTTGAAGAGGATGCACTTCGTGAAATCGCTAAGAAGTCTATCGAGAGAAAGACAGGTGCTCGTGGTCTTCGTGCAATTGTAGAGAATGTTATGATGGATTACATGTATCATGTACCATCTGACGAATCAATTACAGAGATTACAGTCACTAAAGAAATGGTTGATAACAATCTTCTTCTTATTGACAAGGATGATGAAGGCAGCGTTGTTTCAATCGAAGACAAGAAGGAAAAGAGTGCGTAATGGTTATCAGATCATGTAATCTTGAAACAGTATGTGGGCCTACATCGCAGCTTCCTAAAAACGACCTTCCAGAGGTAGCTTTTGCAGGTAAATCTAATGTAGGCAAATCTTCACTTATAAATGCGGTTATGAACCGCAAAGCTCTTGCTAGAGTATCAGCACAGCCGGGCAAAACCCAGACAATAAATTTCTACAATATCAACGATGAAATTTATGTTGTGGATTTGCCGGGCTACGGCTTTGCTAAGGCTTCTGAAAAGGAGCGTGAGAAATGGGGCAAGATGATTGAGACATATCTGAATTCATCAGATATGATAAGGGCTGTATTTTTGCTTGTAGATATTAGACATGCGCCATCTGCTAATGATAAGCAGATGTTTGAATGGATGGACTACGTGGGATACGATCCAATAGTTATCGCTACAAAGGCTGACAAAATCAAAAGAAGTCAGCTTGATAAGCAGATTAAGATACTTAGAGAAGGCTTAGGTGCTAATAAGGATACTATTATTGTTCCATTTTCATCTCAGACTAAGCAGGGGCTTGATACAATCCAGGACTTTTTAGACCAGGTAATCGAAAACGAAGCTAGTCTGACAGACGTAGAGGACCTTGATTAATGAAAAATAAGTTTTTATTTGTGCTGCTATTGCTTATATCAATTGGTGTTGTTAGCTTTTGCAGCACATTTTTTTATGTAAAATATAATAAAACTGAAGTTGCAAGGGATGATATCCTTGTAATGACCAGCTGTAATCCGATTTACATTGCCACCACTAACGTGGTTGGGGATATAGATGGTGTCACTGTGGAAAACTTATCCCAGCCAACCACAGGATGTTTACATGATTACACTCTTACAACAGAGGATATGAAAAATCTTGCTGCTTGTGATGTGTTGATTGTAAATGGTGGTGGCATGGAAGGGTATTTGGATGATGTAATTGCTGCATATCCTAAGCTCACTATTATAGATACCTTTGAGGCTATAGAGGATAGTTATCCAATCATAAAAGAGGATGAAGAAGCTGAGGAAGATGAAGAAGAACATATTCATGGAGAAACTTCGGAAGAACATCATCATCACGGCGAATTCAACAGTCATATATGGATGAGCGAGGATATATACTCAGGGCAGATAGAGGCTATCGCAGAGGGACTATCTAATGTAGATAATAGTCATGCTAAGGAATACAAGGCAAACGCCACCATCTTTAATAATAACTTAAGCAAATATATTGATAAGGCTGATGTTGAGGCTGGCCTTAAAGGAGAAAATGTTGCTATTCTTCATGAGGCATTTGCTTATACAGCTCAGTCAATTGGTGCAAATGTAGTAGCTACCATGGATTTAGATGAAGAACGCCAGGTTAGCGCTGGTGAAGTAAGCTCATTTATAGATGAGATAGTGGATAACAATGTAAAGGTGGTATTTGCAGAATACGATTACGGCTCTGCAATGGGTAAGCTTATTGAAGAGCAGACAGATGCCAAGGTAGTTTATCTAGAAACATTAGTGCATGGTACTTATGACAAGGACGATTATATTACTGTACTTAATAAGAATTATGCATTGATACATAATAGTTTATAGGACACAAAATATGAAAAAAATCATTCCATGTGGTTTCCACTGTATAAAAATTAAAGATTTAGGGGTAAGCTTCGGGGGACAGCAGGTTCTTGAAAATATCAATCTGCATATCCACTGCGGTCAGATATCTGCTGTAATCGGTAGAAATGGAGCAGGTAAATCCACCCTGGTAAGGGCCATCCTTAACGAAGTTCCTCACACAGGAGAAATCCAGTTTAAAAATAAAATGGATAATACAATGCAGGGACTGCGCATAGGTTATGTTCCTCAGGCTGTTAATATCGACAGGACAACACCACTTTCTGTATATGATATGTTCCAAAGCTTTACAGGTAAGTTGCCGATTTTGGTTAAGACTAAAAAGGAGCATGAGCATGTAAGGGCTGCTTTGGCAGAGTTTGATGTTGATGGGCTTATAGACCAGCCTGTAGGTACATTGTCAGGAGGTCAGCTTCAGCGAGTGCTTCTTGCCATGGCGGTACATGATACTCCTAATTTGCTTCTTTTAGATGAGCCTGTTTCAGGTATTGATAAAAACGGAATGGACGATTTCTATGAGAAGATGCAGTATCTTAAGGAGACTCACGATTTGGCGATTATATTAGTTAGTCACGATTTGGATTATGTATATAAATATGCAGATAATGTAATACTTATAGATAAGACAGTTACAGCTGCAGGAAAGCCAAAGCAGGTATTTGAGTCAGATGCTTTTAAGCGTGTGTTTGGTAAGGGAGCTATAGGAGAAGTGGAGGTGGCTGCAAATGTTTAGTGAAATGTTTTCATACGCCTTCATGGTTAGGGCTACAATTGCCATTCTTCTTATATCCCCTTTATTTGGTATGGTTGGCACAATGATTGTTCAAAAGAGAATGGCATATTTTAGTGATGCTTTGGGCCATTCTGCCCTTACTGGAATAGCAGCAGGCGTTATCATGGGGATTGCTAATACCACTATTTCTATGGTTATATTTGGAATATGCTTTGCACTGCTATTAAATTATATTAGCAGAAAAGGGCTCAGCTCATCTGATACTCTGATATCAGTTTTTGCCAGCTGTGCCACAGCTTTAGGCCTTGCAATTCTTTCAAGGGGCGGAAGCTTTGCTAACTATTCAGCAATACTTGTAGGTGATATACTTTCTATCACCGCTTCAGAAATAATACAGCTGATTGTTTTGTTTGTAGTGATTCTTGTATTTTGGTGCATTAGCATTAACAGGCTTACGGCCATTAGCATCCATGCTACACTTGCCAAAAGTAGAAGTATATCGGTGCGTATCATGGAGGATGCCTTTGCGGTACTTATTGCATTACTTGTAATGCTTTCTATTAAATGGGTAGGAATACTGCTTATAAATGCACTGCTGATTCTTCCGGCTGCCAGCAGTCGTAATATTTCCGATAATTATAGAGAGTATACCTATCTTTCAGTGATATTTAGTGTTTTCTCTGGTGTAGTAGGGCTTTTTGTTTCATATTTTACCGATATGGCAACAGGACCTATGATTGTAATAATAGCTAGTGTGATATATTTTGCTACATATATTTACGGCAAAGATAGATAAAAATCTAGACAGAATTAGATTTTGAGTATATAATGACAATACTATCAAAGTTAATTCGTTAGTCGATTCGGCTTTTTTATTCCACGAAGTTATTATTGTTTTTTAAGGAGATTTACATGAGAGAAAAATACGAAAGTTTATCGGTGACGGTGTTGCGCGATTTAGCCAAGGCTAGAGGTATAAAAGGCACATCCGCAATGAAAAAAGCCGATTTAGTAGAGGCAATGCTTGCTCAGGACGAAATAGACAAGCAGAATGAAAGTGCTAATGCTGATAAGTCTTCCGAGCAGGAGGCTCCTAAAGCAAGACCTGCAAGAGAAGAAAAGACTGAGCGTGCCGAAAGACCTAGAAGAGCAGAGCGTCCAGAAAGAGTAGAGCGCCCAGAGAGAGCAGAACGTCCAGAGAGAGCTGAAAGAACAGATAGAACTGAACGTACTGAAATCCCTGCTGACATTCCACTTGATAATCTTATGCCAGCCAGTGGTATTTTAGAGGTTATGGGTGATGGATTCGGATTCATTCGCTGTGACAACTACATGCCAGGTACAGATGATGTGTATGTATCCCAGTCACAGATTAAGAAGTTCAATCTTAAGACAGGTGATATTATTGTTGGAAAGAAGCGTTTCAACAACCCAACAGATAAGTTTGCAGCACTTATGATTATTGATACAATCAACAATTATTCTCCAGAGGCAGCTTGCAGACGTCCTAATTTCGAGGATCTTACACCAATCTTCCCTAACGAACGTATTAGATTAGAGAGACAGCGCAGCTCAGTAGCTATGCGTATTGTGGATTTGGTGAGCCCTATTGGTAAGGGACAGCGTGGTATGATTGTTTCTCAGCCTAAGGCAGGTAAGACAACACTTCTTAAGGAAGTTGCAACATCAGTTAATTACTCACATCCTGATATGCATCTTATTATTCTTCTTATTGACGAGCGTCCAGAGGAAGTTACCGATATGAAGGATACCATGAGAAACAGCAAGAATGTTGAGGTTATCTATTCTACATTTGATGAAAGCCCAGAGCACCACAAGCGTGTGTCTGAAATGGTTATCGAGCGTGCAAAGCGTCTTGTAGAACATGGTCAGGATGTTATGATTCTTCTTGATTCTATCACACGTCTTGCGCGTGCATACAACCTTACAGTACAGCCATCAGGACGTACTCTTTCAGGTGGTCTTGATCCAGCGGCTCTTCACATGCCAAAGAAATTCTTTGGTGCAGCCAGAAATATGCGTGAGGGCGGCTCCCTTACAATCCTTGCAACAGCCCTTGTTGACACAGGTTCAAAGATGGATGATGTTGTTTTCGAGGAATTCAAGGGAACAGGTAACATGGAGCTTATTCTTGATAGAAAGCTTTCTGAAAAGAGAATCTTCCCTGCAATTGATATTACAGGTTCAGGTACACGTAGAGAAGATTTATTGCTTTCTAGAAAAGAGCTTGATGCCATGGAAATCATGCGCAAAGCAATCAATGGTGCACGAAAAGAGGATGCTGTTGAGACAATCCTTAATATGTTTGCCCATACAAAGAGCAATGACGAATATATCGATATGATTATTCGTAAAAGGGTAATATAACCTTTACTGAAGTTTTTTATAGTGAGGAATATCATGGCAGAACCTAATTTGATTTACAAGATTACTATACTGGAATTATTGCATCGTAGTGGTTTCCCGCTTAGTAACAGTCAGATTACAGATTTCTTTTTAGAAGGTAATTTAACAGATTACTTTACAGCCCAGCAGGCTATAAGCGATGACGAGGAAGCTAATCTGATTTTATCAAAGACGAATCATAACAATACAACATATTCTATTACAGATGAAGGACAGAAGACTCTAGAGTTATTTAAGGAGAAGATTTCTCCTGCATTGTCCAAGGATATTAACAAATATCTTAAAGTTAATTCTATCTCTATGAGAGAGGAGAATTCCTACAAAGCCACTTATTTCAAGGCAGATAGGGGAGGCTTTGTGGTGCAGCTTCGCATTACGGAAAATGATGTACCTACAATGGATTTAAGCTTCCATGTAGGTTCTAAGGAGCAGGCAGAAACCCTTTGCAATAACTGGAAGGTTAGAAGTGATGAGGTATACGCTTCTATAATGGATATACTTATGAACTAATTTACATCGTAAACATTATGGGGTGAGCTATGAAATCTGTTAGGACAAGAATGATGCTGTTAATAGCATCCCTTGTGTTATTTGTAGAAGCAGTAGTAATTATAGTCGCAGTTATGACACTAGGCATCTTAAAGTCAAAAGATGCTGTCATATCTGCGGCTTATTTTTTTGTTCCTTTATTATTAGCCACGGTGTTAGCAATGGCATTTGCAAGGCTGGTAGTAAAATGGCTTGTAAAATTAATTGATGAACAGACAGAGGCAGCAAACGCAGCAAATAAAGCGAAAAGCACCTTCCTTGCCAATATGTCTCATGAGATTAGAACCCCGATTAATGCCATTTTAGGAATGGATGAAATGATTATCAGGGAATCTAATGATGAGCAGATTGTGGAATATGCTACCAGTATAAAGCAGGCAGGAAAATCATTATTGGTACAGGTAAATGGAATATTAGACTATTCCAAGCTTGAAGACGGCCACATGGAAATATTTGAGGTGGAGTATGACTTAGCTACAATGATAAGTGGTTTTGTCTCAAGTGCTTCAACAAGAGCAAAGGCCAAAGGACTTAATTTTAAGGTGGATATAGATGAAAATCTTCCAATTACACTATTAGGAGATGATGTAAGAGTAAGTCAGATCGTGGCAAATCTGCTCACCAATGCTGTTAAGTATACAGAGGCTGGTGAAGTGGATTTTTCCATGCGTGAGGTTGGAAGAAATGAAAGCTCCATAGAAATAGAAATAAAGGTGAAGGATACAGGCATAGGTATTAGGGAAGAGGATTTGAAAAATCTGTCTGTATCATTTAAGAGAATAGATGAAGAGCACAACAGGAATATTGAGGGAACAGGGCTTGGTATTCCTATTGTTATTCAGCTGCTTAAGCTTATGGGAAGTGAGCTTGTGGTAGAGAGCAAATATCAGGTAGGATCAACCTTCTCATTTGTGCTAAAGCAGGGAATCGCCTCCAATGAGCCAATAGGTGATTACAAAAAGAGAATCAAAAAAAGCTATAAAAGGCGTAATAAGTACACATTCCCTTCTTTGCCTGAGGCAGAGGTTCTGTTGGTGGATGATTACGAAATGAACCTTGTAGTTGCAAAGAATCTAATGAAGGTCTACGACTTTATTCCTGATTTGGTAGAATCAGGTAGGGCAGCTATTACCAGGGCAGAGGAAAAGGAATATGACATTATCTTTATGGATCACATGATGCCTGATATGGATGGTATAGAAACCTTGGATATTATTAAAAAGAAGGGATATCTGGGAAAGAACACAAAGGTTATAGCCCTTACAGCAAATGCAATTGCCGGTGCAAAAGAATACTATATTTCAAAGGGATTTGATGATTATCTGACAAAGCCTATAGATGCTGAGGCTTTAGAAGAAATGCTGCTTAAATATATCCCGAAAAAGAAGATACTAAAAAAGGCTATCAGTGATGTGAAAAATGATAAGTCCATTGTATCTAATGATGATGAACGCCAGGCTTTAATCAAGATATTTGTATCTACAATAGATGAAAGCGCCAAAAAACTGGATGAATACAAGGCTGCAGGTGATATAAAGAACTACACAATCAAGGTGCATGGTCTTAAAAGCACGGCTCGCCTGATTGGTGAAATGTCTATTTCTAAAAAGGCAGAGGCGTTGGAAAAGGCAGGAAAGACAGGAGATATAGATTATATTAATAATCATCATGATGAACTGATTGAAGAATATCTAAGCATAAGAAATAATTATGAGGGAACGAAGCCGCCTAAAAAGCCATTTGAAAAAAGTGATTTAAAGGATGCATTATATTCAATAATAGAAATGGCTAATGTGTCAGATTATACCTCTACGGAGATGCTATTAAATACTTTAGATGAGTATGACATTCCAGAGGATATTTATGAAGGAATAAAAAAGATTAGAGAATTCTTAAATAAGCTTGATTATGAGGCTGTTGCACAGACTGCAACGGATATGCTGAATCAGTAGTTGGAGGGCATGAAATGGATTTTTTTAATTCACCATTGGAAAAACGTAAGGTGGCTATTGTAAGTGCTAAGGATAGCTTTTCAGTAATGGGCATAAGAAAAAAGCTACAGGAAGCAGGTATGGAAGGGGTAGTAGTTGCACCTAGCGTTTTTCAACTAGAATCTGCAGTTGATGAATCAGACCCTATTATATATTATCTTGATGACGATATTTACACCCTTAGAGGGGCGGATTTTTTAAAGGAGCTGAAAAATCTATGTCTTGAGCAGCAGCGACTTGTTATATTAGTAGGTGAGAAAGCAGAGTATGAGACAGCTATTGAGACTATTCCAAAATCAGCTATAGTAGAATGGTTTTCCAGGCCTGTAGATATGGACGCTCTTCTTGCCACTGTGGAGCGTGCTTTAAATGGAGAGATTGCTCCGGCAAGAAAACATCATATACTGATTATTGATGATGATATTACCTATATGCGAATGCTCCATGAGTGGATGAAGGAACGCTATCAAATCACAATGCTGGATTCTGGCGGCAAAGCTATTCACTGGCTTATGGAAAACTCCGGGATTGATTTGATTCTCCTTGATTACGAAATGCCATCTATGGATGGACCTACAGTTTTCCACATGCTTAAGGAAGATCCTTCTACCAGAAATATACCGGTTATATTTTTAACTGGAAAAAATGACAGGGATTTGGTGGTTAAGGCTGTGGATATGAGGCCTGAGGATTATATTCTCAAATCTGTTCCAAAAAGGGAATTGATGGATAAATTGGAGGACTTCTTTAAGAAAAATAAAGAAAATGAGGAAAATTTATAGAAAGTGAATTGCAGCACTTGATATTTAAATAGTGACATGCTATACTAGTGAAGCTGTTAATCGGGATGAAATGCGAGTCCCTCGCATTTAAACGGCATTTATTACTTACAGTTGGAAATTGTAAAGTTTATTAAGTGAGAGGTGAACAAAATGAGACAGGGTATCCATCCAGATTATTATCAGGCTACAGTTACTTGCAACTGCGGTAACACATTTGTAACAGGTTCTACAAAGGAGAGCATCCACGTAGAAATTTGCTCAAAGTGCCATCCATTCTACACAGGCCAGCAGAAAGCTACACAGGCTCGTGGACGTATTGACAAGTTCAATAAGAAGTACGGCATTGACGCAAAGTAGTTTGTTATTTGGACTCTTAAGGGTTGAGATTCGTCTCAGCCCTTTATTACGTTAATTGGAGAATAAAATGAAGTATTCGGGTATTGGTGGCCAGGCTGTTATGGAAGGCGTAATGATGCGAAATGGTGATAAATATGCCGTTGCAGTCAGAAAGCCAGATAATGACATAGCTGTAGAGGTTAAAAACACAAGAGACATAAATAATATATGGCACAAAATCCCTATCATAAGAGGTATGGTATCCTTTGTGGATTCCTTAGTTATTGGACTTAGCACTCTTATGTATTCTGCCAGCTTTTTCGAGGACGAAGACGAAGTTCCTAAATCAGAGCTTACAGAAGAGGAGCTTAAAAAACGAGAAAAGAAAGAAAAGGCCGAGATGGGCGGTACGCTTTTTGTATCCTTCGTCTTAGCGCTTGCAATCTTTTTCGCATTGCCATATTTTATATCGCTAGGCTTAAATAGATTTGGTTTATCTCCTGTTGCCATAACATTTGTGGAAGGAATCATACGTATCGCCATTTTTATAGGCTATGTAATGGTTATTTCCAGAATGGAAGATATTAAACGTACCTTTATGTATCATGGTGCAGAACACAAATGCATCAATTGTGTTGAAACTGGCTTGCCACTTACTGTGGATAATGTTAGAAAATCCACCCGTTTTCACAAGCGATGTGGAACAAGCTTCATTTTTATTGTTTTTATAATTTCAGTATTTGTTTTTATGTTCATTACCTTTGATAATGTGTGGGCAAAGCTTTTATGCAGGCTGCTGCTCATACCAGTTATTGCAGGTATTTCTTATGAGTTCATCAGGCTTGCAGGCAGATATGATAATGCCTTTGTTAATATTTTTTCTAAGCCTGGTTTATGGCTTCAAAAGCTTACTGTTATGGAGCCGGATGACGATATGATAGAGGTTGGAATCGCTTCTGTAGAGGCAGTTTTTGATTGGAAGGATTTCCAGGAAAAAAATAAGGAGTGTTTTTCAAATGACATATAAGCAGGCTCTAGAAAAAGGAATCAAAATCTTAGAAGCTGAACGAATTATAGACGCCAGAATAGATGCCTGGTATTTACTTTCTTATGTCAGCCAGCTTACTAAGGCCAAATATTTTCTTGTTCAAAATGATGAAATAGATGAGCTTACTTTGTTTAAATACAAAGAAGCCTTGCTTAAAAGAGCAGATCATGTGCCTCTCCAGCATATTACTGGTGAACAGGAATTTATGGGAATTAATTTCTGGGTAAATGAACACGTTCTTATTCCACGTCAGGATACTGAGACTCTTGTGGAGGAGGCTCTTAAGGTAACTCCTTCAGGCAGTCATGTTTTGGATTTGTGTACTGGCAGTGGATGTGTTATTATTTCTCTTGTTGTTTTGGGACAGGGGATTACAGGTGCAGGAATAGATATTTCTGATGAAGCCATTGCAGTTGCAAGGGATAACGGAAATAGGCTTGCCCCAGGCAGAATAGATTTTATACAAGGGAATCTATGGAATCCAGTACTTGGTAAATACAATACAATAGTATCTAATCCACCATATATCCCTACAGAGGATATTAAAGAATTAGCAGAAGAAGTAAAAGATCATGAGCCACTTATTGCTTTAGATGGTGCAGAGGACGGCTTGTTTTTCTATAGACAGATAGTAGGTCATGCGGCAGAATATCTTGCCAGTGATGGTTGGCTATTGGTAGAAATAGGATTTGATCAAGGGCCAGATGTATACGCTCTTTTTGTAGAGAACGGCTTCAAGGATGTTGAAGTTATTAAGGATTTGGCCGGAAACAATAGAGTAGTTAAAGGACATCTATAAACAGGAGGTTATTATGTTTGATAGATTAGAAGATTTAGTTTTGAGATACGAAGAGGTTATGAATCTTTTATCTGAGCCTGATGTTGCTAATGATAATGCAAGATTTAGATCTCTTATGAAGGAGCAGGCTGAGCTTGCACCTATCGTTGAAGCATACAAGCAGTATAGTGCTCACAAGCAGAACATCGAAGATTCACTTGCTCTTTTAGAGGAAGAGACAGATGAGGAGATGAAGGAGCTTGCCAAGGAAGAGCTAAACGAGTCTAAGGTTGAGGTAGAGAGACTTGAGCAGGAGCTTAAGATTTTACTTCTTCCAAAGGACCCTAATGATGACAAGAACGTTATCGTAGAAATCCGTGCAGGTGCAGGTGGAGAAGAGGCAGCCCTTTTTGCAGCTGAGATTTATCGTATGTACGTGCACTATGTTGAGTCACGTGGATGGAAGGTTGAGCTTCTTGAAGCTGATGAGACAGGTATCGGCGGTATGAAGAATATCGAATTTATGGTTAAGGGTACTGGAGCATACTCTATCCTTAAGTACGAATCTGGTGTACACCGTGTACAGCGTGTACCTGAGACAGAATCTCAGGGTCGTATCCAGACATCTACATGCTCTGTAGCAGTTATGCCTGAGGCAGAAGAGGTAGATGTTCATATTGATGAAAAGGATATCCGTATCGATGTAATGCGTGCATCTGGTAACGGTGGTCAGTGTGTCAACACAACCGATTCGGCTGTACGTCTTACTCACTATCCTACAGGTATCGTTATCTATAGCCAGACAGAGAAGTCACAGCTTCAGAATAAGGAAAAGGCTTTCGCACTCTTACGTGCTAAGTTATATGACCTTGAGCTTCAGAAGCAGCAGGATGCTGAGGCAGCTGAGCGTCGTTCTCAGATTGGTACTGGTGATAGAGCAGAGAAGATTCGTACATACAACTTCCCACAGGGACGTGTAACAGACCATCGTATTAATCTTACACTTTATAAGCTTGATAAGATTATGGATGGCGATATCCAGGAAATCTTAGATGCACTTATTGCAGCTGACCAGGCCGCTAAGCTTGCTAAGATGAACGATAAATAATTAAAAAGTAGGTGGAATAATGAAGCAGATAATAAAAACAGCACTGATTGTTATTTTAGGAAATTTTACTTATGCCCTTGCTGTTGCATTTTTGATTGAGCCTTCGGGTCTTATTACAGGAGGCGGAACAGGTATTGCTTTGTTTTTCCACCATTTATGTGGTTTTAAAACAGCACACGTTGCATTTATTATAAATACAATTCTATTTTTGGTTGGCTGGCGTATTATGGGCAGAAGATTTGCAGCCAACACATTACTTTCAAGTTTTTGTTTTCCAATCGAATTACATATTTCCGAGATGCTTGCTTCTCGTTTTGCACTGACAGATGATATAGTGCTTTGCACTGTTTTTGGCGGAATCATTATCGGAGTCAGCCTTGGAATTGTTATTCGTACTGGTGCATCTACAGGTGGAATGGACATCCCACCAATTGTTCTCAACAAATATTTTGGAACTCCAATATCAGGTATGATGTGGACCTTCGATATCTGCATTTTAATTCTTCAGGCAATATTTACGGAAAAAACATTGGTGCTTTATGGCATTATCCTGGTTATTATTTACACTAATGTTTTAGATAGAATGCTGATTCTTGGTAAGGCTAAGACACAGATTAAGGTAGTTAGTAAGAAGAGCGAAGAAATCAGAAGAGCAATCCTACAGGATATTGATAGAGGTGTTACTGTTATATACGGTCGCACTGGATATCTTGGGAAGGATACTGAAATCACACTTTCCATTGTATCCACAAGAGAGCTTGCTAGGACAGAAAAGCTCGTACATGATATCGACCCAGAAGCATTCATTATTGTTAGCCGTGTATCAGAGGTTAAGGGTCGAGGCTTTACAGAACAGAAAAAATATTTGTAAAAACAGTTATTTTATTTGCAAAATAGGGTTTACAAAAAGCCTTTTTGTATGTTATGTTTTTTGTGTACAATTCAAACAATTAATTTCTAATTCAAGAAAAGAAAGGAGAACAGCTATGGACAAATCAGACAGTCATGGGCGATTATGCTGCGACGAGGCATTCATTATACAGATGAGTAGCTGTTCTTTTAGATAAAAGAGCTTAGTTTTCATGTGCAAGGAATGTCATCGTCTGAACATGACATTCTTTTTTTATAGCGGAGAAAGAACATGGAAACAAAAGAGATTTTAGAGGATAACAAAATCCAAGAGATTATCGATTTGCTACGCTCTAATCTAGGTGCAGAGGCTTTAATGGAGGCTCTTGACGATTATCATGAGAATGATATTGCTGAGGCCTATGAGGCGCTGGACACAGAAGACCGTAGGAGATTATTCGGCATACTTGGTGCCGAACGTCTATCAGAAATTTTCCCTTATATTGAGGATGTAGGTGAATATTTAGCAGAGATTACACCTGAGCAGGCGGCAGATGTCTTAGAGAACATGGATGCCGATGATGCGGTAGATGCCTTGGAGGACATCGAAGATGAGGCTCAAAGAGAGCAGCTCATTTCTTTGATGGATAAGGAAGCATCTGCAGATGTAAGACTTATCAATTCCTATGATGAGGATGAAGTAGGTAGCATGATGACTACTAACTTCATTGTTATCAAGCAAAACTTTACAGTAAAGCAGGCAATGCGTTCTTTGATTTCTCAGTCAAAGGATAACGACAACATTAACACTATTTATGTAGAGGATACTGATAACAAATATTATGGTGCTATTGAGCTTAGGGATTTAATACTTGCCCGTGATTACACACCACTTGATGATATTATCAGTCACAGCTATCCTAGTGTTAAGGCTGATGCTCTTATTTCAGAGACAATTGAAGATTTAAAGGATTACGCTGAGGATTCGATTCCTGTACTTAATCCAAATGATGAGATTATTGGTGTTATCACATCTCAGGATATCATCGAGGCCGTAGATGATGAGATGGGTGAAGACTATGCCAAGTTGGCTGGTTTGACAGCAGAAGAGGATTTGAACGAAAGCTTAACTGAAAGTATCAGAAAGCGTATTCCTTGGCTGTTGCTATTACTTGGACTTGGACTTGTAACCAGTTCAGTAATCGGCATTTTCGATAAGGTAGTTGCATCAGTAGCTATTGTTGTAGTATTCCAGTCACTTATCCTTGATATGGCAGGAAATGTTGGTACACAATCCCTCGCTGTTACAATTCGTGTGCTTATGGATGAGGAAATTTCAGGCCTGGAAAAGGCTAAGTTTGTCCTAAAGGAAATGCGTGTTGGTGGAACAAACGGTTTCATTTTAGGTGTACTTGCACTGTTTTTTGTAGCACTTTATTTGCATGCAATGAAGGGGTACATTTGGGTAGCAGCATTTAAGGTTTCAGGAATCGTAGGATTTTCACTTTTTATTGCTATGATAGTATCAAGCTTTATTGGAACGATTATTCCAATATTCTTCCACAAGATTAAAGTAGATCCTGCAGTTGCATCTGGTCCACTTATCACAACAGTTAATGATTTAGTGGCTGTTATTACATACTATGGATTGGCAGGATTATTGTTAGTAGGTCATATTTAATTTTATTAGGTAGAGCGCTATTAACGGGGGGTATTTATGAAGATACTGAATTTTGGTTCACTAAATTTGGACTATACGTATCAGGTTTCTCACATTGTTAGAGAGGGTGAGACTATTCTTGCCAAGGAGGTTGGTTTGAATCTTGGTGGCAAGGGCTTTAATCAGTCTGTTGCCCTGGCAAGAGCAGGAATTGCATGTTATCATGCAGGCCTTGTTGGGGAAGAGGGCTTGGATTTTTATGATGCCTGCGAGACCTACGGTATCAAAACGGATTACATGAAAACAGTCACTGGACGTTGCGGTCACACCATCATCCAGGTGGATGAAAAGGGACAGAATAGCATTGTTTTGTTTGGTGGAGCCAATCAGAAGAACACCAAGGAATATGTTGATGAGGTTCTTAAGAATTTCGATACTGGAGATATCATCCTTCTTCAAAACGAAATTAACGAGCTACCATATTTGATAGATCAGGCTTTTGCAAAGGGCATGACAATTGTTTTAAATCCATCACCTTATGATGAGAGGCTAGAGGAATGTGATTTAGGTAAGATTTCGGTGTTCCTTTTGAATGAGACCGAGGGACAGCAAATGACAGGAATGACTACACCGGCTACCATTATATCTGCAATGGCTGCAAGCTACTCCAATGCTAAGATAGTTCTTACCTTAGGAGAGGGTGGTAGCATTTATCATCATGGGGATGAGGAATTGTACCAGCCGGCATTTAAGGTAGATGCGGTAGACACTACAGCAGCCGGTGATACCTTTACAGGATATTTTGTAGCTGGCCTTATTAAAAAGCTTCCTATGAGGGAGGTACTTATTAATTCTTCTAAGGCAGCAGCTCTGGCAGTTACTAAGCAAGGGGCTGCAAGCTCAATACCATTTATGTCAGAGGTGGAGCTATTTAATACAGATTAAAAAGAGCGTAAAGCTCTTTTTTTAGTACCATAAAAGTGTAGTTGTTAGAGAGTAATTAACTCTGACATCTGCACTTATTTTTTTATAATAAGGG
>SVER01000033.1 GCA_015057315.1 Pseudobutyrivibrio ruminis | reverse complement strand
AGCAGATTTTCAAGAACTCACTTACAACACTTCCTATCGGTGGTGGTAAGGGTGGTTCTGATTTCGATCCTAAGGGCAAATCAGATATGGAAATCATGCGCTTCTGCCAGTCATTCATGACAGAGCTTGCTAAGCATATTGGTGCTGATACTGATGTACCTGCTGGTGATATCGGTGTTGGTGCTCGCGAAATCGGCTACATGTACGGTCAGTACAAGAGACTTCGCAATGAGTTTACAGGTGTACTTACAGGTAAGGGATTATCTTACGGTGGTTCACTTGCTCGTACACAGGCTACAGGCTACGGCGTATGCTACTTCACACAGGAAATGCTTAAGTCTGCTAAGAATGATTCATTCTCAGGCAAGACAGTAGCAGTTTCTGGCGCTGGTAACGTTGCAATCTACGCTATTGAAAAGGCATATCAGCTTGGTGCTAAGCCAGTTACATGTTCTGATTCTACAGGTTGGATTTATGATCCAGAAGGAATAGACCTTGAGCTTCTTAAGGAAGTTAAGGAAGTTAAGAGAGCTCGTCTTACTGAGTACGCTGCAGCTCGTCCATCAGCTGAGTATCATGAGAAGAAGAATGGTGAGCACGGTGTATGGCAGTACAAGGTAGACATCGCTCTCCCATGTGCTACACAAAACGAGCTTAACGAAGAAGATGCTAAGATGCTTATCGCTAACGGCGTAACAGCAGTAGCAGAGGGTGCTAACATGCCTTCTACTCCAGAAGCTGTTGCAGCATTCCAGGCAGCTGGCGTTTTATTTGGACCAGCTAAGGCTGCTAACGCAGGTGGTGTTGCTACATCTGCACTTGAGATGTCACAGAACTCTGAGAGACTTCACTGGACATTCGAAGAAGTTGATTCTAAGCTTAAGGGAATCATGGAAGGAATCTTCCACGCTTGTGATGATGCTTCTAAGAAGTACGGTATGGAAGGCAACTATGTTGCAGGCGCTAACATCGCAGGCTTCGAGAAGGTTGCTGACGCCATGATGGCACAGGGTATTGCATACTAAAGCCTTCCCCTTTTGGGGCGAAAGAGGTCCAGTGGACCTCTGCTTTGAGCCGACCGGAGCGAAGCGTAGAAGAAGGTGTCTGCGCAGCAGACGGATGAGGGTAGAAACGAGTGAAATCTTCGGATTTCACTCGTTTTTTATTATAAAAAATAAGCCGCAAACATGAAGTTTATTAGCATGTGTTTTTTGCAGGTCTGTACAATTTGGAAAATCTTCTAAATTTAATGTTGACTTAAAAAAATGGGGGGGGTATATAATCAAATTAAAATAAAAAAGCGGCGAGAACTGTAATGTTTTCAGAAAACGCATTATTTAGGAGGATGTACTAAAATGGAAAAGACTTTGCGAAAGGCATTTAGCTTTTGCTTAGCATTAGTGATGACCTTCACTACTGTTGTGACAGATGTTCATGCTACAGAACTTCAGCAATCAGCTGAAACAACAGAAGTGACAGAGAACACAACAGACGCTAATATTCAGACCGAAAATGGGGAGAATATTATAAATGAAGAACCTGGCACAGATAGTACAGTGCCAGCTGAAAATCAGACACAGACTACAGAAGGAAACCAGACACAGACTACAGAAGGAAACCAGCTTCCTGCTGCAAATGAGAATAGCCAAACTTCTGCAGGTGAAGTGACCGAACAGCCAACAGACTCTCAGGCAGCTGAAGAAGAGACAGCTGAAGAAGAGGTATCTGAAGAAGAACTTTTAGTGGAAGAAGCAGACGAAGAGGAGCTTCTTAACACTTTAAGTAATGAATATACACTTGAAAATGGCGTTCTTACTATAAAAGAAGGTGTGACTAAGATAGATAAGGAGACCTTCAAAAGTAACAAAGATATTACAACAATTGTTTTTCCAACTTCATTAAAGGAGATTGGAGATAGTGCATTTTATGGATGTGAGAATCTTGAAGCAGTTGACTTCCCAAAGTCGCTTGTTTCTATTGGAAAAAATGCTTTTTGTGGATGTAAAAAGTTAACTACTCTTATTATTCCAGAAAATGTAAAGACTATAGGAGATTTAGCTTTTGGTTCGACAAATATTACATCAGTTACTATTTTATCGAAAGATGTAGATCTTTCAGGTGGGACCGACTATTATGGTTCAATGTTTTCACATAATACCGTCAGTGGTAAAAAACATACTTTGACAGAGGTTAATCTTCCAGAAGGAATGAGAAGATTTCCAAGACTATTTGCATTTTGTAACTTTACAGGAGAGGCATCTAATCTTACAATGCCTGCTTCGATTACTGCAATTACTCCTTGGGCGTTCCATTATGTTGAAGGTCTTAAATCAATTGATTTTCCGGGTAATAATTTGCAGAAATTTGATAGAAAAGTTTTCTACGATGTTTATAGCATAGATTATTTTGTTTGTAATAAGGGTACAACTACAGAAGCATCGCTAAAAAGTTTTATTAATGAAACAAAAAAATATAGAAATTATGGACATCCTGAAATAGTTACCAGAAATACCATCAAATATGTATTAAATGGTGGAACTGTAGATGGTACTAATCCTACAGGCTTTACTAAGGCTGATGCCCCATATACAATCACAAGCCCAACAAGAGAATTTTATGATTTCAAGGGCTGGTATTTTGATGCAAAATTTACAAAGCCAGCTATCGCTATAGAAAATATCAAGGACGGCAAGGGAATTCTTGATGTTGCACCATACAACGACAACATCACCCTCTACGCAAAGTGGGAAGGTCCTATTTACAACATCACTTTCGATGCAAAGGGTGGTACAGCTTCAAAGACTGAAGTTCGCTATGTAAAGGGCGACGTTTTTGGAGAGCTTCCAACAGTTACTCCACCGGCAGGAAAGACATTCCTTGGCTGGTTTACAAAGGAAGGTGTGGAGATTACAAGTAACTCAAAGGTAGATCAGGTTGCTACAAGCTCAGTTGTAGAGGCTCTTTATTCAACTGTAGTTACTACGGTTGACGCTCCTTCAATTTCACTTTGGGGACAGGAATCTGTGGCAGATGCTACAGGCAAAATCCCTGCTGAATTAAATAGCAAAGTGACTATTTCTACTACAACAGAGGATGCAGAAATTACATATTCAATTTCTGGTGTAGCTACTGTTTCAAATCAGAATTATGAATCAGAAATTTTATTGAACAAGGCTGGAGAGTATGTTATTACAGCAAAGGCCACAAAGGATGGAGCTACAAGTGAGCAGACTAGCGTTACATTTGTTGTGGCGGATGAGGAGATTGATGAAGTAGTCAAGGCCGATGAGGATGAAGACAAGTTTGTTGTAACCTATAAGGGAAAGAAGGTCGAGAACGGTACTGAAACTCATCAATTCACTGGCTCAAAGGTTACTTTCGAATCTAAAGATATTAAGGTTTATTATAACAAGAAGGCTCTTAAAGAAAAGGTAGATTATACTATTTCTTACGAGAACAATACAAAGGCTGCAACCTTTGAACAGAGAAACGCTTCAGGCAAGCTTGTTGCACCAGCCCTTGTTATCAACCTTAAAGGCAACTATGCAGGAAAGATTAAGAAATATTTTACTATCAAGGATAAGTCTGAAAATGCTGAAAAGCTAGCTTCAAACAAGGTAGTAATCAATCTTGAACAGGCCACCTTCACTTACAAGAAGGATACTGAGGCAAAGCCAGCAATTACTGTTCAGTACAAGAAATCAGCAAAAGAGATTATTGATATTGATGCAAAAGAATACACAGTAACTTATGCAAACAACATCAATGCAGGTAAGAATGCAACAGTAACAGTTATATTTACAGGTGAAAAGTATTACGGTACAGCTTCAAAGAAGTTTGAGATTAAGCCAATAGATTTAGCTCAGCTTCAGAAAGCAGGTGATCTTGCTATTTCTGATAGCAATGCTTCAAGCACAAGCTTTGCGGTAAAGGCTAATAAGGGCAAGAAGCCATCGGATTTATATTTACATATCAAATCAACAAATGAATGCGTTGACTATGCTTACCTTACAGGTCGAAGCGTAAAGTTTGTAAAGGACAAGAATACTGGCAAGATGAACTGTGTTGCCACATTTACAGGAAAGACAAATTACAAGGGTAAGGTTACCTTTACCGTTCCTGTTGAAAAGACAAAACTTTCAGATGCTACAGTTTATGGAATCAATAGTGCAGGCTACAATAAATACTTCAAGGCATCAGGCCTTGCTGGTGTGGCAGCCTTTGCAAATACAGTTGTAGCGCCTATTTACAATGAAAAGAAGGTAAACTACAAGAAGGCTACATATACACTTGCAGACAATTATGGAACAGTTTTAGGTAGTAGCGATTACTCAATGTACTATCAGGTTAAGACTTCCTCTGACTCTAGCTTTAAGGAGCCAGCCAACATTAAATATCCTGCTGGTACAGAGATTAAGATAACATTCACAGCCAAAGACAACAGCATGTACGAGGGCACAAAGGAGGTTGTGTATAAGATTCTTGAGGGAAGCTACTACAACATAACAAATGAGGCAGAGGCCGCTGCTTTTGAAACAGCCTTTGATGTAACCTGCCCTGATGTTGTTTATGCAAAAAAAGCCAACAATTGGGTACCAAAGCTTAAGGTTTATAACCCAAGACTTAATGTAAATCTTAAAGAGAATAGGGAATTTACAGTTGTTTACAATGTGGTAAATGAGACTGTAGTTTCTGGTAAATACAAAAATAAGGCTACAAAGACAGTGCTTGCTTCAGGTGCGGAGCTTAAGAAGGATGCAAAATACACTGTACCTGTTGGAACAGTTGTACGTGTAACAATTACTGGAACTGGTACTTATGAAAAGTGCCAAAGCTACACAACAACCTTTAGAATTGGATACAACATCAATTCAGTGAAGGTTACAGTAAAGGCCCAGGATTACAGTAACAAAAACAGTGGTGTAGTTCCTACCAAGAGTGACATCACAGTTACTTTAAAGAATACACCAGTGAATTCTTCAAACTACCAGATTACTCATTTTGCAAAGAATAACAAGAAGGGAACAGCTACCTTTGAGCTTATAGGAAAGAATAATTATGTAGGAACTAAGAAGGTAAGCTACAAGATTAATCCTAAGAAGTTCTTTTAATTTTACATAATGCCATTTGGGCAGAGGAATTGATAGATGAAAAATAAGCCATTTATTATCGGGGGAATAATTGCTTGCGTATTAATTATTGGCGGAATTATAGGATTTATATTGGCGAAAGGCAATTCAGGGAATGAATCTCTTGATGGTATAGAGCCTGTAGCTTTTGAAGAAGTTTCAGAGGATGATGCTATTTCAGAAAAGGAATATATGGCACTTCTCAACGAAGCCTTTAACTATGAGGACTCTATAGAGTATTCCGATAATAAAATCACTGGTAAGGATGCAGTGGCTAAAGGTGTAGACCGCCTTGGCCCTGCTTACCGTGAATATCTATTGGATGGAACCGAAGATACTCCAGAAACCAGATTTGACCTTGTAGAAAAGAAAGGGGTTCTATCAAAGAAGTTTAAAGATGCTTATTTAAGCAGCACTCAAGCAGAGGCGCTTATTAAAAATTTTACAGCCCTTGCTACAATAGAGGATTATCACGTTTCTGTATCCAAGTATGAGGCAGCTGAAGGTGTTGTAGATGGCTCAGATTGGACAGCGACCTATTACACCAGCCATGAGGATGGAACCGAAGAGGCTCTTATTGAAATAAAGGGTGATGCGCCTTCTGTTGGGGAAAAGCTAATCTACAAGGATACTGTAGGTGTTCTACGTGGAGGTATTATCAGCGCTATTGAAAAGCGTGACGGCAATATCTACAATGTCTTGACTACCAAGCCACAGAGTCTGGATGATTTATTAACTGATTATACGGTTGCAGGCTATGTAGACTGGTCTAATGTTGATGCCATTAATACTGAGGATGGTGCACAGGTTTTAGATTCTTCAAATGTGCCAAATTATAGTTTTGTATCTACAAAGAAGGATAAGGGAATCAAAACTACAGTTACAGTAACAGGTGAGCTAACTAAAAAAAATAATTCATCTGATGGCAAAGATGTTGAGTTCAAGGTTACTGGTTTTGAAATCGGTGGCAAGGATTATTCTTATCTTTGTGAAACATACAATGTGACAAAAGATTATGTCGAAAGCCTTAAGAAACAAGGTAACAGTAAAGAAATAGAGCGTGAAAAATCAGTCACCATCGAAATGTCTTTAGAAGATTTTCAGCTATATGCTTATGCAAACAAGTCTGATGGTCTTTACTATGAGTGTCTGTATAAACCTGTTTTAAAAATGGGTGATGCTAGTGTTAATTTTGCAGTTGATATGCCATCTATTCCAGTTCCTTTAGGAATTGCTGAAATAGAGCTTGCACTCGGAATCCATGCGGACCTGGAAATGGAAAATATCGGAATAGCAATAAGTACAGAAGATAGAATTGGAACAGTAATAAGTATTGATGAGAATGGCTATTCTAAAAAATATGAAGAACATAAAATAGTAACTAATTTTGAAGATGAGGGATTGGATGATGGGAATGCTACTGTTACATTTAGTGGCGGTGTGGCTCCTAAGGCTACTTTGAAAGTAGCGAAGTTCCCACTAATTGCGCCTAAAGTAGATTTCTATTTCCAAATATCTGCTGAGCAGCTAGATGTTGTACCAGGGTATGAAACGGCTTGCTGGGAAGCTAAGGCTGTAGGTCCATTGATTGATTTTTACGTTACTGACGATGGGGATTTTTCCGCTGCATTTTTATTAGCTCAATCATTAAAAGGTGCTGGAATAGTCGAAGGTACAAAGATTCCTATATTGTCAGAAGAAGATACGAATAGATTGTATTATCATTTAGAGTTTGATGATTCTCCTATGATTAAGGAGGATCCAAAACATGATGCATCAGTCTGCACCCATGTTGCAGCAGATGGCAGCAGAACAAAGATTAGACGCCATGTGGATTATACGCTTCCTAAGTCTATTGATGAAATTGATTTGGATTCAGAGACAAAGAGTTTGTATGACTCATTTTTAAATGGCACAGGTGAGCTAACTATTTATAATTGTTCTTATATAGCTGATGGAACAAAGTATAATATTAATGATTTGATTAATGTTTTGTATAATAATCTTGATGAGTTTGATCGTGAAAGATGTAGCTATGATGATGTTTACGTGAAGTACCTGGATTTAGGAAAAGATGGTCAATATGAGATGCTTGCCTCTTTTAAATTCAATTGTACCCTTTATGATTCAAATAATACATATAATTACATAATCAAAAATTATGATGGCGAACTTCGTACCTGCTATGCTCCTCGGGATATATCATCATTAACACGTGGATATGACATATATTATTTTAATGGGTTAATGTATGATTCAGGTTCCGGTGGGGCAGGTAATAGTTCATACAGCTTTTCATATATAGATAAGGACGGTCAATATCATACTTGGTACCATGGAAATTGTACATTTGTGAATGATGGTAGTTCTGAAGTACAAGTTGATTGGCCAGATGATTATTGTATGTGTTATGAAGAAATTTGCTTTGGAGAAGACATCTACACCGAGGATAAGGAAAATACCTATTATCTTCCAACTAAGGGCTTGGGATTAATGGAATTTGCTGATGAGCTACCAACAGATGGGTATGGAGTGGATATTTATAAGGTAGATAAGGATTATCTTGACAATTATATGACATATATTGATTGCTTTAACTCATTTGATCTTCAAGCGGTTACACTTGACGAATTGGCTAATAAAATTCAGGAACAAAGACAAAAAATTGGTCTTACTGACGACATATACTACATAGATTAATCACTTGATTAGTATAGTACAATAAGAATGCCTGCCACCTTTTGGTGGCAGGCATTAATTCTTTTAAGCTTTATTTTAATCTACAACACGATCTTCAATTGGAATATATTTTTTATGTGGGCAAACAGTCATGTAAGCAGGTCTCATAATCTTGCCCTTGTGGCAAACCTCTTCCATGCGGTGTGCACTCCATCCTGCAATACGGGCGATGGCAAATATTGGAGTAAATAACTCTCCTGGAATTCCAAGCATCTGATAAACAAATCCTGAATAGAAATCCACATTAGGTGAAACACCCTTATAAATCTTGCGCTCCTCAGCGATAATCTTTGGTGCAAGCTTTGCTACCAATTCATAGAGGTTGTATTCCTTTTCCATGCCCTTTTCAACAGCAAGCTTTTCTACAAAGGAGTGGAAGGTAATGGCACGAGGATCTGATACAGAATAAACAGCGTGTCCCATACCATAAATAAGTCCTGCATTATCAAATGCTTCACCGTGTAACAAGGCTCTAAGATAATTACCTACCTCTTCTTCATCCTCCCAGTTCTTAAGATGGGCTTTCATATCCTCAAACATCTTTACGACTTTGATGTTGGCACCACCGTGCTTAGGTCCTTTCAGAGAACCAAGAGCAGCAGCAATAGCAGAATATGTATCAGTTCCAGAAGAAGATACCAGGTGAGTGGTGAATGTTGAATTGTTACCGCCACCGTGCTCCATGTGGAGAATAAGGGCTACATCAAGAAGCTTAGCTTCAAGTGGAGTGAACTTACTATCTGGTCTTAGACAGTGAAGAATGTTTTCTGCTGTTGAATAATCAGGCCTTGGCTGATGTATGATAAATGATGCATCATTATAATAGTAATCATAGGCTGCATATCCATAAACAGAAAGCAAAGGAAAGTTAGCTATAAGCTGTAAACACTGACGAAGAACATTAGGCTCAGATGTATCATCGGCACATTCATCATAGGAATACATTGAAAGTACTGAACGAGCCAGGGAATTCATCATATCCTTTGAAGGTTTCTTCATAATAATATCTCTTACGAAATTCTGTGGAAGAGAGCGGTAGTCAGACAGAAGCTTCTTAAAATCTTCAAGCTGTTCTATAGTAGGAAGCGAACCAAAAAGTAGCAAATATGTGCATTCCTCAAAGCCAAAATGCTGCTCCTGAGGAAGTGTTTTTACTATTTCCTGTACATTGTAGCCTCTATAGAATAACTGACCATCGCAAGGAACTTCTTTTCCGTCTACAAACTTTTTGGAATTTACTTCTGATATTTCTGTTATACCAACAAGAACACCTCTACCATTTAAGTCACGCAAGCCACGTTTTACATCGTAGGTTGTATATAATTCCGGGTCTATATATGAGGATTTCTTAGAAAGCTCTGCAAGCTGTTCTAGCTCAGGAGTAATCTCACTGAAGTTTTCGATTGCCATTATCATTATTCCTCCTTTAACGTGCTAAAGTGATTTAAGCTATGTTACCATAAACGGTGTAATTGCACAAGTTTTATTACTGAAAATTGTACAAATCTGAAAACAATTTTTTATAGAAAACATTGACTTTAATTTAACGAAAAATTAAAATGGTAACTAGTGAAAATTAGTTTTTGCTCCCAGATTACTTCTGGGGTGAACTAATAAATAAAAATAGAAAAGTGAGGTAAGACAAGATGGCTAATGTTGATTTAACTAAGTATGGCATCACAGGAACAACTAGTATTGTACATAATCCTTCTTACGAGGATCTCTACAAGGCAGAGGTAGATCCTTCTTTAGAGGGTTATGAGAAAGGTAAAGAGACAGAGCTTGGTGCTGTTAATGTTATGACAGGTATCTATACAGGTCGTTCACCTAAGGATAAGTTTATCGTTGTAGATAAGAACTCTGAGAACACTGTATGGTGGACATCTGAAGAGTATCCAAACGATAACCACAGAATGAGCGAAGAGACATGGGCAGCAGTTAAGGAAATCGCTAAGAAAGAGCTTTCAAACAAAGATCTTTATGTAGTAGATGCTTTCTGTGGAGCTAACAAGGACAGCCGTATGGCAGTTCGTTTTATCGTTGAGGTTGCTTGGCAGGCTCACTTTGTATCAAATATGTTTATTAAGCCTACAGCAGAAGAGCTTGCAAACTTCGAGCCAGATTTCGTAGTTTACAATGCATCTAAGGCAAAGGTTGAAAACTACAAGGAGCTCGGTCTTAACTCTGAGACATGTGTAGCTTTCAATATTACATCTCGTGAGCAGGTTATCATCAATACATGGTACGGTGGAGAGATGAAGAAGGGAATGTTCTCTATGATGAACTACTTCCTTCCACTTAAGGGTATGGCTTCAATGCACTGCTCAGCTAACTGCGATATGGATGGAAAGCACACAGCAATCTTCTTTGGTCTTTCTGGAACAGGTAAGACTACACTTTCTACAGATCCTAAGCGTCGTCTTATCGGTGATGATGAGCACGGCTGGGATGATAACGGCGTATTCAACTTTGAAGGTGGTTGCTACGCAAAGGTTATCGGTCTTGATAAGGAATCTGAGCCAGATATCTACAACGCAATCAAGAGAGACGCTCTTCTTGAGAACGTAACAGTAGCTGATGATGGCAAGATTGATTTTGATGACAAGAGCGTTACAGAGAACACTCGTGTATCTTATCCAATCGAGCACATCAACAATATTGCAGCTGAGGTAAATAAGGTTTCTGCTGGTCCTGACGCTGAAAACGTAATCTTCCTTTCAGCTGATGCATTTGGAGTACTTCCTCCAGTATCTATCCTTACACCAGAGCAGACAAAGTACTACTTCCTTTCTGGTTTCACAGCTAAGCTTGCTGGTACAGAAAGAGGTATCACAGAGCCTACACCTACATTCTCTGCTTGCTTCGGACAGGCATTCCTTGAGCTTCATCCTACAAAGTACGCTGAGGAGCTTGTTAAGAAGATGGAGAAGTCTGGAGCAAAGGCTTACCTTGTTAACACAGGATGGAACGGAACAGGAAAGAGAATCACAATTAAGGATACAAGAGGTATCATCGATGCAATCCTTTCAGGTGACATCAAGAAGGCTCCTACAAAGACAATCCCAATGTTCAACTTCGAAGTTCCTACAGAGCTTCCAGGTGTTGATCCTAAGATTCTTGATCCTAGAGATACATACGCTAACGCTTCTGAGTGGGAAGAGAAGGCTAAGGATCTTGCTGCTAGATTCAACAAGAACTTTGTTAAGTACACTACAAACGAAGCTGGTAAGGCACTTGTTTCAGCAGGTCCACAGTTATAATTTGTAATCTAATTAACTGATACAAGAACCAGAGTGATAAAAACACTCTGGTTCTTTTTTGGTAAAAATTGGTTCTTTATTTTGTCACAATTATGTAGTACTATAATTGCAGGTAGTAAATACCGAACTCATTCTAACCTGGGATGTACGATTTAACTTATCCTTTTTGAACCTACATTTACTTTAAATGGAATGCTTATATTTCTAGTTGGCTGTCAGGCCTCCATCACGCAGGGGAAGGCAAAAGATTAGTTGCGGCGATCCACCTAGCTAGAGCTAGGAGTCAATTGATAGGCCCGGCACTCTGGGTTAGATATTAAGTAATTATTGCGGTTATGCGTTGCATAGCCGCTTTTTCTTTGCTAAAATTTAGGCATTGAGGAGAAACGTTATGTGGACATTTTTAGGCTATGGAAAAACATATTTAGATAAGTGTGGTAGAGATAACATAGGAGCTTACGCAGCCCAGACAGCTTACTTTATGATTATGTCAGCTATTCCTGTTATGATGCTTCTTGTGTGGGTGGCAGGCTATGTGCCTTCTATTAATGAATATATGAATGAGCTTGTATATGATGTTCTTCCTGATACATTTTCACCATATATTGCAAAGGTTGTTGGCCTTGTTACACAAGCATCAGTTGGAATGATTTCAATATCAATAGTCATGGCTATATGGGCATCTGGTAAGGCTTTTCAGAATTTAATGGTTGGCCTTAATCAGGTTAACAAAATTGAAGAGACCAGAAACTGGTTTGCAAGGCGATTTAAGGCTATCTTTTATACCCTTGTATTGTTATCAGTAATTGTTGTGATTATGCTAATGCTTGTATTCACACAAAAGCTTCAGTATTACGCTAAGAACTACTATGGCTTTTTGGCTTACGTAGTTGGTATCAGGCCACTTTTCAGAGGCATTTTTGTATTCATATTCTTGGTTATCGTATTTACGTTTTTGTTTACAGTATTGCCTAACAAGCATCTTACATTTTTTAGTCAGCTACCTGGCGGTTTTTTATGTGCAGCCAGCTGGTATATCTTCAGTTTGATTTTTGCAATCTGGGTTAAGGTCCTTAATACATACTCAATGTATGGGGCGTTTGCAACCATGATGATGTTTATGTTCTGGCTGTATTTTTGCATGTATTTTATGCTTATGGCAGCAGAGGCTAATGTGTTTTTCAAAGAGGCATTTGGCCTTGCATGGCGCAATTTCATTAACAGAATGAAAGAGAAACATCATATAAAGTGGACTGATAA
The DNA here is from genome assembly GCA_015057315.1 of Pseudobutyrivibrio ruminis. Taxonomy (GTDB): domain Bacteria; phylum Bacillota; class Clostridia; order Lachnospirales; family Lachnospiraceae; genus Pseudobutyrivibrio; species Pseudobutyrivibrio ruminis_D. The sequence goes on along the minus strand of SVER01000033.1, from coordinate 21,348 downwards.
TAATTAGTGTGCTACACTAGGCTAGGCGCTATTAGCGAAAGAATTAGTTTTTTATTTTAGAAAGAAGTTATATGTTAGTAAAAGATTTTGATTACGAGCTTCCTGAAGAACTCATCGCTCAGGATCCTCTGGAAAAAAGAAGTAATTCAAGACTTATGGTTTTGGATAAGAAAACAGGTGAGACAATTCATAAGCATTTCTATGACATTAAGGAATATCTTAAGGCTGGGGATTGCCTTGTTATTAATAATACAAAGGTTATTCCTGCCAGATTATACGGAGCCAGAGTTGGTACTGGCGGCAAGGTAGAGATACTTCTTCTCAAAAGAATCAGTGATAATCAGTGGGAATGTCTTGTTAAGCCAGGTAAGAAGGCTCGCCCTGGAATGGAAATATCCTTTGGCGATGGCATTCTTACAGGTAAAATCATAGATATCGTAGATGAAGGTAACAGAATTATCGAGTTTAGCTATGATGGTATTTTCGAAGAAATACTTGATAAGCTTGGAGAGATGCCACTTCCACCTTACATCACACATAAGCTTAAGGATAGAGATAGATACCAGACAGTTTATGCTAAATATGACGGTTCAGCCGCAGCTCCTACTGCCGGTCTTCATTTTACACCAGAGCTTCTTGAAGAGATTAAGGCTATGGGAGTTAAGATAGCAGAGGTTACTCTTCATGTAGGTCTTGGAACCTTTAGACCGGTTAAGGAAGAAGAGGTCTTAGATCATCACATGCATTCAGAGTACTTCATACTTAACCAGGAAGCCTGTGATATCATCAACGAAACCAAGGCAAATGGTGGTAGAGTTATTTCAGTAGGTACCACAAGTACTCGTACACTAGAGTCTGCAGCAGAGCCAGGCAAGCCTCTTACACCTAAGAGTGGATGGACTCAGATTTTTATATATCCAGGTTACGAATTTAAGGTGATAGATGGGCTGATTACTAATTTCCATCTGCCTCAGTCTACACTTATTATGCTTGTTTCAGCTCTTGCTGGAAGAGAGCATGTGCTAGCAGCATACGAGGAGGCTGTTAGGGAAAAATACAGGTTTTTCTCATTTGGTGATGCCATGCTAATAACCGATTTATAACTTGAATTAAGCCAGTTTTACTGTTAAAATTTTAACCTAATGAGATTTTAATTTATGGGAGGAAGCCATGATAGATATAATATCTGAATTGAGCACCAAGTTTGAAGCGGAGCTTCAGAATATCAAGAACTCTGAAGAGCTTGAAAATATCCGTGTTTCTTACTTGGGTAAAAAAGGTAGTGTTACAGCTGCAATGAAGGAAATGGGCAAGCTTTCTGCAGAGGAAAAGAAGGAGTTTGGCCAGAGGATTAACGTACTTAAGAACACAGTTGCTGAAAAGATTGCTGCAAAGAAGGAAGAAATAGCAGCCCTTGAGCTTCAGAAGGAGATTGATAAGGTTCCTGAATTTGATATCTCTCTTCCAGAGCGTTTAGAACAGGGAAGCTATCATCCTATTACACTTGTACAGCGCCAGTGCGAGACAATCTTTAAGTCTATGGGCTTTACAGTTGAGGATTACAGTGAAGTAGTTACTGATTACGAGTGCTTCGAATCAGTTAATATTCCTAAGTATCACCCAGCACGTGATATGCAGGATACATATTATCTTGAAAATGGACAGCTTCTTAAGTCTCAGACTACAGCTGCACAGAACGCTATCTATAAGAAATACCGTAAGCAGCTTATAGAAGATGGCACTCCAATCAAGGCTATCTTCCCAGGCCGTTGCTTTAGAAATGAGGCTACAGATGCTTGTCATGAGAACACATTCTTCCAGATGGAAGGCGTAATGGTAGGCAAAGATATTTCTATTTCAAACCTTATTTACTTCATGAAGACAATGCTTTCAGAGGTATTCAGACGTGATATTAAAGTAAGACTTCGTCCAGGCTTTTTCCCATTTGTGGAGCCAGGCTTCGAGCTTGATATTAACTGCCTAAACTGTGGTGGCAAGGGCTGCCCATCATGCAAGCACTCAGGTTGGCTTGAGCTTTGCCCATGCGGTATGGTTCATCCTAAGGTACTTGAGGAAGGTGGAATTGACCCTGATAAGTATACAGGTTTTGCTTTTGGCCTTGGTCTTACAAGACTTGCAATGATGAAATACGGAATAAAAGACATTCGTGATCTGAACAGTGGTAACCTTTCAAGCCTTGCTCAGTTCACTGATGATGAGCAGTAAGGGAGGACAAAGGACATGTTTATTTCAATGAATTGGATCTCTGATTTTGTTGACCTTGAAGGTTTAGACAAGATGGAGCTTATCAGTAAGTTCTCTCTTGCAACAGCAGAGGTAGAAAATGATATTTTCCATAAAGGCGAGGATTTATCTGGTGTAGTAGTTGCTGAGATTAAATCAGTAGAAGAGCACCCAGAATCTAAGAAGCTTCACCTTCTTAAGGTGGATGCAGGTGATGGCAAGCTTACAGATGTTGTGTGCGGCGCACCTAACGTTCGTGTTGGAATGAAGACTGCATTTGCTAAGGTTGGGGCTCAGCTTGGTGATATTACAATCGCACCTCGTCCACTTGCAGGATATGATTCATTTGGTATGTGTTGTTCAGAAAAGGAAATCGGTATTTCTGATAACAACGATGGTATCATGGACATTTTAGAGGATGTAGCAAATGGTACAGATATTAAGGACTTATACGAAATCGATGACATTATCTTCGAGGTAGATAACAAGTCTCTTACTAACCGTCCTGACCTTTGGGGTCACTATGGTATCGCTAGAGAGTTTGCTACTATTGCAAAGCGTCCTTTAAAGGAGCTTCCAACACTTGATTTAAGTAAGTACGACAATCTTGAAAAGATTGATTTAAAAATAGAAGACGAGCTTTGCCAGAGATATTCTTCCCTCAAGGTAGAAAACATTGAAAAGAATGTTGCACCTATGAATATGAGAATTCGTCTTTTCTATTGTGGCATGAGAGGAATCAACCTTCTTGCAGACCTTACAAACTACATTATGCTTGAAATGGGTCAGCCAATGCATGCCTTTGATTCTCGTAAGGTAGGAAAGATTCGTATCAAGAGATTTGATAAGCCATTTACATTCACAACACTTGATGGTGTAGAGCGTAATATTGACGAGAATACACTTATGATTTGCAACGACAATACACCAGTTGCCATAGCAGGTATTATGGGTGGCCTTGATTCGGAAATTGTAGATGATACTACAACACTTACACTTGAGTCAGCTACATTTAATGCAGCTTCGATCAGAAAGAGTGCAGTACGTCTTGCTCACAGAACAGATGCTTCTGCTCGTTATGAAAAGAGCCTTGACCCTGAAATGACAACAGTTGCTATAGCTCGTTTCATGAAGCTTTTAACAGAAATCGACCCAGGAGTTAAGGTTGTATCAGCTCTTACAGATGAATATGCATTCCATTATCCACATATTGCCCTTGATTTTGATAAGAACTTTGTGGATAAGTACACAGGAATAGAGATTAGTAATGAGCATATTGTGGATACACTTACAGCTCTTGGCTTTGGCATCACTCAGGATGGGGATAACTTCCATGTAGATGTTCCATCTTATCGTGCTACTAAGGATATCAGCTTAAAGGCAGATATTATCGAAGAGATTACACGTATCTACGGATATGATAACTTTGAGCTTTCTACAACAAATGCACCTCTTTACCCTGTTCGTATGGCAGAGGACAAGAATGTTGAGGATAGAATCAAGGATATTCTTGTTAAGAGATTTAAGCTTCATGAGGTTCATTCTTATGTATGGCAGTATGCAGATGAATATAAGAAGCTTGGAATGGAAGTGGAGGAGAATGTTAAGCTTGCTAACTCTACAAACCCTAACATCGAAACACTTCGTCGTTCCATTATTCCTACACAGCTTTGCCAGGTAAACTACAATACCGGCTTTGCTACAGATTTTGGTATTTTCGAAGTAGGTCGAGTTGTTGAAGGAACAAAGGAAGATGGCCTTTGCGATGAAAAGAAGAAGCTTTGTATCACATTATTCTCAAAGACAAAGTCTCTTGAACAGCTTTTCTTTGAACTTCGTGATATGATTGCTGAGACAATCGATGATGTTAGACATAAGTCTCTTACATATAAGAATCTTGAGGCTACTCATTCCTATGAGCATCCAAAGAATCTTTTCAGTTTATTAATTGATGATACTGTAATTGGTAAGCTTGGTGTGGCCCATCCTTTAGTATCTAAGAAGATAGATAAAAAGGCAGTAATAGTATTTGCTGAAATAGATGTAGAAACACTTGCTGATATTAAGCAACAGCCTATTTCTTACCATGAGCCATCAAAATATCCTTCAATTGAAGTGGATTTATCATTTATAGCAGAGAAATTTTCCGAAATAAATGATACAATAAAAATAACAGCAGGAGATATCCTGAAAAATGTAGGAGTTGCCGATATATATTCTGACGGCTCTAGCAAGTCAATTACCGTAAGATTACTCTTTGGTGCAGATGAGCGTACACTTACACACGAAGAGGTTCAGAAGGTTGTTGACGATATAATCGAAAAGCTTAAGAATAAGGGCATCAATCTAAAGGGGTAAATAATTTTGGGAGGCATGAGCATGGAAGAAAAGAGAAAAAACAAAAGACTTGATATTGACGTTAAGGTCGAAATCGAAAGAATCGATGAAGACAACATCACCACTGTTAAATACATGGAGGTTGATGTAGTTAATATCTCTAAGACAGGTTTAGCTTTCAGAGTACCAGATGTTAAATTTGAGGTTGGAGCATGTTTTGATGCTAAAATCCAGATTTGGACAAAGGAAACAATTGATACTGTATTTAAGGTTGTCAGAGTTAATGAGCTTGATAATGGAGTTAATGAGTACGGATGTATTTTCGTTGGGATGACAGATACTGATGCACTCAAGATAGAGATTTATCAGCTGTTTAACGATGCACAGTAGAACAAACTGGGAGAATAATTATCGTGAATAATAGTATTATTTTCCCGAATTTGCATATTACACTTGATAATGTTGGAAAAGGATTCTATATTGGATCCTTTTTCATTGCTTTTTACGGTGTAATTATTGCAATCGGGATGTTAATTGGCGTTAGCTTTATTCTTAAGGAAGCTAAGCGCGTTGGCTTTAATGAGGATGAATTCCTGGATATTTGCATTATTACCATTATAGTAGGTGTTATCGGTGCTCGTGTTTATTATGTAATATTTGCCTGGGACTATTATAAGGATAATCCAATCAGTGCACTTAATATTAGGCAGGGCGGTCTTGCTATATACGGTGGTGTTCTTTTTGGCATAGCATGTATATATGTTTTATCCCGTATAAAGAAGCTTAATTTTCTGCAGGTTATGGATGTAGCTATGTTTGGCGTAATAATAGGCCAGATTTTTGGAAGATGGGGCAATTTCTTTAATAGAGAAGTTTTTGGTCAGTATACAGATGGGCTGTTTGCAATGCTTCTTCCTATAGATGCTATTCGCTCCCAGTCAGACGTTACTTCTGAAATGCTTACTAATTTAGTAACAATAAATGGAGTAAATTACATATCTGTTCATCCGACTTTCTTGTATGAATCCATGTGGAATCTTGGGTTACTCATCTTTCTTCTTTGCACTAGAAAGAAAAAGAAATTCGATGGATATGTATTTTTTACATATCTAATTGTGTATGGTGCCGGAAGATTTTGGATTGAGGGAGTCCGTACTGACCAGCTTAAGCTGTGGGGAACAAATATGGCCGTTTCACAAATTATAGCTGGAATATCAGTAGTGGTAGGAAGTGGTTTGTTTTTATATTATCTGAAGAGACATCCATTACAAAATGACAAATAAATTGTATTTTTTTAAAGACATTGGTTAGCCAATGTCTTTTTTTATGCCATTTTTTATCAGATATTGTGCTTTTTGTGGTAATCCCCTCCACTTTATACCACATCTTGAAGATAGGCGAAAACACTGATTTTTCACGGTTTGTGGGTTGCGAAGATGACATTTATAGTATAAAATGTAGTTAAAAGTGGAGGAAAGTGGTTAGATAGTGTCACATAGTGGTGGAAAGGAGGAAATGCTGATATGTTCATGGGCGAATACTGTCACAATATAGATGCCAAGAACCGTCTAATTATGCCAGCTAAGTTTCGTGAACAGCTTGGAGAGCATTTCGTAGCCACTAAGGGACTTGATGGTTGTTTGTTCGTTTATCCAATGAGCGAGTGGCAGACAATCGAGGAGAAATTTAGAGAAATACCACTGACCACTAAGGACGCTAGAAAGTTCTCTCGTTTTTTCTTTGCAGGAGCAGCAGAGTGCGATGTGGATAAGCAGGGAAGAGTACTTATTCCATCCACACTAAAGGAGTATGCAGGTATCGATAAAGAAGTGGTATCTGTAGGTGTTTTAAATAGAATAGAAATCTGGTCAAAGGAAAGATGGCAGGATGAAGGCACTTATGATGATATGGATGAAATAGCAGAGCACATGGCTGAGTTAGGATTGGGAATTTAAATGGAATTTAATCATTATTCAGTTTTATTACATGAAACTATTGATAATTTGAATATAAAGCCAGATGGAATCTATGTTGATGGCACTTTGGGTGGAGGCGGTCATTCTTATGAAATCGCAAGCCGCTTGACTACTGGCCATTTATATGGATTTGATCAGGATACTGATGCTTTAAAGGCAGCAGGTGAGCGCCTGTCACCATTTAAGGACAGGGTTACCACCATCCACAGTAACTACGAGTTTATGAAGGAAAAGCTATCTGAACTTGGGGTTACGAAGGTAGATGGAATTATGCTTGACCTTGGAGTATCCAGCTTCCAGCTTGATGAGGCTGAAAGAGGTTTCACTTACAGGGTAGATGATGCTCCACTTGATATGCGCATGAACAAGGACAGCGATATGACAGCTGCTGACATTGTTAACACATACTCTCCAGAAGATTTAACCAGAGTATTGTTTACATACGGTGAGGAGAAGTTCTCTAAGCAGATTGTAAAGAATATTGTTAAGGAAAGGGAGCTTGCTCCTATTCTTACAGCTGGTCAGTTGAACAAAATAATTGCAGAAAGTATTCCAAAAAAAGCTCAGGTTGGTCAGGGGCATCCATCTAAGAGAACATATCAGGCCCTCAGAATAGAGCTTAACAGGGAATTGACAGTGTTAGAAGACCATATAGATGATATGGTAGATTTGCTTAATCCAGGCGGAAGGCTTTGTATTATTACCTTCCATTCCTTAGAAGACAGGATAACAAAGGTTGCTTTTAAGAGAAACGAAGACCCATGCACATGCCCTAAGGATTTTCCAGTATGTGTTTGTGGCAAAAAATCAAAGGGCAAGGTAATTACAAGAAAGCCAATTTTGCCTAGTGACAAAGAGCTAGAGGAAAATTCAAGATCTAAGAGCGCTAAGCTTAGAGTTTTTGAAAGAGGAAATTAAACGATTTTAAACGGTGATGAATAAAGGGAGTTTAATGCTAGTTTTAATTGCAAGATTTTAGGAGTTAGAGAATGCAGGAAGTAAGAACTTATTATTACAATCAGGGCAATGCGGTTAGAAAAGAGTCAGAACTTGTTCTGAGCCCTGCTAGAAGTCTGCCTACAAGACAGCAGCGTGAACGTGAAAAGAGAGAAGAGGCAATGCGCCGTCAAAAGATTACAGATAGAAGACGTGCGGCAGCCCTTAGAAAAAATAGATTATTAACAGGTTATATGATAGTAGCAGTTATTCTTACATGCCTTATGTTGGTTGGTTATGTAGGTTTGCAGACAAATGTTACCACTAGAATGAATCATATAGCTGAGTTACAGAATGAACTATCAACAGTAAATGCAGATAATAAGGCGGCAGAAAGCAGAATATCCACAACAACAAATCTTTCAGAAATTAAGGATAAAGCCATAAATGAATTGGGAATGGTGTATGCAACCAACAACCAAATAGTGTATTATAGTGTAGATGGTTCAGACTACATGAGTCAATACCAGGATATTCCATAGAATAGAGATTCACACAATGGCTAGTAATAAAAGACGAAGATTAAAACCAAATAAAAAAATATTAAAAAGAATGCAACGTAAGCTCTGGCTAGTATTTGGAGTTGTTTGTATTCTTTTTGTCGTTCTGATAGGACGAGTAATGTATATTCAGCGTACTAGTGGGGATAAATATGAAAAGATTGTATTATCCCAGCAGGATTATGATAGTACCATCATTCCATTTCAACGAGGCAATATTGTTGATGCAAGAGGCACAGTACTTGCAACCAGCGTAGATGTATACAATGTAGTTTTGGATTGTAAGGTATTGAATGGAAATGAGAAGAAATTTGAAGGAAGCATAGCTGCTACAGTGGATCTCGTAACAGAATGCTTTGAAGAGATTGATGCCGAAACAATCAAAACTCAGCTGAAAGACAATGCTTCAAGCCAGTACTATATTCTTGCTAAGAAGGTCGCTTATGAAGAGATGGCCAAGTTCCAGGAAAAGAAAGAGGAGAAGGGCTACAAGGGAAAGATATTTGGCATTTGGTTTGAAAAAGAATATATCAGACAATATCCATACGGAAGCCTTGCGGCAGCTACAATAGGATATGCCAGTAGTGGTAACACAGGTGTTATTGGATTAGAGAATAAATATTCTTCTGTTTTAAATGGTATTAATGGACGTACCTATGGTTATCTTAATTCTGATAACAACTTAGAGCAGACAACAATCGATGCAACAAACGGTAATAATATTGTTTTATCATTAGATGTTAATATTCAAAGCATAGTAGAAAAGGCTGTGGCAGATTGGAATGAGACAACAGCTGCCACTTGGAATGCAGAGCATCCAGATGAACCTGAGACCTTTGGTTCTAAGCATACAGCAGTGCTTGTTATGAATCCAAACAATGGCGAGATTTATGCCATGGCTCAGTATCCTAATTTTGATTTGAACAATCCTAGAGATTTGACACCTTTCTTCAGTCAGGAAGATATAGATGCCATGGATCAGGAACAAAAGATGGATGAGCTTAACAAAATATGGCAGAATTTCTGCACAACCTACACCTATGAGCCAGGTTCTACATTTAAACCATTTACTGTTGCTATGGGACTTGAAACAGGTGTGCTTACAGGGGATGAAACCTATTTTTGCGATGGTGGCGAAATGATTCCAGGCTACCCTAAGGTGGTAAAATGTGTTGCCCACAACAAAGGCGGACATGGCACACAGACTATTGCAGATGCATTATCCAATTCTTGCAATGATGCTTTAATGCAGATGGCAAGAGTAATCGGCCCTGAAACCTTTTCTGAATATCAATCTATTTTTGGTTTTGGCCAAAAAACAGGAATTGATTTAACAGGTGAGGCGAGTACAGCAAGTCTTATCTATAGTGAAGATGATTTAAATTCTGCTATTAACCTTGCAACAAATTCATTTGGACAGAACTTTAACACTACAATGATTCAGCTCGGAACAGGATTTTGTTCATTAATTAATGGAGGTTATCTTTACGAACCTCATTTAGTTACAAAGATTACAGATTCAAATGGTAATACAGTTTCTGAGATAGAGCCTGTTATTCAAAAAAGAACTATTTCCAAAGAAACAGGAGATTTAATAAAAAGCTATTTGGAATATGTTGTTTCTGATGGAACAGGTAAGACTGCAGGTGTTGAAGGTTACAGGATTGGTGGTAAGACAGGTACAGCAGAGAAGCTTCCTCGTGGTAACTATAAGTATTTAGTTTCATTTATAGGATTTGCTCCTGTTGATAATCCACAGGTAGTAGTGTATGTTATTGTAGATGAGCCAGGAGTTGGTGCAATCGGTAACAATCAGGCCCACAGTAGCTTTGCTCAGGAAATCTGTCATAATATTTTTGAGCAGATTTTACCATACCTTGGGGTTGAATCTTCTCTATCAGAAGAAGAACAAGCCCAGGCAGCCCAGTCTCTTACAGAGGCAGCACAGGCTGTTCCAGATGAAGGTGTTTCTGAGGATACACCAGAGGGCGCAGATTCAACAGCAGATCCATCGGCTACACCTGAAGTAGTGGAGGATACAACAGGTCAATAATTTGTTTAATATAGAGATTTATAGAAGAGGATTGGAGTCTAATTATGTTTGAAGTTTTTTTACCAATGTTAGTAAGCTTTGCTTTGGTTCTTTTTTTAGGACCAATATGTATCCCTATTCTTAGAAGACTTAAGATGGGAAATACTGAAAGAGAATATATTAAAGAGCATAAGGCTAAGAACGGAACCCCATCCATGGGCGGCATTATGATTCTTATAGCTTTTGCGATAGTAGGATTTTATCATGCTAGATTTTGCCCACATATTTATCCAGTTCTATTTGTAACATTAGGATTTGGAATTATAGGATTTGTCGATGATTTCCTTAAGGCTGTTAAGCACAGTTCTGATGGACTAAAGGCATGGCAGAAGATGCTTGGGCAGATTGCTATAACAACTGGCTTCGCAGTATATATGGTTAAGTTTTCGGATATTTCCTTAGAGTTTAGAATTCCTTTTACAGGAGCTTTTGTTGATATAGGCTGGCTTGCTGTTGTTGTTCTTTATTTAGCAGTTCTTGGTACAGTAAATGGAGCAAACTTTACAGATGGATTAGATGGACTTGCAACATCAGTTACACTTGTAATAGCTGCTTTCTTTGGGGTAGCTGCAATTCATTTGTATTCAGATATTACTCCAGCAATTGCTGGTATGATTGGTGCACTTTTGGGCTTTTTGATGTTTAATGTTCACCCAGCTAAGATTTTTATGGGAGATACAGGCTCCCTTGCCCTTGGCGGATTTGTAGTATCATGTGCTTACATGTTAAAGATGCCAATCTTTATTATCATAGTTGCTATTATTTATTTAGCAGAGGTTTTATCGGTTATTCTTCAGGTAGGCTATTTTAAGCTTACAGGAGGAAAACGTATCTTTAGAATGGCGCCTATTCATCATCATTTTGAATTAGGAGGCTGGTCAGAAGTAAAAGTTGTTGCTGTGTTTACAACAGTTACAATTTTCTTATGTGTTTTTGCATATTATTTGGTCTAAGGGATAGGGAAAGAGTATATGGTAAGAGAGCAGGAGTATGCTGACGCACGTAAAGAGGCGCGGCGACGAAAAAAACTTAAAAAGTTGCTTAATTTTGATTATACCTTACTACTTATCGTCATATTTATCCTTGCCTTTGGATTAGTTATGCTTTACAGTACTTCAGCTTACGCTGCAGCTCTAAAAACCGGCAATTCAGCGACTTACTTAAAGAAACAGCTATTTGCCGCATGCTTAGGCTTTTTTGGTATGTTTTTTTCTACCAAAATTGATTACAGAAGATGGGCTACCCTTACGATTCCTTTTTATCTTTTGTCCATATTTCTGTGCTTCATAGTAATTTTTGTAGGTAAAACTGTAAATGGTCAGGCCAGATGGTTAATGCTTGGCCCAATTCAAATGCAACCTTCTGAATTAGGAAAAGTATCTATTATTTTGCTTTTAGCCTTTGTTATAGATAGATTTCCAAAATCTCAACGAACAATTCAAGGAACCTTAAAAACACTTGCAATTGCTTTTCCTTTGTTTGGTATAGTAGCTTACAACAATCTGTCTACAGCCATTATAATTCTTGGAATAGCTTTTGTTATGGTATTTGTTGCCTCACCTAAATATTTATATTTTGTTGGGGCGATTGGAATAGGTGTGTTACTGATACTGGCTTCTATACCACTTGCAGGATATAGAGCTGGACGTATACAAGCCTGGCTACATCCGGAAGATTTTATTAGCAGTACAGGCTATCAAACCTTACAGGGGCTCTATGCAATTGGTAGTGGTGGCTTGTTTGGAAAAGGCTTAGGAGAGAGTATGCAAAAGTACATAGTGCCTGAAGCTCAAAATGATATGATTTTTTCTATTATTTGTGAGGAACTTGGGGTATTTGGAGCAGTTTGCGTTATCCTTTTGTATATTCTGCTTTTGTATAGGCTTTTATATATTGCTAATCATGCAAAGGACATGTTTGGCTCATATATTTGCATTGGAATTATGGCTCACATTGCCATTCAGGTTATTTTGAATGTTGCGGTTGTTACCAATTCTATGCCTAATACTGGTGTTACTTTACCTCTTATTAGCTATGGTGGAACCTCAGTGGCGATTCTTCTTACTGAGCTAGGCCTTGCGCTTAGCGTATCAAAGAATATGGAATTCAAGGAGGATGAAGATGTCTAGAAGGCGTAGAAGACGAAGCATAGGTAGCTTCATCCTTGGAATAATAGAATTGATTCTTGCTATAGTTATATTTGCACTTATTGCTATGGCAGCAGCTTATTTCTTTTGTCCTCTGAAAAAGGTGGATGTTGAAGGAACTGATTTATATACAAAAGATGAAATAGTTAATTACATCATAGATGATGATTACTCTCATAATACAGTATATGCTTTTATCAAAAACAAGCTTTTTCCTAAAGGTGACGCAGAGTTTATCGAGTCATTTGATGTTTCGATAAAGGGGCCTAATCATTTGACGATTATTTGTAATGAAAAGCCTATTTTAGGATATATCATGACAGAGGATGGCAAGTATTTGTATTTTGATTATGATGGCAATATTACAGAGATAAGTGAAACCTTTGTTGATAGAGGCTACATGCAGGTTGATGGAGTTTCACTTGATGAACCAAAGATTGGAAAGGCATTGCCAATAGGTGATGACGAAATGGGCTACCTGCTATCATTGATTAAAATCCTTAGGAAAAATGAGTTGATGCCTAATGCTATTTCCTATGACGAGAAAAGTCATATTACGATAAGATATGAGACCTATAGCATTGCTTTAGGAAGCAGCTACTTGCTTGAAGAGAAGATTGACAGGATGCTTAGGATACTTCCACAGATTGAAGGATTATATGGTACACTACATCTTGAAAATTATTCTAATCAAAATACAGATATTGTATTTGAAAAAGATGAGGTCTCAGAATAAGAAAATGGATTTTTTGTTAAAAAACGGTTGCGAAATATAGTGAAAAACTATAATATTATTAGTGTACATTTATGAGTATGCATTTGGTATTAGAGATTTTGCAACCTCCCGTAGAGGTTTAATAAAAGGAGGATATAGTTTTGATTAACATTACGACTGACGAAACAGGAGCTCCTGTCAGAATCATTGTTGTTGGTGTCGGCGGAGCTGGCAACAATGCAGTAAAGCGTATGGTTGAAGAGGGAATTGGGGGAGTTGAGTTCATAGGAATCAACACTGATAAGCAGGCCCTTGATTTATGCAAGGCACCTACTCTTTTAGCTATAGGTGAAAAAACTACAGGCGGAAAGGGCGCTGGAGCTAATCCAGAAGTAGGCCAGAAGTCTGCTGAAGAAAGCGCAGAGGATATTTCATCAGCAATCAAAGGTGCTGACATGGTATTTATTACTTGCGGTATGGGCGGCGGTACAGGTACTGGTGCTGCTCCTGTAGTTGCTAAGATTGCAAAAGAGCAGGGTATCCTTACAGTAGGTATTGTTACCAAGCCTTTCCAGTTTGAGGGCAAGCCACGTATGAACAACGCTCTCAATGGTATAGAAAGATTAAAGGAAAATGTTGATACACTTATCGTTATCCCTAACCAGAAGCTTGTTGAGATCTGCAACAAGAGCATGGGAATTGGCGAAAGCTTTAGAATGGCAGATGGTGTACTTCATCAGGCTGTTCAGGGTATAACAGATCTTATTACTAAGAACTCACTTATTAACCTTGACTTCGCTGATGTTACTACCGTTATGAAGGATAAGGGATTAGCACACGTAGGTATCGGTTCTGCTAAGGGTGATGAGAAGGCACTTGAGGCTGTTAAGGCAGCTGTTGCATCTCCACTTCTTGAGACAAGCATCCAGGGCGCTACAGATGTTATTGTTAATATCTGCGGTGATGTTGGACTTAACGATGCTAACGAAGCTACATCTTATGTACAGGATATGACTGGTGCAGATGCTAATATCATTCTTGGTATCACTGTTGACGAATCTATGGATGATGAGGTTTCTGTTACAGTTATTGCTACAGGACTTGGTGATCCAGCTCCAGCTGGAAGTTTCCGTAGCACTACAGGCATGGTTTATGGCTCACAGCCAAGACAGTCTAGCGCTGATATTCTTGGCAGCATGAATAGAGCAGCAGCTCCTGCAAGCCAGTCAGGTGTTACAAATACACCACCAGTTATAAACAGACCTGTTACACCTACTCCTATACAGCGTCCAGTTACACCAACTGTACCTACAGAAAGTTCAGTACCTGAGCTCAACATTAAGATGCCAGATTTCATGAACTCAATCAAAAAATAATTAGTCTATCAATCAAAGCCCCAAGTTTTGGGGCTTTTTTGTTACCCTAAATTGCGTCCCGCGTCCCACTTCCTTTGATAGTACATATTTATGTACAGGCATACCTGTTATCATCTTTTCATAAACATACAGGAGGTCATTGATTATGAAAAGAAAGCTTGATAAAGGTACAATTATTTCTTTGGCAGTTATTGCTTTATTGTTTGCAACAGGGGTTATATTCTTTTTGCTTTTTATGTTCGACATACAAATTTCACAAGCTAATATAGGCCAGTTTATTGGTTCATATTCTGGCCTTTCCAGTTCTATTTGGTTTATTTTACTTTGTAGAAATTGTTGACTATGTATTGTGTGTTACCTATAATTAAATTATCTATATATAGTATCTTGAGATGGCTTTAAGCAAAAATATTGTAGGGTTTTCTTAAATAACATATTTGTGGAAATCTATGATTGCAATAGCATATAACTGAGCTGTTTTTAGTGTAGCTATATAATTTAAGGAAGGTAATGTTTATGAGTAAATGTTGTAAAAGATTTTTTAATGCAGTTTTAATTTTTACGTTGGTTTTTGCATTTAACATAGTTGCGTTTGCCCAGGGAACCACAAAGATTTCTGTATCAAAGAGCTCTGCTTCGGTGGGAGATTCTATTACAGTTACAGTATCTGGTTCAGAGAAGGGCTCTATTACTGTTAAATACACTTCTAGCATGCTTAATCTTACTAGCTGTAGTGTTTCAGGTTATAGTACTGAGGGTAATTCTGTTACATTCTCAGGCACTTCAGGAGATTTGGTTTTCCAGGCCACAGCTGATGGTACAGCTTCTATTATTGTATCTTCTTCAGCTAATTCGGGAAGTAGCACTACTCTTTCTATAGGTGGTTCCAAGGCAGCAGAAGAGCCAGCTGAGGCTGCTGAACCTGCTGAGCCAACTGAGCAGGAGACTACTACAGAGGAGGCACCAGAGGCTTCAGCCGAGGAGACTCAAGCTGCACCTGCACCAACAGATGGCGCTGTTGGCACATTAAATAGTAATGGTGGTTTTGATATTAACGGAGTTTCTTATGTAGTTTCTGAGCGTTACGCTGATTCAGAGATTCCTTCAGGTTTTTCTAAGACTACAATTACTATCGGAAGCAGCACCTATAGTGAGCTTACTAATGGAACAATTACATTACTGTATCTAAAGCCAGCTGATAATACAGCAGGTTCAGGCGTGTTCTATTTGTACAACGAGCAGGCAGGTACAGTATCTCCATTTTTAATGCTTGGAAGTGCTAAGAATTATGTAATTATATCTACTCCAGATTCAACATTATCATCTGCCTTTACTACAGCCTCAATTGAGGTCACAGGTGGAACTGCAACAGCATATACTATCGATGGAGCAGAGTTCTTCTATGTATATGGTGTTAATCAGGATGGAGCAACAGGCTGGTACCTTTATGATAAGACCTATGGAACTGTTTCTCGAGTTGATGAATCTGCAATTAGTGCATCAGGTTCTGATGATGCAGTAACTGATTCAGATATGTCTAATTCATCTGATAATTCTGATCTTTATATTGAGAAGCTTAATCTTTACCGTAAGATAATTATGGGATTGATTATTCTTTGTGTAGTTTTATTATTCATTATTATTAACAAAGCTATTAAGGGTCGTGGCGAAGATGACGATGATTTTGATGGAGATGTTTTTGCCAGCAAGCCTGAAAAGCCAGCTAAACGTCAGCCACGTTCTATAGTTTTTGGTAGTCGCAGTGACGATGATGACGGAGATGAAGACTACGAAGAAGAGCTAGATGACTATGACGAAGATGAAGACTACGAAGAAGAGTATAATGATGAAGAAGCTGATGATTATGAGATAGAGCCAGAGACTTCTCGTGCTCGTTATGAATCTGAATCTTATGAAGCTAGAAGAGCTTCTAGTTTAAATATGATGGATTTAAATGACCTATAAAGGAGTTAAAGAATATGGAATATTCTAGACAGGCAAAACGCGCCATTACAGGCGCATCTAAGCTTTCAAAATCTTTGAAGCACAGCTATGTTGGAACAGAGCATTTATTAATTTCCATTATAGAACAGGAAAATTCCCTTGCTGCTAAGGTTTTGAACTCAAATGGGGTTACAAAAGATTCCTTGCTTAAGCTTGTAGAGGAACTTATTTCACCAGGTGGGGATGTTGCCATCCAGGAAAGAGACGGCTATACACCTAAGATGGAACAGCTCCTTGAACATGCTGGTGAGGAAGCAGATAAGTGTAACTCCAAAACAATCGGAACTGAACACTTACTTCTTGCAATGATTCGTATGCAAGATTGCTCTGGGGCAAGACTGCTTAATTCTCTTGATATTAATCCTCATAAGCTTTTTTCAGAGCTTGTTGCAGGAATGGGAGCTGAGGGAACTGTTTATAAAGAGGAAATGCAGGCTATTAATAGCGGCAGAAGACGTAATGAAACTTCTTATCTAGACCAGTTTTCTAGAGATTTAACGCTTCTTGCTGAGGATGGAGAATTGGATCCAATTGTAGGCCGTGATGCCGAGATTCAGCGTGTTATACAAATACTTTCAAGACGTGGTAAGAATAACCCATGTCTTATTGGTGAACCAGGTGTTGGAAAAACAGCTATCGTAGAGGGACTGGCTGAAAGAATAGTTGAAGGAAATGTGCCTGATTCAGTTAGGGATTTAAGGGTACTTTCCTTAGATTTATCTGGCATGGTTGCTGGTTCTAAGTATCGTGGTGAATTTGAAGAACGTATCAAAAAGGTTATAGCAGAGGTTATTGAGGAAGGTAACATTCTTTTATTTATCGACGAGATTCACACTCTTATAGGAGCTGGCGGTGCAGAAGGTGCTATTGATGCTTCTAATATCCTTAAACCTGCCATGGCTCGAGGTGAGATTCAAATCCTTGGAGCTACTACTATTACAGAATATCGTAAATACGTAGAAAAGGATGCTGCTTTAGAGCGAAGATTCCAGCCGGTTATGGTTGAAGAACCAAGCCCAGAGGAGACTATTGAGATTCTTAAGGGAGTTAGACATCTCTACGAAGAACACCACGGAATCACTATTCCTGACGAGGCGGTAGAGGCTTGTGTTAACCTTTCTGAAAGATATATTGCAGATAGATTTTTGCCAGATAAGGCAATTGATCTTATGGATGAAGCAGCTGCTGCTATAAAACTAAAGGATGTTAAAAAGATTACAAAGGATGATTCCTTAAATAATAGAATAGACGAATTATCTGAAGAGATGGAACAAGCCATTATAGAGGGTGATATAGCACTTGCTAGTTCTATCAAGAAGGAAAAAGATGAGCTTATTGCTAAGAAAGAAGCGGAAGAAAAGCGACTTAATAGACGTTCTAAGCTTAAGCCTATTACTCTTACAGAAAATGATGTTGCTGCAGTAGTAGCATTATGGACCAAGATACCTGTTGCTAAGCTTACAGAACAGGAATCTGTAAGGCTTAGAAAAATTGAAAGTATTCTTCACAAAAGGGTTATTGGCCAGGAAGAAGCGGTATCAGCAGTGGCTCGTGCTGTTAGAAGAGGTCGTGTAGGTCTTAAAGAAAAGGGAAGACCAATTGGTTCGTTCCTATTCTTGGGTCCTACTGGTGTAGGTAAAACAGAGATTTCCAAAGCTTTAGCTGAAGCAGTGTTTGGTAATGAGAATTCTATGATACGTGTAGATATGAGTGAATATATGGAAAAGCACTCTGTATCTAAGATGATAGGCTCACCACCAGGTTATGTAGGCTATGAGGAGGGCGGTCAGCTTTCTGAAAAGGTTCGTAGGAATCCATATTCTGTTATTCTTTTCGATGAAATTGAAAAGGCTCATCCTGATGTATTTAATGTCATGCTACAGATTCTTGATGATGGTCATGTAACAGACTCTCAGGGCAGAAAGGTAGATTTCAAAAACACAATTATCATAATGACAAGTAACGCTGGCGCTCAAGCTATTATAGAACCTAAAAGGCTTGGTTTTGCTTCTAAGGAGGACGCTAACAAGGATTACGAATTTATGAAAAACGGCGTAATGGAAGAGGTTAAGCGAATCTTCAAGCCAGAGTTTTTGAACCGTATTGATGAAACTATCGTATTCAGAGCTCTTACAAAGGATGATATGAAGGAAATTGCAGCACTTCAGGTTAAGCAGTTTGCCGCTAGATGCAAAGAACAGATGGACATTTCTGTTAACATTCCAGCTACAGTTAAGACTTGGATTGTAGAAAAATCCTTCGAGCCTAAATATGGTGCCAGACCTATACGTCGTAAGATTCAAACAGCTCTTGAGGATGTTATGGCAGAAGATATTTTGGCAGGTAAGATTAAATCAGGAGATAAGGTTAAGGCTAAAATCAAGAAGGATGAAGTGGTTTTTGAAAAATTCTGATTTTAATTAAAGTTTATTGTGAAAATCAAATTCCTTTGCTATAATCTTTCTTAAGATAAGCTGCATAGTGCGGCGACTATAGGAGGAACAAACATGGCTGTGATTAGTGAGTTGATTCGCAGTGAAGCAGATGGAACTATCAGCTTCGGGGATTACACTTTAGCTGATAAGAAGAAGCTTGAAGATTTTAAACATGATGGGGATTTGTATAAGGTAAAGACTTTCTCTGATATTACTAAATTAGAGAGAAACGGTATGTTTGTATATGAGTCAGTACCTGGTACAGCCGTAGAAAAATTCAATTGCACATCTGATTCAGTTACATTTACGGTTGAAGGCAAGGAGGATGCAATGGTTACCCTTGAGCTTGAGCCTGAAACAAGCTATGATATTACTGTAGGTGGCAATAGTGCAGGTCAGATGAAGACAAACCTCGGTGGTAAGCTTAATTTATCAGTTGAACTTGACCCAGGAGTACCAGTTTTGGTTGAGGTTAAAAGAGTTTAATAATTGATTCGAGCAAATCTTCCCACTTTAATGTGGGAAGATTTTTTAAGTCTAAGGAGAACAAATGGCAAACAAAAAAGTATCAGTATTTTTCTGTCAGGAATGTGGTAATGAAACATCTAAATGGTCTGGACAATGTCCAGCTTGTGGTGCATGGAATAGCCTTGTGGAGGAGACGATTGATAAGACATCGGTTAAAGCCAGGGCTAAGGTAGCTGATGTTAAGCCTACCAGGCTAATAGATGTTACTGCATCTAATGAGGCAAGAATGTCTACAACTATAGAGGAATTTGATAGAGTCCTTGGTGGTGGAATAGTACCTGGCTCTATGATATTAGTAGGCGGTGATCCTGGAATAGGCAAGTCCACACTGTTGTTACAGACCTGCCAGAGACTTTGCTCATCAGGAATTAATGTAATGTATGTCTCAGGAGAGGAATCTCTTCAGCAGATAAAAATACGAGCTGACCGCATAGGTAAATTTAACGATAAGCTGGATTTATTATGTGAAACCAGCTTAGATACAATAAAGGCTGTGGTTGAGCGAGAAATGCCAACTGTTCTTATAATAGATTCAATACAGACTATGTTTAATGAAGCTGTTGGCTCTGCCCCAGGCTCTGTATCCCAGGTTAGGGAGTCTACAAGTGTATTAATGAATATTGCCAAAGGTAAAGGGATAGCTGTATTTATTGTTGGTCATGTAACAAAAGAAGGAACTGTTGCTGGTCCTAGAGTGTTAGAGCACATGGTTGACACTGTACTATACTTTGAAGGGGACAGGCATGCTTCCTATAGAATCCTTAGAGGTGTTAAGAACCGCTTTGGTTCGACAAACGAAATAGGCGTTTTCGAAATGAGAGATACTGGACTTGAACAGGTAAAAAATCCATCAGCTGTTATGCTGGATGGAAGACCAGAAAATGCCACTGGTTCTATTGTTACATGTTCTATGGAAGGCTCACGACCAATACTTGTTGAAATACAATCCCTTGTTAGTAAAACAGCCTTCGAAATTCCTAGAAGAATGGCTACAGGTTGCGATTATAACAGAGTGAATCTGTTAGTAGCTGTGTTAGAAAGAATGCGAGATGTTAAAGCAAATAGAGCCTGTGGTATCTTCCTTGGCAGATCAGATATATATGTAAATATAGCTGGCGGAATACGTATTGTTGAGCCTGCGATTGATTTAGCAATTGCTCTTGCGATATATTCTAGCGAAAAGGATATACCTGTAGATGCTGACACCATAATATTTGGAGAGATAGGCTTATCTGGCGAAGTTCGTTCTGTTTCAATGGCAGAACAAAGGGTTAATGAGGCCAAAAAACTTGGATTCAAAAAAGCTATTATTCCTGCATCTAATATGAGCAGTGTATCAAGTGTCAAAGGTATAACTGTAATTGGTGTAGCTAATGTAAAAGAGGCTGTAGATGCCTTAAGTAAGTAGCTAAAAAATGAATTGTAAAAATAATTAGTACAATTCATACAATTTGTAGATAATGTGAAAATAGATTTACTTTAGAAAAAACATGGAAATTCAGTTGACACCGCCAATTTTAGGTGATATTATAATCGAGCACTGAGGGAACGAGGTGCTAAAGAAAACAAGATATTGTGAAAATTGTATAAACAATTTTAATTTCTTGAAAACCTTTAAAAATTAATAAAAAAGTTGTTGACACGAAGCTCTTCTCGTGATAATATAAACGAGTTGTTGCTAAGAACGACAACAAAGTGAAGATTGATAACTGAACAGTGAAACAAACCTTGAATTAATACAAGTTTTTATGGTAACAAGCAAGCTTGTTACTTAACACAATCTTTTCTTCGGAAAGATTATGAATGACATGTATCCTTGAAATTCATTTAGTTTCTAAGACGAAACAAAAACCTTTATTAGTAAACAAGTCAGTTTTATGCTGACCTGGAATTGAACTCAAGTAACTTCGGTTACTTAAATATTTAACATGAGAGTTTGATCCTGGCTCAGGATGAACGCTGGCGGCGTGCTTAACACATGCAAGTCGAACGAAGCAG
>SVER01000032.1 GCA_015057315.1 Pseudobutyrivibrio ruminis | reverse complement strand
CAGCTATACACTTCCCACTATCCGGGCGTGTTCGGGACTTTCACCCGTTAGAGCGCGCCCATGGCGCGCAAACAAAGCAAGGTGCAAATCAAATTGATTTGCACCTGTTTTATTGCAGCGGCTGCATCCAAGAATTCTTACCATACGTAGCTTGCTATGTATTCAGTTTTATCAGGCATGGCGATACCAGGATCTTCAAGCTTAAATGTAAGCTTTTTGCCCTCCTCGCGGCACTGGTTTTCAAAATGATAAAGAGCAATTCCAAGGTCTACCTTCTGTAAATCATAGGTGCCGTTGTCGTAGCCCTTGTCCTTTTTCTCGTAGAAATGTGCAGCATTTTCTGTAACCACTACACGCCATGGTTGCTTGTTTACAGCTGATGGAGCAAGGCGAACTGCTTCAAGGGCTGTCTTGATTCCAAACGCTTCGGCTTTAGCTTCAGTAAGTGGAGTATCAAAGCTGTCTGCAAAAAACAGCTCTTTAGAATCATATCTGCTATCAGCCTTTACACCCTTTCGCATAAGCACTTCCTTAACACCCATTTTGCCGGCGGCGTATCCTATAGGGCTCATGCATGGCATAATTTCATCTTCTTTAAGATTAGAAGCTTTCTCAAACTTGTCCCTTGGCATGGTGCCACCAATCCAAACTGTGCCAAGGCCCTTGCTTACAGCATACATAAGAAGCTCTTCAAAACTATAGCCGTATGCAACATCAGCGTTTGTTCCCTTCTTCACCTTGGCTGCGATGTATTCCTTTTCACCAGAGAGAACCGGGCTAGAAAGACCATGTTCATCCTTATTTAAGAATACGAATTCAACAGGGATATTGTAAGGATTTACAATGCTTCCTGCATATTCCTTCAAATCATCTATTACTTCGTTACTTACACCTTTGCCATCAAAGGTTCTTACGCTTCTACGATTTTTTACATCCTCAATAAACATTTTATTTACCTCCATATTGATTAGTATTTTACACTATTTGGTTGTGCAAAATCAATTATAAATTTAGACTATAACAAACCCCTGTGTTATAATTCTTACCAAGATTCACAAGGAGGTACACCAATGAACATTAGACGCGCACAGGACAAAGATATAGAAAGACTTATATCCTTACTCCAGGAGGTTTTGGAGATTCATGCTACAATCAGGCCTGACATTTTCATCTCTGGAACCACTAAATACACTCGCGAGGAATTACTAGAAAAGATTACTAATGACGACGAACCAATCTACGTGGCTGTAGATGATAATGATGAAGTAAAGGGCTATGCATTTTGTATCCTTAGGGAGCAGCCTTTTTCTACTAACATGGTGCCTTTCAAATCTATGTACATAGACGATTTGTGCGTGGACAGTACATGCCGCGGCAAACATATCGGTGAGCAGCTTTTTGAACATGTTAAGGCAGAGGCAAAGCGCCTAGGCTGCTACGAAGTTACTCTGGCTGTTTGGGCTGGAAATGATGGGGCCGAAAAGTTTTATGAAAAAATCGGCATGAAAACTAAAGAACGTATGATGGAATACATCTTATAAGTAAAATAAGCCACAAGCTGAAATATAAACAACTTGTGGCTTATTTTATTCACTCAATCTTGCTATCAATCCCCAAAGAGATGCCTTTTCGTTCATTATTTTAGTTTCATATTCCAATATTTTAAAATCAATAGAACCTAGCAATGCTAGGTAAACCCCTTTAACGCATGTGTACCCGACACTATCAAGCGTTACAGACATTCCCCTTGCCAATGTGTTTACACACTCGTTATCCTTTACCTCATCATACAAATCACTTATGTATTGTTTTTTCGCTTCATTCACAGTTGAAAAACTATCCTGGGAATCAGATACATCAGTTTTAAATGCTTTCAGCGTTTCTAATTCTGCTTCCAATTCTGCTATTCTCTGTTTAGTCGCTTCAATTTGAGCTTTTATTTCATTAATAACGTCATCTGTTAAACTCATCACTTTGCCCCTTGAAATCTTTTATTTTATGCATTCTGCTAGAGCAGTATACTTATCTTTACTCGATGTAACATCTTCTGCCAGAATTTCTATTTTTGTAGAATACTCATTATCTAATACCCAAATTTTATTAAAAGTTTCTTCAATTCGCGCTTTCGACGTTGACATCTGCTCTGCAACTCCATCTATATACCTGTTTATAGCATTTGTTATAGAGCTTATCAAAAAATCTCCTGACCATTTTTCATTCTCATATTTTGACCAGTCCACTATTTCGTATAAATAATTTTCAAAAGAACTAATTGTTTCCATAATATTTTCAAATGCTTCTTTGGAAAAATTATATATCTTATCTTCTCTAAGCGTAGGCTCAGCAATAGCTGCGTCAAGATCTGTTACATCTATTGAAGAAAATACCCTTTCTGTATCATCCCAGAGTTCTTTAACGTCAATATCAATCCCTTTCTCCTTTAAATAATCTGATAGATAACCCAAAAGCCACTTTATTATTTTGTCATCGTTACCATCGCCTAATTGTTTCAATAAACTTTTTATACTTCCAACTCCCATACTAAAAAGCCATGGATGTTCTTCTTGGAATTCCTTTATACCATCCGCTATATCACCAAAACCAAAAGACTCGAACATTGAGCATATTTCTTCATCACTCAAGTCGTATAGATAAATATACTTCAGCAAATACCCTAGCAACACCGAAGCTTCCTCTTGGTGTTCGCTTAGATATTTCAATGCATCATCCTGCCCTTTATAGAGTGTTCCATCTATAACGATACCACCACCAATTGTCATAGCTAAAAGTGGACCTAACAATGTTACTACCTGATTTTTCTGATCATCTGGCATTATGTTCTCTACAAAGTTAAAAAACTTATGTATATATTGTAAAGATAAGTCTTCCTCATCGACTTCTATTAAATATATACTACCATCTTCATTGTGAATGATAGCAGAAAATCCTGTTTTATCATCCTGCATAAACTGAAAAAACGAACATGGACTATGATTTTCTGCAGCATTAGCCATACCTGAACCTGTAAAATATTTTTGGTTTGAACCAGGAATTGTGAGTATAATTCCATGAACAAAATCATTCTTTAAAGAATAATTATTTATCATATATCCCCTGGCCTGTATTTCTGCCCAATACTTATCAATAAACTCAGGAGAAAAGCCTTGCCCATCCATAGATAAACAATAAGTAACCTTATCCGATAATAATGTACAATACTGCGCCTTGTTACCTCCTTTTGAATGTCCAATGACAGTAATATCATTGTAAGGCAATCCATTTATAAATCTCAGTGCCTCTTGCTGACACTCTGTGTCTGTGGTGTTAAATCCTAAGAAATTATCATTCCACTCTGTTCCATCCAATGTACCTCTAAATGCTACAATTGCTTTATTAGGGTCACCATTTGGTTCTGTAAATACAATGTTATCGATAGTCTTATCCTTTTGACTAGTGTAGTTAACATCCATTTCCAGCTTCATCAATTCTGGATCATTTTCAACTTCACGAATGATTGCTGCCCATTCACTTCCCTGCATTACCCCACCACTTATTGAATCCCTGGTGGAATTTTCTAAATTTTTCAAAGCATCCGGATTATCTAGAAATGGCTGAATAAATTCTTGAACTGTCTTTGCATTAGTATTTAAACTTACAGAAGCTTCATTTGCTACATCAGTATCCATATATGTAAGCTGTTCTAAAAGCATCAGTTGCTCATCTGTTAAACTCATTATTTTTCCTCTATTCTCGCAGCATTATTGTTTGTAGTCATTCTGTATTTATATTCTACATCTGAGAAATCATCATCAGCCGATGTGATATAAGTTTGATTAAACTGCTCTTCAGTCTGCATATAGTAATAAATACCTAAAGGTTTATTTCCATTTTTCTCTTTTATATAATTAATAACTTCTTCTGCAGCTTTTAAAGCATCCTCTTCCTTTTCAAAAGGATCAACCATACATACGTAGGTCACAGCTGATGCTTTAGATAATACATCTCTCTCTCCTTCTTCCATTGAATTTATTGTTGAAAATACTTCAAACTCAGCATCTTGAAATCTCTCTGCTATGCAGTTTTTGACTGCTTGCTCATATTCCGATGTTGCCTGTAATTCCATGTAATCATCTGTATATGTAACTTTTTTTGAATCAGATTTAGTTACAGTTTTAACGGTTACTATGCATTCACTGTCATCAACAGGATAAACTTCTAATGATGGAGT
This sequence comes from Pseudobutyrivibrio ruminis, assembly GCA_015057315.1. Classification (GTDB taxonomy): domain Bacteria; phylum Bacillota; class Clostridia; order Lachnospirales; family Lachnospiraceae; genus Pseudobutyrivibrio; species Pseudobutyrivibrio ruminis_D. The sequence goes on along the minus strand of SVER01000032.1, from coordinate 31,779 downwards.
CTCTAAACCTGTTGAGTCTGCATAAAATTTATAAAATTCAAATTCCTTATCATATTTATTTTCTATATAATCTAGCATTAAGCCAATGTTTCTAATATTTATTTGCTGCATAGCATCCAACTCATCATAGTTTTGTGGAAGCCCAGCTTCTTTTAATATTTTTTTCTGCTTTTCAGATAGCACTACTTCTTCCTCCTGCTTTGTTTCTACCACTTCTTCATCCTGTTTTGCAGTTTTTGCTGAACATGCACTTAACATACAAGCCATTGTAATGCATGCCAATAAAAAATATATTTTTCTCTTCATCTAATTTCCTTCCTCACCATCAAAGAAATCACTTATTGTATTATCTACTTTATTAAATGTATCAAGAGTGTTTTGCAGAGCGTTTTGTGTGGTAGCACACAGTTCAGCTAATGAATCTCTAATTGCTTTTAACTGTGTTTGTAGCTCCACCAAACTGTCCACCGTGTCGCCCTTAGATTTTTCAAAAGTAATATTAACATCATAATTGCTTGTAACCTCTGACAATGATTTCATTTCAGATATGGAGTTAATCATATTTTTTTTATGTAGTTTAATCTCATCCATGATGCTTTCTCCCTAAAACAATACTTTTAGAACCTGGGATATAATATCCATAACAGAATAAGGATATGAAAAATCTTTATTATCCTCTATTGATGTTTCAAGTTCATCTATTATCCCTTTTAAATTTAAATCTACATTAGCTATAGCTGCTTCATAAGCTTTTGCCTTAGTTATTATTTCATTTAATTCGGCATCAATTTTGATATCGCATATTCCCTCATCCCGCACCTTGTTCATTATTGAAGCATATTCTTCCACAGAAGCAGATAAATTTTCTGACATATTTTTCAATTTATTGACTGCAATTGAAATTTCGCTCTCAACTATAATTGTATCGTTATTCATTATTCCACCTTTTAATCCACTATAATACATAACTGTGTATATAAACTTAGTTTATTATATATCATCAATATATACATAACAAGTTTTAACTAAAAAAATAAACCACAAGTTACAATTATTTTATCTGTAACTTGCGGTTTATTCTTAGTTAAGCTCTTTATTTAATTCTTCAATCTCATCAATGATTCCACCGATGTAATCGATTGTATCGATTAATGCAGCGTCTGTGGTTACGTCCACTCCTGCCATCTTGGCAAACTCTACAGGTGCTACCGTGCCGCCTGCTGCAAGGGTCTTCTTCCAATCATCGACAGCTGGCTGTCCTTCCTTACGAATTCGCTTCATCACCTGGGTGGCGATTGTAAGGCTGGCGCTGTAACTGTAAGAATAAAGTCCCATGTAGTAATGTGGCTGGCGCATCCATGTGAGCTCGCAGCCTTCTGTAAGCTCTACCTCATCGCCCCAGAATTTCTTAAGGACGTTCTTGTAAATCTCATTCAATGTCTCAGCAGGTACTGCCTCACCCTTATCTACAAGCTTGTAAACCTCACGCTGATATGCAGCCTCTAGCAGGTGTGTTACGAAATTGTGGTAGTAGGTGTTTGAAATCTGGGATGCAAGCACCCATCTTCTAAATCGCTTGTCATCGCCGCTCTTTTCCTTAAGGTACTCTGCCATGAGAAGCTCGTTGATTGTAGATGGAGCCTCCACCACATAGTTTGACACCTCTGCATCAAGAGCGCTCTGTGTCTGATTACATGTGTAGAAGTGACCTGCGTGACCAAGCTCATGGGCAAGTGTAAACACATCACTCATTCTCTCGTTCCATGAAAGCAGGATGTATGAGCCCTTCTGATATGGGCTGGCGCAGAAGCCACCTGTTGATTTTCCAATGTTTTGGGCGAAGTCAATCCATCTTTCGTCGTAGGCTGTCTCAAGCATCTTCACATATTCTGGACCCATTATTTTAAGACCATCAAGGATGTACTTCTTTGACTCCTCGATTGTAACGTGTGGGTCGTAATCTGGGTCGAGAGTGATTTTCAAATCTGCGTAAGTCATCTTATCAAGTCCGTGGGCTTCTTTAAGAAGGCGTGCGTACTTTCTCATGTGAGGCGCAAGCTTCTCCATGATGACATCGATTTGTCTATCGTACATTTCACGTGTAACCTTCTGCTGGAACAGAAGCATATCAATTACACTATCGTATTTACGAAGGTCTGCGATGATTTTTTCCGTGCGAACGTGAGCGCCGTAAACTGTAGCCGTTGTGTACATGTAATCTCTAAGCTTGCTTGAGAATGCGCTGAAAGCTGCGCGTCTAACATCAGTGTCGCGTTCGTATTCGTAGTTGTCTTCGAACAGACTGTAGCCTAAAGGATGCTTTTCGCCCTTTACCTCAAAATCAGGAAAGCTCATGTCTGCAAGCTTGCTGGTTTCGTAGATGTTGTATGGCGCCTCGATTGTCTCCCTAAGGGATGCCATTGCCTTTTCTGTCTCTGGAGATAGGCGATGCGGCTTTTCTCTTTCAATATCCTTCAAGTGGCACTTGCCTACTGTGGCAGATTTGATTGCCTCTTCAATCAGCTCTACTGGCGCATCCGCAAGCTCGCTGTCGATGAAGGAAAGGGTGCTGTCAGCCTTTGCAAATTCTGAAAGGACGATTGACTGCTCCTTCTGAGCCTCAGCATCTGTGTAATCTACAGAAACGTTAAGGCTCACATAGTTGTATAGCAAATCTGCCTGTCGTGCCCATTCATTCAACTTTTCTATGCAGCCATTTATGGCATTTGCATCAGTTAGCTTGCCCTTGTAGATTTTTTCTATTTCTTCTGTAAGGGTTTTGAATTCCTCTAACGCCTTTTTCAAATCATCCTTTGTTTTAAAAATTCTTGATGTATCCCACTTTAATTCCTCTGGGATTTCGCTTCTTTTCTTAAGTGTCTCTGCCATTGTTCTTCTCCCTTATTTTATATTGATATTATGATAGCTGATTTGATTTTAGTTGTCAGTGTTGTAAATCTTTGCCACTGCTTTTCTGTTACCGCCGATGATGATGATGGCTGCTATAAGTGCAATTATGTTACCAGCAAATACTACGAATCTTGCATCCATCTTCTGTGCCAGGGCACCGCCAGCCATTTGACCAATAAGTAAGCCGATTGTGGTTATCAATTGAAATGCACCATTGTAGCGGCCCTTCTTCTCATCTGGTACGTAAGATTGTGTTGATGAGATGCGGATGGTGTAGCTAGTAACTCCAGAGATACCTGTGATGAAGCACACCACTACAGCTAAGCCGATTGGCATAAACATATACGTGCCTTCGCCGATTGCAATGATAATGTAAATAGTCATTGCAAACATAAACTTAAGCTTGGTTGGAATCTTAAATTTGTAATGTATTCCTCCACCTACTGCCCTACCGATAAAGCTTATACCAAATACTAAAGCATACAGGTACTCGCCGTTTTTAAAATTCTGCTTGTAATAAGGCAGGCACAGCACATCCATTGCACCGCAGGCTAACATGTTAAGTCCGAAATATGAAACTATTGCAAGTAGTGCCGGTTCGGAGCGCATATACTTTACGCCCTCTTTGATGTCTATCAACATCTGATTGATTTTACTACTGCTGTTATCCACTTCGTTTTTACGTTTTTCAACGTACTTTTCCTCATGCCCTATCTGCATTTCAAATACCGCTGCTATAGCAAAAGATACTGCATTTATTATCATAAGCGGTCCGATTCCCACCAGCTTATATACAAAGGTTGATACTGGAACCATCACTACAGTCATGGTCTCTAGCATGCTGGAGATTGAGTAAGCTTTTTGGTAATAGCCCTCAGTGATTAGCATTGGATACAGGCTATCGTATGCTATGTAGTAGGTGCTTTGGATTATTCCCAGGATAAAAATTACTGCTGCAAACATTGGGAAGTTGAATACTCCATTTAACAGGGTAATTGCCATTATCAGATAGATTCCTGCACTTACGAAGTCCAATGTGTAAATCATTTTCTTTCTTGAAAATCTATCCAGGATAGCACCTGAAATAATTGGAGTTACAAGTTGTGGCAATGTGTATAGCACCATATATATTGCATACAGCATTGATGAACTAGTGTAATCCAGTACCATCAGGCTCATGGCAAAGCTGGTAAGTGAATTGCCCAGCATAGATATCACACTGCCAATTGTTATGATTGTAAAATCTCTGGTCCATAGAGTGTCTGTTTGTCGCGGGGTGTTTGTGTTTGTTGTCGTTGTTATATCTGTCATGCTTCCTCCCGTTGACGCTCTTTTTGCAATTATACAAAAAAATCCCCTTGAAGTTTATTACCTCAAGGGGATGCTAATTCGTATATGCGATAATTATTTTAGCTATCAGTTAGGCCAAGCTATCGCTGCAAAAAGAGCGCATCATTCTTAAAGTAATTAAAATCATTTTTAAATTCTCTGCCATAATTGTTCATCATGACACGCCCTCCTTTCTTCACAATTTTTCTTGATTGTAGCATACACGATTATGTTGCGCAACTATTTTTACTAAAATTCTAAAACTTTATTCATGATTATATTTTCATCGTTGGGTCCGATTCTAGCGGGCTTCGCTTTCATCCAGGTTAACTACATAGTCCTTTTCAGCACTAAGAACAAAGTTGTATTCATTTATGGATTTTATAAGTTCATTTAATTCTTTGTCTGTTAATTCCTTTTTTGATGAAAGGGAGTATCCTGAAATCGTATCGTAGCTGTACTTTATTTCTAGGTTATAGGCATCGCAAATCTGCTGGATTTGGCTTTCCTCTGTTCCTTCTTTCACCATCACTATCACTGTGTTATGGCTATATTCTCTTCCAGTGTCATCTATTTCAGGAACGGTGAAGTCTCCATCCTTAAATCTATCTACTGTTGTATCTTGGCCAGGTTCTACTTTTTCTAGCTCCACCTTTTCCTGCTCGCTTTCATCTGTTTTAGTCTTTTCGCTATTGGATTTTTCTGTGCTATCTTCAGTTTTCTCTTCTGAGGCATCCTTATCTTCTGATTTTAAATCATCTGCCTTTTCTGTTACTGCTTCCCCCACAGCCTGGCTATCCCCCACCTCGTCGGCATCCTGCGCTTTTCCACAAGCCGCAATGGATAATATCAATGTTATTAAAAGTGCTAACAGTTTAATCTTATTCATGTACACCTCCCTATTGTTTTTCCTTCTCTAATATTTCCAAAATACTTCGTACAATTCGTTCTGAATTATTAATTATTGCCTGAGCGGATTCTCTTTTTTCTTCATCACTTTCATTTTCCAAAAGCAGGTCCGCATTTCCCCTAATTATTGTAAGAGGTGTTTTTAAATCGTGGGCAATCATTGCCATCTGGCGTTTCTGCTCCTGCTGCTCCTTCCATCGCTCATTAAGATTTGATACTAGCCCCTCTTTCATTTCATCCACTGCAGCTATAACGTTATTTAATTCTGTTATATCCGTTTTTTCTATGCTTGTGTTTAGGTCATCACTACCTATAGCCAGTGCATATTCGCTTACTTGTATTATTGCTTTTTTTATTCTTTTTATCAACAGGATTGTTGGTATCATCACATCTAATACAATCACTAGCACCATGATTATCAGGACTAAATATTCGTATTTATACCCTATCACATAATGTATGAATATCACACTATTGTCGTCTTTTAATATCGTATATACGTTATTACCTTTGATATCCTGGCCTATTTGATATTTCTCATATCCTTCTATAAATCTTAGTAATCCGCGGTTGTTAGCGGCATCTTCCGAACTTTCAATTAGCTTTCCATCATTTTTCTTCCAGATATAATCTGCATTTTCCGGGAAAGACTCCACTTCAATTGCTCCCTTTTCTTTGCAACTATCTATCCACGCTTCCACCTTCTGCTCAACGTAATTAGCAGGTTTTACATCCTTTTTTGAAAATATAATTAGTGAAATAATTGCCAGTACGCATAGTGAAGTCAGTATTAACGTAAATACAATAATTATATATTTTATTATTATTTTACTTAATCCATCGCTTCTTTTTTCCATCTATATCCTATCCCCCACACTGTATCAATTGGATCTTGTCCTTCATTTTGGAATTTTCTTCTAATGTTTTTGATATGCTCTGTAACTGCTGAATCGTTACCATCCTTCTCGTAGCCATACAGATATTCATACAGTTGAGATTTGGAATATATTTGACCAATATTTTTTATAAGAAGCTTAACTATTTCGTATTCACTTTTTGTTAGCTTTATCTCTTTTTCTCTCACTGAAATTCTTTTTTCAGTAAGGTTTACACTCACATCTCCCCTGCGGATGAAGTTACATGCTGAGCCTCTATTCTCTCTTCTAATATGAGCTGATACTCTAGCTCTTAATTCAGCCACCGAAAATGGCTTGCAAATATAATCATCTGCCCCAATGGCAAGACCATATACAATATCATCCTCCAATGCCTTGGCGCTTAGGAAAATAATCGGGCAGTCCACTTGATTTCTTATCTTTTCAACTATCGTATATCCGTTTTCATTTGGCATCATCACATCCATCAATATCAAACTATAGCCGGATAAATCCTCTGGTATCTTTTCTATTGGAAAATGGACAGTATCAACCTGATACTGCCCACTTAATGCTTTTTTTATCAATGTTAGTATTTCTTTTTCGTCATCAACAACTAGTAATTTCATTTGGTCACCGTGTATATTAGAATTGATAGTCCGTACAATACGTACACATGCAATGGATAAAAGTAATAGAAGAATTTGCCATTGCCCTGTCCTCTTTTACCATTGTACAATAACATAAATGCTATTGAAAAGACACTCATCCACTCATATGAGTAGAAAAATAAATTATAGGCTGTGAATGGCACATGACATAACATCATCAACCCAAAATTTCTTAGCAGGATGAATGCGCCATACCCATATACACGAATGTTTTTGTTTTTAAAATGGCTTAATGCATATAACGCTAGTCCTTCCAGCAATGTTGCGGTTCCACCATCTACTATCCATGTATGAAGCGGTAATATGGAAAAGTTTATCATGTTGGCAAAGAATGATATTGTGCTGTTTCCTGCGTTCGTATCTGGCTGATATACAGCTAATGCAAAAATGAAAGGTAATATAATAGGCATAACTACTGCTGTTATTCCTATAAAATACTTCTTAGATTTTATCCACTCTATTCCCTGTAACACTACAAACAATATGGCAAAGCTTGATAACATAGCATTTTCTGGGATGAATCCATCTCCACGTCGCGCAAAACTAAGCACATTGTAAAATCCAAACCTTATCAAGCCCATGATTACTGCGATAACATATATCTTCAGGAAATATTTTTTTCTATCATGTGTGTGAAAGAATCCTTCGATGAAACAAAACAGAAACAACGGCGCTGCCAATCTACCAACCCACGAAAACCAAATTGGCACCTTACCTGTAAATTCAAAGAAATAATGAATATGGTCCATTACCATAAAAATTAATGCCAGATATTTTAAATCAAATCCTGTTAAACCTTTTCTTATAATATTCATTTTTTCCTACCTCCTGATTAATAGGATAGAATCAAATTATAAGGATTTTATAAGGTTTTACTTATTTTTTTCTTTATCTGCATTTCTACTAGTTTTGTGTTTAGGCCTTTCTTGGTTGATTCCATGGATATCAGTAAGTTTTCTCCCAATATCAGGCTGCTTTCTTCATACTCATGTAGCTTTTCCAGATTTCTTACTGCGTATTCATCTTGATTTATAAGCCCCAGATGCTCCCAGTAAATAGTCTGTCGCGTTTCTTTATTTAATAACGCAAAATCCGGACATACCATGTGTCCATTACTCATTTTTATCTTCGGCTCGTATACGTATGGAATATCATATTTATAAAATAAATCCGCAAGTATCTTTTCTGATTTAGAACGTACATGTTCACCTCGCTCTGTGTATATGTTACCTTCTATTGGAAATGTGTTCTGTTCTCCTTTGTGCTCTTCGTACCATCTAGCTATAAAATCCTCGTCACTTGGAATTATTGGGGTGATGTAGGGTTTCTTGGCCTTTGCTTGTTTATTATAAATTGCCTTTATTTCAGATAAATCAATTTCTCTTAGGTCCTTTGCAATTCTAGCAAGCTTCTTTTGCATTTTAACTAACTTTTTATTTACTTTAATATCATAATCTCGTTGTATAAGGCCGGAATACTTTACCAAATCTGATATCCTCAAATATTTCCTTGTATTCCTTGCTCTATCAACACAATAGAATTGTTCATATCCTCGATTTATTGATGACTGAATATGAATATCTGCCATATTGTTATATTGTGCTATCTGCTTATTTGATATACGAAGCAGGTTATTTACTTCTTCCAATTTGATATCTATTTTTCTTATTATTTCTTTCATTAGAACTCCTTTTAAATCTTTATAAATAATGTCTTTCCTTTTAACAAATGTGAATTACAGTTTTATTATATTTTTTTACTCTAGGCGCTGTACTCATGACGACCACACTACAGTGTAACTACTCTTTTATAAAAAATAACTGTAATGATTACTGTCCCATTACAGTGCCGATGACATTTTTTCATTTCTGACTGTAATGATTAGTCTGGCATTACAGTGTTCTCATTATTTTTCTATATAGCGCTGTAATGATTCATAATTTTTTACAGCGCCATTATATATTTATCTATTTACACTGTAATCACATTTCTATCTTTACAGCGCTATCATCTTTTTTTCTATTTCCGCTGCATTAAACCAATACTCCATACAGTGCTTTTTTCAAATCTTTGCTTCGCGCTGTATTTGTAGCCTGTCCATTACAGTGCAAACTAGGATTTTTCCAATAGCACTGTATTCGGCAGATTATTTAATCTTTATTTTGTATTCTAGTAGTTCAATGGTGGGGAAATGTGCAGCACAGCCGTGAGTGCGGCTGCGCTGGTTGGGAATTTAAGTGATATTACTGTGATGCTAGTGTTTCTGTAAAATGTCGACTGTGTGGGCGCTGGCGCCGAGCAAGTCGGCGCGCTCGCAGACGGCCATCTGATACTGTATGAAGGCCGCAAACTGCTCCTCCGTCAAGGCGTTGACCTCACGGCGCATGTGATTCGCTGGGCCGTCTGGCGATATGATTTGTACGCGGGTCAACTCAGCGTCCGCATTTAGCGACTCAATGTCCTCTGTTCTCATAAACGCGTACAAATCATCAGCGCCCGGCCGAACGTGGTAGGCTAAGTCCAACTTTCCTTCAGCAATATTCTCTAAGACGTGGCCCTCCTTGATTCCATAAGTCAGGAAGGCGTACTCATTCATTACATACGCTACCAGTATAAATCCGCCAGGCTTTGTAACACGCTTGGCTTCACATAAAGCCTGTAGTTGCTCTTCTCTGGTCTTCAGGTGATACATAGGTCCAAAAAGCAGCGTCAAGTCAAAGCTATTATCTTCAAAACGCTTGAGCTTCAACGCGTTGCCCTGGTATGCTTTCACACCAGTGCCTTTGGCTTTTAGCATGCCAAGGTTGTGCTTTACCAGCTCCACTGCGGTGACATCGTAGCCCTCGTTCCAAAGGGGGATGCTGTAGCCACCGGTGGCGGCGCCGATGTCTAAAATCTTTATATCTGACTTGGCCTTAGGTTCTGCATCTGGCATTTCTTCGCCACGCTCTAGTATGTCTAGATATTTGTGAACGTATTTCATGGTTACTGTGAATTCCATGATGCCATGACGCGATTTAAGGCGTTTATCTTCGTTGAATTTGTTGTAGTATTCTTCTAAGTTTGTCATATTACCCTCATCCACCGCTAATGCGGTCCCCCTTCCCCCTGCTCTCAGGGGGAAGGCTATATCTTAAAGGGCCTCATACTTTGTATGAGGCCCCTAAACATTATATTATTTTGCTCTTCCGCAACACTGCTTATACTTTAGACCAGAACCACATGGACATGGATCGTTAGGGAAGACCTTCTTCTCTTTGCGAACCTTTGGTCCTGAAGATGCTGTGTCGTCTTTGTTTGTGCCTGTTACCTTGGCAACTTCTTCACGCTCTACCTTCTTTTCAATGCGGATGCGGTAAAGCATTGTAAGTGTATCGTTGATGATTGAAGCATTCATTGCATCAAGCATATCGTAGCTGGCTGCCTTGTATTCGTCTACAGGGTTACGGTTACCGTATGCCTGGAGGCGGATGCCCTGACGAAGCTGCTCCATATCGTCAATCTCTTCCATCCACTTGCGGTCAATTACACGAAGGAGGATTACACGCTCAACCTCGCGGAACTGCTCTGGCTGATCAAATTCCTTTTCCTTCTTGTCGTACAAATCAAGTGCAATATCTGTAAGCTTTTCCTTAAGCTCCTTCTTGCTCTTGATGTTACCAATTGAAAGCTGTGTCATTACTGGCACTGGAATAACCGGGCAAAGGAGATGGTTAAGCTCCTGAAGCTCCCAAAGCTCCTTCTCTACATCATCTGGAATAGTCTTTTCGATGCACTCGTCAACCTTGTCGCGAATCATGCCAAGAATCTGCTCGTGCATATCCTCGCCCATAAGTACACGGCGACGCTGCTTGTAAATAAGCTCTCTCTGCTCATTCATAACCTGATCGTAATCAAGCAAGTTCTTACGAGCTGAGAAGTTGTTTTCCTCTATCTTCTTCTGTGCCTTTTCGATGGCATCTGAAAGCATCTTGTGTTTAATCTGCTCACCCTCTGGAACACCAAGAGCGTTGAACATATTGATAAGTCTCTCTGAACCGAAGAGTCTCATAAGGTCATCCTCAAGTGAGATGAAGAACTGCGATTCACCTACATCACCCTGACGACCTGAACGTCCACGGAGCTGATTGTCAATACGACGAGATTCGTGACGCTCTGTACCGATAATCTTAAGACCACCGGCTGCACGTGCTTCCTCATCAAGCTTAATATCAGTACCACGACCTGCCATGTTAGTAGCGATAGTAACGGCACCGTGCTTACCTGCCTCAGCAACGATTTCAGCTTCCTTCTCATGGTACTTAGCATTAAGTACGTTGTGCTCAATGCCTTCCTTACGAAGCATCTTAGAAACGAGCTCTGAAATATCTATATCTATAGTACCAACAAGTACTGGCTGTCCCTTTGCATGAGCCTTTTTAACTTCCTCAACAACAGCCTTGTACTTTTCTGCCTTTGTTTTATATACAGCATCATCATGGTCGATACGCTGAACTGGCTTGTTAGTAGGAACCTCTACAACGTCCATTCCGTAGATATCACGGAATTCCTGCTCCTCTGTAAGAGCTGTACCTGTCATACCAGCCTTCTTATCGTACTTGTTGAAGAAGTTCTGGAATGTGATGCTTGCAAGAGTCATAGACTCGCGCTTAACCTCAACATGCTCCTTAGCCTCGATAGCCTGATGCAAACCATCAGAATAACGACGACCTGGCATGATACGACCAGTAAATGAATCAACAATCATAACCTGGCCATCACTAACAACATAATCCTGATCCTTAAACATGACGTTATGTGCACGAAGCGCAAGGATGATGTTATGCTGAATCTCAAGGTTCTCAGGGTCTGCAAGGTTCTCAATGTGGAAGAACTGCTCTACCTTAGCAACACCTTCAGCAGTAAGATTAACTACCTTATCCTTTTCGTCTACGATGAAATCGCCAGTTTCGTTACGCTCAACACCCATGATGGCATCCATCTTAGTGAATTCTGGAAGGTCATCGCCTCGCTTAAGCTGACGAGCAAGCACATCACAAAGCTCATAAAGCTTTGTAGACTTACCTGACTGACCAGAAATGATAAGTGGTGTACGTGCTTCATCAATAAGAACGGAGTCAACCTCATCGATGATGCAGTAGTGAAGGCCACGCTGTACAAGATCCTTCTCGTAAACACACATATTATCACGGAGGTAATCGAAACCAAGCTCGTTATTTGTGATGTATGTAATATCACAATTGTAAGCTTCCTGACGCTCCTCCTTAGACATATCGTTAAGAACAACGCCTACTGTAAGGCCTAAGAAACGGTGAACCTCACCCATCCACTCAGCATCACGCTTAGCAAGGTAATCGTTAACTGTAACGATGTGAACGCCCTTACCTTCAAGTGCGTTAAGGTATGCTGGAAGTGTTGAAACAAGTGTCTTACCTTCACCAGTACGCATCTCTGCAATACGTCCCTGATGGAGGATGATACCACCGATTAACTGAACACGGAAGTGCTCCATACCAATGGCACGCTTACCTGCCTCACGGACAACTGCGTATGCCTCTGGCAAAATATCATCAAGTGTCTCCCCCTTTGCAAGACGCTCCTTAAACTCTGTAGTCTTTGCACGAAGCTGCTCATCTGTAAGTGCCTGCATCTCAGGTCTGAGCGATTCGATTTTATCAACGATAGGCTTAATTCTCTTAAGCTCTCTATCGGAATGTGTTCCAAATACTTTGTCGATAATACTCATTTTATTAATTCTCCTAACTCTAGGGTTACCCCACAAACTCCTACTATTTTAACAGAAAAGTACATGGTTCACAACATTATTAACTGTAATTACACCCCGACAAAGTAAAGTAGATACAATTCACGGACAGGATTGTTTTTCAAATATTTGGATTTAGCATGCCCTGATTATTGGTTTACAAAAATATATAGCTTTCCGTGGCGAAGCGAATTACGTCCATGGGCTTTAGCTTGTAAGGCTTGCGATAGACCAGGGGGAGGCTGTTAAGGAAGCTTCCGTTGGTGCTGTTGGAGTCAGTGATGTAGTAGTCGTTGCCTTCCTTGGTGATTTTGGCGTGATTGCCGCTGACTGTTTTGGCATGGATGATGGCATCGTTGGTTTTACCTGTGCCTATTCTGAAGACGTCTTTGTTGATGATGAAATCGTCCTCGTTGCTGTTGCCATCGTACACTAGCCTTCCTACTGGCTTCGCCTCTGATAAAAGCACGGTCTTTTCATCTATTTCATAGTCTGGCTCGATTACAAAATCCTCAGTCTGCTGCACCACCATATCATCTTCGAAATTCAACCTTCCAAATATTGCCTTAGTCTTATCTATTATCGTATTTACGATACCCTTTTTCTCCACACTTTCTACATCATAATAATCCGATATATACTCAGCTCCCAATGCATCCCCATCGCCCTGGGCGTCATATAATTCCTTAGTATCTTCTTCCGAATCCAGCGATACCTTTTCCACGTAGATTTCTGACACCTCTTCCCCCTCTGCCTGTAGGCATTCGATTATCTCACTAAGTGTGTAATCTCCCTTTTGGCAAAGATTGTAGGCATCGTAAATCTTCTTGGATTCTTCTCTGTTCTTCGTTAATAGCTTGGAGATAAAGTATTCCATAATACCCTTAAACTGCTGCTGCACAGAGCCGTTGTTAACTGGCATATAGCAAAGGCTGACCTTACAATTATCCTTGGCCTTTTCCATAAAAATTGTTTCCTTATCAAGGATAAAATGCTCTTCATCTATAAGAAATCTGCTGGCCTCATCAAGTGCCAGCTGCAGATTTACAACAAATCGGTATAGCAAATCCAGGGTCACATCATTTGATTCGATGTAATCAGATAGGTTTTCCTTTCTGCTGATTTTATAGCTGATTTTCTTCGTTCCATCTATTTCAAAGCAAGTCATATCAAGGAGAGAATGAATCTCGTTATCCCTAATCATTTTGTATTCGTAAGAAGCGGTGTTAAGCTCCCCTTCTAGCACCATATAGCTTTCGTTATGCTTTCTTTCGTATGTGATTTCCATATCTAATCAATAAGGGCGTGATATACGCCCATTGCTCCTTCCTTTAACCTAAATGCGCTGACTGCATCAAATGTTCCATCCCGTTGCCCTACATAATCAATGGTCATTTTGAAAAGCTCGTAGGCTAAGCCTATAGCAATTCCAAACAATATAAAGCAGAGGCTTATGATTATTGCAGCCTCCACTGTATAGCTTGCCTTTAACTTCATCCTAAGCAACCTCCTAAGGTTTTGATAGTGTATAGAATTAGAAATGCCAGCAAAATGAATGGTACAAATGGCAATTCCTTATCCTTGCCATTATCGTATTTACGAATTAAAATAAGTCCTACAATCGCTGCCAAAACAGAGCTTAACCAAAGCAATATAACAGTGTTCATAAAGCCTAAATATAGCCCTGTAACCATTACAAGTAACGCATCTCCTTTTCCTATTTTCTCCTTAGATATAATGCTGAAAATATACATAGCAACACCTACCCCCACGCCGCCTAAAATGCTTGTAAGTGAATACTTCGTATATACGATATCAAGGCATATTCCTATCACTGCAAATATCAACAGCTCTATCGCCTTAATATGCCTTGTTCTATAATCATCAAAAGCTGTAATGCCATACAGACATACAAGTCCAAATGCTTCCATATTTCTCCTTCTAACTATTAATGTCGCTCCCCTGCTGCACACTTGCTGCATGGGCGCATTGTATCCTTCACTTCCTCGTATAGCACCTTTTTAATGTTGTGCTTTATCTCTTTGCAATTGATATCACCGTGGTAAGCTGTGCCATAATCGGTAATATACAGCACCCCAGTCGGATGTTTACCTGGCTTACATTTTTCGCAAGGATAATATATTCCACCACCTGCATTTCTCTTTCCTGATACTTCATCAGCTGATATTCTGTGAACGCTCGGATTAAGATATGTGCAGTAATAATTGCTGTGATATGCCTCTCCGTGATCTGTGATATAGACATACCGTGAATCAGTGGTGTTTTCCGCTTTATCGTAGCCTACCCATTTCCTGCTTCTTGCTCTTTGGTTCACATCAAAGCTAAGATTGCCAAGGAGTCCCACAGGAAATGTCATGGTATAGCTTGCCTTAACATCTATGTAGTTTCCTTCCACATTGGTGTCTAGCAGATTGATTCCAGCTATACCTAAATCGATGTATCCTACCGGAACTTTCTCCTTATATACTTCCACCGCTACAAGGCCTAAGGTAGCAGCTTCTAGCGCCCCCTCGGAAAGCTCCCCTCTTACCGTAGGCGCATCATTTGTAGTATCCACATCTTTATCGGATTCTCCCTTGTTTGCCACATTGCCTAATGTGACAGCCATGGTTCTGCTGGCGTTATTGATAGCTCTTTGCATTCCAGATTCCACCTGCAGCACCCTGAATGTAAACATACCAAACACCATTAGCGTAATAAAAAGAGGCATGATAATCGCTGCCTCTATGGTATAGCTGGCCTTTTTCAAGGAGGCATAAATAGGCATCTCTTTCGAAGGTATATTTTTTGGTAAGCCGACTTTTCTACAACATCTAATCAACTTAAACTTACAATTCATTTCGTCTAGTGCAAGTAGACGATTTTGGGGAAAATCGTTTTTACATAGAGACACCTATTTATACCTCCTTTCTAATAGGACATTTGGCTTTGTTTTGTTATTGTATATCCTTGAGTTTTACCACCATCAAACAGTGATAAAAACATTTCATCTGCTGAATAATCCATAGTCACATCTGCGTAGAACATCAGATTATCAGCCTTAACATTCTTATAATCCTCGGTAGAATTGAGGGCTGTTTCCATAACATCACAGGCTCTCATCCCCAAGGTCTTGTTGCTCTTTATGGCAAGAAAGCCTATCAGATATTTCTCGTAACTAATGCCACCTTTACACTGCTTTGCTTTTGCATTTACATTGATAAATGAAGATAAGTGCAACACGTCCGAGGTCCACTCATCTGCTGATTTTTTAAGAGACACCGTCCCGCCTGAAAGCAACAGCCTTACATCCAAGACACTTTCTATGTAGGCCCATGCTGCTATTACAGCGGCCTCAACCACAGACTCAATTGCCGGATTAACACTACTAAGGGTAGCCGCCACTCCCCTGGCCTGCGATAGTAAAACACCGCTATTACAAATAGTTGCATAATTTGCCGCCTCCCTGATAAGAAGCAGTTCTCCAACAACTGCTGCAAGATTCTGACTATCTGACCCCTTACCTGCTATAAGATGCTCCACCTCATACTTCATTCCATCATGCTTTTTATCCAAATCATACCTGCTATAATTTGCCAGCACATAATCAATAAACAGCGCTTTATCTGCTATGCCACTTCCATTTGAAAGCTCTGCAGCACCTTTATTCAGGCTTCGCTTAGATGGCAAGGCAGCCTTATCCCATTCCTTGTCGGACACAGCATTTGTATCCACCAATGTTGATAAAAATCCCTTAGACAAAGCTTCCTTCATCATCTTAAAGGCATCCAAAGGATTGTCCTCTACCTCTTCAATTTCTGGATAATCAGCAGATGATGTATTTGGGTCATCGTCATTATCTGCGTTTGCTTTTTTCTCTTCTAATTCCCTCTTGGCATTGTCCAATGCGCTGGCGCCTTCACTAGCCTTGCTTTCCACTGATACCTTTTCTATGCCATTTATTGCATCACTGTGCCCTTGTATCCCATCAATAATCTGGGCAGCAATGTCATCCTTTGCAGCCTTCACCCCAAGCATCACCACCGCTTCACCATTCCCATCTGTGAGCAGAGAATAGTGATTAGTGGTGGCTCCTGCAGGGTTTAATCTTGCAAAGTTACTTCCCTCTTCAATGTCTGCATTAAATTTAGCGTAATCAAGAAGCTTCTGCTGAAATATGGATGGACCAGTAACATCTGTGCCATAGCCCAAATCCACAGCAAGGATTTTATAATTTGACCATAGATATGGATTGTACTCAGAGAAAGCACTTTCCACAGCCATATCTGTGAATTGCTGCCCGAAATCGTTGAGCTCGTAAAGCCTTATACACTCACTCATGGTAAATAATAAGGTCATTACCGCTGTAAGAATCAGCGCCACAAAAACTGTAAGGCTCGCCTTTAGCCTGCCAATCAATATACGCTCCTTGCCTTCTCATTAATCTGCCTAAAGATGCTATTTACAAGGGATGTAAGCTGAGACTTAAAGATTAGAACTAGGCCGATTAATACAACCAAAATAAGAATCATCTCAACTGTTCCAATTCCATCCTCTTCCTCAATAAAATCAATAAATCTTTGCTTTAACATTAATAACTTAATTCCTAACATTTTTTACCTCTTTCTTTAAATATTCATTTGCATCAATGCTGGTACCACCAGTATTACGATTACTATAAATAGCATTCCTGCCATTGGCACAAGCAGCTTTGTTGATGCTTCCTGGCCTGCCCTCATAGCTCTTTGTTTTCTTAATTCAAAGGAGTACTGCTCTTCCTTTTGGAGACTGTCTAGCAAATCCTTGGAGCCTTTTCTAAGATTTTGCGAAAGCAGCATAGCAAGCTTTCTGTATTCCTTGCTTTCGCTTTTCATTCCCAGGTCTTCAAGTGCTGCTATCTCACCCATTCCATCTACCATCTTGCGATAGGTGAGGGCCATGTCTTCATAGCCAGGTCGGATTCCTGATACCTCTTTTTTGGCATTGTATCTAAGCACAATTCGCTCTAAGGCTTTCCTAAAGCTCATGCCTGCTGCAAGCAGTATCGACAGCTCACTTACTATCATTGGGTAATCCCGCTCCTTTTCTTCTAAGAGCTTCCTGGTAGCCTGTTTGGCATCTCTCTTTTGCCCTGCTACAAGTCCTGCTATAGCTGCTATTCCAAGAACAATCAGCTGCAATCCTCTATAGTTCATCTTCTTTTGCCATTTCAAGCTAATGTCACCTACGCTTTTAGGGAGCGTTAGATAGTCCTTTGTCCTTGTCTTTTCATCTGCCAATGTCACTGCCTTGTCTATGGCATTCAGTTGACCTTCTACAGTATCCATTGATGGGGGCAGCACCATTATATTAAAGCTGTAAAGCTCTGTTGCATCCTCATACCTAAGCTCAGCAATTACATTAACTACCTCACCATCTCCTTTAAGCTCTTCATATATCAGCCTGCCATCGTTATTGATTAGGCCATATTTGTCAAACTTAAAATCCGCTACCACCAAACCATCGCAATAGCTGCTTTTAAAATTCAGGTCATACATAACCTTATCTGCTGATTTGTTCTTGCCAAGATATGTATCTTCCAGCTCTTTTATTGCTGAGTTAAAAAGCTTCCTTTGCTGCTTTTTAGTTAGGCCCTTTTCAGAAACCTCTACGGTGTAGGTGCTATCATTGTCTTTATATCTAAGATTTAGTTCTTCAGATACCATGCCGCCACCTGCCTGATTTCTTGGGATTGCTCCATCAAAAAGAATCTTTGAATCTACATAATCGTATACAAGCAGACCTATTCCAAGCACCAAACATGCCACTAAGATTTTTTTATACGTCGATTTCAATGATTCTCCTTCCCAGCATAATTAGCAGGCCATAAGCCACCAAGCATGCTGTCATGATTACTACTCCCAAGGCGTTTTTATAAAGGGGGGCAATAAAAGAGCTTGATGTAAGGCTGATATATGCAAGTATCCCTAAGGGCATTACACACATTACCTTTAGTTCTAAGCGCTTTTCTGTGGTGATAGTTTCTATCTCCTGCTTTACACCTAGGTTCTCTTCTATTTTGATAGCTGTGTCCCTAATGTTTTTGCCATAGTTTCCGCCACTTCGCTTAGCAAAAGATATTATTTCTGCCAAGCTTATGGCTTCATCTATATTTATAGCCCTGGCGAATTCTAAGAAGGCCTTTTCAAGCTGTATATTCATGCCTATCTTTTGATTCATTACATGGACTAAAGGTAGCAGCATGGATTCCTCACTATATAGTCGCTTTAGCTCCACCTCAGATTGCTTTAAGGCCTTCTCCAGGGAATAGCCTGTTTGAAGCGCTGCCACTATAAGCATCATGTATTCCTTAAATTCAAGCATTACGCTTACTTTTCTTTTGGCCTGCTTATCAGCCATAGCAAGCTTGTACCAAAATGGAATTACAATTACACCTACCAGCAAGCCAAAAACAGACCTGTAGAATAAAAAGGCAATCACGGCAGTAAGACCCAACCCCTGCAAAATAATCAGCCAGCTTTTATCCTTTAGCTTTGCTAAGTCAAAAGACCACTTGCGGCTAATTTGTCTTTTCTTTTTAGATCGCCTACTTTTTCCCATTGGCCTATTATCCTTCCATTTACTTCTTCCAGTTCCTTAAAACGATACAGTGGATTAAGCTTTATCTCATCCTGTTCAAGGTCTAACACCTCTGTTATTTCTATGAGCTTTCTGCTTTTGTCCCTAAGCCTGCCAAGCTGCACGATTATATCTATTCCCGATGCAATCTGCTGCCTGATGGCACTTATGGGAATCTCTGCCCCCATAAGCACCATCGTTTCCAGTCTTGAAAGCATATCCTTACATGAATTGCTGTGCCCTGTGGACAGGCTTCCATCATGACCTGTATTAAAGGCCTGCAGCATCTCTAGTGCCTCAGCACCACGGCACTCTCCAACTACGATTCTGTCGGGACGCATTCTCAATGAAGATTTCAGCAAATCCCTAATAGTGATTTCGTTATTACCCTCCAGATTGGCATTTCTTGCCTCCAGCCTAACAATGTTTTCAACATTCTTAAGCTGAAGCTCCGCCGAATCTTCTATAGTAATTACTCTTTCATCTGTTGGAATAAACTCACCTAATGCATTGAGAAAACTAGTCTTTCCACTGCCTGTTCCGCCAGATACGAATATGTTATATCCGCTGATTACCAGCTTTTTAAGAAGCTCGATTTGCTCATCACTAATAGAACCATAGGACTTTAATCGCTCCATGGTCATCTGCTCTTTTGGAAATTTTCTAATAGATAAGATGCTGTAATCAACTGCTGCCGGTGGCAACACAATGTTTATTCTGGAACCATCACTTAGCCTGGTATCCACTATGGGATTTGATTCATTTACAATCTTGTTAGTGCTTGCAACAATGCTTTGAATTACATCGTTTAGCTTTTCCTCCGAAGAGAACTGCTCCTTTGATTTTTCCACCCGTCCATTCTTTTCTACAAAAATGTTCTTGGGGCCGTTTATCATAATCTCAGTAATCTCTTCATCCTTCAGTAAATCCTCCAGCACATCCAACTTTCTAAGGGAATTAAACACATGTCCCTCTACCTTTTTTCTGTCTGTTAAGGATATAGGCTGGATTTTTGCCAGTTCTATTATTTTGCTTCTAATCAGCTTTTGTATCTCTTCATCAGAAACATCTACTGACAAATCAATAGATTCCATTACTTCTTTACGTATTTTTTCTTCGAAATTAATCATATTAATTTGCACTTTGTCCGTTAACATTTATCAGCTTCTTCACAAACATCCCAAGATTTCCCTGCAACAGTTCCTCAATCTGATAGCTGTTATCTGACAGATTCTTTGCCGACATAGGCAGGATTACATTTTCAAGCTCAGATTCTACTCCAAGCCTGTCCATGTAGTTCATAAAAACTTCCTGCCCTTTTTTGAAATAATCACCAGGCTTCCCCAGGACATACAATCTATCCAGATTACCCACAATCCTGTTGAACCCGTTAATAGCCCTGCCAAACAAAATTACAATCACATCGTAATTCGCCACAGCTAACAGCGAAAACAATCTATCCCATGTATTAGCATCTATCTCAGCTATCTCGTTAGGGTTAAGAAATGGTTCGATGTAATCAAATCCCATAAAGCTATGAGCATATTCATCTATATCTAAATCAGCAGTATCTATTTCATAAAGAAGATCCATAAGATTTCTTTCACAGTGATTGCCTAGAAGACTAGGCAAAATAGAAATCTCCTCAAGGTCTAAAAAGAGAACCCTGCCCTGGCTTTTGTAAGCCTGGCCAAGTGCCATAGCAAATGGCAACGATAGTTCGTGGGCGACTGGAGAATAGACGCCGATAAGCTTCGAGTTATAACCAGATTTTTTCGTGCTACCACTACATTTCTTTCTCAAAGGTGTGATTTCATCCAGAATGCAGTTTACTGCCTGATATTTATAGATGTGATTTTCTTTCTCGTCATTTGCAGTTTCACTTAGAATGTATCTTTGCCCCAGATTTTTATTTGACATGAAATCAGATATTTCCTCAAACTCCTCCGTCATAATGGTAATGTCATAATTACCATCATCTGCAAAAAAGCTTTCTGTTGTGGTAAATATATGTATTCCAACATCCAATTCACTCATCAAATATGAAGCAAAGCGAAGTATGTAATCCTCGTTTAAATCACATAAAGCAATTTCCAAATCCTTCAATTTTTAATCCTCCATTATCTAATACTTTGGACCTGAAGAAAAAAGAAAGCGGCCGTTATGTAGTATGAATAATGAAGATTTCTTTTCATTAAATGCCCTTCATATATACTGACTGCCACAACAGCAATAGCAGCAATCATCACAGAGGCAACCATCACATCCACTGTTGATTTAGCTCCAATAATAGTAGCCACAACTGAGAACAGCTTGATGTCACCTGAACCAATCTGCTTACCAAATAGATACAGCATAGATAAGCAAATGTAAGGCCATACAGCCTTTAATATGAAGTATGCAATGCCCATCATCCCATACTGCTGCAGGTTTACAAATATTCCCGCCAGATATCCCAGGATGATTAGCTGATTTGGAATTTTGTATTCCTTAGCATCAAATAAGGATGCTACGGTCAAAATGCTCCAGATCAAAAACGTGCTCGTTTCTTTCACCTCCGTTCCGAGTGACAAGTATAGGACCAGGGGGATAGATTCTCTATAACATTTCGGGCTATATTTTGTTTTGGACAATTTTCCTATTTTATTTTTTGTGAATATCTTCTAGCAGGTGTCCTTTTGTCATCAAAGGCTTGTGAAAATAGCACAATGTAATTTACTCTTTTGCATTAAAAAAAGAGATTCCACTTAACAGGAATCTCTTTTCTGTAATCATTTATTAAATTTATGCCCAAAAGCCTCTGCTGCTTTGGTTACCTAATATGCTTTCGTTTAACGACCCCTTTCCATAAGTCATACCTGCTACTACTGATTGGGTGTTTTGCATTAATGGAGCTGAAGTATCCTCCTTTGCAATCTGCTCAAATGCATCACCTAACTCATCCATTACCTTCTTTGCTTCTATCAAACCTTCTGAATTTGCCTTGTATATGGACTTTGATACATTTCGCTGTACGTAATCGTAAAGCGCGTACAGATTTCCACTTACCTTGTAATTAAAATTCAAATCCTTCTGGAGGTGGCTTACTACTGTAGCGCATTTCTTCAATGCTGCTATAGCCTCATCCACTTGGCCAGCTTCAAAATTATCTAGCGCATCGGTTTCATATTCCTCATATATATCATAAAGAATGGATATCAATCCTAGTCCGTTGCTAGACGCTATTTTTAAGGTAAAAGCTGAAATCTTATCTTTGTTCATTTACTATACTCCTTATAAGGCAAATCTGCTCGCGAAATGTCTGGTCCGCTGCGAGATTTCCGTTGGAAATCTGCTCGCGATATTTACTGAAGCAACTGCAGTGCCAGCTGTGGTAATTCGTTGGCCTGAGCCAAAGCTGAAGTTCCTGCCTGCTCTAACACGTTGAGCTTAGTATACTCAACCATTGTTGTTGCCATATCTGCATCCTCTACACGAGAGATAGCTGCTGTCATGTTCTCTTCTGTTGTATCAAGAGATTTGGTTGTATGGTCCAATCTGTTTTCGTATGCACCTAGCTGTGAACGAACACTGGTTACATAGCTTAAAGCTACATCCAATGAATTTAGTGCATCCTCTGGACCATTTACTCTTGTAACATTCAAATCATCTATATACATGAACTGTGTTGTTACTGCTGCAATTCTTACTTCCATATTCTGGTTCTTGTTAGCACCTACGTGAAGTGTCATGGAACCAATATCTGTTACGTTAAAAACAATTTTTCCCTTATTATCTGTTGCTGTATCTGTTTTTTCATCAAATCCTGCCTCTGCCAGGAAGGATAATTCAAACCCATCCACGTCACTGACTGTAATATGATTTCCATCAGCACTTACTGTGGCCTGAGCACCAAATAAAGACTTTGAATCTACAGTGCCTTTTTTTACTAATGTAATCTTTGGATCTTTACCAACACTTTCAATCACTGGTGTGTTTGCATCTGGGAAAAGTTCTGTGTCACTAGTATCAAAACCTAATACTCTTGCAAAATCCATGCTAGAAAATTCAATCTTTAAATTGGCATGTGCGCCAAACTTATAAGATTGGATTGAAAAAGCTGTGCCATCCCCTGGATTTGAAATGATAGCACCTGCCTCCTCGCAAATATTTCTTAAAAGCTCGTATACACCTTCGCCAGAAGTACCCTGTGTCAATTCCACACCATGTCCATTAATTGTTATGGTACCAGACATTCCAAGGCCTCTACCAGATTCTGATGTAATAGTAGAGCCATCGCCCAAATCTACTTTATCTACCTGCCATTTTGTTTGATTTATAAAGTCCTTAAAATCTGTCACACCTGTAGGTGTCTCTACTGATGTATCTGTTCTTGTATTGAAGTAACTATTTGTTGTGCTGCTTGTAAAAGTATCTCCTTTCAAGCTGTTATTTCCAGTCGAACCTCTAGTTGCAGCCTCGTTAATTGTGAGCTCATAGATACCTGCTGCCACAGTTTTAGATGTTTGCATTCTAGTTGCGTGCTCTGCATAGGTTCTATTATCAAGTCCTCCATTTAGAAGGTTGATATTGTTAAATTCTGTGGTCTCTGCAACTCTATCAATTTCCTCTAGAAGAGAATCGATTTCCTTTTGAATTGTTTTTCTTTCTGAA
Source organism: Pseudobutyrivibrio ruminis (assembly GCA_015057315.1). Lineage (GTDB taxonomy): Bacteria > Bacillota > Clostridia > Lachnospirales > Lachnospiraceae > Pseudobutyrivibrio > Pseudobutyrivibrio ruminis_D. Next base: position 8,050 of record SVER01000032.1, on the reverse strand, counting down.
AGTGAATTGGTGCCGTTGGCCGCCTGAACAGAAAGCTCTCTCATTCTTTGAATCATATCTGTTACTTCGTTAAGAGCACCTTCTGCTGTCTGAAGTACGGATATACCATCCGAACTGTTTGTTGATGCCTGTGCCAAACCATCTATCTGAGCCTGCATCTTACCTGCAATTGCTATTCCAGATGGATCATCTGACGCATGGTTAATACTAAATCCAGAACTTAATTTTTCCATTACATCCGCAAGGGAACTTTCAGTACCTAGAAGCTGATTGTTAGTAATCACCGCTGACATGTTGTTATTAATTCTCATATGCTGCCTCCTAATAAAAGCTAGTCAAGCATCCGTGCGGTGTATTTTTAGTTGTATAGGTCTTCCATGTCCTTACAACAATAATATCGGTTTGAAGTGTCCAAACTTAACCAAAATTAGATACATTTTTGAGCTAAAAAAATGCAAGTCCTTATAATATAAAGACTTGCACTTTTATTTTACTCATTCACATTTTTTTATCCTTTATTGCAGGCTAATTTATTTATTTTTCTCTCTACAATAGCAATATCTAAAGGCATGTTTTCTGCTTCCTGAGAAATCAATATATCTTTTCCCAACTCCAACCCACAGGCTTCATACTCAGCTAATCTTTGAAAGTTTTTAGTTGCATAGTCTATGTCCGATACTATGCCAAAATGTTCCCAATACTTAGTGGTTCTGTCCTTTAAATCAAGTATTGTAAAATCAGGATAAATATTTTTTCCATTAAGGTCTAGTAATGCTTCATACTGGTAAGGTATTTTATTTGCATATAGCATATCCGCAATTATTTTTTCGGATTTTGAGCGTACATATTCACCTCGCTGAGTTTTGTAGTTTCCTACACCATAATACTGGTTCTGCTCTCCTGGATGATCATTCATCCATCTTTCTATAAAAGCATCGTCAGGTTCTATTAATGGTGTTAACATCAGCCTTCTTCCTTCTACTGTATTTTCATATAATCCTTGGATATCGTTAATCCTATATTCTTTTAAGAATTTCTCCAATTTACGCTCCATCTTTAGAAGGTTCTTATTTAGCTTTAATTCATAATTTTTCTGAATTATTTTTTGTACCTCTTTTAGCTTTTTGCCTTTAATATATCTACGCTTGTTATCCTCCTTTATGTAATACAAATACTTATTGTTTCTTTTCAATACCTCAACTGGTAGCAGCTTTACTCTTTCTAAGGTTTTAAGCCTGGATTCTGATTCCTTTATCAAGTCCTTTATTTCACTTAATTGCTCTTCTAGAGCAAATCTATAATCTATCATATTACTTTTTCCTTTATTTTCGCTTCTTTTGTATGGTTTCTTCTTATCTATGAACATTTCCCATACTGCTTTATGAAGATTTTTTTATTTTTTGTATGGGATGGCTTTACAACATTTCTATTCCCATACAATTTTTCAGCCCCATATGCAAATTATGTATGGGATATCAATGGTGGAACTCTAATGCCATACACCAAGAATCCTAGAACATCCAATTTTTGTATGGGTTATATGGCATGAGAAAAGTTTCCCATACAGTTGAGCAACGCAGTACTATAAATTTGTATGGGTTTATATTGTTCTTTTTTATTTCCCATGACAAAAAGAACCAAATCTTATTATTAAGTTAAATTATTAAGGGATATCTATGCATTTTGAGCACGTTGAAAAATGCATTTTAAATTAGATTAAGAAACTATACTAATTTTATAGCTTTTTGTCAACGATGCTTAGAGAAAAAAAGGAGGTGCAGAAAGTTCTGCTTTCTGCACCTCCTAATGTACTCCATTAGAAAAGCTCTGCTATTACCTGTATATAGCTTCGTGAAATATTGTAGAGTGCTTGTGTTTGTATTTCATAATCTTTGTTGGACTCTGGCTGACTGGTTGATGGAGTAAAATTGCCCATATTTAAATTGTAAATATCACTTGCGCTTATACCCATAGATCTGGTGAATGAGAAGCTGAAGGCGTAGCCGGTGGAATCCTCCATAATGCCAGCGATTCGGTCGGCCTGCTCTTCAAACAGCTGTCGCATCTGGGCGGTCTCGCATTCTACTGATGCATTTACTTCACCAGCTTCGTATCTGAAGGTGGTTGAAATTGTTCCTGTTGATTGCAAGTAAAGGGCCATCTTAATCAAGCCTGTTTCTCCGCTGCCACGAACTACTCTAAGGCTCATGGCTCCAGCCTCATCATTTATCATCATAGGGATGTGGTAGGTTTCACCTGTGGCTGCCATTTGCTGCATTGCCCTGGCCTGCTGCACTACCAGCTTCATTCCGTCCATATCGATAGTGCGGACATCCTCGGTTTCTATCATGGTCTTCATTACGTTTTCAGCTAAATCACCTAAAGCCTCCTGGACTTCAAGCATATCATCAGGATTGTGGCAGGCTTCTGAAAAACGTTCATAAGCCAAGTTTATCAAATCCTCTATGCCCATCTCCTGCTGCCTTGCAGCTCTGCCATACAAATCCCTTATTGCCTTGCCATTATCGCTGACTAAAGCTTCCACTGCTGCAATCATGTTTGCAGAATGTGGCACATTGTATTCATCTAAGATTGCCGCTACACTTTCATCGGCTTTTATTGCAGACTTTAGCTGCTCAGTAACATACTGGTTGTAGGCGATTTCTGATTGCTCATCAAGTGTCTCTTCCATTGCTGTAGCGAATTCATCAGGATTCATTGAAAGGATTGTGTCCTCGCCAAATGCCTTCATCTTAGCAGGAGTCATTGTCTCCTTAGCATCGCGGCAACGGTCTGTTAAGAATACCTTTTCAATCTGCTCTGTAATAGATAAGTCTGTAACCACCATCTCATCCAGCTGGCCGAATTTGTCGCTTACTTCATACTCACGGCCTGTGTGCTTTGAGCTTCGCACAGCTGTCATAAGATTTCTGAGGGTAACTTCTGTGCCCTGACTTATCAACGCACCAATTGCTGCGCCGTCGGACTTTTCCACTTGATGAAGTAACCTGTACACGCCGATGTATGCATCACGCTCTGACTGACTAATATCTGTACTTCTCTCAGCCTTCCACAGGAATTTGGCAAAGCTTTCTTCGTCCGATGTGCTTCCCATTTCTGCTTTGATTTCTTCTGCCTTTGCCTTCAGCTGCTCCATGGTCATGTCCAGAGGATTGTCCCCACGCTTTATCATTTCTGCTACAACAGCTGGTGTCATACTTTTGAAGGTTCTATTTACCATTTCTGTGGTGGCCTTCACTGTTGTTACAGATTCTGCTGTTATTTCCATTTGATTGTATGCAAGGGCGCGCACAGCCTTTTGGCTTGATTCTGTTGCCTCTATATCAAGGTCTGCAAGTATATCATCCACATTCCTAAATGCCTTTGTCATGCTGTCCCCAAGGTCACGGCGCACTTCTGTTCCAACTGCCTCATAGGTCATTTCCATGCGGCTATATTCTGCTGTTACAGATACACTTACCTCATGGACATAAGAGAATGTCTCGGCATTGATGTTAGAAAATCTGGCAAGACCTGCTGCAGGTGATGCCTCTATTTCTGCCATCTCATTCATCACTTGAGTAAACAGCTTTACGTTATTATTAGTAGCCTCCTTATTCTCTGCCTTCATAAGTATCTGTAAAAGATTTGTTTCCTGCAGCTTTAGTTTATCAAGCAAATCAGACAGGTTGCTTGTATCCACATCTATGCCATTTTTCATCATGGTAAATGTGGCCTCCACTGTCATGGTAAGCTGTATTTCAGTAAGCTGACGTTTGGCTGTTATTGTTGGCAGGTCGTTTACGTCCATCGCCATCACTTCTTCAAAAGTCTTCTTGGCTTGATCCATAAGAGAATAGCCAGGAAGCAGGTATGCATCTGTAGGTTCTTTGCCTTCAGCCATAATATCGCCTATCGCATTTACGATATCTGCTTCAGCTGGCTTTTCATAATCCTGCAACTGAACCATGTATTCAAGATGTTCCTTTGTAATAGGAACATCTTGCTTAACCATGGTCGCCACAGTGGCTTTCAGCGCAGACTGAGTATGTTCACCTTCAACACTGTCTATAAGTGTATCCAGCTTATTACCTAAATTATCTAGCAGGTCTACTATGTCCTTATCAGCTTCCATGCCAGTTGCCTTTTCGTTAACTGGAGCTGAATAGGTTGCATTATATATGTTTGTGATTGTTGGCTTTAAATCATTTTTTACAAGATATGCTTGTGTTTCAACTGGTAGCTTATCTGAAAGGCCTCTTGTCATTTCAACAGCCTGGGCAACCGAACCTGTCATGGCTTCGATTTCATCTGAGGATAGGCCTCCCATTTTGCTGATATCGGCGCCAGCCTTTGCAAGATTCATCTTTATTTCATCTACTACAGTGATAAGGGTGTCCTCTGACATATCCATAGGGTCATGGCCATCCTCACGAACCTTTGCTGTGGCATCTTCATCCCAGGCATTTTCGATGTTTTTCACCTTTTCAACTGTAGACATGCCAAGAGCTGATGCCTCATTCACGTCTTCCATGAAATCTTCATCAGTCATCTTTCCTTTGTTATCATAAAAGGCATTATCCACTGATAATGTTCTAAGTTCTATGTTAATGTTTGCTTTGCTATCATCCTTGATACCGCTGGTACCTACGCCAAATCCTTGATTGTCTGTACCTTCTGTTTTGATGTAATCCGTTACCTTGAGTGCTTCAATTTGCATATAGTTCCTCCAGGGTATTTTTCGTTTACACTATGTATTTCGGATGAGATGGGAAAAATGTTAACTAAAAAAGGTCGAGGTTTTGCAACCTCGACCTTCAATCTCTATTATGTTATGAGCAGTTAACACTGACTGCTACCTGCTTCGCAGGAGGTATAACTCCCTTGAAATTATCATAAATATTTTTCAAATCTGCAGTGGCAAAACTAGGAAAGCAGACACACAATGTGTCAAAATCCATTCCACAACTACACATAGCCTCAACGGCTCTAACATCCTGCTCTTTCATACCGGTACCTCCCATTACATAACTCTAACCTGCTCGCGAAATTTTGGTCCTCTGCTCGCGAAATACAAAATATAGGATTAAGATACTTAATAGTATAACAAGATGTTGTGAAAATACAATGACTAAAATTCTGTTTTTGTGCGAAGAATCATTTTACCTCTTTTATAGCTCTATTTTCATATATTTTGTCATAAGTTCATACACTGCTGAATCATCAGATGTGTTATAGCCTGACACAACATATTTTTTAATTTCATTGTTACTGTTTTCAATTACGATTAGGAGGTTCTGCTCTACGTCCCAGTTATCATTGCTTTCTATTTCTGAAACAGCCTTCTTTAATACATCTGCATAATCATCCTTGCTTCCCTGTAAGTCGCTGATGTTTTCTGCCTTTGTATAATCGAAGGTTCCGCCCTTATAGCTGTATATTTTTCCTTCCTTTACATCAGCTACCGATGCGTGCTCCTCAACAAATTCTCCTGTTGTATGAACATTAGCATTTACATAGATTCTATTAATGTCTGTTACAAATGTGGCGATGTCTTCATCACTTTCATCTTCGGTAACAATATCTGCTGGGTCACAACCAACAGCGACACCATCATTGTAATCTGAAATGATTTCTTCATCCCAGCGCATCTTTGCTAAATCTTCCTGCTTGATATTGTATTCATCTATGTAGCCCTGAATATAATCTTTAGGAATATCCTTCAATGTATCGCCATAGTATTCAATTAAGGTATTTGCATTCATAATTCCGCCCTCAGCTTTCTCCTCTATTTTTTGTTTTTCCACATCAGGATTGCTATTTACTACTTCTTTTCCACAGCCTGCTAACATAATTAACATAAGCGTTACTGCAATTAAATGTTTTTTCTTCATAGTAATCTCCCAAATCCAATTAGTTAGTTCCAGCCATTTCTGATGCTATATCATTGAAGGTGTTCTGGACATCTTCGGAATAGTAGTTATATCCCTTCACATCCTCCGAATCATTTGTAATCATACCAGCCATACATTCTGCAAAACATTCAACTGGCTGATTATTTGAATATACAATATTGCCATTCTCATCATATACAGGAACCTTATTTCCATTGCTATCAGTTGTTTGTTCTACCCAATAATATCCAAAATCTAAATCGTTTTCTTTATAATATACATAATGTCCAGAATCTAATGGAAAAGAATTTCCAGTATATCCACCATACATGTCTCGAGCTATTCCGCCATTAACTATCAAGTCCATTTCTATTGATAAACGAACGCTCTTATAGCATTTCTTTGTCAGTGCATCATCTATCTTTGGTGGATTATTTTTATAATCTGCTGTATTCATTAGCAAATGAGTAACATCATCTTCCAGCTTTTTCTTTTCTTCTGCTGTTAAATTTAAATTCTTCTTTTCTATATACTCATCTACCTCTGCTCGTATTGTATTTTCAACATCTGCCTTTATATAGTCGCCAAATGTTTTTCCATTTTTATCTACATACGATTGTGATATTGGAACATTACTGTTATTTTTAATGTTAGAATAATTGTGGTCTGCAGCATGAGACATTTCATGAAAAAAAGTTCTGTAATTGGAAGCTCTCGTTCCTAAAAAATGAAACTCATCAACATTTAAATATATTGCATTTTCACCTGGCGAATAATGTGCTGTTCCTTTGTAATGCATATCCCCCAACTTAGTGAACATAACATTTTCTAAAAATGCGCTTCGATATGGTTCCTCGGTAGTATAAATCAACACCTTTATATTTCTAACATCTTCATCATATCCTGCATCTCTAAGTGAGTTAATTACATCTCCTGTCAGAGGTTGGCCTCTTTTTTCATATTCTGCTATGTAAAAATCTTTTTCCGCTTTAGACCACTGGGTTGGGTCATCATTTCTAGCACTTAATGCATCAAAGTATGCATCGCCGCTTTCTCTATAAAGAGTAGTTAATCTATAATAAGTATCCTCATCAAAATTAGGATTATCTATATCAAAATCCAAACCAGGTTTAGTAAACGTTTTACCTCCAAGTCCAGGATAAGTTCCTCCCACCATACATAGTGATCTTATGGCAAAACCTTCATCAAACAATGCTTTTGTAGATTCTTCTATTTCATCATATAGCTCTTCTTTGCCCTTCCAATATAGATAATTAGAATAATCATGATTAGCAAGCATACTATGATAGGTGGCCATGGCACTATAATATATAGCCTCTATAGCATTGCCAGAAGCAGCTTTTTCACTATAGCTTGCAGCAAGCTCCTCATTTTTTACTTTAGAATCCCAAGCGTCCTTCTTATTTTTAAGAATAACTTTTCCATCTAATACTTCATTTCCAACAGATGTAGTTAAAATACCTAAATCTCTTACATCGCACTGATTTGCTGCCTTTAGGTATCCTATAAAATTCAAATACTGATCCATGTTACTTTTAAGTACAGAAAAAGCTTCGCTTTTTAATTCATCTTTACTTACAAAATTTGAAACCGCTAAATAAGCAACATCAAGAGCCTCCTGATCCCGAGCTATTTTTTCTCTCATCAAGGTACATTGGGCACTTATTGCTGTTGGGTCTAAATATGATGATTCTGTCATTGTATTAATCCCCCTTTACCCTTTCTCCATTTGCAAAAAAGCTTGCCATCATTTCATCGTATTCCTTGAATTCTAATCCTGTGGCTCTAATGTTTTGAGCCTCAGTATCTAGTTTCTCGCCAAGGCTTTCAAGCAAAACCTCGCTCATTGTGTAAGCCATATAGCTCTTTTCATTGGCTGTTATTGTAGACTTTGAATCTATCTGATCTGACGCCAGGAAATCCGCTTCTAGATATGAAGCTGCCTGTGTATATTCGGCATCTGATGTTTCTACATCAGTTTGATTTACCTGTTTTTCTCCATCTGTCTGACTCATTATTTTTCTCTCTATTCTTTTTTGTTGATGTTTAACAAAGAACCCCCGAATTATCAAGCTTTGTTAAACTGTTTACAGTTACATATATTGATCAAAATAGTGCATTACAGATATGAAGTG
>SVER01000031.1 GCA_015057315.1 Pseudobutyrivibrio ruminis | reverse complement strand
CTGCTGTCAGAAGGAAGCTATGAGTATAACATGGATATATGAAAGATTAAACTCTACTTGTGTAATGGTAAATTCCACCGCTCGAGTTGGGGGTGGAATTTAAAATTTCAATTTTGGTCCTTACCAATATAGCGTGGAAGGGCTATTTTTATTGGTTAAAATGTGGTACAATATAGACGTAAATAAATTAAGCATACTAAATACTCCTGAATATCATGGATAAATTTTTTTGATATTTAACAGAATTATTCATTCAGTTCATTAGATACCATATTTAATTATATTAATTTAATATGCTAATGAATGGAGATAAAAAATGAAATAAGGCTTAGCCTTTGAAAATTATCAGAGGCAAGCTAATGTGGCAGGCTGTCTCTGTTTAATATATATAATTATTTGTAATAAAAAAGGAGGCAGAAATGTCAGAAAAGATTAATATGCAATACAAGGATAGACTTTTTCGATTGTTGTTTGGTTCGGAAGCATTAAAAGATAACATTTTATCTCTATATAATGCTTTAAATTGTACAAACTACAAAAATCCCGCGGAAATAGAGCTTTATACTATTGATGATGTCATTTATATTAAAATGAAAAATGATGTTGCAATAATTTTAGATAGTTATCTATCTTTGTGGGAGCAGCAAAGTTCTTATAATCCTAATATGCCAATAAGAGGATTAATGTACTTTGGAAAATTGTACGATAAATACATTGAAACGAACGAATTAAACATATATGGTAGCAAGCTCATCAAAATTCCAACACCAAGATATATTGTTTTTTATAATGGAAGCAAAGATACAAAGCCAGTTACAGAATTAAGGTTGTCTGAGGCTTTTATCAATCCAGATAAGACAAATAAATTTGAGTGGACTGCTATAATGTATAATTTAAATAAAGGGAAAAATGATGATTTGTTAAAAAGATGTAAACCATTGGCTGATTATATGACTCTTATTAATTATATAAGAGAATATCAGATTAATCATGAATTATCAGTAGCTGTAGATAAAGCTATTGATCAATGTATTGAAGAAGATGTTTTAAAAGAATTTTTAGTAAGTCATAGATCGGAGGTGCGAGATATGTGTATAACAGAATATAATGAAAAAGCATTTGTTAATGGTATTCGTGCCGATGAAAGAACAGAATTAGTCGAAGGTATGATTAAAGAAAATCTGCCGTTAGAACAGATAGCTAGAATTGCTAAAATAACTATCGAAGAAGTAGAGCAAATTAAACAATCTCTTTTGGCGACAGTTTAGGAGATGCAGCGGCTATGCGTGATTTAAGCTATGCAATTGCTGAAGAAGCGGTTGAAGAAAAAACGTCGAATTAAAGCAAAAAGATATAGAACTAGAACAAAAAGACGCTATCATTAAAGCTAAAGATGAAGAGAAAGAGCAATTAAAGGTAAAGATTGCTGCTCTATAAGGTAAAATACGGCCATAGTATTTTAAACGAACAAAGACTTCGTTATCCAAAATAATGGGGTCTTTTTTATTCTAATAAATCTTCTACTTTACAACATAAGGCTCTAGCATGTTTTTTAGGTAGCATAATAATTTTTAGAGTCAGGATTTGCACCTTGCTTTTAGTTTTTATATATTTTTCAGATTAAGTGCAAACTTTTCATTTCTCAAAATAATTGCTGAGTCCTGTTCAATATAGGCTCCGCCTCTTGGCTGCGTAAAAATAGCGTAGCAGCCATGAAGCTGCTACGCTTAAAAGTCTAACTTTTGGGGGTCACCTCATTTTGCTGGGTATTTTGATATCTAGTACTCATGTTTGAGGACTTACGTTCCTTTTTATACCGCTTTATGGGCATCAGACATTTCTGAACAATGCTTATTGGGAACGATAATAAAGTTGTAATTTTAGCTTTCTTCAAATGAAATCACCCTTTTATCTAAGTTTTTATAGTAGAATATGAATATATTATATAACCAGCCTTAAAAATAGTTAATTTGTAACACTACTACCTAAAATGTTAAAATGCTCAAAATACAAATCTTATTCACATTCATCTCAAGGTATGCAATTAGCACCATCAGTTTTTTTAGAGTGCTATTCGCTTTGGGGCAAGACATAAAGCGTTGTTTGTACAGGTATGCTTTATGCTGCCTCTATGAAGAAATGATTTAGAGTGATGCAATTAGGTAGTTGTGTTACAAAAATGCTTGACTATTATCTATTCAGATATTTTATTTGATAAATAATTTGCTTTCAAAGAGTCTGCTAGTTCTTTATATTGATTATAAAGCTCAGTTCCCTCTTCTACAATTTCATATTGAGTATCATCACCAGTATAGTTGGAAATATTTTTTATAGCAGGATCTTTAAAGGTAATGAACAAATTATCTTTATAATTTATTGGTGGTTTAACCGCAGATTTCCATGTATATGAAGCAACATAGTTTTGTGTTTTAAATCCAAAATTATTGGTAATGTTTATATTACAATTGGCGTTAGCATATTCCCATAAACACAAGAAACCTGTATAGTCAGTGCTAGAAAAAGTTAGTCGGTATCCTCCTGTAATGTCTTTGCTATCTAAAAGAATATTATTCTCAACTACTAAATTTTTGATTGTGTATTGAGGGCTGTTGTGGAAACACTCAAAACCGTAATTAGTTCTTTCAATGAGATTGTTAATTATGTATATATCATTAGTATTTTTATTTTGCGATTTATCTATTTGCGCAGTTATTCCTGCATCAAAACAATCGTTAATTATATTTTTATAGATAATAATATTATTACATGCATTTGCCCATACTTCGATACCATTTCCAAATTTTACATTATTGCCCTCTTGGATAGCACCTCCTATGTCGTGGATAAAGCAGTTGTTAATAAGTACATTTGATGAACTTGTAATATGTATACCGTGCGAACCGGCATTTGATAACTCTATATTTTCGATGATCAAATTTTGTTTACCATTTATATTCATACCGTTCCAATTACAAGAATAATCAACTGTCTGCCCTTCTAGATTATTCATGGATTTTATATATACACATTTATTTGGGCGATCGACATAATATTCCTTATCATTTACTAGATTATTAAACGAAAGAACTTTCTTCCATGTTTTGGTTCCATTTATTCTTAGCCAACCAATATCTTTGCTATTTTTATCAAGGGAAACTTTATAAATATTTTTAGAAGAGTCGTAGTTGTTAATAGGACCAATATTTCTTCTAATTAGAGATAAACACGCTCTTTCATTTCCACCATATGTTGATATAACAAGATTAGAATTAGGATTATATCCATAGTATGAATAAAAAGTATCCCCACTCTTAAGAAGGCATTTACAATTTCCAGCTTTAATATATTCAGTAGGGTCTTTCTTTGGAGAATCAGGTGAAAGACCATTGTTTTTATCTCGTCCGGTAGTTGAAAAATAATATACCTTTTTAGGATTTACTAATGCTCTTACCTGCTTTACATAAGGTGCATAGTTATCGTTTTGATGATATTCTCTTATTGTAGGCACTACCTTGTTTTTGGAAGTAACAGAGCCCAATACAGCCATAGTGCTACCATTTGCAGTTATAGTATCCCATGTAATAGTGCTACCTTCTGGCAGGTAATTAGTATAATCTGGTGATGTTAGAATGTATTTCTTTACAGCATCCTCGTCAGAAGTAATACTTTCATTAGTTGAGAGCAAACCATCACCTATACATGTGCAGGTATCAAGCTCTGAACTTCCAGAAGCACTTCTAACATAGAATAGAGCTTCGATATTTGGGCTATTTAGTGGTATATCATTATCAATAATTTTAGTTTTGTTTATATTTAAAATAGCATTAATATAGCAAAACAGTATAAAGCATATAATCAGAGATATAGATATGATTTTCTGCTTGTATAATTTGAAATATGAGTACATAAATAGTACCTCCTTAAATGTCTCGCTTTTTTAAAATAGTCTACCAAGATAGACTTTTGGGATAGGCATTATCTTACCAAAATCTGAACCATTTTTTTAAATTATTAAAGAATTGCTCCATAGCTTTCTTTAGGTTTTCCATTTGTTGCTTCTGCCATTGGGCAATCTTTTCAGCGTTTTCATCTTTTTTGTCATTTTTATTGTCTTTTTTGGTATCCTGTGATGATTCTGAATCCTCTGAAGTTTTAGCATCATCTACCTTTTCTTCGGATTTGTCCTCATCAGAAGGAGTAGTAGGTGAGACTGTACCTGAATCAGCTGGCGTTTCAGGTGTTTCTGCAGATTCTGAACCAGGTTTAGTTTCAGTTCCGGAATTTTCACCAGTATCAGGAGTGTTGCCAGTTCCAGGAGTAGTGCCGGTATCAGGAGTGTTGCCAGCTCCAGGATTATTGCCGGTATCAGGAGTGTTGCCAGTTCCAGGATTATTGCCTGTTTCAGGAGCAGTACCAGTTCCAGAATTATTACCGGTATCAGGAGTAGTGCCAGTTCCAGGATTATTGCCAGTTTCAGGTGTATTACCAGTTTCCGGTTTAGTATCTGAATCAGAATCAGGATTAGGGTCAGTAACAGGTACATTACTCTCATCAGGAGTAGTTTCTTCATCAGGAATCTCTGGCTCAGTATATTCACCACTACCATGTTCAGGTGTTTCATAAGGTTCAGGTTCAGTTATTACATCATCGGTAGTAGGTTCTTGTGAATCAGCCTCATCATCTTTAAGGTTAACGCATATATTAGAATAAGCCTCAGGAAGCGAATCAGATTCAATTGAGTAATGCACAAATTCGCCTGTTGTACTTCTTATAAATAAGGAACGCATTGACAGTTTGCCAGATTTATAATCTTGGCTTACATCTGGACAAGCATACCATTTGTCATTACCAGTTTGAACGAAACTTTCTTGAGAAGAATCATAATATTTTCCCTGAGAAAGTCCAACATTTATATATTGATTATTAGAATAATCAGCAAAGCAAACTTGAGCATAGGCAATATCAAAATTACTATCTGATAATTGCATTTCAATAAGTGGATTAGATTCTCCTATTTTACAATTGTCATTTGAAACTGAAATACTGATGCTAGGTTCAAAGACTATTTTTTCTTCAGGTTTTTTAGAATCACAATATATACAAATGTTGTTTTCATCATAAGTACATTCTTCTACTTCTTCGAAATCGCAATCTTTAAGAATATCCTCAGTGCTGCTTTCGTCTTCAGATTTAGAATGAATTTTTTCGGTACATTTTTTTGTATGAGTTCCATCACCATTATCTGTATATGTAAATGAATGTTCATGAACGAGCTTTGATTCATCTGAGGTAGTTTCCTCGCTAATGGCGTTATTTTCTACAGTTGATTCTATCCCTGGAGTATCTTCTGGGACTGGATTTAAACTTTCTTCAGAATTTTGGGTAGTATCTAGATTAGATTGAACATCATCTGGTACTACAGGTGTTATGTTATCATTGCTTTCAGGATTATTAATGAGGGTTTCATCTTGAACGTCGGGTGTAGTATTTGGATTTGGTGTGATTTCTGGTGTTACATCAGCTGGAGTGCCAGCAGGTGTTTCACCTGGTACTGCAGGAGTTGTTTCTTTATTTTGTGTTTCAGTTGTTTGCTCAATTACTTCATCTATGCTGTCACCTCCTGTAGCAAATGCAATTATTGGATTTAGTGCAATAACTATGACAATTAATACAGCGTATGTTTTTTTCATTTGATATCACAGCTCCTTTCATAGTGCGGTCACTATTGAAAGTTTAGGAAATCAATATGGAAAAACTGTGTATCATTTATCATAAATTATTGAAAAAAGTGTAGGAAAAATAAGGCTTTCCTATATGTTGGGGTTGAGAAAAGTTGGATTCTAAATGTAGCGATAATCAACACTTTTCTTAACTTGTATATTAGTTTATCAGAAGAGAAATGTGTAATATATTACAAATAGTTTACGAAAAAATGACTAAATTATGATAATTTTAACAAAGATAACTTGTAATTAAAGAAAAATTGGGGTGAATGTATAATTTACTAAAAAAGATTATATAGTACTAAAGTGATGAACAGTTGAAGAAAGGGCTTTATTGATTTGTGTACTATAATAACTTGGGGTACAAGTATAAGAAGTTGACTTTTTATCTAATACCAGACGAGTGATAGACTATAAAAATAAATGATGATATTATAAATACGGCAGATTTAGTAAACTAGGTAGAAGTCGGAGAAAAAATGGGAAATTACTTAAATCCAGGAAATTAAGAATTTAAAAGAATTATAAAGGCTTCTTATATTGATAAAACTGGACTAATTAGTATTATCAATTCAAAAATAGATACGAAGAAGATGTTTTAATATCAAATCTAATATTTCTCACCTTGTTTTGAATTATAACCTTTACATAATTTAAATCGTAGTATTTCATAATAAAATGGAGAGCAGAATGATACTAAATAGTATTGAAATTAGGAATTTTAGAGGGATAGAATATAGAAATATTGATTTTAAGCCTGGTTTTAATCTTGTTATTGGTGAGAATGGAAAGGGAAAGACATCTATTCTAGAGGCGATATCTGTAGGATTGGGAGGCTTTATTGCTGGAGTTCCAAATGTGTATTCTAGACATTTTTCTATTGATGAAATACGTGCAGAGTATCAGCGAGCAGGCGATGGTTCGTGTATAAAGCTTACACATACTCCTGTTGAGGTTACTTGTTATGCAACAATTCATAATCAAAAAATTGAATGGATTAGAACCAGAAATAGCGTCAATGCATCTAGAAGTACAATACAGCCTAGACAAATAGTAAAATTGGCAGAAGAATTATCCACAAAAGAAGGCGGTGAATTACCTATTATTGTATATGAGGCTGCGGCTCGTGTGTGGTCTCAAAAGAACGATACAAAAATCACTAAGGGTAATAAGCAGGATAGAAGTCTAGGATATAGAGATGCTCTTGGTGAGGCCTCTAATATAAAAATGTTAAAAAACTGGTGTGTCAAAATGGAACTTACTGGTTTTAAGATGCAAAAAAAGATTGCAGAATATGAAGCTGCTAAAAAAGCAGTGGCAGATTTCATGAGTATTATGGAAACTGGTAAACGCAGAAATAATTGTGAAATCTTTTATGATCATCAGTTAGAGGAAATAATGTACCTTGATAGTGATGATATTTTGCCAGTTAATCAATTAAGTGCAGGATATCAATCTCTTATCTGGATGGTATTTGATATAGCATATCGTATGGCAGTATTGAATCCTGATTACGGAGATGAAATTACAAAGACTTCAGGTGTTATTTTAATTGATGAGATAGATACGCATCTCCACCCAAGGTGGCAATGGAATGTAATATCAGCATTGCGTACGGTATTTCCAAATGTTCAGTTTATTGCAACAACACACGCGTCTATTATTATTGCATCTGCAAAGGATGTCAATATTATAGATATTGATACGGAGGATTATTCTTATCGTACATCCATGTATGGTCTCGATGTGAATACTACACTAGAAAACTATCAGAAAGCTCAGTCGTTACCTATTATAGTTGATGGTATAGTAAATGATTTTAATCGTTCTATCGATAATCAGCTACTAGATGAAGCAGAAGAACATTTGATGGCTTTGGAAAGGGAACTGGGGGATGAACATCCAATGGTTGTTAAATGTAGGGAGCGTCTTGAATTAGAAAAGATGTTTACGGAGTAATTTATTATGATATATATAAAGAAGGGGCAAGAGCCGAAGTCGCTTACTGAATATAAGAAAAAAATTGGTGCCTCTTATGCCGACTTGGATAAAGATTGCAAAGATGATTTACGCAAAATATAGTAATAATAAAAGAACCTCACAGCGAGGTTCTTCTTTCATAATCATTCATAAATAATACAATGAACAAGAATAGGAATGCATACATATTTACCGTATTTAGTGTGGTAAGTAGATACACAATGCCAAGTATCAGGCGGTCCTTATTGCTACGGGCTAGTAAAAACATGCTGACGATGGCTAGTGTAACACCGATTAACCCAAGTATGCCTTCGTATGTAACTGCTTCAACAATACCTACATCAATAGCAGGGTAAGGCCTCCATTCTCCTGCAAAGTAGCATTTCAATTCCTTGCGATCTAGAGCTCCCGCACCAAAACCAAATAAAGGAGATTGTTGAAGCGTGTAGCCAATACTTGTGAGCTGTACCTTTCTAGAACCGGTGCCGCCCTGGATAGAGCTTGCCGCTTTATCGTTTGCACCGTATCCATCGATGCCTTCTGGAGCCCCTTCATTCAAATCAAAATCAAATCCTACTTCGTTCAAAATAGATTTTCCTGTACCAATATAGAAATATCTAAAATAAGGATTTCCAGCACAGTTGGTTCCGATGAATAGGAAAAGGGTTACTACAATAATGGCTGTGTTTCTGATAAATAAAATCAGTTTTCCTTTTTCTTTCAACAAAAACAATACATACAATCCCAATATTATAGGCAAATAAAAGTAGTCAGCACGGGATCCTGTGTGTATCAGAGCCAAGATACATAGCCAAATTGATGCCAGGTATCTCTTCTTATGATACATATTGTATACATAGATAATAATGGGAAGAATAAGTACGCACATGTTGGCATATAACCCTGGCATTCCAAAAGTAGTGGTGGCGCGAAGCAATCCTAATCTTACATAGTGTTCGTTAATAACTTCTTTACCCACTGTATAGAGCGCATCAAATGGCCTAACGAATGTAACGCTTTCAAAAATACCTATTACAAAGAAAACTGTAGCCACTCTAACCAAAATAATAAGTAGTTTATCTATTTCATCTTTTGTAGGTGCCAACATATAAAAAGCTATTAAGAACAGCAGTTGTTCAAAGATGATTATAAAAATAGCCTTGGCAGCTTCACTATAGGTGCCAAGATAACGCAAGTTAGAGATAATTCTAAATACAAAGTATCCACCAAGTAATAAGTACTCTTTTGGAATTGATTTTATCTGCAACCCAGTTAACGTAAAATCACGCCGTCTGTTCACAAGAGCATATATGTAAAATACAATAAACATCATTCGGGTAACAGTTAGTATAGGGAATGTATCGCCAAAATCAATGCCATAATATCCCGGCAAAAACAGCATGCAGGGGATAAACAGGTACAGATACTTTTTCCTGGCAAAACATATAATGTTAGCCACCAGCAATCCAAGCGAAAATATAATCATAAATATAGTGTTTAACATAGTATTCTCCTTAATATCTTCGAATTATATCAGAAGCAATATGTAAATACAAAACTTATAATGGGTCAGGTGAATGTGTATTTTTTGTGAAAATACACAAAAAACTAAAATCTTTGATTAAAATTATTTGATTTAATATCAATGTACATCTGCTCACACTGATGATATAATTCAATAGATTGCGATAATACGCTAATTTTAGATGGAGAGGATAAAAGAATGTACAAAAATGAATTGGAAATTGATGTAGGAAGATGTCTAAAAGCACTAATTAAGAAAAAGAAATTTATTGCTTTAATTGGCATCTTGTTTTTTATAGTAGGTATTGGATTTACCTTGGATGTGGGTGTTGATATGTACACTGCTAATGCTACTGTTTATGCCCAGGCGGACGGCACATTTACAGATGCAGCCAATGCAGTTACAGCCATGAACGCATATCTTGATGTTGCTAAGTCTTACAGAGTATGCCAGAGAGCTGCCCTTATCGTAGGCCGTAGCGATATTGCCGCTACAGATGTTCAGGATGCAGTTTCAGTATACACATCAGGAACTAAATCGACATCGTCTAGCGCAACTACCAACTTCATGAATAGCTCAGCTACCATCATTACATTTTCTGCTACTACAGCAGACCCAGCTATTTCAATGGAAATGGCTGATGCCATGGCAGAATCATACGCTACTGAAATGGAAAGTATTCTTAGCTCAGATGCTGTAAAGACACTTGATTCGGCTGTTACATACAATAAGACAAGGGATGCTCAGCTTGAGGCATGGAAGAACAGAGTAATGGCAGCATTAGTTGGTATTGTTCTTGCTTGTTTAGTAGTTGTAGCATGTGAGATTTTTGATAGCAAGGTTCGTACAGTACGTGAAGCTACTATCAGGGAAAATATTCCTGTACTTGGTATCATCCCAGATTACAAAGAATAGGAGAAGACGTGGTGAAAAAATTAGACATTTATAGAAATGACAATTATGTATTAAATGATGCATTTGACCAGGCTGTTATGAACATCCATATTCTTAAGAAGCAGCATGGCTATAAGAGTTTTGTTATCACAGGATGCGAGACTGGGGACGGTAGCACTACAGTTGCTATCAATCTTGCAGCAGCTTTTGCAAGCGCCGGATACAGAACAGTTCTTATTGACGGTGACATGAGAAAGAAGAATCGTTACAAGAGACTTAATGAGAATACATCAGAAGGCCTTTCTGATTATCTCATGGATAGAGTACCTCTTGATGCAATTATCACAGAGACAACAACAGAGAATTTATCATACATTCCTTGTGGTGAGCTTATTGATAATCCTGTCAGATTATTATGCTCTAGCAAGATGAATGATGCCCGCTTAGAATTAGAGGGCACATTTGATTTCATAATATACGATATGCCAGCGGTAAATGCAGCTATGGATGCTAAGGTTATGTCTGTTAGCGTAGATGCTACTATCCTTGTGTCTGCTATCAACGACACCAGCAAGAAGGGCTTGTACGCAGCAGCTAATATCTTAACCGAAGCTAATGCTAATCTAATCGGTACCATCATTAATAAGATGGATATGGAACAGTATGTTGCATACCGTGAGGATTATGATTATTTCCGTAACGAAAGATACGTTAGAAAGAATAAGAATAAGGCAAAGTAGAGGAGAGGATAATGAAAAAGATTAATTCCATTTTAAAGACACTTTTTGTTTGCCTCTTCACAGTGGTTATAGTAGGGGCTAACACAACATTCGTTTCATTTGCAACAGAGGTTGGAGCACCAGCAGAAGAAGCTGCTACTGAGGCGCCAGCTACAGCAGAAACAGCACCAGAAGTAGTTAAGGCTGAGGGTTCTGCTATTGCGATAGTAGAGGTAGAAAGCTATACGATTGATGGTGGCATGTTAGAAGCAGGCAAGGATGTTACTGTTAATCTTAATTTACACAACACCAGTGACAGCTCTAGTGCAACCAGCATCATTATGACAATGTCTAGTGCCTCTGGTATGATTTACCCAGTATATGGTACAGATAATCAGATTTATGTTGGTACTATCGGCGCAGCTAAGACTAAGACAATATCTGTACCAGTTACAGTCAGCTCATTCTTTAGAGGTGATTCTGTAGATATTACATGTCAGTTTGATTACATCACTTCTAATAATAAAATGGGCAATACATCTACAATAGTAATACCTGCTTCAGGCGGTACTACACTTGGTGTTAAATCTATCGATTTATCATCACACGCTATTGTTAATGGTAAATCACTTCTTAGCTTCAGATATGCTAACAATAGTGAAGTAAATATTACAGATGCTAAGCTCGTTATCGACGGTAATGTATCAAAGAGTGGTAAGACTATTAAGCTTGATACAGCGTACGCTGGTAAGAGCTACAATAAGGATTTCTATGTTACATTTGTCGAGGCTGGAGATCAGGAGATTTCTGTTAAGCTTGAATACACAGACGTTGATGGTTCAGAAGTAAGCACTGACCTTGGCACATACAGAATTCTTGTTAGCAAGGAGACAGAAGAAGATGTAGTTGTTACACCAAACAGAATGCTTTCATTGGCTGGGAAGGCAGTAGGTGTTCTAGTATTACTAGGTGCAGCTTGTGTAACAGTTATTTACGTTAAAAAGCATTAATTAATAGAGCAAGGGAGTTAGAAATGAAAATAGCAATGATAGGGCACAAACGTATACCATCCAGAGAGGGTGGTATCGAAATAGTAGTAGAGGAGCTTGCTACTAAGATGGTAGAGGAAGGCCATGAAGTATATGCTTACAACAGGGCTGGACATCATGTTTCCGGTGCGGAAAATGATGGAGCTAAGCTTAAGGAATACAATGGCATTCATATAATCACAGTACCTACATCAGAGAAGAAGAGCTTGAACGCAGTGGTTTATTCGGTGCTTGCAACAATTCACGCACTGTTCTGCCATTATGATGTTATTCACTATCATGCTTCAGGCCCATGTGCAATGCTTTGGTTACCACATTTGTTTGGAATCCATACAGTGGCCACGATACATGGCATTGATAGCCAACGTGCTAAATGGGGTGGATTTGCTACCAAGTATTTGGAGTTTGGCGAAAAGTGCGCAGCCAAATATGCTGATGAGCTAATAGTATTGTCAGAGGGTAACAAGCAGTATTTTAAGGAGAAATACGGCAGAGATGCCACATTGATACCTAATGGTGTTACTGAGCCTGATGTGCTTGGCGCCAACATTATCACAGAGCAATTCGGACTTAAAAAAGATGATTACATTCTTTTCTTGGCCCGTATAGTTCCAGAGAAGGGGCTGCATTATCTTATTAAAGCTTACAAGCAGATTAGAACGGACAAGAAGCTTGTTATAGTTGGTGGTACCAGCCACAGTAATGATTATGTTGCAAAGATTAAAAAGGCAGCTAGAGAAGATGATAGGATAATGCTTTTAGGCTTTCAACAAGGAACGGTTTTAGATGAGCTTTATTCCAATGCTTATCTGTATGTGCTTCCAAGTGATGTTGAAGGAATGCCAATTTCTCTTTTAGAGGCCATGAGTTATGGAAACTGTTGTCTCGTTAGTGACATTAATGAGACTGCAGGCGTAGTCCAAGACAAAGGTATTACATTTAAGAAGGGTGACGTTGAGGATCTCAAGAATAAACTGATAGAATTGTTAGACGATGAAACAAAAGTAGAGACATACAAGGGACAGGCAGCAAGTTTTATTCTTAATAAATACAATTGGGACGACGTTGTAAAACGTACAATTCAGCTTTATAAATGCGGGGTCAAAGCTATTTAGTGAGTCATGAAAAGCGTAGCGGTTATTACACCATGTATTCTTCCGGTACCAGCTGTAAAGGGTGGTGCGGTTGAAGAATTAATAACACATTTAATAAAATCAAATGAATCTTCAGAGTCATTAGCAATTGATATATACTCAATTGCGGATGACTCATATTCTAATTTTTCATACAAGAACACTAATATTATTCAGATTTTTTCATCCGAAATTGATTTTAAAATAGATAAATTAATAGATGCTTTTAATAGACGAATATTATCTTCTGCAATTAGATTGTTAGATAACAAAATCCTTCAGGCTTTCAGAGATAGGTTATCAGAGCTTGATAAGGAATATGATGCAGTTATTGTTGAAAACCAAATGTCTACGGCCCTTAAGATTGCGGAACTAAGAAATACAGGATATGGTTTTCCAATATACTTTCACATGCACAATGACATTGATGTGTATCGCAGTCCACAGTACCTAAGAAAGCTTGTGGATAATGGAGTACAGTTTATTGCAGTAAGTGGATATATAAAATCTCAGATACTAAAATATGCGCCAAATGCATTGGTTCATATTCTTTACAATGGAATAGATTTTTCAAGCTACAAGCTGGTATCACCTAAGGCTCATGAAAATACCCGTTTTCTTTATGCAGGCAGGGTTATTTATGAGAAGGGGGTATTGCAATTAATAGATGCTTTTGAGCAGGCTGACACAGATGCCACCTTGGATATCATTGGATTTTCAGATAAGCCTACCAGGTACGAAAAACAGGTATTAAATAAGGCGAGAAAATCTCACAAACAAATTTCTTGCCAGGGTAGATTGCTAACCAACCAGATGGCTGAAAAATATGAGGATTATGATGTGGTGGTTATGCCTACAATAGCTGAGGAACCATTTGGATTGGTGGCTCTTGAAACTATTGCTAAAGGGTTGCCTCTGATTACAACTAATTCTGGAGCACTTCCTGAGGTGGTTCAGGACATGGCGTTAATTGTAGATAAAAATAACGAATTTGTCACTAAACTTGCCGGCGCCATAGAGTATTTTTCGAAAGAAAGCAACAGGCTTCAGTGGGTTGGCAAGAATGTCGGAAATCTGGCAAGAAA
Organism: Pseudobutyrivibrio ruminis; assembly: GCA_015057315.1. Taxonomy (GTDB): domain Bacteria; phylum Bacillota; class Clostridia; order Lachnospirales; family Lachnospiraceae; genus Pseudobutyrivibrio; species Pseudobutyrivibrio ruminis_D. Next base: position 25,766 of record SVER01000031.1, on the reverse strand, counting down.
AAAAGTAGAGTTCGATATAGGCATGTACTATGATAAATTAGTGAGTTTTCTGGAAACCCCTGATTTAAAGGGGATTTTGGTCTCGATAATTGTTCCAGTTTACAATATCGAAAATTACATCTGCCGATGTATTGAATCTATTATTAACCAGACTCATTCTAATATAGAGATAATTTTGGTAGATGATGGGTCTACAGATAAGAGCAGTACTTTTTGTCAGGAATATGCAGCAAAGGATTCTAGAATAAAGGTAATTCATCAAAGCAACAATGGTCTTTCAGCGGCACGAAACACAGGTATTGATAATGCTGGTGGTGAATATATTTTTTTCGTTGATGGAGATGATTGTATCGAAAGCAAAACAATATCTGACATGCTAAAGGCAGCATTTAAAACAGGCGCAGATATAGTTGCCTGCGGTTTTTCCCATGTTACGGAAGGGTTTTTTGATGGCACTTCTCCTGAAATCAGGTTTACCAGTACCCAGCCTGGAATATGGGGCGGTGCCAACAGCGTAGTGCAGATGATGACTACTAATAATATTTGTACGGTTGCATGGAACAAGCTGTATAAAAGAAGCCTTTTTGAAGATGTTCGTTACCCAGTGGGCAAGCTTCATGAGGATGAATACACTACCTATAAGCTTTTATATAAGTCAAGGATTGTTACATATCTGCCCAATACGTATTACAAATACTACCAGCGTTCAGAAGGAATTATGGCCGTAGATATTTGCGGCAGATATAGGGATTATCTTGATGCTATTTGGGAACGGATAGATTTCTTTAATAGCAAGGATAACCTGCGGTTGGCAGCGTACAGCAGGATTACTCTTCTTGACTATATCAAATATGTTTACCGCAATACTAATGATAAGCAGCTAAAAAAACACTTGTCTAAGGAATATAAATACTTACTAGATTATGGGTCACCTAAAGTAGAAGGAATCAAAAAGCGTTTTGCTATTTGGTTATGGAACTATATTAAATATTAAGATATGAAAGCTAAACCTAAGATTTCGGTGGTAATACCCACCTACAATTCAGAAAACTACATAGTAGATTGTTTGAATGCTACGGTTAATCAAACATACACTAATCTGGAGATTATCCTTGTGGATGATGGTTCAACGGATAACACCTTCTCCATTTTGGAGTCTTATGCAAATAGGGATCCAAGGATTATCCTGTTCAGGCACCCTAACAAGGGGGTGTCATCCACCAGAAACAAAGGCATACATAATGCTACAGGAGATTATATTGTATTTTTTGATGCAGATGATTATCCAGAGCTGACTCTGATTCAGGCATACGTAAACGCCCTGATGGAATGGCAGGAAAAGAAGGTGGCATTAATTGGCACAGGTATGTTTTTCGATAATCAATACAACAAATATGTTGGAAATAAAACATACATATTAGAGGTTGCCCACGGCTATATAGAGGGTGAGAATTATATTCTCTCCAGAAGCTCAGCCGCTATGCTGGCATGGCTTAAGCTTTTTAATTTTGTTACTAACAAATGCTATGATTTAGCAATTATTAAAAAGAATAATATACTGTTTGATTCAAACATTCATATAGGGGAAGATCTTAAATTTAACCTGGATTATCTGGATATCTGTGAGGGCAACATAGGTATAATCAACAGAGCCTTATATCATTATGTTAAGCGTACCAACAGCAGCTTATCTATTTCCTACCATGATATGGATTTGGAGGATACCAAGGCCATATACAAAAGATTTATCAATTGGGAAATGAATCAGAGAGATGTCACCAGCGACAATGTAATGGTTGTAAAGGCGATATTTATTAATGACTGGATTAGCAGATTAACAGCGCTATATAAGGAGCATAGGCATGAAGAAACCTTTAAATCTGCCAAAAAGAAGTTAAAGGCAGATATTCAAAGTGTTGAGTTCCAAAGGATGTTAAAGGAAATATACAAAAGCAAAAAAATCAGCACACTTAGGTATGTATGCTTAAGGACAGGTATATTTGAAATTTTTTACTTCTTCAGATTTATATATCAAATATTAAAGGGCTAGAATATGAAAAAGAAAATTCTTATTACAAATGATTTGGTTTTTGGCGGCGGTGTAGAAAAGCTTATGTATGACCTGGTTATGGCATGGCATGAGAAATACGATATCACTGTTATGTCGTATAAATATGATGATAGATTTTATGATGTTTATCCATCAGATGTTAATTACTTATCAGAAAGTGTGCCTAAAGAATATAAGAGCAATGTTTTTGTTCACGCCTTAAGCTCATTAAACAGACGCTATTACGATGCAACCATTGTTTCCAAAATAGAAAGCATGGGTTTTGACGCCATGCTTTGCATGAAGGATGGCGGCACCATGTGGTCAGGGCTGAAATACAATATCCCGGTTAAATATGCATGGAATCACACTGATTACAACAGTCATTATTATACCTTATCTACCTTTGGCAGTGCGGAGGCTGAGGTAGAAGCCATGCAGCAATATAAGAATATTGTCTGTGTTTCTCAGGATATTAAAAAGGGTGTATGTGATGTGATTGGTGATCCTGGAAACCTGATTGTTAAATATAATCCAATCAATGTAGAAAATATTTTGGAAAAGGCTAAGGAGCCAGTAGTTGATATTGATTCTTTGGATTTGCCAAAGGATGCTCAGCCTGTCAGATTTGTATCGGTAGGCCGCTTAAATGAGCAAAAGGGCTATACATTTTTGATAGAGGCTTGCAAGGCTTTGGAGGATGAGGGATACAACTTCGAAGTGATTGTTGTTGGCGCCCAGGAGGAATGGGGCGACGAAACAAGACGTATAGATGAAGCCATGAGAAGAACCGGTGCAAAAAAAATCAAATTTATCGGTGGTCGCAGCAATTCTTACAAATACATGGCTATTGCAGACTGGTTTATTTCCTCTTCCATATATGAAGGGTATTCGTTGGTTAGCCAGGAGGCGGCAGTGCTTGATGTGCCTCTGATGCTTACTGATTGTTCAGGTGTAAGAGAGCTATTAGGTGATAGTGAGTATGGAATTGTGATGCCAATCAATGTAGTAGGCATTTACAAATCCATGAAGAGAGTTTTGGATAATCCAGAGCTTAGAGAATATTACAAAAACAAAATAATGGAAAGAAAATCCATTATTACTTATCAAGAGCGAATTCGTGAAATTGAAAAGCTTATAGAGGGCTAATATGGAAAAACAATGGACTACGGTGATTGAGCCCAAGGCTCCACTGCTTAGCATTCCTGTTAGGGAGATAATTAAATATAGAGAGCTTATCTGGACACTTGTAAAACGTAATTACGAAGTGCAATACAAGCAGACTATTCTTGGTCCACTTTGGCTGATTTTTAATCTAATTATAAATTCAGGAATTTTTTCCTTTGTATTTGGCTACGTAGGTAATTTTGCTACAGATGGTACACCATATTTCCTGTTTTTTATGACAGGCAGTGTGGTGTGGGATTTTTTCGCAAATTGTTTTACCAGCAATACATCTGTGTTAATGGATAACAGCTATTTGTTTGGCAAGGTTTATTTCCCAAGGTTGATAATGCCTATTTCAAACATCCTGTTTAACGCCATAAGAAACGGGATTAAATTCTTAGTCACTCTATGTGTGTGGCTAGTGTTTTATCTTAATGGAGATGTGGCATTTCTTTCATTTAGGATTTTTGGAATAATCCCGCTGGCGTTGCTTGCCGGTGTGATGGGGGCATCACTTGGAATGATTGTATCTTGTCTTACAATCAAGTACAGGGATTTTACTCATATCACAGGTTTGGCTATTACTGTACTTATGTATATTTCACCGGTAATGTACACAACAGCTCAGCTGCCACAGTTTGTTAGAAGATTTGTCTATCTTAATCCTATGTCAGCTATTATAGAAGGATTTAGATATTGCATTATTGGTGCAGGACATTTGAACCACTTAGCTTTAGTATACAGCTTTGTATTTACAACAGTGGTTGGTGTGATAGCATTGGTATTTTTCAATCAAACCGAGAAGGACTTTATAGATATTATTTAATCTTAAGAGGCAACAGTGTTTTTATGAAGTTTAGTATTATTATTCCAATTTACAATGTAGAAAAATACATAGAAAAATGCTTGGAATCTATTGATAACCAAAACTATGATGATTACGAAATCATTCTGGTTAATGATGGAAGTACAGATGATTCAGCCCATATTTGTGAAAGCTTTGTGGCAAGAAGCAATAGAAGCTATCAAATCATAAATCAGGAAAATGGTGGTCTTGCAGCAGCTAGAAATACAGGCATTTTAGCTGCCAATGGGCAGTGGATTGTGTTTGTAGATAGTGACGATTATGTATCTGCAGATTTGCTTAAGGTTCTTGATAATGCTATTGCAAAAGAACCAGCTGATTTGTATTCATTTAATCATAATCGCGTAGACGCCGAAGGCAATTTTGTAGAAAAAAAGCTATATGCTGTTGAAAATACCACTCTTGGTTTTAAAACAGAAGAAGATATGACCAAGTTTATATGCTCCGATTTTATCAACTACAACTTAGGCTGGGAAGCATGGGGCATGATATATAAAAGAAGCATAATACAGGAAAACAACATCATATTCCAAAATACAAAAGATGTATTTGCAGAGGATTTGTGTTTTGCCCTAGAGTATCTAATGTATACTAAAAAAATATGCGTACTTTGTAACCTTCTATACAACTACAGGATTAGGCCAGGGTCACTGATTGAAACCGCCAATAGTGAAACAGTGCTTTCTCGCATATATAATCTTGCAGAATATTTATACACTAGGGGCAATATTACTAAGAGCCTTAAAAAGAATTATTCTAATCTATATATGGCTATGGTGGATTTTCATATCAAATACAACTTAGGTTCTGTTCCATCTAAACAGATAGAAGAACAGCTTCAATCCTTGGAGAAGAACACCAAATATCATAGAAAATGGTATAAGAAAAATGGCAGATAACAAAGATTTGGTATTAAAAATAGAAAACGTAGGCAAGGACTACATGCTTGGTGCTGTCACCGGGGATACCCTAAAGGATGCCCTTAGGCTTAGGGTTCACAGAGCTAAGAATAAGCAGGTGGATAACGCAACCCTTCATAACAGGTTCTTTAGCGCATTAGATGATGTGTCTTTTGAAATACAAAGAGGTGAATGTGTTGGTATTATTGGTTCTAACGGAGCTGGCAAGTCCACATTGCTTAAGCTCATATCCCGCATTACTACTCCAAGTAGAGGGCGAATCAGTATAGATGGCAAGGTAGCCAGCATGCTGGAGGTAGGTACAGGGTTTCATCCTGAGCTTACAGGAAGGGAAAACATATATCTGAACGGTTCCATTCTTGGCATGAAGAAAGAAGAAATAGACGAAAAGATTGATTCTATAATTTCTTTTTCCGAGTGTCAGGATTTTATAGATACCCCGGTCAAAAGATATTCCTCTGGAATGTATGTAAAGCTTGCATTTTCCGTGGCTGCACACTTGGATGCAGACATAATGATAATGGATGAAGTGTTGGCTGTTGGGGATGTAAAGTTTCAACATAAATGCCTGAACAAAATGAAAGAAATCGCCAAAAATGAAGGCCGCACTGTGCTTTATGTCAGTCACAACATGGATACGGTAAGTACCCTGTGTGACAGATGTCTGGTGTTAAGTCAGGGACATTTGGTTTTTGATGGTCCTGTTGATGAAGCTATTAGGCTTTACAATGGTGCAGAGGTCAAGACCAACACTACAGCTGATTTTGCTAAATATATCAGACCTGGCTGGCTACAGCGAGACGACATTAGGCTAACATGGGCAGAATATGTTAACAGCGATGTACAGGAGATATCAAAGGATACTCTTCAGATTTGTTTTAAATATAAATGTAATAAAGCTGTCTCTGGTGTAGGTATCAGAGTTGAACTGATGGATGAAAAGGTGGAAAGACCATTTGCCACTCAGGTTTTTTACGATATAGCCAATGGAAATGCTGGTGATACTGGAGAGTTTAGCGTATGCGTTGATTTATCCAAGATTGTAAATGGTAATTATAAAACCTTCTACACTTTGTTTACCCTTAGTCCTTATGATGATGGAATCGATTTAGATTGCGTCAGCGGGCTTGGAATAAATATAAATCGCCCTCACAAGGAGGGCAACCTTAAATGGCGTCAGAATTCATGGGGCAATGTAAGGCTATAGAGCACAGGACAATAGCAGTAAGCCAGCCTGTGCAGGGATTTTCTTTGATATGGTAAGTCTCTTAAAAGCTTTTGTATGATTCGTATATACGATAATACATTCATGCCATTTCGATAGCTTTTAAGGAGTGTGTACATGCTATATTCCAATGTGCCGTTATAGGATTCAATAATGGCTGGGACGTTTTTATCATCAGCCATGCTTAGCATTAAATCAAAAGCTGGTTTATATATGAAGGTGCCATCTTTAAAAAGATTAGATTCACCAGTGGCAGATACAACGGTTTGTACGTAGTGGTAAAGAGGCTTGTTTACATAGTTAAATGTCAAGCTAGTAGAAGATAATAGTTCATACTGAAACAGTAAATCTTCACATGCCAAAATGCTTTCGTTGAATAATCTATCCCTTATGAAGCTTGCATTAAATAGCCTGTTCCACAAAAAGCCTTTAATAGCATCTACGGTAAACATGGCATTGATTAGCTCATTAGAATCTATAGTAGAGGAATGGTAATTACAGTAATCAGTGACTATATCATCCTTGTGGGTGAAATATCCACAGATTACACCTTGGCAATTATCATCGATGGCGCTAACCATTGCTTCGTACATATTAGGCTCTATATAGTCATCAGCATCCAAAAAGCTAATCCATTCACATGATGCCTTGGCAAGGCCTAAGTTCCTGGCAGCTGAGACACCGCTATGGGATTTATATATGTACTTTACCATAGGATATTTACATGCATAGCTTTGGGCTACCTGCTTTGAATTATCAGTAGAACCATCATCCACAAGAATGATTTCGTCTGGCACTACAGAGCCTGCAAGTATACTATCAAGCATTCTTGGAAGGGTGGCTTCACTATTAAAAAATGGAATTATAGTTGTAATCGTTTTATTCATAATCTGATTATATGTTAAATAAACAACTACTTCAATTAAGGAGAGCATATAAATGAGCGAATTGTTGATACCAAAGACCATACATTACTGTTGGTTTGGCAATAATCCGAAACCTGAATCTGTTTTGAAATGCATTGAAAGCTGGAAGAAATGCTGTCCGGATTTTGAGATAAAAGAGTGGAATGAAAGCAACTATGATATTCATAAGCACCCATACATGCAAAAGGCATACGAAGAAAAGAAGTGGGCTTTTGTTCCAGACTACGCAAGGTTGGATATCATGTATGAGCATGGTGGAATCTACTTGGACACTGATGTGGAGGTAATAAAAGACCTGTCACCACTATGTGAGTTAAAGGCATTTAAAGGATTTGAAAACAATCAGGTGGTAAATGATGGCCAGGGCTTTGGCTGTATGCCACACCTTCCAATCCTAAAGGAAATGATTGCCTGCTATGACGGCAATGAGCCATACGAAATGGTTGAAGGTAAGCTTCAGAATATAGAAAGCCCAAGACTATGCACCAAGGTGCTTTTAAGGCATGGCCTAAAGCAGGATGGCAAGAGACAAAAGGTTGGGGATATAGATATTTTCCCTACAGAATATTTTTGCCCAAAGAGCTTTGCGACAGGGCTAATCAATATTACTGATAATACATATTCAATCCATCACTTCGATGCCAGCTGGCACGATAAAAAGGGTGCAAAATATATTGCCCTTATGCGTGGACTTAACAGAGCTTTTGGAGAGAAAGCAGGCATGAAGCTTTTTAAATGCTTGATGGATTTTAAAGATAGTATCAAAAGGATTATTAAATAGATTTTATGGAAAAGTTGATATCGGTTATAGTACCGGTTTTTAATGTGGAAAACTTCATAGATGTTTGTATATCATCGTTGATAAAACAAAGCTATTCCAATATAGAAATAATACTTGTAGATGATGGCTCTACAGATAGCAGCTCCATGCTTTGTGATAAATGGGCCACAGAAGATGCAAGGATTAAGGTGATTCATCAGACAAACGGCGGCTTATCCGCAGCAAGAAATGCAGGACTTGATATAGCCACAGGTGATTATATCTGTTTTGTAGATTCTGATGATTTTGTTATGGAAGATTATGTTAAATGCATGGTAGATGCCATTGAAGAAACTGATGCTGATGTGGCAATCTGCGATGTTATCACAGCAAAATGGCCTGCGCTTACTAAGCCAATTACATCTAATCGCATTTTAGATGCAGCAGAATGCAGAACCTGGCTAGACGATCTTATTTCTAGAGAATATGTACTGATGGTGGTTTCTTGGAACAAGCTATATAAGAAAGAATTGTTTGCGGACAACAGATTTGAAGAAGGCAAGCTTCACGAAGATGAGTTTATGATTAATAGACTACTTTTCAATATCAAAAAAATGGTTTACGTTCCACTAGAAGAATATGTTTACAGAATGAATTCTTCAAGCATTACTGGCAGTGAAAATGAATTTAACGTGGCTCATTTAGATGTTATAGATGCATTCACCGATAGGATTGATGTTTCACTTGTTAATAAGGATGTTGGATTTGCCAAAATCACATTGAGAAACACCATGTATAAGCTGGCAGATTATTACTTCAAGATGGAAGGTCATCAGAGTGTTATCAAATCAAAAATGAGAGATGTTTTGGATAAATATCGGGGAATAATTACTACAAAGCAAAAACTCAAATATGAATTGTTTATGGTTTCACCAGCTGTTTTTAGGATGATATTTCACTAGATATTATTACGGAGAAAATATGAGCGAGAATAAATTTAAAATAAAAAATACTGCAGGAATGTTTGATCTAATAAAAGGTATAACAATGCTTATGGTTATATATGTTCATACCTACGCATTGTTCCCAAATTCTTTTATTTTTAAGAATACATATCAGGCAGATTTAGATGCAATGATTAACATGCATTTACTGCCACATATAGCTTTGACTGTTTACAGTATTTTTGCACATTCCCTTATGCCTGCGTTTTTTATAGTAAGTGGATATGGAATGCGAAAAATGGGTATAGGTAAATCTTTTAAAAAGCAGGCTAACACATTGTTGATACCATACTTGATTACTGCAGCACTTACAGTTGCTTTGCATTTATGCACCCATTACACCCTGTACAGATATTTACCAGGTTCTATTAAAGAAACATGTAGGATTGCAGGTGGATTTTTACTTGGCCTTTCAAAGACCAGCTATTACTTTGATGTGAAAATTTTCTCCTGTGGTCCAATATGGTTTGTGCTCTCATTATTTTGGGGATTAATTATTTTCAATATATTGCTTACTTATGTGCCAGATGAATTTTTATGGTATGCATCAATCGGTGTGGCTTTTGTGGGCTGGTTGCTTAGCCTTGGAAATACTGTTCCATGGTGTATTTCCCAAGGAGCTGTTTGTGCATTTTACATTTGCCTTGGATATCATGCTAAAAAGAAAAAGTGGTTTACAGAAGGTGTTAGCCTAAAGGTAAAAGCTATTCTGGCACTAATTATTTTTCTTCCAAATGCATTTATGAGATATATAGGCTATATGGATGGAATGGCTGATAATGTTTATCCATTTGGTATCATCACAATTATTTTAAATGGTTACATGGGCTTGATACTTATATATGGCTTTTTGTTCCTTAACAGGTTTTCCGGGGTAATCACATCATTCCTTAGAAAAATAGGCAGATTATCAATCTATGTATTATGTGTCCACACAATAGAAATGATGGGATTTCCATACTATTACTTTGCTGACAAGTGGACTGGAAATGTTACTGTTGGTTGTTTACTTTTGTATTGCGTTCGTGCAGCTATAGATATTGTTATTTGTTTTGTTTATGTAGCAATCAAAAACAGAGTGCTTGATTACATGAATAGCAAAAAGATGGAGAGTTAAATGTACGATTTTTTTGAAGCTGTAAAAAGCTATGGAGAAAGAATTGCATATAGATATTTCAAGGATGATAGCCTTCAGGAAGTGACTTACCTGAGGTATTATAACCAGATTTGCGGGTGCCTTGAAAATCTTAAGACAGAGTATGGGGATATCCGTGGCAAGCATGTGGCAATCATAGGAAATAATAGCTACGAATATCTTGTTATTCTGGCAGCCCTAATCCTTGGGCAGGCTGTAGTTATTCCTATAAATACCAGGGAATCACAGGAAGTAATTGATGGGATAATTGAGGATTCTGATGCAGATATTGTTATTAAGATTGCCATGGACAATCCATTGATTGACAGGCTTTGCGCTTACAAAGAATCCACTGCATACACCCATGAAATGGATTTAGAAGATGTAGACCGCCTGGCTATGATTATCTACACATCTGGCACAACAGGAAAGCCAAAGGGTGTAATGCTTTCTCTTAAGAATCTGTTTGACCGCAAGCGAAACATTCTTCCTAAGGAATACGTGTCAGATGAATCCAAGGATGATGTGCTTGCTACTTATTTGGTATTTCCTCTTTATCATGCAGCAGGCTTGTGTAGCTGGCTTAGCTGGTGCAATAGAGGATGCCTTACATATATCAATCAGGATATAGGCAATATGCTAAACGAGTTGAAGCTGATTCAGATTGATTTTGCCTTTGTATCACCTGCAACCATGAAGCTGTGGAAAAAGCGTCTCAAAAGAGGCGGAGTTACAAGCTTAGGTGGAATCAAAACAGTAGGAACCACAGGTGCTCCAATGGATAAAGAGCTAATCGATTTCTTTGTTGAAAATGGGATTGATTATTGCCAGTTCTACGGCATGACTGAGACCTTTGGAGATGTTACATACAACAGCAATGTTACTGACAAAGTAGCATCAGTAGGTCACATAGTAAATGACGCTGATATTCGGATTATTGATGATGAAATCTGCGTCAGCAGCTGGAACTGTATGATGGGCTATTACAACAATCCTAATGAGACCAAAGAAACATTAATAGATGGTTTTGTTCATACAGGAGATCTTGGCTACATTGATGAAGATGGATATGTGTATATCACAGGACGTAAGAAAAATCTTATTATTCTTTCTGGTGGTGAGAACGTAAGCCCTGAGGAACTGGAAAATCTTTTATACAAAAATGATGGTGTAAAGGAATGTAAGGTTTTTCAGCGGGATGACAAAATAATTGCAGCAGTATTTGCTAAGCCAGAGAATGAGGAGACTATACGGCAATATGTATCAGATTTAAATAAAGGCTTGCCTATTTTTAAAAGGATTCATGTTGTTGAGTTTCAAGATAAAGAGTTTGAAAAAACTGCAAGTGGAAAAATAAGGAGGTAGATTATGGATAAGTTTGAAGTAGTTGCAAAAATAATTGAAGAGGTGGCAGATATTCCTGTAGATGAGATTGAAAAGGATAGTTCGTTAATGGACGATTTGGATTTGTCATCCCTTGAGATAATGACAATTCTTAATAATATTTCTAGAAAATTTTCAGTAAAAATAACAGAGCAGCAGACACTTGAGATTGAGACAGTAGCAGATATATTAGAGATTCTCTAATAGCTTCCCTGGTATTAATAAAGGTGAGAAAATGAAAAATTGGACTCAAATTAAAAATACAGCAGGAATGTTTGACCTGTTGAAAGGAATTACCATGATACTGGTGGTGTTTGTCCATACATTACAAGAATATTCTGGCTTTGATTTTGGTCAGAATGTAAGTGTATTAGGCCTGTTTATGGTGTCGCTTTTTGTGATTAGTGGATATGGATTTAGATCCAAAAGTACAGCCAAAGTAGTAGTACAACAAGCCAGGTTAATACTGATTCCATATTGTGTTACAGCAATATGTATATGCATTGTTCATTGTATATGTCATTATTTGCTTTATTACTCTAGAAAAAATGCTGTAATACAAACCCTAAAGGTGTTTGCCGGGCTTATCCTGGGACTTAGTGATACAACCCATATCATGGGGGTTGAAATATATTCTTGTGGAGCATTGTGGTTTTTATTAGCGCTGTTTTGGGGCTGGATTATGATGAATCTTTTGGTTAAATATGTGCCAGAAAAATTCCAGATTCCAGTGGCAGTGGTTGTTACCTGCGTTGGATTACAACTGAGCTTTATTACCTGTGCACCCTTTGGCTTCTTCAGAGGGATGTTTGGGTTAGGCTTTCTGTATATCGGATTTTATTGTAAGAAGCATAAACTTTTTACAAACCAGTGGAAAACCAGAACTAAAATAATCATTGCGGCTTCAGTTGTTATTACTATTTTAATAATATATTCCGGTAAGAAATTTCAATGGTTGTTATCATTATTGGTGCCACTTACCGTTCTTTATCCACCAGCAATTATAAAAATCTTTTTAGTTATGAACAATCTATTCAAAGGTTATGTGTCTAACAAGCTTAGATTATTAGGTAGATATTCAATATACTTCTTGTGTGTGCATTCCGTTGAAGGAAAGGCTCTGCCTTGGTATATTTTAGATGAAAAGATTAATACATACATGGCATTAGGAATAATTACTGTATTAAGACTATTAATGGATTGTTTGCTTTGTGCATTGGTGGTATATGTGTCACCGATTATCAAGGGAAAAATAGAACAGGATAAATTAAGGCAGAATAAATAGATTAATGAATTCTAGACAGTCTTAAAATATTGGCTATATACAGGCAAAAACGTATAAAAAATTTAGCTTTTTTATGCACATTTTTTGCATAAATGGGTGTATATTATTTACACTGTGAAAAATGCCCTGTAATGGGCGCTTTAGTACGAATGGGAAAGGGAGATAGGTTTTATGACAAAGGAACAAGCAATTGAACTTCTAGAAAGTCGCGGACAGGGACACGTAATGCGTGGCTTTGATAATCTTTCAGAGGCTCAACAGGAAACATTTTTAGCGCAGATTGATAATATCAATTGGTCAGATTTCGAGCTTATTGGTAATGATTCTGCTGATGCAAGAGGAGAGTTTGCAGTGCCACCTGCAATCGAGCTTCCAGAGATTGCCTCTAGAAAGGCTGAGTTTGAGGCAGCAGGAATCGAAGCAATCAAAAAGGGCGAGGTTGGTGCAGTACTTCTTGCCGGTGGAATGGGCACACGTCTTGGCTTTGATTTGCCAAAGGGTTGCTACAATGTTGGTGAGACTCATGATTTATACATCTTCGAGTGCCTTATCAACAATCTTTTAGAGGTAGTTAAGAAAGCTGATGCATTCGTACCTCTTTACATCATGACAAGTGAAAAGAACGACAAGGCAACACGTGATTTCTTCGCTGAGCATGATTACTTTGGTTACAATCCAGATTACATCAAGTTCTTCATTCAGGATATGGCATGTGCTGTTGATTATGATGGCAAGCTTCTTCTTGAAGAAGAGGGCAGACTTGCTACATCACCTAACGGTAATGGCGGCTGGTATGCTTCTTTGATTAAGGCTGGTCTTAAGAGCGATGTTGAGGCTAGAGGGGTTAAATGGATTAACGTATTTGCTGTTGATAATGTTCTTCAGCGTATTGCAGATCCATTGTTCATCGGTGCTACTATTCTTGGCAACTATGTTTCTGGCTCAAAGGTTGTACGTAAGGTTGAGCCAGCAGAGAAGATGGGACTTCTTTGCCTTGAGGATGGCAAGCCAAGCATTGTAGAATATTACGAAATGTCTAAGGAAATGTCAGAGGCAAAGGCAGCTGACGGAAGCCTTCTTTACAAGTATGGCGTTATCCTTAACTACTTATTCTCAGTAGAGAAGCTTGATGAAATTGTTAACAACAATCTTGTAGTTCACGTAGTTGAGAAGAAGATTCCTTACGTGGATGCAGATGGTAACAAGGTATCTCCTACAGAACCTAACGGTTACAAGTTTGAGTTACTTGTACTTGATATGATTCACATGATGGATAACAATTTGGCATTTGAGGTAGACAGAAACTATGAGTTCGCACCAATTAAGAATCTTCACGGAGTAGATTCAGTTGATAGTGCAAGAGAGTTATTGAAAAAAAATGGTGTAGTGCTTTAAGCTAGGGGGTCTAATGTATAAACGTAAGAAGAAATTTTGGGCAAAGCATTGGGACTTTATTACGCTAGATACTTTAGCTGCGCTGCTTGCTCTGGCAATTGCAATTTACATAAGATACGATAGCTTAATTATTGGTGATGTTTATTTTCCACACAAAGCTGTATATGCTAATTTGTTTACAATGATTATCTTTATCAGTATTTTAAATGCTTCACTTCGTGATCCATATACTGGTATAGTACATCGTAATAAGTATCAGGAATTTTTGGCTGTAGTTATACATTCTTTTGTAAACCTTTGTGGAGTACTTATATTTTTGTATGCATTTAGATACTCTAGTTTTATTTCACGAGCAGTGATTTTTACCTGGGCACCACTTATGGTATTAATCATGTTTACATTTAGAATCTTATTCAAGCGCCTTATTCGCTATAGAAAGCTGGAGGACGTTAACAAATCATCTATGCTTGTTATTGCGGATTCAGGTACTGTAAAGCACTGCTTAGGTCAGCTTGCTAACAACCCTTACGTAGAATATAAGGTTGTTGGTTGCGCAGTTATTGACAAGAACTGGGTTGGTAAAAAAATACAGGGAGTACCTGTGGTAGGAGATTGTGATTCGGTTTTCGAATACATTCGTACCCATGTAGTTGATGAAGTTTTCATTGATGGAAAAAACAGATATAGCGAGGAATTATTAGCAGAACGTCTTGCTGATTTAGGATGTACAGTACATATTTCACTTATTCATACTGACCATCTGCTTAAGAATCGCGCTATTGAATACTATGGTGATTACATCACCATGACAACAAGTATGCACATTGCTACTAACCGTGAGAGCTTTGCCAAGAGAACAGTTGATATTCTTGGCAGCCTTGTAGGTCTGATTTTATGTGCTATAGCATTTATATTCCTGGCTCCTATTATCAAGATTCAGGCGCCAGGTCCAGTGTTCTTCTCACAGACACGTGTAGGTAAGAACGGACGCAAGTTCAAGTTTTACAAGTTCCGCAGTATGTATGTAGATGCTGAGGAGCGCAAGAAGGAATTGATGGATAAAAACGAAATGAATGGTCTCATGTTTAAGATGGAAAATGATCCTAGAATTTTTCCAGCAGGTCATTTTATTCGTAAGTATTCTATTGATGAGTTACCTCAGTTTTGGAATGTTTTAATTGGAGATATGTCTTTGGTAGGTACTAGACCACCTACAGAGAACGAATATGAGCAGTACGATTTGCATCACAAGGCTCGTCTGGCTGGACGTCCAGGACTTACAGGCTTGTGGCAGGTTTCAGGACGTAGCAATATCACTGATTTTGAAGATGTTGTTGCACTTGATACAGAATATATTCGCAACTGGTCACTTGGTCTTGATATTAACATTTTGTTTAGGACCGTGGCAGTTGTATTTAAAGGCTCAGGCTCTAAATAGACAAAACACCCCCGTAAAGGTTATAATAAACCTTACGGGGATTTTTGTTAATATAATCCCTTTCAAGGAGACAAGATGAAAATAACAGTTATTACCCCATTTTATGAAGGGGATAAATATATGGATGGTTTTGTAGATAGCATGCTATCCAACGAAAAAGCCCTTAGTGAAGCAGGGCACAGTCTGGAGGTTATACTTGTAAATGATAGCCCTTGGCGAAAGCTGGAAGCACCTAATAGTGAGCAAAGCTTTTTAAGGGTAATCACAAATCCTGAGAACAAAGGCATTCACTACAGCCGTGTGGCAGGCCTAAAAGAAGCCACTGGTGATTACATCATGTTTTTGGATCAGGATGATATATTAGAGGCTGACGCATTGGCACAGCTTTTGGCTGCAGCACTTAGTCATAAATCCCAAGTGATGGTGTGCAACGCTTACCTGGAACAGTCTGATGGAAGTAAGCTGCTTTGGTATAGAAATGATTATCACAAAGCTTTGATAGGTGATTTGACCACATATCTTAGGGTAGGTATCCAGATTATATCTCCTGGTCAGTGCTTAGTTAAGAGGGATGTTGTACCTGCATTTTGGCAGGAGCATTTAGTTAAAAAGAACGGCGCCGACGATTATTACTTGTGGCTATTATTACTTGCAGCAGGAGTCAGATTTGATTATTTGGACAAAGCTTTATATACTCACAGATACACTAAATCAAATCTATCCAAGGATACTAATATCACAGACGCTTCTGTATATGATTTCCTTGATTTATTACCAGATTGTGATTATTTCAAACAAGAAGATATTTTTACATTACATGAAATGATTACCTATAAGAATCAGTTTAGGGCAAGCTCCAAGCTTGGTAAGATAACAAGCTCCCTTGCAAATCTTGGCTTATTTATAGATAATCTTAAATTCAAAAAAAAGACGGGGACGGGTTACGGTTTTAACAGATAATGAAAGATATTGTTGTATTACTAGCTACTTATAATGGCGGTGATTATTTAAAACAGCAGTTGGATAGCTTACTAAATCAAACATTTTCGGATTTTAGAATAGTAGTTCATGATGATGGCTCTAAGGATTCCACCTTAGAAATAATAGATGACTATATCAAAAAATATCCCGAAAAAATAAGACTTCTACATGGCGATTCTCTTGGCAGTGCCAAGGCTAATTTTTTGTGGATGCTCAGTCAAGTTGAGGCGAATATTTATTTGTTCTGTGACCAGGATGATGTTTGGCATTCTACCAAGATTGCAAAATCTCTGGAGGCATTAGCACCTGTAGAGGAAAGACCAGCATGTGTATTTACAGATATGTGGGTCACAGATGAATCATTAAGGGTTATATCTAATTCGTTTATACGATATATTGGAAGGAATCCTGCCAATATTGCTTATTCCCAAATCCTTATTGATAATCCTGGGGCTGGGTGCACCATGTGTTTTAATCGCCTGCTTAGGGATTATGTGATAGAATTATTGCCAGGTCTTAATTTAGATAATATACCTATGCATGACGCGCTGGTTCTGTCGGTGGCAGCTTTAATAGGCAAAGTCATTCCTGTAGATGAACCACTTGTGTATTACAGGCAAACAGGTCATAATACCATGGGAGCCACCACAGAAAGTGAAGCGGATAAAAGGAATCGTAATATTGCCGATTTCAAGAACGGCAGTATTTTTGCTAAGAAGAGAACTTTTATTGAAGAGGCAAGAGCATTTGCAGCAGAGCTTTCCAAAGGTGATTTCATACCTGTAGATAAGAAAAACATACTTATCAGATTTGCAGATATTGGCCGCAAATCTAAATTTAAAAGAATGAGTTTTTATAAAAAGAATAACTTCACCAGAGCCCACCATAATTTCTGGTTTAGGCTTTGGGTATAATTTGAAGGAGATTAAGTTAATGAAAAAAACTTTACTCTATATTAAAAAGCATGCAGATTTTATTTTGCTTGATTTGGCTGCATTAATATTTGGATATTGGTTAGTTACAAGATTTCGTTATAATTTCAGCACTGTTCATCACGGAGAATTGTTCTTCGATTATGGTGTGGTTCTTGTAGGGGTATACCTGATTATACTTTTAATCAGCAAGAATCTTTCCGGTGTTATTAAGCGAAGCTTTTTCAAGGAATGTCAAAGCATTCTAGTGCAGGTGTTTGTTACATGGGCATTTTTTACAGTTGTTCTTTATACTATCAAGACAGCTCAGAACTTCTCGCGAAGCGTTTATGCAGCAGCCTTTGCATTGTGTTATTTGTTCATAGTATTTGAGCGTAGCGCATGGAAGTGCTTCATTAGATTTAGCCGTTTTCATTCACAGCTTTGTCCTAAGCTTATTGTTGTATGCGACGGCAATAGCACCCAGAAGACTATTAAGCGAGTGCTTAAGGGTTCATTTGAAAATGACTACGAAATAGTTGGCGTTGCCATGACAGATGAGGCTGATAACGATTATATCGACCATTTCGATTCTGTTGTAGGGCTTGATAAAATAGAAGAGTTCATCAAGGATAAGAAGGTGGACGAGGCATATCTGGAGTTATCAGACGCAGCAGTGGAAACAGAAGCAATTAACACATTGCTCAAACACAACATTTTAGTTCATCGCAGTCTTCAGGACAGCACCATGAATTATGTAGAGCAGGAGATTGATGAAATCAGTGGTCACTCCGTAATTACCATACGTGATACACAGGTTTCATTTGTTACTAGAGCAGAAAGAGTGGAGACAGCCCTCTTTAGAAAGATTACAAAAAAGGATTAGTTAGGTTTTATGAAGGCAGCAGTATTTTTTGATATAGATGGTACTCTTTGGAATTACGAAAAATATATTCCAGACAGCGCTAGAGAGGGGATTAAGAAGCTTAGAGAAAACGGACATCTTGCATTTATTTGCAGTGGTAGAGCCAGGGCTTTTATCCAGGATAAGAATTTACTTAGCCTTGGGTTTGATGGAATTGTTTGTTCCTGCGGTTGCCATGTGGAAATCAACGGAGATGTTTTATACGAAAAGGTCATTGCTAAGGATTTTGCCAAAAAGACTGTAGAAATGATTAGAAGCTATGGATTTAGGCCAATTCTTGAAGGACCTAAGAAGATATATATGGATGATGACGAATTCGATCATAATGATTACTTTGGAAATGTTTTACGTAGAGACCTTGGTCCGGATTTAGTTACAGTTGGTGGCGATTATTATGGCGATTGGGTAATCAACAAAATGTCATGTGCAACAGATGTTGCAGCGGATAAGAGATTAGAATGCTTTGATCGTCTTTCTAAGTATTATTCAATCATTGCCCATAATGATGATGTATGTGAGCTGGTACCTGCTGGCCACAGCAAGGCTACTGGCATGATGAAGGTGTGTGAGCTTGTGGGCATCGACCCAGCTAACACCTATGCCTTCGGTGACAGCGAAAATGATATCGATATGCTTCAGGCTGCTCATGTGGGAATCGCCATGGGAAATGGCACCGACAGAGCAAAGGCTGCAGCGGATTATGTCACTACAGCCTTTGATGAAGATGGTATTTATAATGGTCTTAAGCATTTCGGCTTAATCTAGTCATTAATAATATAGCAGTATTTTATCAATAGAAAGTCTTACATAGGCGGTTTCTGGTGGCCCGTTCCACCAGAAATCATTCTTTTCATGGGTGGTATAGGCAGCACCATCAAAGCTGATATAGCTGTTAGCCAATGCCTCATCAGTAGTGTCAAAAAGTTCAATCATAACATGTCCCGTATTGTTAGTAACGTATGCCTGTCCAATGGTTTTTCCTGTTCCAGATTTTACAAGAATGTTTAGTTCCTCTAGTGTTTCGGTAGCAGTATAGAAGACCTCTATTTTCTTTACCCCAAGTGGTATATACCCTTTGTTTAAACCGCCATTATGAATTATTGCATTACAGTTTGTGTAACCATAGCGGATATCAGTGGTGCCTGAACCACTTGGATAAATTACATTGCTGCTTTTATCTGCAACATAATGCTTATGAGAATTAGTGTCATCCAAAATTATAGGTGTTGGCTCTAATTTCTTTTTTTTATTTACAGTTTCGCTATAAGGTTCTCCATAACACCCATAAGTGTAATACTTAGTCACCCCATCAGTAGTGGTGTGGAATACTTCATTAGGCGTAAAAGTAAAAGAATGTGATCTATCTTTGGTTGAATCCTTACTGCAGGAATATGTAATAATTGCGGAGGAATGATTATCATCCCATTTGATTTTGCCACTGTAATCATGCTGATTAATATCACAATCGTCCACAGGGCTATATACCATTATAGTTGGAAGTGGCCCGATGTTTGCGGTGGCGTATGAAGTGGCACCATCAGGGGTATTAAATCCTTCACCATTGGTAGAATCAGCAGAAGCGGCTGCGCTTGCCTTTATTTGAATATGTGCATCCATTAGCTGCTCCAATTCTTGCAGACTTGATACATCAAACTCAAAGAAAACTGTTTTATCGTGAGTAGCCTTAGGCTTTACCCCTCCGTCTTTATAATAGTTTTTATATTTTATTGGTTTAGGCTCGTAAGTTATTCCTGGACTACAGTTTATAGATAAAGCTTTCTTTCTGGTAGCTGAATGGGAGTTAATATTTCCGCCGTTAGCAGGGTCTTTTGTTAGGGTTACACCAAATTCTCCTTTTACATAAAGGCCTATAAGAATCTTGGAAGGGCGTGTTGTGCCTGAAGGATTTTCATCTGATGGAAAGATATCCTTAAGATAAAGGGTGATATTTGTAGTGGAGTTAGCTACTACAAGACCAGTTCCCTGGCCATGGTATCCACTGTTCCATGATTTGGCCACAACATTTCCCTGAGATTTATTTGTAAGAATATCATTCATAGGGATATTAATATTGTTACCATCCAAGCTGGAATTCTTTGTGTGCTTCAGATTGTATCTATACCACCAGCCATTATTATCGTATGAAGAAATTCCCATGGCTTTTGCAGTGTTGGGATTGTTTTTTATGTAGTTATTTGCAATGGAGTTTTTGAATAATTCCAGTGCAAGCCTATCAATAGTGGTGCCATGACTTATACAGTTATCCGCACTAGCGCAGGTATCAGCAGGCTCCAGCCCACAGCAGAATCCCTGTGAAGCTTTAAATATTTCTACCAGATTGTTATAACTATTCAGCTCAGGAATATTTATTGAATCATTTAAGTTAAGCCATGCACCTGCTCCAGTTCCACTTTTTACCACATAGTCAAAAAATTCCTGACCTAAGCTTCTATAATTGTTTGCAGCATAACTACTGCGGGCAACCAAATCATAGATTGCTGGATATCTACCGGCGATTGAGCCAGCACCATTATCAGCATAATCATTATAAAGAATAAGCTGATAGGTTTTTAACCATTCCACTTGCTTTTCAGAAAGCCAGGTTTCATTTCCATCACCTTCATACAAAGAGGCCAGGCTGCAAAGCATCCATATATCAAAGGTTTGCCCATTATATGAAACATCTTTTAAAAGATTATCTTGCCCTTTGATTAATTCATTAGATTGATTAAGAGTATTAGTACCGATATACAATCCATATTTAGTAAGTTTCGCCATAGCTTTGGCAAAATACTGATACTTGAAGGATTGGGTCATCTTCGTATATACGATATTTTTCATTAGGTTTTGTATGTCGGCTGTTTCCTGGGGATTAACCCTGGCTTCTATTGCCTTATAACCGGGAAGCCCTAAAAGCTCTCCTAAAAACTCTGGATTCTCTGTTATCGTATTTCCGAAGTAAGCATCAAAATCCTTGTCATCCTTTCCGAAATCTATTCCAACAAAGCTTTTAGGACCATCACCTAATGATTGGTAGTCCGTAGTGGAATCTACGTAAAAACCTCCTTTATCCACAGTGTTACTCCACTTTGGATTTTTGTACTGCTCATAAAAAAGCCTCTCCCAAATGGCTTTAATTGTATTACTTTTTTGATCCGAATACTTTGAAAGATAGCTGGGATAAAAGCTTTTAGTGGGAATAAAGTTTTCACTAAAGGAAGAAGCTGCTATCTGCGGATTTTGTTTCTCTTCTGATGCCAAGACTTTTATAGATTCAAATGGTGAAAGGACAATTGTCATTATGAAAAGAAACGCTAAAAATCTATTTTTTATTGAATGTCTATTGTATTTCATTATATTTCCTTACTTAGTTTTATTTGACTTCTTGTTCTCATAAGCAAATTAAGAACTAAAAGCACGTGCATTTGTAATATTTCCGTCTATGTCCAGATAGATAACTATTTTGTAATCCTCAGGACAAATCTCAGGTAGAGTAATATGATTGTCTAGATAAGCTTCTATCTGATTTTTGTTGTTGCTATATTCAAGAGCTGTAGCTATTAGCGCTTTGGTGGTGCATTCCTTGTCACATACATTGCTTTCCCCCATATAGGTGGATTCCTCATAATAATTTCCATCTTGGTCAAATAATCCAATTACCTGATAGGTGGTAAGGTTTAGAAAAGAAAATGTCACATCTTCCTTAACATCTTCTTTATCTTTGGAATCATTGGTTTCGTTATCAATTTCTGCATCAGATTCTTCTTCAATATCTTCATAAGTTTTTTCAGCAGACCCTTCTTCAATATCTTCATCTGACTGGTCTTCTTCCTTGGGTTCATCCTCGGCCTTACCCTCGGCCTTTTTGGTGGTATCAGTAGATTCTGAAGCGTTATTGTTTTCATTGCTGGAATCATTATTGAACTCTTCAACTTGAGTTGTATTTTCTAAAGAAATCTTATCCTCCATAGACGCCGCTTCTTCGGCGTGAACAATTGGCATGTCGCCAGTTCCAATCAGCAACGAAAGAGTGGCTATTATTGTAATTAATTTTTTTAAATTCATAACAGTAATCCTTTCTATTTACTGGTGCTTAGAATGGATAGAACACTTCGTTTATCCAATATCCATACACACCATTTTTATATGCAAAATCAAATTCAGCATTCTTGTTAAGACCTGGGGTATAGGATGGCTTTTCAGTAGCTTGAGATTTATCTTCTAAAGCATTGATACGCTCCTTAAGCTTTTCTATTTCTTCCCCAGAGGTAGTGGCATTTTCATTGATTAGCTGCAACAAAAGCTTACATTCTTCATCAATAAGAGCTTTGTTGTTATTAATGATGTTGATTAGCTTAGCGTGTAAATCTACAAGGTTAGTGTTAGTCTTGTTATCTAAATCATCAATTTTAGTGTTAGTCTTGT
The DNA here is from genome assembly GCA_015057315.1 of Pseudobutyrivibrio ruminis. GTDB lineage: Bacteria > Bacillota > Clostridia > Lachnospirales > Lachnospiraceae > Pseudobutyrivibrio > Pseudobutyrivibrio ruminis_D. Next base: position 2,971 of record SVER01000031.1, on the reverse strand, counting down.
TATCTAAATCATCAATTTTAGAGGAGCTCTTTTTGTCCAGCTCATCTATCTTATCTGAAAGCTCCTTGTAGTTATTGCTAATGACTGATGTTATAGAAGCCTCTGCCCAATTATCCTTATCCTTGGCAGGTGTTTTATTTGTAAAGGCTCCTGAAATATTCTTGTACAAAGTATCGTTATAGAATACATAATCATTTTTCTTATATGTATCCTTGGAAGACCAAATAGGAATTCCTTTATATATTTTTGTAATAAAAGAATCATAGTTGTTATCAATCTTTTTGTTGGCTTCTTCGATATATTGGTTAAGGGTATTAAAATGTGAAAGCTCCAGTTTAGAAAGCTTATCTAACAAATCCTTAAGAACAGCTAATTCTTTGTCTGTGTAAGTTTTATTGCTGTTGATTTCAAGCAACAAGCTTTTCTTTAGCAATTCCAATGTGGCAGAATTATCAGCTTCATACTTTTCAAATTTTTTGTTGATGTTATTGATTATCTCAGAATCCTGCAGGTATTGATCTATATCTATAGTATCCAGATATTTTGTTATCTCTTCCTGCAATAGCTGCTTTTGTTCAATAGTAAAAGCATCGGAAGAATTAATCGTTTCTGAAATATGCTTAAGGATTCTTTGCTTCGCAGCTTCCTTGCTGATTCGTCCATTTGTGTAATCTGAAATAGAGTCTAAATATGATTCTGTAATATAATCCTCGATTTCAGATAGAGTCAGTTCAGAAGCAGACACCTTGTTTAATCCAGCAAGCTGCTTAATTCCATTTATTGTAAAATGACCAAATATCAAAAGCAGCACCAATGCCAAAGTTGATATGAACACAGCAATGCCGTTTAGCGTGCCATCTGGATATCTGTAGGTTCTAATAATTTCCTGTAAAAGGGTAGACTCCTCCCTTGTATATTTATGTTTCTTTTTCATTTAACTTTTCTCCTTTAAATCAAATACTGTTCTATAATGTTACTAATGGTGTTATAGCTAAGGGGATTTTCCGAAGTTTCAAATGTGGCTATAAGATTGTCTCCAAGAATAATATTAGACTTTGCGTAGGCTTTGATTTTTGCCGCAAAGTTTTCTAGATATGTCTCGTTATCAAGCAGCCCAAAATGCTCCCAGTAATAAATCTTATTTGTAATTGGATGCAATATGGTAAAGTCAGCCGCAATGGTAATATTGTCTATTGATAAAAGATTTTCATATCTGAATGGAATATTGTTTTCTGCTAAAGCAATAGCAATCATTGACTCTGACTTAGACCTAACCATAATTCCACCAACAGTAGGATGGGTTAGCGCCTCTGGATAACTTTTGCTTTTAGGATAATCTGCCTCCATCCAATATGCCGCCTCCAATGTATTCTGCTTTAAGTAATCTGAAAGCAGTTCTATGTAGGCCGGGTCTGAGAGAAGCTTGGCTAGGCGCTCCTTTGGCTTGTCTAATATCTCATTAGATTTAGATAAAACTTTAATCTGAGATTTTATAACAGCAGATTTTAGTTTTATGTATTTCTTTATAGCCAGCTTTTTAGCTAACTTAAGCTCGCATTTTTTTAAATAGCGAGTGCAGTTATCTGTTGAGTAAAACCATTTGTAATTGTTTCCTGAATGACTAATTGAAATATGTCCTTCGGGTAATGAGTTATAAGCTCTATTCAGTTTTTTTAATGTGTTTAATAATTGTTGTATTTTTTCTTTTTGCTCTATTTACAACACTCCTTTCTTTCCAAATGATCGATTCACATTTTTTTGGAATCACTTGCACTTACCAAAAATGGAAAACCTTGACGAAATGTCAAATATAGATAAAAACGATTCGTGTGATAATATAGCACAAAAGAAATAACATTACAAGTATAAATTTTTGTGATGAATAGCATTTATTTGTAACGATATGCTGTCTGGCTTGTTCTTTTGCTATTTGAAACGGCATTCAGCCTGGGCTTAATCGGGGCCTTTGATGAAATTAGTATATCAAGTGTGAAATTTAATATATATATACTTGTTTTGAAGAAAAAACAGAGGAAGAAATGAAAAATGGTATATAGGATGTGAAGATTTATGAAAATATACTAATTTTGAAATCGAGCAAGTGGATTCTGCTGGAAAAAGGTTTGGGAATTCGATTTTTGCATATGTGATATACTAATTTTGCTGATATTAGGTTCATATCCAATTGAAACAAGTATATTTTTGTAAGAATTCACATATACTGAACTAAAATCAAAAACATGAGTTGGGATAACATTTCTTGCATGAAAATATTGCTTGGATATATAGTAGGTGATATGCGGAAAGAAGCCTATGTCCAATAAAAATTCATTGTTTGTAAGTAGGGAGCTATAGTAGGTACATAGAGGCTATTGCCCTTGACAAGCCCTGTGATTTTTTCTATTATAAGGTAAGTTAAATGCGATGATGAAGAGGAGTAATCAGTGTCGTCCTGTAGAGAGGGTCGCTCACCGGCTGAAAGGTGACCTAGGAGCTGAGCTGACGAAGGTAGCTTCGGAGCAGGTGGTGAACAAAGCATCCTGGTGATAGCCAGACAGATGTATAAACCATCCGAGTCGTTCCCGTAAGGAATAAGATGAGATATAAATGCAGGTGGTAACGTGACCGTATCGAATATGGCGCCCTGTGTACAGCAATTTGCCGTACACAGGGCTTTTTTAATTCGTATAAAGTTGAATTGCAAACCTGTTTAAGGCTAATTCAGAGATTTAGTAATAGTTAAGCGGCAACATAGTTTTGGCAAGCGCGAGCAGGGAGGCACCGTACCGAGCGAGGGAGGACCTACGCCGGCGGGAGGACCCTCGCGAAAGTACGGAGGGTGCCCTGCGGGAGCATGTGTAATTTGGAGGCCGCGTGATTTTAGAAAGGAAATGAGGATGAAAGAATTAGCAAAGACTTATGATCCAAAGGGTCTTGAAGACAGACTCTATAAAAAGTGGGAGGAGAATGG
>SVER01000030.1 GCA_015057315.1 Pseudobutyrivibrio ruminis | reverse complement strand
GGATGAAATGAAAACCTGCATTGATACAGCCTTAGAAATAGCAAAGCAGTACGACAAAAATCCTTCAAATGATTTTGTCGGCAAAATCAAATTCTGGCATGGAAGTAAGGATTATCACATTTCTCTATATGATAATTTTGGTGTTGGTGCCGTGGCCGGTATCGATAATCTTTTTAATATGGGACCTAAGGTGCTGCCTCCTAAGGTTATAAAAAAGATGGAAGCAGCCCTTGAATACTGGAATAGTGTGAAATAGATTGATTATGAAAATTTAAAAAGAATTGCCTGTTTCGCCTGAGACATCATATTTGAGTAGAGCGATACTGAAACTTGGATTTTTTGAAAGAAATGACGAAGTTGCCACCAGCAGCATACAGTAGTCCTGAGCTTTCTAACGTGCGTAGCAGGTAAACTGCAATATCGAAAAACTCAGAAGGAGAATTGGTGTGGAGAATATTTTTGTAGAAGGTTTAAAAGAAAACGATATAAACAAACTTTTAGGTACAGCTAAAAGTGACCTACATAATCACTCAACCAAAGGATGCAGAAGGGAGTGGCTTGCGCAGCACCTCCATGTTAACATTCCAGAGCCGCCACAGCATCTTGATGGCTTAGAAGGTATGCAGAATTGGTTCAGGTCAAATATAAAACCTGTATGTGATGGCTATAAAAATATGCTGCTTAGATGGGAAGGTGCTTTTGCTGAGGCAAAGCGAAATAGCATAACTCGTCTTGTAATGAATTTTGGTACCGCTGAAGTGAATCAGGTAGGAACAGTAGAAGAGTTTCGAGAGCTTATAGAAGGATTCCATAAATCATATTGTCCTGATAGTATCTTTGAAGCAGAGCTCACATATCCCTCCTTTGGAAATGTGGAAGAAGAGGCGGATGAGCTCGATAAATATGCCGAGGCGGGATACTTCAAGGCAATTGATATATGTGCAGGAGAAAATGTAAAGCCATTCGAAGCTTTTTTACCATTATACAGGAAAGCTGAAAAGTACCATTTAACCAAGAAGATGCATGTTGGAGAAACGGGTTCGGCTGAGGATGTTAGAAGGGCTGTAGAGACTTTAGACCTGTCAGAAGTTCATCATGGAATTAATGCATCAACATCCAAAGAAACCATGAGATTTCTTGCTGATAATCAGATACAGGTTAATGTCTGCCCCAGCAGCAACGTAATGCTAGGATTTGCTAAAGATTATAAAACACATCCAATTAAGACCTTGGTAGAGAATGGGGTCAGAGTGACCATAAATACTGATGATCTTCTAATTTTTGACTCCTCAATTGAAAATGAATATCTAAAACTTTACAAGTCGGGGGCACTGAGTGCAGAGCAATTAGATGAAATAAGACAAAGAGGATTGGGAAATCTATAAGAAAAAAGGACACTAGAGTACTTTCGTGGAAAAAGTATATTTGGTATAATAGGACACTGATACTATAAAATTTACGATTTTCGTTCATATTTCATTTCATTTGACGATGGGGCACGACTTGAAATAATGATTAATCCAGGCATGGTGGATGCAGATAAGCATTTAAATCGTATAAGGGGGATTATTACTTGATTTTGTGGATAATAGCCACGCTGTGTGCGTTTTTTATAAAGGGACTTTGTGGTTTTGCAAATACATTAGTCTTTACATCTATTTTAGGATTTGGAGTGGCAAACGTTAATATATCGCCAGTGGAATTATTACTTGGGTATCCGACAAATCTAATATTGACTTGGAAGAATCGTAATAAGCTTGAGAGAAAAGTCTATATTCCTTTAGCATTGTTGGTTTTGGGTGGTAGTATTCCGGGAGCAATCCTTCTAAAGAGTGTTGATGTTAGGCATTTAAAAGTGTTCTTTGGAATAGTTGTTATTCTTATAGCTGTTGAAATGTTTTTTAGAGAATATCAACGTACAAATGCAAAGGATTCTAATCTTTTACTAGGTATCATTGGCGTGCTGTCTGGTATATTATGTGGCCTGTTTGGGATAGGAGCGTTGCTTGCTGCCTATGTTGGGCGAGTGACTAATTCAACGGATGAATTTAAAGCCAATATAAGCGCGGTTTTTATTGTTGAAAATACTGTAAGAATCTTTACATATTATTTGCTTGGAGTATTTACGCTTAATTCATTGAAACAAACAGCAATCCTTATTCCGTTCATGATTATTGGATTGTTTGCTGGAATGGAGAGTTCAAAAGTCTTGGATGAAAGAGTTGTAAAAAAGATTGTTATAGTTCTTTTGGTAATATCAGGGGTGTTTTTGGTTGTAATGAATTTGTAGTTAAGAGGGGGGATAATATGATAATTAATGACATAGACAATGGCAATGCCTTCGAATGGGGGAATACATCTGAAGATTATGCAAAATACAGAGACATTTATCCCCAGGAGTTCTATCAGACTATTTTAGATTTGGGGCTTTGTAAGGATGGACAACATATCTTGGATGTTGGAACTGGCACTGGAGTGTTGCCACGAAACATGTATCGTTACGGCGCGAAATGGGTCGGAACAGATATAACAGAAAAACAGATCCTTCAGGCCAAAAGACTGGCTACTGAGGCAGGTATGGATATCGATTTTTTCACATGTCCAGCAGAGAATGTGGACTATCCGGATGGGACTTTTGATGTAATTACCGCTTGTCAGTGTATTTGGTATTTAGATGCTAAAGTGATTGCACCTAAGTTTGCTAAGATGTTAAAGCCTAATGGAAAGTTTTTAATATTATATATGGGATGGTTACCATATGAAGATCTAATTGCTGGTAAGAGCGAAGAGATTATTTTAAAGTATAATCCAAATTGGTCCAGTTACGGTGATACAGTGAAACCGGTGTATGTTCCGGATGAGCTTTTGCAATTCTTTAATATCGTTAATCGCATGGAATTTCGTGTTGATGTTCCTTTTTCGCAAGAAGGTTGGCATGGACGTATGCGCGCATGTCGAGGAGTTGGAGCTGCTATGAATGATAAACAGCTTGCTGCATGGAACGAGGAACATATGAAGATGCTTATGGAAAATGCTCCAGATAACTTTATGGTTAAACACTATATTTCTTTAGCTGAATTGCAGCTGATATAGTTTCGGAGTATTTGGATTTACCTATTACTCATCTTTAAGAATTCGGATTTGTCGGGATGAACGATAGAGCGTTATCATCTCAGTTTAAAATGTCTAATAAGGGAGAAGAGTATGAAGACTATCATTAAATCAGATATAGTAAGTGCATTAAAAAGTGTTGGGCTCCAGAATGGTGATTCAGTAATGGTACATACATCACTTGGACAGATTGGATATGTATGTGGTGGTGCACAGACTATTATTGAAGCTTTGATTGATGTTGTGGGGCAGAATGGAACTATTATGATGCCTACACAGTCATGGAAAAACCTTGATCCGGAAACAGGAGTTCATTGGGATGCAGATGAGGCTGACTGGGATACAATTCGCGAAAACTGGCCAGCATATGATAAGGCGATTACTCCGACAAACACTATGGGTGCGGTTGCCGAAATGTTCCGTTCATGGCCTGGAACATTAAGGAGTGACCATCCTGCCAGATCTGTTGCGGCTTGGGGAAAGAATGCTAAGTATTTAACTGAGAATCATGATCTTTCAAATATATTTGGAGACTCATCACCAATTGGGAGGCTTTATAAACTCGATGGGAAAGTTTTACTGATTGGAGTTGATTATGATAAGAATACTTCCATTCATTTAGCGGATGCGCGTGCAGAATACTCAAGCAAACATACCTGCATTGAACACAGTGCAGTCATGGAGAATGGTGTTCGTGTCTGGAAAGCTTATGAAACATTGTATGTTGATGGAGAGGACTTCAAAGATATAGGAAGGGCATTTGAAGTAGCCTGTACTACATGTAAGGTAAAAGTGGGCAATGCTGACATAAAGCTGATGAACCAACGTGAATTAGTAGATTTTGCTGTATCGTGGATAGAATGTAACAGAAAATAACTTTCAGGCTTACCTGTTAAAGGAGAATGAATCATTTTGGACTATAAGAAACTGTATGCGATTATATATGCGAAAGCTTTAAAAGAATGATTTTATAGGCAGTTTATATAGAATTTGTCTATGCAAGTGTTATATATGATGATATAATTATGATAAAGTTATGATAGGTTAAGGAGGTTTTTATGATTCAAATTAGACCTGTTTCAGATTTACGTAATAAATTCACAGATATAGAAAAAGAAGTTCAGAAAGGAGAGCCAATCTTCTTGACTAAAAATGGGTATGGTGCCATGGTTGTTTTAAGTATGGAAACATATTCTAGACTTAGTGCTCCAGAAGAATTTGTTATGGATGTTGCGGATGCAGCTGCTGAATCTACAACTGATAGACTAACACATGACGAAATTTTCGATAGTCTGAGGAGTAAAATAAATGCAAGATAAGTACAGCTTAAGATATTTACCTCTTTTTAAACAAGAATTGGATTTGGCAGTAACCTATATTGCATTTCAATTAAATGATATTGATGCAGCAAATTCCCTTCTAGATGATGTTGAAATTGCTATTAGAAACAGACTCAACAATCCAGAGAGCTATGAGCCAGTGAAATCAAAGAAAGATAGGAAGAATCCTTATTATCGAATATACGTCAATAATTATATTGTCTATTATGTTGTTTTGGAAGAAGATGGCCAGAAGATAATGGAAATTAGACGTTTTCTACATACGCTTCAGAATAGGAATGATGAAATTTGATGGGTATCGTAGCTAAATCGGTGATTAAATCACCGATTTAAAGCAATCATCCCCGTCATCAATGATAGTAAGCCCTATATTAGAATTATCATATCCGCAAGTAGCCAAGTCGGTATCCAGCTCCTTTTGGGTGTGGTGGTAGGTGTTTAGGTAGATGCCATCTACACCAGCGGCAATGGCAGAGCCGATGTCTGCCTTGATTTCATTTCCAACCATAACAGTTTCAGATTTTATGAGCCCATGCTTTTTTATTAAGCTATTAATGAAGGCAGCATCGGGCTTTTTTATTCCCATATCAGAAGATATAAATATATCATCAAAATATTCAGTGAGGCCTGTATCATCCAGTTCCTTTTCAGTGAAAAGACGCTGTGCGTTTGAGAGAAGATAAATATGGCGGCCAGCTGATTTGATTTCAGAAAGAACCTTGTGAACATTCTTATAGCAAACAAGCTTCTTGCGGGACTTCTCTCTAAAAGCTACGCAAAGGGCACGCATTTCATCATCGCTGCAATCACAGCCAATTAATCGTTGCCATACCCATTCAATCTTAATTTCAGGGTAGCAGCTGCCATTTTTTGCAGCAAGCTTATCAGTTTCTTCCGCGCAAATTCTAATATAATCATCCTTAAGCTTTTCAGGAATTGTAATATTACCGAAATGTTTTTTAAGGTAATCTACCATAAACTCCCAAAGCATCATTTCATTCTCGTCAGTATGTATGTCTATAAGTGTTCCGTATAAATCAAAGATATAATTTTTGTATTTCATAGTATTCTCCTTTGGTAGAAAGATATATCAAACAAAATTATACTACTATATTTTAGAATATTGTTAAATGATTATGAAAAATAAACATTCTTAAAACTTATGTATTAGAATATGCATGAGGTGATTTGTAATGACAAGAATGATGAAAAGAGCCCTTATAAATTTTGGATTTAGGCTGATAGTTTTTCTGTTTATATTTTCAGTTTACATTTTACATAAAGATGTACTTGTAGAGTTCATGACACATGAATTTACATTTGGAATATCTGAATATGGAATCAGCCCTCTTCATGTATTATGGGCAATATTTATGATTATGATGCTGCAGCATATCATCCCACATAAATATTTATCAATGGCATATCGCAAAGGAAATATAAAAGGCTTTGAAGAGGTGGAAGGATATTCTCGTCTGGAGTTATTAGAATTCATTCAACAGATGAATGTAAAAGCATGGTTTGTGATGTTGGTTTGGCTTAGCTTTAATGCTGTATTTGCCCTGTTATATCTGTTTAAAATAATAACTGTAGCAGATATGCTGATGCTGACTGTGTTCTTTTACTTAAGCGATTATATTTGCATACTGTTTTTCTGTCCATTTCAAACCTTTATGATGCATAATAAATGCTGTATTAATTGCAGAATCTATGACTGGGGATATTTTATGATGTTTACCCCAATGCTTTTTATCAAAAATTTCTTTTCCTGGAGCTTGTTTTTTACAGCACTTATCGTACTTATCAAATGGGAAGTGGGTTATGCAAAACATCCTGAAAATTTTTGGTTTGGAAGTAATAAACATTTGCAGTGTTCAAATTGTAAGGAAAAACTTTGTATTATAAAAAATAGAAATAAAAATGAAAGAGTTTAATAAGGCATTATCGAATTTCATAAATGATGCTGCGGCAGGTGGGGCAGTGCGTCATCTTGCAGACCTTGGCTATTCCATATCCCAGATAGCTGATAATTTGGATTATCCTATCCCCAGGGAAAAGATTGCAGGCTATATGTGGGAGCATTTTGTAAACACAGGGAAAATCTGTCTGGAGGAGCCAAAGCAAACAAAAGACATAGCATCCTTTGTAAAGGAGCAGGACAGCTTTGGTAGGATTAGCTTTAGGAGAGTGACTAAGACTGTAGATAATTCCAAAAAGCAGTATGTTAAGTGTGAATTCGGAAAGCTTTTGTATAAAAAGGATGAGGAATTCTTAAAGGCTTTGCAAGAGCTGAGTGTGGATGATAGAGAATACATAGAGCTTATGCCATGGCCATTGAATCCAGTATATCATGAGTGTGATGGCAGATTGAACAGGATAAAAAGCAAGCTAAAGCTTTAAATTGCTTCAAGAGACTTTCTTGAAGCAATTTTTTTTGATATACTACAGTATGCGTAATTTAACAGCTTAAAGTATTAAAGCAATATGGAGGAGTATTATTTTGAATAAGGTTAAACGAGGAAGCTTTTCTGGAAAGATTGGCTTTGTATTATCAGCTGCTGGAGCATCAGTAGGCTTGGGAAATATCTGGAGATTCCCTTATCTATGTGCTAAATATGGTGGAGGAATCTTTCTTATTGTATATATCATATTGGCGCTAACATTTGGCTACACTATGATTGTGGCTGAGACTGCCATTGGTAGGAATACACAAAAGAGCCCGGTAGGAGCTTTTAATCAGCTTAGTAACAATTCGCCTCTTATGAAAATCGGAGGTTGGATAAATGCTATCATCCCAATTCTTATTGTTCCATACTATTCGGTAATCGGTGGATGGGTGTGTAAGTATTTGTTTGAGTATATAAGAAGTGATGCCACTGTGGTTGCATCTGATTCTTTCTTTACTGATTTTATTACAGATGCCTATGGACCTGAGCTTTGGTTTATCGTATTTGCGATACTTGTTCTTCTTGTTATTTATATGGGTGTTGAGAATGGAATAGAGCGTGTGTCAAAGTTCGTAATGCCTATTCTTGTGGTGCTTGCAGTGATTATCTGCGGATATTCAGTTACAAGACCAGGGGCACTTAGTGGAGTGAAGTACTTGTTCATTCCTAACTTTAAGGATTTCTCAATCATGACAATTGTTACAGCAATGGGACAGATGTTTTATTCGCTTTCAATTGCCATGGGTATTCTTATTACATTTGGTTCTTATATTAAGAAGGAAGTCAGCATAGAAGAGTCAACAGAGCAGGTAGAGATTTTTGATACAGCAATCGCCATTATGGCCAGCCTTATGATTATCCCGGCTGTATTTGCTTTTTCAGGTGGAGACCAGAGCACACTTAACGCTGGTCCATCCCTTATGTTTATTACAATGCCAAAGATTTTTGCAAGCATGGGCTTTGGTAGAATCATCGGAATTCTGTTTTTTGCACTTGTATTATTTGCTGCTGTAACTAGCGCTATCGCACTTACAGAAAGTGCTGTTTCCACATTTTCAGATGAGTTTGGCTGGAGCAGAAAGTTTGGAACAAACGTAATGGCCATTATAATGATTATTTTAGGAAGCTTGTCATCACTTGGAAATGGACCACTTTCTAATGTTAGACTCATCGGCATGCAGTTTTTGGACTTCTTTGATTTCCTTACAAATTCTGTAATGATGCCAATAGCAGCACTTGCTACATGCATTCTGGTTACTAAGTTTATTACTGTTGAAAAGATAGAAGCTGAGGTAGAGCAGGAAAATCATCCATTTAAGAGAAAGGCTGTTTTCTCATTTATGATTAGATTCTTGTGCCCATTATTTGTTGTTATTATTCTAGTTAGTGCTATACTAAACGTGTTTGGAATTATCAGCATGTAAGGGAAAAAGCAATGATAGTAGATGAAATCAGAAAAGATTTATTTGCAAATCAGGATGTTAAGTACAGAGATTTTCAAAGCAAGCTAACACCTACCATAGAGGCAAATACAGCCATCGGTGTAAGGACTCCTGTTCTTAGAAAGCTTGCTAAGGATTATAGTAAGCGACAGGATGTGGATGATTTCTTAGCTGATTTGCCACACAAGTATTTTGATGAAAATCAGCTACATGCATTTATTCTTTCTGAGATAAAGGATTTTGATGAATGCATAGGAAAGCTTGAGAGGTTTCTTCCATTTGTAGACAATTGGGCTACCTGTGATCAGATGTCACCTAAGTGTTTTAAAAAGAACCATGAGAAGCTTTTGCCATATCTTAACAAATGGATTAAATCAGATGATATCTATACAGTGAGATTTGCAATAGTTACCTTTATGTCTCATTTCTTAGATGGTGATTTTGATGAAGGCTATCTTAAGTTGGTATCAGATATCAAATCTGATGAATATTATATTAACATGGCAATCGCCTGGTATTTTGCAACAGCACTTGCCAAGCAATATGATAAGACAATTCCTTACATTGAAAACAAAACTTTGGATGTATGGACTCACAACAAAGCAATACAAAAGTCCATAGAAAGTTATAGAGTAACAGCTGAACACAAAGAGTATTTGAAATCACTGAAGATAAAGAAGGCATAATATGAGAAAGAAACAGACATCAGAGACATTTTTACTATCAGCAATAATTTCACTTTCAGGAGGATTTCAGGATGCATATACCTACAATCTTAGGAATAAGGTATTTGCCAATGCTCAAACAGGAAATATAGTACTAATGAGCCAGCATATAATGACTGGTGAGTGGGTAGAAGGACTTCATTATCTTATGCCGGTACTGGCATTTGCTATTGGAATAATAGTGGCGGAGCAGCTAAGCTATCGTTTCAGACGCTCACAGAAGATGCATTGGCGCCAGATGGTTGTGCTACTTGAAATCATCATCTTAACTATTGTGGCATTTATTCCAACATCCCACAACATGCTTGCAAATGCACTTGTATCTCTTGCCTGTGCCATGCAGGTACAGTCCTTTAGAAAGGTGAACGGATATCCTTATGCAAGCACCATGTGCATAGGAAATCTTAGAAGTGGTACCGATAGCTTTTCAGTGTTCCTAAGAAATCACGAAATAGGAGCACTAAAAAAGGCAATGCATTACTATGGCATTATTTTTATCTTCGCAATCGGTGCAGGAGTAGGAGGAATTTTGTCTCTTAAGCTAGGAATAAGAAGCATTCTTATTTCCAGTGGAATCCTATTTATTGCCTTTATTATGATGATGAAAAAGCATTTAGCAGTAAAATAGTTAGCATAAACTAACTATTTGTGTTATAGTAGTTTTGCAAAGAAAGGAGCGAAACTATGATTAAAACAACACTAAAAATAGACGGTATGATGTGTGGTATGTGCGAAGCACATGTTAATGATGTAATAAGAAAGCTAGTTCCAGATGCAAAGAAGGTTTCAAGCTCTCACATGAAGGGAATCACCACTTTTCTATCCGAAAATCCTGTAGACGAGCATGAGCTTACAGCTGCCATTGCAGAGACAGGATACGAACTACAATCAATGTCCACAGAAGAGTATAAGAAAAAGTTTTTAGGTCTGTTTTAATTTATACTTTTTTAGAAGAAGGAAGAATAATTATGCAGGAGAATAATATTAGAAAGCTATACGAAAATCTGGTAGCATCTTACGGCTTTTCAGAAGAGAATGTGATGTTTCTCAAATCTGTATTTCCAGAAATGAAAAGGGATATTAAAAGCTTATATGTTGCCTATAGTGTAATAAAAAATGATTTAGAGCAGCCTATCAATATAGGTGATATCGAGCTTAATCTTATTGAAGATAAGGTAGAAATAACTTATAACTCGAATGTAGCTGGCTTTTACAAAGATGAATTTAAGCATTTCTTAGCTCAGACTATAACAATCTGTGAAGGAATCTTACCACAAGGTACTTTGGTGGAGCTTGATTTAGAAAAGATAAAAGTTCCAAATCCATACGCAACACAGCTTTATGTTGTAATTACAAAAAGATTTCTAGGTGATGAAAATGGACCATTTTACCAGTACGGTGGGGAATTGTATCCTACTGGTAATTACGGTACAGGAAAGATAATTTCATTTACCCCTGCCACTATAAAAAGAATAGTTCACATGGGTTACGAATCTGAAATTGATGAGCAGTTTGTTTATGAAATAATGGATGAAATAGTTGTTAAGCAACATAGATTATCTATGGGATTTGTTGAGAATAAGGAAGCTTAAAATGGCAGAAAAAATTAAAGTAAATCATACAGCGGTTGAAACAGCTGTGTCAAATATGAATAAGGCAATTAAAAACTATAATGAATTAACAGCAAATGGGTTTGATGGAGCTATTGAGGAATTAGATGGAATGAATTCTGATTATGTTGATAAGCTGCAGCGCACGCTAGAGTGCCTAAATTCAAAAGTTAAGGAAAAGATTTCAAAAAGCATAACCAAATATACAAATAGGGTTGAAAAGGCATCAAATACATTGAAATCTGTTGACCAGCAAGTTGGAGAAAAGATAGAAGGAGAATAATCATGGGGCAATTGTCACAATCTGATGCTAATAGTTTTAGAAATGAGTTAGTGTCATATTTAGAACGATGCAAAAAAGATGTTAGGGAAAATTTCACAGAGATGGATTTTGCGAATGCGGATAAGAGAAAACAAATGGAAACACACATCTCAAATATGGAAAAAAAGTATAGCGGATTAATTAATGAACTAAATGGCATGAGTTTTGAATAGCAAAAAAGGGGAATAATGTGGGACAGCATAGAGATTTAAAAATCAATTATGATAGCTTGAAGGCAATTCAAGCTATTGTAAAGAAATACAAAGACGCCCTTGAGGATTTGCAGGAGTCAACAAATACATTTGCAGATGTTATTAAGGCCCAAGAGGGCGATGCTTTTAAAGAATTAGAAACGGAATTTGAAGAAGATATTTCTGTTGATTATTCAAGCTTAATCAGTATTTTGGGTGATGTAGATACGAATATAGGCAACTATATGACTGATATGACATCATATATAACTCCAGAGGATTCGTCCGTTATCTGTAGAGTAGATAGAAATGATATTTGGTGGAACCTTCAGCAAATCCAAGGCATACCTTATGGATACTTGAATTCATACCCAGGAGTTCCTAGTCATTGGTATATGGATGAATGGGTAAATCCTTTTGCAGATGATGCAGATGAAGTAAGGGCTAGAAATGCCGAGAACCAGCGCAAGAGAGAAAGAAATTATGATAAGCTTAATGATTTCTTTAACAACTCATTAAAAAATACGGCGCAGGAACTTTGGAATGAAACTGAAAGCATAAAATCAATATATGATAATTATGTTGTGTCGTATGAGAATACTGATGATACGTACAGTGTGAAAATGAATAGTATCTATTATTCGATAGCTAGTTTGTTGGACTTGCTCAAAGATGAAGTGGATACCAGGATAGATTTCTTAAGAGGCTTTGCAACAGGTTTTGTAGATCTTTTAAAGGGATTGAAAGCACCATTAGAAATTGCTTTGGCTATTAATCCGGCTATCCCGCTTCCGCCAGGGGTTAGAGCTGAGTTATTGATAGATGGAACCAATGAAATATATCAGGGTGTGAAAGTGTTTATCAACGACCCCGAAAACACCATAGGAGCCATGTTCCAGGGCATGTTTGATACTGGCGACGAGGAAGGTACAGCTTTTTGCGTAGGTTATGCTACAGAGAAGGTTGTAGAGGTAATAGTTGCTAAGAAGGTAGCGGATGCTATGGCGGGGCCGAAGGTGACTCAGAGTAAGAGAATACCAGTGCCGGGCGATGAAGATTTTGTTGGTCCTTTGGCTGACCCAGAACACCATTTGATATATGGGGATGGTATAGGACCTAAGAAACGCGGTGTTCTTGGAGCACATAACCAAAGATATTTTTATGAAACGCTAAAAAATACGGGCTATAGTCTTGACGATTTATTAGTTGGTGAGCCGATAGAACATCCAACTATTAAAGGAATATATTCGCAAGAATATAGAATACCCAAATATGATGCAAAGGGGAGTTTTATTGGTTTTAAAGATATAGATTATCCAAAAACTATTTATGACCCAAATATCATTTCAGATTCACAAATGATTCAATGGGGTAAAGAGGCAATCCGTAATGGGGTGAAGAGCCCCAGTGGAAATATTGTTGGACGAGCTTCAAATGGCTTGCAATTTGTGTGTAACCCTTTTGGAGAATTCCAAATAAGATATTATCCTACGATTAAGTAAAATGTGAGGTGTTAAGTATGGATTTATTGCAGGAACTATTGTTTCTAGTCTTTCAGGTGGATGGTAAATTAGATACTACTGCTATGTTAAGATTGGCAGATAACAAGGCTGCCGGAATCGAAGGAATAACTTGTTCTTATAATCCTGATGATGAGGATTATAGAGATGGTTATGTTACAATTGATTATTGGTTAGGAATAGAAGACGAGACACAATATATCGAAAAAGAAAAATTTTATAATGCATTATCAAAACTATGCGATAAACATTTAGAGATAAATCCTGAAGATGGGGAGAAAATAAGGAAATATTTATATAAAATTAAAAATGATTTAAAAATCTAAGTATGGATGTATTGAAATTAAATGAAACTAATAAATATATGTTTGCTAACAAAATAGCAAAGACTGCAAATAATTTGGCACGTAATTAAATTAGGAAATATTTAAGCGGATTCTAAGAATCGGAATATTCCGCTTAAATGTTTGAGAGCAAGTTAAGTTTTAGGGAAACGTTGGAGCTTTTGACAAAATATAGAAATAAAGTTAATGGAGACAATAAATATAAGTAATATAAAGCGAATAGATGGTTTTGATTATCCTATGGGGTATGAAACTATAGTAGATTTAAATTTAGTAGATTTTGAATATTGGTATTTCATTCCAGACAGTCAGTTGGATAATAGGTATAATGGCATGAATGAAAGGTATCCAAATAGAAAATATATTCCTTTTGCCAGAAGAGATGATAATGATGATATTGCTTGTTTTGAAGAAGGAAAAGGAGAAAAAGTTTTTATTGTTCATGATTTCGCAGATGAAGGGTATGAACAGCGAAAAACATATGACAATATTTGGCAATGGATGAAAGCTGCAATTGATGAATTGATTGAAGAAAATCAATAGGATTAATTGATTTTATTATTTAGTTACTAAATATTTTGAAAATGGGGAATAGAATGGATTATAGTATCTTAAGCAAGGAAGTATCATATGCTTTACGCCATTCTCCTTGGGAGTATGAAAATGAACGAAATAGAATTATATACTACCGATGATATAAACGGGAATCCAATTTACTATATAGACGAAGAGTGCACTAAACCATATACGGGTTGCACAGAGGATTACTTTCAGGGAGTAAGTAATTAGAGGTAGCTATAATATCATGAATATGGCTTTGGACACCGGTTTATGCTTTATAGTTAACAGGAGTTAAGCGCATTTGTGATATTAAGCAAAAAAAACTTACTCCAATTCTGAAAAAGTTAAGTGTATTTAGAGCTGTGTTTGAAAAAACGCACTTTTTCAGAGACCAATTAAGTGTTAACAGTGATGCTGTGAAAAACGCTTATAAAATACTTAAGTGGAATTAGCATACATAGATTGTGCACTTAATTCACTTACAAATTAGTAAGCTTTTGAAAGGTTATAGCAAAATCCACTTAACTTTTTCAAAATGGTGGTAAGTGGAATTGAGAGGAATTCGAATAACACTTATAAAAGTATTTAAATGTTAAGTGGATTATAGAAATCAAATAAAACACTTATTTGACGACGTGATAAAAATTTTATACATTTTTAAGAAGATCAGTATATAAAAGGCTGATCTTTTTTGTTACAATATGACCACAAAGGCATAAGGAGAGGGGCGATATGAAGAAATTCTGGGATTCATTAGATAAGAAATATGTAAAAATCTGTGGCTATGCTTCAGCTACAGTAATTATCACTATTATTATCCTTGGATTACTGTATTCATCAGGGGTTTTCTGGGTTAGGTTGTGGTCTATATTTACAGCGGTGCTTAAGCCTGTGGTTATTGGTGGAATAATAAGCTATCTGCTTAAGCCTATTGTGGATAGATTCGATGATTTCTTCAATAGAAATAAGTATCATAGATGGTCAAGATATTTGTCGATTCTATTAAGTTTTTTACTTATACTGGCCATATTTGCCTTGATTATTGTGATTTTAGTTCTTACTATATATAAGAATGTATCAGCAATTAATGCAGATACTATTATGGGATTAGCTGACTTAATCCAGAATGATACAGAGAATCTATACACAGCTATAGACAACTTGCTTAAATCTGTAGGCTTATCAATTAGCAGGTTCAGTAATTTATTATTCAAAGCTGTTATATCAGTAAAGGATATAATTACAGGGCTATTCTTTGGAATAATCTTTTCTATCTATTTTATGATGGATGGAAGAAGGATTAAGGATTATTGGAAGAGAGCCTTTGCTATCATTACTGGTAAGAAGAACGAAGAGCGTGTTGAACAGTTTTGGCATGATGCAGATAGAATCTTCTCTGGATATTTGAGAGGTCAGTTTATTGATGCATCTATTGTATGTGTGCTGACTGGTGTTGTATTTTTGATTGTTGGAGTACCGGAGGCACTTCTTATTGCGCTTTTAGTGGGGATAGGAAATCTGATTCCTTACGTGGGACCTATCGTAGGATATTGCGCCGTGACTCTTGTGTGCTTAGCAACAGGTTCTTATCATGAGCTGGTTGTAGGTCTTGTGTCACTTCTTATAATAATGGTAATTGATGGTAATGTTATCAATCCACGCTTACTTAGCAGTAATATTAAGATTCACCCACTACTTGTGGTGGCAGCCCTTATTGGTGGCGGCGCACTTGGTGGATTTGTAGGAATGCTTGTGGCAGTTCCTGTTGCAGCACTTCTCAAGCTATATTTTGATAGATTTTTAGCAAAGAAAGAATCAGAAGACAATAATTAATTTTAAGGAGATATAAAGATATGAAATGTTCAGAAATGCCATACAATCGTATTGATATGGACGAAGTAAAAGCATTCTTTGAAAAGCTTATTGCTGATAGCAAGAATGCAAAGAGTGGGGAGGAGCAGTTTGAGCTCCACAAAAAATATTATGAGTTTATGAAAGATATTCATACAAATAGAATTCTTGGAACCTTCCGTCATGATTGCGATACATCAGATGAATTCTACACAAAGGAAAACGATTACTTAGATGAAATCATGCCTTTGATTTCTAATCTTGAAAATGAGTACAGCAAGGTATTATTTGAATCTCCATACAGAGATTACCTTGAAAGCAAAATCAGCAAGGTTGCATTTAAGAATATAGAGCTTGCAAACAAATCTATCGATGAGAAAATTTTACCTCTTATGCAGGAGGAAAACGCGCTCGTTAGCCGCTACGACAAGATTATTGCATCTGCAAAGATTCCATTTGATGGTGAGGAGTACAACCTTTCACTTCTTCGCAAGTTCCTTACAGCAGAGGATAGAGATACAAGAAAGCGTGCATGGAAGGCATACTCAGATTACTTCACATCTGTAACAGGTGAGATTGATGAGATTTTTGACAAGCTTGTTAAGAATCGTACAAAGCAGGCCAAGGAATTGGGCTACGATAACTTCGTTGAGCTTGGTTATAACAGAATGAACCGTAATGCTTACCGCAGAGCTGAGGTAGAAAACTTCAGAAAGCAGGTTAAGGAATCCTTCGTTCCATTTGTATGCGAGATTCAGGAAATGAGACGTAAGCAGATTGGTGTGGACGCCCTTAAGTATTATGATAACGAGGTATACTATGTAAACGGTAACCCTGCTCCAACAGGTACTCCAGAGGAAATCCTAAAGAGCGGTCAGGAAATGTACAGGGAGCTTTCACCAGAGACAGCAGAGTTCTTTGATTTCATGACAGAAAACGAGCTTTTCGATGTTCTTGGACGCAAGACTAAGAAGCAGGGCGGATATATGGATTTCCTTCCAAAGTACAAAGCACCTATTATCTTTGCCAACTTTAACGGCACAAGCGGTGACGTAGATGTTATCACTCATGAGTGTGGTCATGCATTCCAGGGCTATGTTACCCGTGATGACGAGATTAAGGAGCACAATGACCTTACAATGGAGACAGCAGAGATTCACTCTATGTCTATGGAATATTTCACATATCAGTGGATGGACAAGTTCTTTGGGGATAGAGCTGATGAGTATCGCAAGATGCATTTCATGGATGCAATCACATTTGTTCCTTATGGATGTATGGTTGACGAATTCCAGCACATCATTTACGATAAGCCAGAGCTTACTCCAGCAGAGAGAAAGGCTGTATGGGCTGACCTAGAAAAGCAGTATCGTCCATGGCTTGATTATGAGGATGATGAATTCTTTACAACTGGTGGCTGGTGGCAAAAGCAGGGTCACATTTTCTGGGATCCTTTCTATTACATAGATTATGTTCTTGCCAGCGTTGTAGCTATGGAATTTAAGGTATGGATGGATAAGGATTTCAAGGATGCTTGGAATCATTATTTACAGCTTTGCAAGCTTTCAGTTAAGGATTTCTATGAGAATGAATTAAAGGAAGTAGGTCTTGATAGCCCATTTGCAGATGGCACAATCAAGGGATTGGTAGAAAATCTAAAGAAAAAGCTTTAAGCGGTAATATATAGAAGGTAAAAGGGTCAATAATGAGGAAATTTGAACAAAAATCTGCTCCAATATGTGAGGCTTTGGAGAGATTTAGAAGAAGGCGCGTCGTTCCATTTGACGTGCCTGGACACAAGCGAGGAAGGGGCAATCCTGAGCTTGTGGAGCTGCTTGGCAAGCAGTGTGTGGGGCTTGATGTTAATTCCATGAAACCCCTGGATAACCTGGGACATCCGATTTCTGTTATCAAGGAGGCTGAGGAGCTTACAGCAGATGCTTTTGGGGCTGCTCACGCCTTTCTTATGGTAAATGGAACCACCAGTTCAGTGCAGACTATGATTCTTTCAGTGTGCAAGGCTGGTGACAAGATTTTGATTCCTAGAAATGTCCATAAGAGTGTTATCAATGCAATGGTACTGTGCGGTGCAGTGCCTGTATATGTAGAAGTAAAGGTTAATCCTAAAATTGGTATAGCACTTGGTGTAGAGGTGGAAGAGGTAAGGCGTGTTATGGATGCTAATCCTGATGCCAAGGCTATTCTTATCAACAATCCTACTTATTACGGGGTGTGTTCTAATCTTAAGGAGATAGTTAAGATTGCTCATGAGCATGGTATGAAGGTGTTAGCAGATGAGGCTCACGGTACTCATCTGTATTTTAATGATAATCTACCTATCTCCGGTATGGCAGCAGGGGCTGATATGGCTGCTGTATCCATGCACAAATCAGGTGGGTCTTTAACACAAAGCTCCATCCTTCTTTGCGGAGAGGATATGGATGCCGAGTATGTAAGGCAGATTATTAACCTTACCCAGACTACCAGTGCATCATATCTGTTACTATCAAGTCTGGATTTGTCCAGACGAAACCTGGCTCTTAGAGGTGAGGAATCCTTTAAAAAGGTGGCTCACATGGCTGAGTATGCACGTAATGAGATTAACGAAATCGGCGGATTTTATGCATACGGCAAGGAGCTTATTGATGGTGACAGCGTTTATGATTTTGATGTAACTAAGCTATCTATTTATACCCAGGGCATTGGCCTTACAGGCATAGAGGTGTACGATTTGCTTAGGGATGAGTACGATATTCAGATAGAATTTGGAGATATCGGAAATATACTTGCTTACATTTCCATAGGTGATAGAATCCAGGACATTGAACGACTTGTAGGAGCTTTAGAGGACATTAAGCGTCTATATGAAAAGGATTCATCGGATTTATACTGCGGAGATTTTATCCAGCCAGAGAATGTAATGACACCTCAGCAGGCTTTTTACGCTAACAAGGTGCAGGTGCCAGTTAGTGAGTCTGATGGCAAAATCTGTGCAGAGCTTGTTATGTGCTATCCACCGGGAATTCCAATTCTTACACCTGGTGAGCGCATCACAAAGGAAATAATAGAATACATCGAATTTGCCAAGGAAAAGGGATGTAGCCTGCAAGGCACTAAAGACCCTGAGGTAAATTTGATTAGTGTTATAGAATAGTGGAGAAATGTAATGGATTTTTGGTTTTCACAGATGGAGACGGAGCATGTAAAGACAAGTATCCGTGTCAACAAGCAGCTTTACAGCGCCCAAAGTGAGTATCAGCGAATTGATGTTTTTGATACTCAGGAGCTTGGCAAAATGATTGTTCTTGATGGCGAAATCATTTTTTCAGAGGCTGATGAATTTATTTATAATGAAATGATTGTTCATGTGCCTATGGCTGTCCATCCTAATGTTAAGGAAGTGCTGATTATAGGTGGAGGCGATGGCGGTGTTGCCAGAGTTCTCACTGAGTATCCTGAGATTGAGCACATAGATGTGGTTGAGCAGGACGAAATGTTTCTTGAGATAAGTAAGAAGTTTTTCCCTGAGACTGCCAAGGGCTTTGACGACGACAGAGTTACAGTTACAAATATGGATGGTCTCAGGTTCTTGCGTAGATGCAGGGACAAATATGATCTTATTATTAACGATACAACAGACCCATTTGGTTATGCGGAAGGTCTTTTTACAAGAGAGTTTTATGGCAGCTGCTACAGAGCTTTAAAGGAAGATGGTATCATGGTATATCAGCATGGTAGTCCATTCTATGATGAGGACGAGGAAGCCTTTAGAGCTATGCATCGTAAAGCTTACAAGAGCTTTCCTATCAATAGAGTATACCAAGCTAATATCCCTACCTGTCCATCAGGCTATTGGATGTTTGGCTTCGCTTCTAAGAAGTATCATCCCCTTAAGGATTTAGATGCAAAGCGTTGGAAGGAAAGAAAGCTTAAGACCTGGTATTACACAACAAATCTTCATAAAGGGGCTTTCATGCTACCTAAGTACGTGGAGGATTTGCTTGAGGAAGAAGAGCGCGCAGCGAAAAAAGAAAGCAAGGAAAATATAGATTAAAGAGGAGAGTATATAAAATGGCAAGATTATTAATTATTGGATGTGGTGGAGTAGCACAGGTTGCAATATCTAAGTGCTGCCAGAACAGTGATGTATTTGAGGAGATTATGATTGCAAGCCGCACAGTATCAAAGTGCGAGGCAATGAAGGAAAAGCTTGAGGGTACTACAAAGACAGTTATCAAGACTGCTCAGATTGATGCAGATGATGTTGAGGCGCTTACAAAGCTTATTAAGGATTATGCTCCAGATGCAGTGCTTAATGTGGCACTTCCATATCAGGACCTTACTATTATGGATGCATGTCTTGCAGCAGGTGTTCATTATATTGATACAGCCAACTACGAGCCAGAGGATACAGATGACCCTGAGTGGAGAGCTATCTATGAAAAGCGTTGTAATGAGTTAGGTTTCTCAGCATACTTTGATTACAGCTGGCAGTGGGCTTACGAAGACAAGTTTAAGGCTGCTGGTCTTACAGCACTTCTTGGAACAGGCTTTGACCCAGGTGTAACCAGCGTTTTTGCAGCTTATGCTAAGAAGCATTATTTTGATGAGATTCATACAATAGATATTCTTGATTGCAATGGTGGAGACCACGGTTATCCATTTGCTACAAACTTTAACCCAGAGATTAACCTTCGTGAGGTTTCAGCACCAGGTTCTTATATGGAAAACGGCAAGTGGGTAGAGATTCCTGCAATGAGCATCAAGAGAGAGTACGATTTTGATGGAGTTGGCAAGAAGGACATGTATCTTCTTCATCATGAGGAAATTGAGGCACTTGGCCGCAACATGCCAGAGGTTAAGAGAATCCGTTTCTTTATGACATTTGGACAAAGCTATCTTACACATATGAAATGTCTTGAAAATGTTGGTATGCTTAGCACAACTCCTATCAACTTTAACGGACAGGAAATCGTGCCAATTCAGTTCTTAAAGGCACTACTTCCAGACCCTGCATCACTTGGACCTCGTACAGTTGGTAAGACAAATATCGGTTGTATCTTTACAGGTATCAAGGATGGCAAGGAGCGTTCAATCTATATCTACAATGTATGCGACCACCAGGAGTGCTACAAAGAGGTTGGTTCGCAGGCAATTAGCTACACAACAGGTGTGCCAGCAATGATTGGTGCTATGATGGTAGTTACAGGCCAGTGGAAGCAACCTGGTGTATTTACAACAGATGAGTTTGATCCAGACCCATACATGGAAGCACTTAACAAGTGGGGCTTGCCATGGCAGGTTGTAGAAAATCCAGTTCTTGTAGATTAATTTTGAGAGGGAAAAATGCTGTCAAAATTATATAGTATAGAGCCCCCATCCTATGTTATTGATGAGGGGAAGCTAATTGATAATCTTAAGATTTTAAAGAGAGTGCAAGAGGAGGCCAGCTGTAAAATACTGCTGGCCCAAAAGGCATTCTCTAATTTTGTTGTTTATCCACTTATTGGTGAGTATCTGGCTGGCACTACAGCTAGCGGCATATACGAGGCACGCCTTGGAAAAGAGGAAATGGGCAAGGAAAATCATGTATTTGCACCAGCATATAAGCCGGCAGATATGGATGAGCTTGTAAAAATCTGCGACCATATTATTTTTAATTCTGTGGCGCAGCTAATGAAATATAAGTCTATCTGCCTTGATGCTGGAGTGGAGATTGGCCTTAGGGTAAATCCTGAGTGTTCTACTCAGGGTGACCACGCCATCTACGACCCATGTGCTGCAGGCTCGCGCCTTGGAGTTACTATAGCAGCTCTTGATGAGGCACTTTCAAAGGATGCTAGTGTGTTAGATGGTGTCAGTGGATTACATTTTCATACTCTTTGCGAGCAGAATTCAGATGATTTGGAAACTACCCTGGTTGCCTTTAAGGAAAAGTTTGGTAAATATCTACCTCAGATGAAATGGTTAAATATGGGTGGTGGACATCATATCACAAGGGCTGACTATGATGTGGATAGATTAATTAGGCTTGTAAAAGATATTAAGGCTCAATATGACCTTAACGTATATTTGGAGCCGGGAGAGGCTATCGCCCTTAATGCAGGATATTTTGTCACAGAGGTTCTTGATATAGTAGATAATGGAATCAAGACACTTATTTTAGATGGCTCCGCAGCATGCCACATGCCAGATGTACTGGAAATGCCATATCGTCCACCTCTCATGGATTCAGGAGAATGGGGCGATAAGCCTTATGAATACAGGCTAAGCTCATATACCTGCCTGGCAGGAGATATTATAGGTGATTATACCTTTGACCATGAGATAAAGGTAGGGGATAGGTTAATATTTGAGGATATGGCAATCTATTCCATGGTTAAGAATAACACCTTTAATGGTATACCACTTCCTAACATCTATCTGCTTCGCGATAATGGAGATATGGAACTGGTAAAGAAATTTGACTATGAGGATTTTAAAAATCGATTATCGTAAATACGTATTATGAAAATAAACAGTACACCAAGTAAAGACAAATTTTATATGCCTGCTGAGTATTCGCCGCACAAAGGCACAGTGATGATATGGCCTGTTAGGCCTGGTTCATGGCCAAATGGGGCTGTTGAAGCAAAGAAGGTATTTTCTCAGATTGCCCGTGCTATCGCAGAAAGCGAAGAGCTTTGGATGCTTGCAGATGAGGCTCATATAAATGAGGTTAGGGATGAGTTTAAAGATGAAGAGCATATTCATCCTATCTGCATTCCTACAGATGATGCTTGGGCCAGGGATGTAGGCCCTACCTGTGTGGTAAATGGAAGTGAAGTGCGAGGTATAGATTGGCAGTTCAACGCCTGGGGTGGAGATTACGACGGCCTGTATGCCCACTGGGATAAGGACGATGCGGCAGCAGCTTTAATCTGCAATGAGCTTGGAATGGATTATTATGACGCTCATCCTTTTGTGTTAGAGGGAGGCAGCATTCATAGCGATGGTGAAGGCACAGTGATTGTTACGGAAGCATGCCTTCTTAGCGGTGGCAGAAATCCTGATATAACTAAGGCTGAGATAGAAGAAAAGCTAAAGGAATATCTTGGAGTGGGCAAGATTATCTGGCTTCCTAGTGGAATATATAATGATGAGACCAACGAGCATGTGGATAACGTATGTGCTTTTGTAGGCCCGGCTGAGGTGGTGCTTGCTTGGACAGATAATGAGGCAGACCCACAATATCAGATGAGCATGGCCTGTCTTAAGGTACTAGAAAGTGAAGTAGATGCAAAAGGCAGACCATTTAAAGTTCATAAAATGCTAATTCCAAAGAATCCTGTATGTATTACAGCTGAGGAATTAGAAGGCTATGAGTTTGAAGAGGGAGAAGATGTAAGAGAAGTAGGTGAGCGCTTAGCTGCCAGCTACGTTAATTTCTACATATCAAATGGAGGCGTTATTGTACCTCAGTTTGGTGACGAAAACGACGAAGGGGCAGTAAAGCTTCTTAGTAGCCTTTTCCCTGATAGAAAGATTTATCCAATCTATGCAAGAGCAATTATTGTAGGGGGTGGTAATATCCATTGCATCACCCAGCAAATACCAAAAAGCCTTCCCCTTGAGGGGAAGGTGTCAGCGAAGCTGACGGATGAGGTGAAATTATGAGAAAAATAACAATAGCTGCCATTCAAATGCAGTGCAGCACATCAGTAGAAGAAAACATTAATAAAGCCGACAAGATGGTTCGCGATGCCGCCGCAAGTGGCGCCAACATCATACTTCTTCCAGAGCTTTTTGAGCGTCAGTACTTTTGCCAGGAGCGCAGATACGAATACTACGATTTTGCAAAATCAGTAGAAGAAAATGATGCAGTCAATCATTTCAAAAAGCTTGCCAAGGAATTATCAGTAGTTATCCCTGTTAGCTTTTATGAGAAGGATGTGAATGTCCTTTATAATTCGGTAGCAGTGATAGATGCCGATGGAACAGTCCTTGGGGTATACAGAAAGACACATATCCCTGATGACCATTTCTATCAGGAGAAGTTTTATTTCACCCCTGGTAATACAGGCTTTAAGGTTTGGCAAACAAAATACGGCACTATAGGTGTAGGCATTTGCTGGGACCAGTGGTTCCCTGAAACAGCACGTGCCATGGCAGTTCAGGGAGCAGAGCTTCTTTTTTATCCAACAGCCATTGGTAGCGAGCCTATTATTGAGTGTGATAGCATGCCACATTGGAGACGCTGCATGCAAGGCCATGCCGGAAGTAACCTGATGCCTGTTATTGCAGCTAACCGCATTGGCTTAGAAAGTGTGGAGCCTTGTAAGGAAAATGCTATGCAGTCATCAAGCCTTAATTTCTATGGCAGCTCATTTATGACTGATGAGACAGGTGAGCTGCTTGAGACAGCGTCACGTGATAAGGAAGAGATTCTTATTCACACCTATGATTTGGATGAGATAGCAGCTAACAGACTAAGCTGGGGATTGTTTAGAGATAGAAGACCAGAATGTTATGGTGATATTTTAGTATAGCAGTCAGTAAGGATAAATTTAGGAGGCAGATTATGTACGACAAGATTTCAAGATTGTTAATGTATGGCGATTTATCAGAGGATTCCATTCTTTATAAGCTAGGGCGAACAATAGATGAAGTTGAATCTGGTGATTATAATAAGCGTGAGGCTACAAGGCAGATTAACGCTATATCAAAGCAGTTGCTTATGCTTGCAACTGATTATGGCTTTGACGATAATCTTTGGCATAATTATCTGACCTTCTACATAATAATGAACGAGAATCCATTTTCTCTTGTTACAGAAAAGACAGATGTAAAGCCTGGTTCTGTTAATCATTTGGTGGAGAATGATTTTAGGATTTTAAAGGAGCTTTTTGATTATGATTTTTCTTCCCTTGAAAAGGAATTAGGCATTGAATCCTTTAGTGTATTTTCAAGCTACAGTGCAGTTAAGAAGAATCAGCAGATGTATAACCGCAATGTGTCAGCAAAGGTTAGAAAGCTTTCTAGGGAACTGGAGGCTTGCGCAGATGAAAAGGAATTCTTTAACGTAATTACGGATTTTTATAAGGCATACGGTGTTGGAATGTTTGGCCTTAACAAGGCATTTCGTATTGAGGAGACAGGCTTTAACGATATTAAGTTTGTGCCAATTAACAATATGGACGAAGTGGTTTTGGATGATTTAATAGGCTATGAATACCAAAAGGAGCAGTTGATTTCTAACACAGAAAGCTTTGTCTCTGGCAAGAAGGCTAACAATGTGCTTCTGTTTGGTGATAGTGGAACTGGTAAATCCACAAGCATCAAGGCTATTGTAAATCAGTATTATGACAGTGGACTTCGTATGATAGAGATTTACAAGCATCAGTTTAAATATCTATCAAAGATAATTGCCAGCATCAAAAACAGAAATTATAAATACATCATTTACATGGATGATTTATCCTTCGAGGAACATGAGATTGAGTACAAATTCCTTAAGGCTGTTATTGAAGGTGGTGTGGAAACAAAGCCTGATAACATCTTAATCTATGCTACATCTAATCGTCGCCATCTGATTAAGGAAACATGGAACGACAGAAATGACCAGGATAATTCTAATGACAGACATCACTCTGATACTGTGGAAGAGAAGCTATCCTTAGTTCATAGATTTGGAATGACCATCAGCTACACCAAGCCTATGCAAAAGGAGTATATTGAAATAGTTATTGGCCTTGCAAAGAGAGTTGGTATTACTATGCCTGAGGAAGAGCTTGTAGCTAAGGCTAAGATATGGGAAATGGAGCAGGGCGGTCTTTCAGGAAGAACAGCTCAGCAGTTCATTTATCATATTATGGGTGAACAGAAATAATAGGAGTAAATATTGATTAAGATAGATAGTATAGATGATTCAAGGGTAGATATTTTCACAAAATATAATGAGGCTCAGCTTTACCATTATTTTGAGCCAAAGCCTGGGGTGTTTATAGCTGAGACACCAGAGGTTATAAAGAGGGCTCTTGATAGAGGGGCTGTGCCTATAGCATTTCTTGTTGAGAAAAAGGCTTACGAATCAGAAGTGGTTACTGAATTATTGTCTCACGTAGATGATGATGTAGATATTTTTGTGGCAGAGCTTAATGTAATCAATAAAATCACAGGCTTTAATCTGACACGTGGAGTGCTTGCAGCATGTCATCGCCCTAGCCTTCCTGATGTAGATAGCCTGCTACAATCATCTAAGCGTATTGCCATTTTAGAGGATGTTATGAATCCTACAAATGTGGGTGCTATATTTAGGTCCGCAGCAGCTCTTGGAGTAGATGGAATCATTCTTACTCATGACAGTGCAGACCCATTTTATAGACGTGCTGCCCGTGTTGCCATGGGGACAGTTTTTCAGGTGCCATGGACATATTTTGATAAGGGCTCAGATTACGTGAGGGTTCTTCATAAAAACGGATTTGCTGTAGTTTCTATGGCACTAAAGGATAATGCTATTCCACTTTCTGCCCCTGCATTAAAGCAGCAGGAAAAGCTTGCTGTTATATTTGGCACAGAAAGCACAGGAATCAAACAAGAAACAATAGATGCAAGTGATTATGTCACCATTATTCCTATGCATCACGGGGTGGATTCATTAAATGTGGCAGCAGCGTCAGCTGTAACATTTTGGGAATTATGTAAAGAAGATTAAAGGAATATTCAGGCATCTGGTCTTAGCCAGATGTCTTTTTTTTGAACACATTTAATTTGTCGGGGTTTATTCTAAACATTATCATGCCTTGCCTAAAATATCCTTTGCTAAAATGATTTTACCGCGGTGTTTTTACAATCATAAAAAGGAGAATATTGAGGGTTATGGTAAAAAGAAAAATCTACAAGGCGCTATCTGTAGCTATGGCTTCTAGCATGTTGATGGCGACACCAAGTCCAGCATTAGTCAATGCAAAAGAATTACCAGAAGATACCACAGAAGAGGTGGTAGAAGAATTAAAGGAAGACTCTAAGGAAGAATCTAAAGAGGAAACAAAAGAGAATTCTAAAGAAGAAGTAAAAGAAGATTCTAAGAAAGAAGCAGAAGAATCAAAAGAAGAAGTTAAGGAAGATTCTAAGGAGGAATCAGAGGAGAACACTGAAGAAGCCTTAGAGGAAGATGACTCTGAAAAGGAAGAGAAGGACGATGAAGAGTCTAAAAAGACATGTGAAATTACTTATAGCATGTTCGATTTTGATGACAGTTACGAAGGCGGTTCATGGGGTTCAACTGTTACAAAATCAAAGGGTGGAGTAAAAATTGAGTACAGCGGAAACTATGCGGAAAAGGTTTTTGGTCTACCAAAGGGAATTAAAGGTACTGATGTAGTATCAGTAAAAGCAAATCTGTTAAAGGGCAGCAAATCAGGTTTCTCACTTAAGTTCAGAAACAAGGGTGAGGAAGTGAAGGCAGCTTATGGAACAGATGTTATTGAAAATACAGACAAAGCTGAATTCGATGGAATCGGCTTAATGAATAGCTCAGGCGGAGAGGCAACATTTACAATCCAAAGCATTACACTTACTCTCAAGGGTGACGCAGCTGATTACCCAACACCAAGCGAGATTGTAGATGACAACACAAAGCCTGAGATACAGTGGGATATCCCAGATTTAAGAGATTACGTCTCTAGCGAAAAGGGTCTTGGCAAGGATAGCCATACTGGTGCAGCTATCATGGTTTCAGAAATCACTGATGAAGCTTTGATGGATCTTGTTGAGAAACACTTTAATGCTGTAACATTTGGTAACGAGTTCAAGCCAGATTCATTAATGAATTACAACAACGCTAAGCCAGCAGATGGACAGATTATCACAGAAACATGGACAGATGCTAAGGGCGTTACACATAAGGATATGGCTGTACCAAAGCTTGATTTCTCACGTCCAGAGAGAATGCTTCGTGTAATCAAGGATTGGAACGACGAGCATCCAGACAAGGAAATCAAAATCAGAGGCCACGTTCTTACATGGCATTCACAGACACCTGAGTGGTTCTTCAAGGAGAACTATGATCCAAACGGTGACTGGGTATCACCAGAGGAGATGACACTTCGTCATGAGTGGTACATCAAGAGCGTATTCGAGCATGTATTCTCTTCTGAGTACAAGGATATGTTCTACGGCTGGGATGTTGTAAACGAGGCTTGCTCAGATAGCACAGGTACATACAGAAGCGCCAGCGCAAGTGAGCGTTCTAACTGGGCTAGAATCTATGGAACAGGCAGCAAGGAGGATGCTCCAGATTACATCCTTAATGCATTTAGATATGCAAACTACTATGCTCACAAGATGGGTAAGGATGATGTAGAGCTTTACTACAACGATTACAACGAGTGCTCAGGCAACAAGCCAGATGCAATTGCTCAGTTACTTGAAAGCGTAAAGAGACATGAAAGTGATGATGTTCTTCCTACTAGAATCTCTGGTTTTGGTATGCAGGGACATTACAATATGTTAAGTCCAAGCAAGCAGAAGGTTATAGATTGCGGTAAGCGCTACGGTAAGATTGTTGGAAAGATTCAGGTAACAGAGCTTGATTTCAAGTGCTCAGATGAATATGATGGAACATCTGCAACAGAGGCAGCTGAGTACACAAGAGAAGCTTATCGTTACAAGGAAATCTATGAAGCATACAAGGAAATTGATGCAGATCCAGACATCGATGTAAACGGATTTACAGTTTGGGGTGTAATCGATCCTAACTCTTGGTTACAGACATCAAACAGTGCAGGTGGCGGTGCTAATGGAAACAGAAAGCAGGTTCCACTTCTCTTTGATGGTGACTACATGGCTAAGCCAGCTTACTGGGCATTAGTTGACCCATCTAAGCTTGAGCCAGCAATCAAGAGCATCAATATCACACAGGCAGCAACAGGCGAAGATAAATTCGTACATGGCAAGTCTGCAACAATTGAGGGCACAGATTATACATTCGTTCCTGTTTGGGAGGATGGCAAGCTCTCAGTTAAGGTTAAGGCAAATGGCGCAACATCTGCTAAGCTCTATGTTGATTTTGCGACAGCAATGGAAGATGGAGCAAATGTTTCTACAGCTGAGGCTACTTTAGATAAGAATGGTGAATGCGTACTTGAGGTAGCAACAGATACTACACTTTCTCCTTCAACACGTATCGCACTTGATGTGGTTGTTTCAGATGCTGAGGGTGACCATGCATTCAACAACCTTCGTCTTACACAGGATGAGGGCAGCAAGTACTATGCAAAGGGTACATGCAAGCCTTATGCAAATGTTAACAAGGGCACAGTTACAGTTGATGGTGAAGTTGATGACGCTTGGGAAGTTGCTAAGGATGTAGTTCTTTCAGTACCAGGCAGCAGCCCTAAGGCAACAGCTACTGCTAAGCTACTTTGGGATAATGAGAACCTCTATGTTCTTATGAATGTAAAGGATGCTAATCTTGATGCAACAGCATCAGCTGCTCACGAGAAGGATTCAGTAGAAGTATTTATTGATGAAAACAATAACAAGTCTGAGGCATACGAGGACGATGACAAGCAGTACAGAATTAACTACTTAAATGAGACAAGCTTCAATGGTACCAAATGCCTTGAGGAAAATGTAAAGCATGCTGTTAAGCTTACAGATGATGGCTATATGGTAGAGGCTGCATTTGCTTGGACAGATATCACACCAGAGGTTGGAACTGCTATTGGTCTTGATTTACAGATTAATGATGGTGAAGGCGGTGCACGTATCGGAACACGCAGCTGGTATGATGAGACAGGTAATGGCTGGTCTGCACCAAAGGTATTTGGTGAGGTAACACTTGTAGACGGTGAGGAAACACCAGATACTCCTGAAGAGCCAGTTATCGTTACTCCAGCAGTTGCAGAGGTTGAGGATGTAGTTTACACAGGCGCTAAGCTCACACCAGAGGTTGTTGTTACAGCTGGTGACAAGGAGCTTGTAAAGGATGTAGATTACACAGTTTCATACAAGAATAACAAGAATGCAGCAGCAAAGGTTGGCACTGGTATGGGTGAAGACTTCAATGCTTCACTTCCAACTGTTGAAGTTAAGTTCATTGGCGAATATGCTGAGAACGAAGCTGTAAAGGCAAACTTCACAATTGCTCCAGTTGATTTCGCAGATGAGGATGCAATTGAGGTAGAGCCAGTTGACACTTTTGTAGAGAGCATCTTTGCAACTCGTCCTGGTGTTACAGTTCGCTTCAACGGCAAGAATCTTTCTAAGACCAACTATACATTACAGTACAGACTTGGCGAGAATGGCAAGCTTTTAAACAAGCTTCCAGCGCATGCTTCTAATGCAGATGGAACATACTATGCAGTAGTTACAGCAAAGGGCAAAAACTTTGTTGGATCTACAAGCGTAGAGCTTGACATCCTTGAGGATGTTAGCATCCATGTTCTTGAGGCTAGAGTAGATAGAAATGCAAGCTACAACAAGAGAACAGGTGCAGTAAAGATAAAGGCATACTACACTGTTAAGACAAATTCTGAGGCTAAGTACTTCGGCGTTAAGAAGGGCGCAGTAGTTAAACTTGAGTCTGGTAAGGATTTCGAAGCTACAGTTGTATTAAGAGAAAGATTTACAGGTCTTGGTTTAGTTCACATTAAAGGAAATGATCCTTTGGTTGGTGAGAGAGTTGTAATTGTATCACTTAGATAATTCTTCCTAATTTCTTATCTATGGGGTTGGCATCTATTTTGGTGCCAACCTTATTTATAATTAGCTGAAAGAGTTTAGGTAGTCTGAAAATTACTTCTTCGGATAATTTATTACAACCAGATAGTAGTGTGACTTAAAGGAATTACTATCCATGGGAGATTTTACCTTGTAGATAGTAGTGATTTTAGAATTAACTACTATCTAGGAATTATTATCAGCTATAGATAGTAATGAATTAGTATGAGATTACTATCTGTGGTATATTTGATGGTGTGGATAGTAATGGGCCTGAAAAAATATACTACCTAAGGCTTATTTTTGATTTTAGATAGTAGTTAATTGATTTTTTACTACTACCTATGATGAATTTTTAATTGTAGATAGTAAGTGTATCAGCTGCATGGAGTTAGGATTGTAACGATATCAAAACCTGGGGAAGGAATAGATTTAAACTATACTTACTTTGTTGGTGAGAATGAAGTTTTGGTGCACAATATGTGTCAACTTCAACCTGTGAATAATTCTGTTGACGCCAATAAACTTAATCATATTTTTGGTAAAGCCGAGCATAATTTGGATGAATTTGTACATTTTTTAATGGAAATCAAGAACAAGCATATAGTGCATTATTAAAAGAAACAGTAAAATATATTAAGGCTAATAATATATCTGGTGTGTTTCAAAATATTACTTTAAATGTTAATGGTTTTAATATTACGGTCAGGTGTAATGTTGTAGATGGAGTGGTTAAAATAGGAACTGCGTTTATAAAAAAATTAGCGAGGTAGATAAAACTATGCACGAATCTTTAATTTTAAATGTAATGGAGAAATTATTATATGGTGATATTCAGATTTTGGAAATACTAAGGTCACAGTATAGAGACTCCAAAATAATAAATGTTGAATGTTCAAATGTTGGTTTCTTTGTAAATTTTGAAGTAGATAGCAATAAGATTGATGTTGATGGGATTGCAACAGATTTTAATATAGGTGATTTATATGGTACAGTTGATGGAATACAAGGCGCGGTTGGTTTTATTTTATTTGTAATAGATGGTAAATTATCAATGTTAGAAGGTTATACAAACGGAATTGATGTTTGGCCAGATGATGAAGATATTTACTTAATATATGACAGCGGATTTGATAGGAATATTGAAGTATTAGAAAAACAGTGGAAAATTAAATAAAAGTTAATGTCTATGGTCCAGAGAAATGCTTTGGATAAATCTATACATAGACAAAAATCTGCACATTATAAAACTTCGACATTTGATTTTACGCATGGTCTTTCTGTAAGGGATTGTTTGGCTGGTCAAAGTTACGAGTTTCAATATAACTTTGGGATGGATATTTTGAAAAAGTTTGGAGGATTATAATGATAAATAATGTAGAAGGTATTTACAGCAAATACGTTGATTCTGCTAAGATTATTAGGGATGCTACGCTCTCCGGTGATTATAAAAGAAGTAATAAGGAGGGGAAAAACTAATAAAAATCTTTAAAAAGATGGAATTAGATATAGAGTTTGGACATAGTTGCATAGATAAATTGTTAACTAGTAAAGATGAGATTATTTTGACTAAAGCAGCTGCATATTGCTTGGCATTAAACTATCGTGTGGAAGACGCAGAAAAGATATTACAGGAAATTGCTAGTGACAAGAGTAATGGTATTTTGGGTTTTAATGCGGAGATGACTTTAAAAGTATGGAAAGAACAGGGGTATTTAAAAATATATTAATAGGAGCACTTTTGAAAAATTTTACGTGTTAGGTATATAAAGATGACGATTGGAGAGATGTTTAGCTGTAAATTTATAGAGGAAAAAGAATTATATCCTTTACAAAAGTGGTATAACAGTCTTTTAGCTAAAACACCAGATGATATAGATGTTGCTGATGTTTTGCATATGTTTAGGCAAAAAATGTTTATGGAATTCGCTGTAGAGAAGGCATTAGATATGCTACAAGAGAATATTTTTATAGGAGAATTGTGGCCTGGAGAGCTTTTAGAAAAAATATCAATGCTTGATGCTGGCATGTTTCATAATCAAAAGAGCAAATTAGAGTATATTTTAAAAAAGGGGACATCAGAGTTAAAAGATTACACGTGTTCTTTTTTTGAAGATGATATACAAGATATAAAAAATAGTTTAGCTCGTATTCATAGCATTTTGGAAATAATATAAATATAGTTAGTTTGTAGTTAAATAGTATTTTTTTATAAGGTAATTCTAGCAAACAGTTTGGATTAGCTTTAATTCAATTATAGCAGTAATGAGTGGGGGCATTTTCCAGAATTATTCCAATGATTTAAGTAAAAGGAGTTTAGAGATATGAGTAATCAAGAACGCTTGAAAGAGTTAAAACGCAAAAATAATAATCAGAGTGTTTGTAGCAAATGGAATAATAATGGATTAATACTATCAGTGGAGGATTTTATAGATGTAGAGAAAACCTTGAAAGTGCAAGAAATAATCCTAAAGAAATTAGATGATATAGATGAGTGTGAGCAGTCTGAGATTTATAACGATGAAGCAGATGTTCTAATTCGATATCGAGCTAAAGTATTGTCTAACATCAACGAAAATGATGAATACATCTTTTTTGAGAAGGATGCAGTAAAAAATGGTGCGGTTAAATTAAAAGGATCAATCATAAAAGAAAAATAGATTTTTTAATAAATGAGTCTGAATTTATGAATGATTGTTGTAGTATTTTTTTATGTGATTCACAAGCGGAAATGGGCATATGCCTCTGGGCTAGTGAATATGATTATCGTATATATATATGGTGAGAAAAAAATGTTTGTGCAGCTTGTGCAAATAAGTTTCAGAGTGTAGACAAAGTGTCGCGGCTCATATCATTCATTCCGCCGCGACCTTTTCTTACTTAATAAAGGTAGAAAGTGACACAACCACATATATCTATAATTCGGGAAAGCTTCTTGCGGAAGAGACAGGCTCAGACAGAATCATTTATTATGATGATTCTGAAGGAACAGCAATTGAAATTGGTTACCAGAAGAAGGTAGATGGAGAGTTATCTACAGAGACTAGATATTTTTATTTTAAAAGATTCACCTATGTATATATTCGTATCAGAAAGGATAAAAGAATTGATAATAAACAATAAGCTTTTAGGGTTTGTATTTATAGAAGTATCTATTGTATAAAAAAACGTGGAGGATGATATGTATTACAGAATTTCAGAATGGATTGATAGTGCAATGAAAAATGGAATGCCTAAAGAGGTCATTTCAGTATGTTTTAATTTGTATGATGATGTAGATAGCACTTGGTCATTAGAAATGGTTGGGTGCTCTTCATTTGATGAAGATGATTCTGATTGGGCTTGTGATGAAGTTACTGATTTTGGCACAAGAAATAATCCACTTAGATGGAGCCAAGATAGTGATTGGTCAGAAATCCAATTAATGATTTCAGATATGGTATCGAGATATTTAAAAGAAGGCACGTATAAGATATTATTTAACAACTTAGATGGTGTTGCTGTTGGCTTTGTTGATGGTGATTTGGAATTATTGAAACGTAATTCTAAATAATATTCAATTGCGACTTTAATAATCATCTTATTTATCAATCTAGAAATTTAGATAAAAATGGCATTTTGAATTATCATCAAAGTGCTATTTGTTTTGGTGCGAGGAGAATGATTTGTATGGCAATTTGATTGCTATACATTATTTTAAGAGTCAATCAGGAAAAGTGTTTAATGTAAAAGTAAAACCATATTGGAGTAATTGATTATGAAAAATGAAAAAGAAGTTTTGATATTTATTATAAACGTCTTAGAGGAACTTTTAGAGGATAGAATTTGCATTGATAAAAGTGAACAGATATTGTTTAGTCCTTTTAATATAAAAAAATTACAAAAGATAACGAATGATTCTAGGATACTCAGGATACTTTATGAGGGGTGTGAATTGGATGATATCAATGACTTGATCCCCAATGAGTATCGAAATGTTCTTTTAAGATTGAAAAGAGAGGCTACTATATTACTTAGCGAATATAAAGATGAGTCATAAATAAATCAACAGGAGACAATATAATAATATAAACTGCATATCTATGTGGTTGAAATATCATATCATCTTGATTTATATGCAAGATATTATGATCCTAATATTCTGAAACTACTTCCTAGGATAATTTATTAGAACCAGATAGTAGTGAGTCTGAATGAAATTACTATCCAGTGGAGATTTCGAGAGTTGTGGATAGTAGTTATTTTAGAGTAAACTACTATCTAGGGATTATTATCAGCTATAGATAGTAATGAGCCAGAATGAGATTACTATCTGTGGTAGATTTGCTGCAGTAGATAGTAATGGGGCTGAAAAAGTATACTACCTAGGGCTTATTTTTGATGTAAGATAGTAGTTAATCGATTTTACACTACTACCTATATTGAATTTTAAATTGTAGCTAGTAAATTTTCTTGAAAGCATTGCCTGTTAAGTGGTATTCAAACTGAAATGGGTAGATTAGATAGTTGGAGGACAAATATGGCTGGAGTATTATTTGGAATAGGAGTAGGGCCAGGCGACCCGGAGATGCTTACCCTAAAGGCGGTCAAGGCTATTAAGGAAGCTGATGTTATTTGCCTTCCAAAGGCGGATAAGGATAAGTGCAGAGCCTATCAGATAGCTCTTCCTGTGGTACCGGAAATACGATATAAAAAGACAATCAGTCTGGATTTTGAAATGACAAAGGATGAAGTGCGATTAGCCACAATCCATAAGGAGTTTTATGAGAAATATAAGCAGCTTTTACTTGATGGCTACAACCTGGCTTTTCTTACCATAGGTGATCCTACTGTATATTCTACCTTTGGCTATATAATGAAGCTTGCTAAAAAGGATGGAATAGAAGTGGAGATAATAAATGGAATCACTTCTTTTTGTGGTTCGGCTGCATCAGCTGGCATTCTTCTTAGCGAAAGTGAAGAGAATATCCATATTATATCAGGTCAAGGGAACTTAGATGAGGAGCTAAAGCTTTCTGGAACTAAGATTATAATGAAAAGTGGCAGGAATATTTCTTCTATAAAAGAAAGGTTGATACCACTTGAAGAGGCTGGTAGAATTATCGTATATGCGGTAGTGGATTGTGGAATGGAGACAGAGCAAATCTACAATAGTGCAATGACTATTCCAGAGGATTCTAAATACATGATGACAATTATCATCAAGGAAAAATAAATACATTGGGGGATAATGTAATGACTAAAAATGATTTTGCAATCACTCCACCTATGGGGTGGAACAGCTACGATTATTATGACACTGCTGTAACTGAGGAGCAGGTTAAGGCTAACGCAGATTTTATGGCAAAGCATTTAAAGGCTTACGGCTATGAATATATAGTAGTTGATATTGAGTGGTATTCTAATGATGCTGCTACCAAGCGTGATAAATATCAATACATTCCATTCGGTGATGATGAGATTGATGAATACGGAAGATTCATACCAAGCCCTAATCGCTTTCCATCATCAAAAGGCGGGGCTGGCTTTAAGCCTCTTGCAGACTATTGTCATGGCTTAGGTCTTAAGTTTGGTATCCACATAATGCGAGGCATTCCACGTGTTGCAGCAGAGCGCCACCTGCCTGTATATGGCACAGATGTTACTGCAGCAGATATAGCAGACCCATCTAGCATATGCGGTTGGAATCCTGATATGTATGGTGTCAGGGATTGTAAGGAAGGCCAGGCTTACTACGATTCCCTGATTAGCATGTATTCCGACTGGGGCGTAGATTTTATTAAGTGTGATGACATCTGCGATTCATGGATGTACAGGGATGAAAATTTCAGTGGTTGGCATGAGACCAGGATGCTTCATGAGGCTATAATGAAATCAGGTCGCAAAATCGTTCTTAGCTTATCACCAGGACCTGCCCATATTGATAAGGCATTCCATTATTGTGACAATGCTAATATGTGGCGTATTACTGACGATTTCTGGGATAAATGGGAATTACTTAAGAATATGTTCTGGCGCTGTGAAATGTGGCAGGATCATGTGAAAGCTGGGTGCTTCCCTGATTGTGATATGCTGCCAATAGGAATGGTAGGAGCAGGCTTTAATGATGAGCGTCATTCTAATTTCACCATGGATGAGGCACGCACTATGATGACCCTTTGGTGTATGTTCCGTTCCCCACTTATGATAGGAGCTGAGCTTACCAAGCTTTCAGATGAGGATATGGGATTGCTCACAAACAAGACCTTGCTTTCATTTATGGAAGATGGATTTAAGGCTCGCCAGGTGGCAAGGGATGATAACCATGCTATTTGGGTGACAGAGGATAAGCTTAAGGGTAAGAAGGGGCTTGCTGTGTTTAATCTTTCTGAGGAAGATATTTATCTAAAGGATTATCTTAAGGAAGTGGATGCAGCAGAATTTAGTATCGAAGGCATAGAATGGATTGATATATGGACTGGGGAAACAGTATCGTTATCAAATAATAGTGATACAGTAATTAAACCTCACGGAGTATGTGCACTAGCTAATTAAGGGATAAAGAGAGGATATATTTATGAGATTTGTAGTACAAAGAGTAACTGAGGCATCAGTAGCAGTAGATGGTAATGTTATAGGTAAGATTGGCAAGGGCTTTTTGGTGTTGATAGGTGTATCTGACAGTGACACCAAAGAAATTGCTGATAAGATGGTTAAGAAGCTTTTGGGGCTTCGCATATTCGATGATGAGAATGACAAAATCAATCTGTCTCTTACAGATGTAGGAGGAGAGCTGCTTTTGATTTCTCAGTTTACCTTGTACGCAAATTGCAAGAAGGGCTATCGCCCATCATTTATAGAGGCAGGCGCCCCTGATATGGCAAATGAAATGTATGAATATATTATCTCAAAGTGCAGTGAACAGTTTCATGTTGAGACGGGAGAGTTCGGTGCAGATATGAAGGTTTCTCTTTTAAATGATGGGCCATTTACAATCATATTAGATTCTGATGATATTTGTTGATTTTCACCTTCTAAAGCCTTGACTTAGAGGCGGAAATTCTATAGAATACTAAATGTTCGCAGAAGTGGCGGAATTGGCAGACGCGCAGGCTTCAGGTGCCTGTGGTAGCAATATCGTGTGGGTTCAAGTCCCATCTTCTGCATACAAACGGG
This sequence comes from Pseudobutyrivibrio ruminis, assembly GCA_015057315.1. Classification (GTDB taxonomy): domain Bacteria; phylum Bacillota; class Clostridia; order Lachnospirales; family Lachnospiraceae; genus Pseudobutyrivibrio; species Pseudobutyrivibrio ruminis_D. The sequence continues at coordinate 4,838 of SVER01000030.1, read as the reverse complement.
CGACACCAATTCGAAATCAACCGATTCCTAACTGGTGCCGCCCCTAATTATCGATCCCAATGGACTATACCTCTCAATCTATCTATTTTTATCAGTTACAATGTCGCGTGTTACATTCAATTCTCTGGTGGACTATACCTCCAATTCCTAGATTTTGAATAATTACTAACTTAATTCTCTGGTGAACCGTACCTCCCTTTCAAAAAATTTATTTATCTGTCATTTGATAAGTCTATTATAGCCCCTTGATATTAAATTGCAAGTCAATTTGGTGATTAAAAATATTTTTGTCAGATATTTCAATGTTCGACAAGATGTTTTGTGAAAATTTACACTATGAAAAGTGTTGACAAACAAAAAGCACCCAAAAGGGTGCTACATTGTTGCAGTTGTTCAGGCTGCACTGAAATAAAATTGCTTGCCAGAAAACAAAAATCTATTTATAATAAATTGTATAAAATCTAATTGTGTAGAATTAATAAAGGAGCTTTTATGTTGTTTACAGGTTTAATAATTCTTTTGACAATCATATATTTAATCATTCTAGAACTATCCAAAAATATTATTTTAGGGTGGGTTATTGGGGTACTTGCAGCAGTGGCAGCAATCCTAACAAGAATCAGTCTTATTAAAAAGGACCAGCTAAATCTTAGAACCCAATTAATTATTGGGGGAGCCTTTATAGGAATTCTTTGTATTAATTATCTTATGACCAGCCCACCCTACAAGAATGTTCCAGCAGTGGATAACAAGAATCCTGATGTGACAGAGGTAGTACATGTCACACAGGGAGATTTGACAGGTGTGTACAATGCCAATCATTCTGTAAAGGTATATGCAGGTATTCCATACGCCAAGCCTCCAGTGGGAGAACTTAGATTTAAAGAACCACAGTCTCCTGAAGCCTGGGACGGGGTTAGAGCCTGTGATGCCTTCGGCCCAATGGCAATGCAGCCTAGAAGCAATACATTGTATGACAGCCTGTCCCATATCCTTGGCTGGCATGATTATCAGGTAAAGCTTAGTGATGAATATCTTGAGCCGATGAGCGAGGATTGCCTTTATCTGAACGTTTTCGCCCCAGAGGCAATGGGAGACGAGCCACTTCCTGTAATCTTTTATATTCATGGTGGCAGTCTTACTACAGGCCAGTCATCTTATACAGAATATCGTGGTGAGAATCTAGCAAAAAGAGGTGTTATCGTTGTAAACTTTGCATATCGCTTGGGCGTATTTGGTTATTACGCTGCTGATGACTTAAAGGAAGAATCACCTAATGGAACTACTGGAAACTATGGCTTACTTGATCAGATAGCAGCCCTTAATTGGGTGAGGGAAAATATAGCTGCATTTGGAGGCGACCCTAATCAGATTACCATTGCCGGGGAATCAGCAGGTTCCTCAAGTGTAAATGCAATATGTGTATCGCCCCTTACAGAAGGCATGTTTAATTATGCAATTGCAGAATCTAGCGGAATCCTTGCATACAAGCCATTTCATACATTTAGAGACTATAATGAGGCTACAGTGCAGGGGGATAAAGTCAGGGAAGAGTTCGGTGTTACTTCATCCCAGGAGCTAAGAGATATTCCAGCTGAAAAGCTTGTGCAAACAGCTACCGACCAGTCAGCTATGACAGTAGATGGATATGCCATAGTAGAGCAGCCTTATCTTACTTATGAAAAGGGCAAAAACCATGAAAAGGCACTGTTAAATGGCTTTAATGCCAAGGAAGCAGACGCCTTTAATCTTGGTATAAAGGCAACAGCGGATAATTATGAGGAGCTTCTTGCAGAGGATTTAGGTGACTATGCTGGGGAAATGGCAAAGGTTGTACCTGCCAATTCGCCCCAGCGCGACCAGCATTTCATTGTGGATCCACTGGGAGATGCTAAGGGTGCTTTGAATGAAGCATATTCTGCAATATGGTTCAGCTATTCACACTATCTATGGAATAACTATATGGTTAACCAAGTCAAGCCTGCCTATGAATACTATTTTACAAAGGTAAATGACAGTCTTTCTAATTATCATGCAGGAGAGCTACCTTATGCTTATGGCAATCTCTGGCGTCATCCAGGACTTTATAGTGACGAGGATTATAAGCTATCAGATATTATGCAGCAGTACTGGGTTAATTTTGCCAAGACAGGAGACCCTAATGGAGAGGGATTGCCTAAGTGGCAGATGCGTGCAGAAGGACAGGATAAGTTATTACAGCTTGATACTACTATCAAAATGATAGATGATCCAAACCACCAGCTTTATCAGGTGATTGATAAATATCAAAACAGCATTAAAGAAAACTAGATATATTTACAAATATTTAGAGAAAAAGTGAAAAGGTTATTGTATACTGATATTGGATTTTATAACTAGGGAGAATACCGATGACCTTTTCTGATTTGAATTTTATTTTTAGATTGCTTCCAATCTTTTTAATTATATATTATATTATGCCTGCTTCACTTAGGAAGTGGGCTTTGTTGCTAGGCAGCCTTGGCTTTTATTATCTTAATGAGCCAAGGCTTATTTTAGTGCTTGTAGCTATGACAGCTATTAATTTATTATTCGCAAAGCTGATAAAAAGGACTACTTCTAAGGCTGCACTTGCTGTTATTGTGGTGTTTAATGTGTCAGTGCTTGGACTTTTTAAGTTTTCCAAGCTGGCAGGTTTATCTTTAATCATTCCACTCGGCCTAAGCTACTATATCTTCAAAATGATTTCATATCAGGTGGATTTATATAGGGGCAAGATAGAAGAGGTCAGCTTTATTAAAGCGACGGATTATTTCCTTATGTTTCCTCAGATTATCTCTGGTCCTATTGCCAGATTCAGCTATGTGGAGAATAATCCTATGTGGCTTAAGGCAGAGGGGGCTAAGAAGGAGCGATTATTCAAAATCTTAACTCAGATTGAAGAGGGGCTTAAGCTAATGGCTTGCGGTCTATTTATGAAAGCAATCATAGCAGACCATTTGGCTGTTTTGTGGAGTGATATTAAGGTTATTGGATATGAGAGTATTTCCACAACACTTGCATGGCTTGGCGCCTATGCCTATTCGTTAAATTTGTATTTTGATTTTTGGGGATATTCTTTAATGGCAGCAGGAATTGGTGTGATGCTTGGGTTCCCATTTATCAGAAACTTTAATCAGCCATATTTGTCTTCATCTATTTCAGAATTCTACAGGAGGTGGCATAGCACCCTGGGGGAGTGGTTTAAGGATTATGTTTATTTCCCGCTAGGTGGCAGCAGAAAAGGAAAGGGACGCACAGCTATTAATATTTTTATAGTTTGGCTTCTTACAGGAATTTGGCACGGCTATACAGCTAACTTTTTTGTTTGGTCTATGTCTATTTGTATCATTATCATTTTTGAAAAGTTTGTTCTTAGCCGTAGCCCTAAGCTTTTAGCTATAATAGGTCACATCAATGTACTTGTTATTATACCGATTACATGGGTTGTTTTTGCAATACATTCTTTGACAAGCTTACGTGTATATTTGCTTAGAATGTTTCCTGTAATTGATGTTTCGGTTGCAGTAAATAAAAATGATATATATTACTATTTGTCAGATTACTGGCTGTATTTATTACTTGGTATCGTATTTACGATACCTGCTTTAACTGGATTTTATAAAAAGTACAAGGATAATATATTAGTTGTTCTTTGTATTTTTGTTATGTTTTTTATTAGTATTTTTAGCTTGTCAAATTCGGCTGGCAACCCATTTATGTATCTTAGATTTTAGGTGATGTTATGAAAGTAAAAGGTTTTTTATTACTTAGTTTAATTACAATTACATCCATAGGTATATCAATCACTTCATTTTGCTTAAGGAATTCTGTCTACAAGGATTACTATAATAATCTTGCCCAGGTTCCTATGGAAGCAGTGCCTTTCAAGGCTATGGCAGATGGGGTTTTTCCATGGACAAAGGTTTCTTTACCTGAAAATAAAGAGGAAAAGCCTGCGTCCTCATCAGTTACAGTGGCTCAACAAGAAGCTAGAGAGATAAAAGAATTCAAAACTGTAGATGATTCATATTTTGATGATGCTTTATTTATTGGCGATTCTAGAATGGTTGGTTTATCCCAGTACTGCGTAGCAATAGATTCAAGGGCTACATTTTTTGCCCAAAAATCTCTTACCATTTTTGATATTAGAAACAAGGAGTGGATAGAGGCAGAAGATGGTACAGAAATGTCTATTGCCAAGGCACTAGAGGGAAAGCACTTCAAAAAAATCTATCTAATGGTTGGCATTAATGAACTGGGAACTGGTGATGAGGAGCGTTTTCGTAATGTATACGCTCAGGTAATTGAGGGGTTAAAATATCTTCAGCCGGATGCAACTATTTTTATTAACAGCATTATGCATGTGTCAGAAGAAAAGAATAACACTGATGAACTATATAATAATACAAATATCAATATTAGAAACGAAGCTATAAAAGGCCTGGCTGATAATCGTACAGTTTTTTATCTAGATATTAATGAAGCTGTTGATGATGAAAATGGAAATCTTAGGGCTGAGACCACAGGAGATGGTGTACATTTGAAGGGTGCTTGCTACGAGCCATGGCACCAGTATTTACTAGAGCATGGGGTAGAATAAAGGACATGAAAAGGAATGTGTCAGAATATTCAGATATGGTGTTTAAAAATTCGACACTTTAATTTTCAAAAAAGTGTTGACGAAATGGGCTTTGGGAGCTATTATAAATGAGTCGTCGCGAGAGATATTAATTAGCGAAGGACATGCGGAAGTGTCGGAACTGGCAGACGAGCAAGACTAAGGATCTTGTGGCTATTGCAGTCGTGTGGGTTCAAGT
>SVER01000029.1 GCA_015057315.1 Pseudobutyrivibrio ruminis | reverse complement strand
AAACACACATCAAAACTCTAAATTTTTCAACGGTTTCAAAAAATCTTTTTTGAATTGTCTTGCATTATGAAATACCAACATTTCAGAGTTAGATAGATGAATTCCATTTGCAAAATTCTGCTTCATTTGTTCCAATGTGCATAATAAATCTGCAACTTGTGATAATCTATAGTCTTTCTGCATAGCCTCACGAGTGTCATAATCTGGCAAGACTGTAGCTAACACAATATTTAGAATTCGAGATAATTCATGCTGACCATTGTCATAGTAAAGGATAACTCTATCAAAACTATAAAAATACCCCATGTTATCCTTCATAAATTGAGACATATCTTTAGCTATTCTCGCCTGAAGTTTATAAACATCAGAAAATTCTTTTTTTGAATATAAAAAAGTCTTATATTTAATGCCACACCTCATAGCAAAAAAGAATAATTTTGTAAATATAGCTCTTCGCTCATTTGGAGTCATTTCACTATAATCATCTTCTCGCCTTATTAATGGCCTTGTGTGAATTATAGGATTTTTATAGCCTAAATTGCTAAGCTCTCTATTCAGTTTTTCTAATTCAGGATTGATGTCATTAGATTGATTATGAAACACTGCTGTAACAATATAATAAGGCGAATGTTTCTGAAATCCTCCAAAATCACCTGACTCATCAATAAATATACTTAATTCTTTCATAGCAAAAAAAAAGCGGGAAGTCTTCCCGCACAATTAGGTTGGACCCAGATCTTTCGAACAGCCCACGTTGGTTTCCCAACTTTGATTATATAATAGCATTTTTAAGGCAAATGTCAAGGTTCCTTAATTTTGAGTTTTTCATGCTAAACAATTATTTCAAACGTCAAACCTTCGAGGCCCGTATGGGCCTCGTTAATTAAAAAAGGACATATCCGATTGGATATGTCCTTTTTAATTAATAAGAGCGCGAGACGGGACTCGAACCCGCGACCCCCACCTTGGCAAGGTGGTGCTCCACCAACTGAGCCACTCGCGCCTATCTGTTGTTTCGTTTACCTCAACAACAATAGCTATTCTAAAGGATAGCCAAGAATAAGTCAAGCATATTTTTAAACTTTTTTCACATTATTTTTCATGCTACAATTATTTTATGAAAAACACATTTTTAAAGCGTCCATATATTAATATTACAAACGAAAATGGCAGGATAATCGGTAATGGAGCCAACCAGGGTTGGTTCTCTAATTCCCCATGGTTTAATGTTAGCGGCCAGGGGTGTGGCATTATCTCCGCTCTTGATACCTTATTTTATATTAATGGCAATAGAATCATCACTAAGGCTGACTACCAACATGCCATATTGGATTTTGCTAAAAATATCGTATTTACGAAGTTATTTATGCATGAGTTCTTTGGAAAATTTGCCATTGGTCTCACCCCACTTCAGATTACAAGATTTCTAAATAAGAAACTTGGCAACGGCTACAAAGTCACCTACAACGGCAGATATGGTCACGAAGATATGCTGACCAAAATGGAAGATCAATTGCAGGCGGATTTACCTGTAATATGGTCACTCTACCGCCCCCGCAAAAGGATTACTCTATACACTTACAAATCTGTTCCTGGTGAGTATATCCCTGCCACCACAACCAACAGTCACTACGTAAATGCGATAGCTGTTATCCATGATGCTGCTCCTAATCACAACACCATGATTAAGATTTCATCCTGGGGCAAAATCTATTTCATTGATTATGACGAATACCTTGCCTATACAGGAAATTCTATTATCAGCGCAGTTACATCCAACATCTTTCTAATTAAAAAGCTTCAGTGAACCACTCCACTGAAGCTTAATTTTATTTTCTCTTATCTAAATTGCCAGCAATCTTCATTCCAACATTCTGTATAATCTGAAACAGAATAATAAGAAGAATAACTGTAATAATCATAATATCTGTCTGCCATCTGTAGTATCCATATCTAACAGCGATATCACCTAAGCCACCGCCGCCGACAGTACCAGACATTGCAGAATATCCAAGGATATTTCCTGTAGTGATTGTAGCGCCAATAATCAGTGATGTGCGAGCCTCCACAAGCATGACCTTGGTCACAATATCCCAATTGCTAGCGCCCATAGATTTGGCAGCCTCAATAACGCCTGGGTCTACTTCATTAAGCGAAGACTCTACCATGCGGGCAATGTAAGGAGCAGCACAAACAACAAGTGGAACAATTGTGGCTGTAGAACCATAGCTCTTACCAACTACAAGCCTTGTAAATGGAATTAGTAAAATCAAAAGAATTAGAAATGGTATTGAGCGCACAATGTTACATATAAAATCAAGCAGCGCATAAACAACTTTGTTAGGCTTCAAGCCGTCCTTACTGGTAACCTTAAGACAAATGCCAAGTGGAAGTCCTAACACATAAGCAACCAATGTTGACACGATTGTCATGTATAGTGTGTCCCTGATTCCCTCTAAAAGCATACTAATAACCTGTGAATCAAACATCTCCAGTCACCTCCTCAATTTCTAGGCCTCTTTCCTTGAGATATACTATGATATTCTCCTGAAGCTCTGTATCTTCCGGCAGGCCAAGAATCATCTCGCCCTTGGCAACGCCACCAACATTTTTGGTATCAGCTCTAAGAATATTCACAGCCGTTTGGAATTTAAGAACCATGTTGGCAATGACAGGCTCAAAGGATGAATTCTCCGTAAATACGATACGAATCTTTCTCTCACCATTCAGGGTCTCCACAGTGCCACCGGCTTTATTATCATCGCCTCGAAGTATCAGCTCTCTTGCTGCACTTGATTTAGGATGATTAAACACATCTTCTACTAATCCGTTTTCAACTACCTGGCCCTTTTCAATAATAGCAACCTTATTGCAGATTTCTGATACTACAGACATCTGGTGGGTGATTACAATGATTGTAATGCCAAGCTTCTTATTGATATCCCTAAGCAGCTCCAATATAGATGCTGTTGTCTGTGGATCAAGGGCAGATGTGGCCTCATCACAAAGAAGGATTCTAGGATTGTTAGCCAGCGCTCTTGCAATGGCAACACGCTGTTTTTGTCCACCTGAAAGCTGTGCTGGATATGCCTTCGCCTTGTCAGATAATCCAACCACCTCTAACAACTCATTAGCACGCTTTCTTGCGTCAGCCTTTGATACCTTCTGCAATCGAAGTGGGAAACAAATGTTATCAATTACATTCTTTTGCATAAGCAGATTAAAGCTCTGGAAAATCATAGCTATCTGGCTACGTTCCTCTCTAAGCTCCTTTTCAGAAAGCTCACCAAGATTCTTATCTCCTATTAATACTTCACCTGATGTAGGCTTTTCAAGATAATTAAAACATCTTACAAGGGTGCTCTTACCTGCTCCTGACATTCCGATAATGCCATAGATATCCCCTGTTTCCACAGTCAGATTGATGTTTTTCAAAGCCTCAACATTTTGCTCTCCTTGAGTAAATGTTTTCGAAAGATTTTTTACAACAATTTCGTTCATATAATACACTCTCCTCATAATCCTCTAAGACTATGACTTTCATTTATTAACAACAAATGAGTGTAGCAATGGCAGTTTTCCACCCGCTACACTCTATTAAGATTACCCTTTGTTGAATTTTAGGTCAAGATTGTTTCTACTTATCGTAGAAAACAACTGCTCCATCATAATTATCCTCGATAAACTTCTTAATATCATCTGACTTAAGAACAGATACTAATGCCTGAATCTTTGCATCATTCTCATGACCTTCCGCAACTGCAATGATGTTAACGTATGTCTCTGCTGCTACAGAATCAGATGACTCATAAGCGATAGAATCCTTAGCTACAGAATAACCAGCTTCAAGTGCATAGTTACCATTTAATACAACGAATGCAACCTCACCTACAACACGTGCAACCTGTGCTGCTTCAAGTTCCTCAAAGTCAAGGTCGTAAGGATTCTCTGTGATGTCATTAACTGTTGCCTCTAAACCAACACCATCCTTTAATGTAAGAAGTCCGTTGTCCTGAAGAAGCAAGAGCGCTCTAGCCTCGTTTGTAGTATCGTTAGGGATTGCAATAACATCGCCCTTAGCAACATCATCAAGGGATGACTTTGTGCCTGGATAAATTCCAAATGGCTCGTAATGAATGTCACCTGCATCTACAAGATGTGTGCCATGTTCTTCATTGAAGCTGTTAAGGTATGGGATGTGCTGGAAGTAGTTTGCATCAAAATCTCCAGCTTCAACAACCTCATTAGGCTGAACATAATCATCAAAAACTGTCACCTGAAGGTCATATCCCTGCTCCTTAAGAGCTTCCTTTGCTGCCTCAAGGATCTCAGCATGTGGTGTTGCCGATGCTGCAACTGTAATAGTTTCGAGCTCTTTTGTGCTCTCTGTCGCTGTGGATGAATCGCTAGCTGCATTAGTGCTAGGCTCTGAAGTGTTAGATTCTGATGCGCTGCCGCAGCCTACTAATGCACCTGCTGTGATTATTGAAGCTAATGATAAGCTTACTAACTTAGATAAATTCTTTTTCATATTTTGTCTCCTCCATATCCGTTATTCTATGAATGAGACTCTATCACACCCTCACAGGTTATTCAATGGGGTTTATTATACCAAGATTTTATATCTAGTTATCAATAATATTTATAGCAAAATATACATATCTTCTTACTCTTTGTTTTTTACCTGAAATCGACTATAATTTCTTATGAAAATTATATATAGATAGGACGATGAAATGAAACGCAAATTATTGTTAATTTTAATCCCACTTATTATGGTTTTGGGAGTTGCTTCTGCCGGCTTCATCTTCTATTTTTCTCAGTCAGATTTAGTTTATTCTGAGGTTTATATAGAAGCAGGCACAGACAAATGCAATGTGGATGATTTTCTAAAGCATCCTGCTGATAATGTCTCATTTTCCAAAGATACCAGCTTCGATTTAATGGTTCCTGACGATTACAAAATAACTATTAAGTGGAAGATGCCCGTATTTGGTAATCAGACTTATCACAGCACACTGCATGTTCAGGATACCACAGCGCCAGCTGTAACACTTGCCACTGATTCCATCGAAATGTACACAACTGCTACCCCACCTACAGCAGCTGATTTGGTAGATTCTGTTATCGATGTTACAAACTGTTCCATCGATTTTAAAGAGCCATACAATTTCACTAAAGAGGGGAAGTTCGATATTGTTGTGCTTGTTGCAGATTCTTCTGGAAACACCACCGAAAGTGTAATTCCTTGCACTGTTGTAGATGATGTTACCCCACCAGAAATCGCAGGTGTGGAACCATTAACAGTTTCGCAGGGAGATGCTATTTCTTATAAAAAGAACGTTACTGTCACAGATGATAAGGATGATAATCCTAAGCTAGAGGTGGACACTTCCTCAGTTAATCCTGACAAGCGTGGCACCTACAAGGTAACCTACACTGCCACCGATGCAGCTGGAAATGTATCTGAGAAAACCACTACTATAAAGATTGTATCTGCCAAGATTTCCGAAGCCACCGAAGAAACTGTCAATGCAAAAGCAGATGAAATCCTTTCAGAAATCATCACTGAAGGCATGACTCAAAAGCAGCAGGCTAAAGCTGTTTTTGACTGGGTTGTTAAGAACATCACCTACTCTGAAACAGCCGGTATAGATGATCTTCTTTCCGCTGCCTACAAGGGCATGTTTTACAGAATCGGTGACTGCACAGTCAAACAGAAAACCGCCGAAGTCATGCTTAATAGGCTTGGTATCAAAAACATGGAGATAGAAAAAATCCGCGACACCCGTGGTCACTACTGGCTACTGATTGATATAGGCGAAGGCTGGTATCACTACGATCCAAATCTGCAGCTGGATGGCACACTTATCTTCTACTGGCACGATGCGGATTTGTGGGAATATTCCAACGCCCATAAGAACACTCACAACTATGACCCAAGTAAATACCCACATATACAATAAATATTTGGAGGAATAATGATGAAAAACAAATTACTTACTTTATGCTTAGTTACAGCAATGACATTGTCACTTGTTGCATGTGGCAATTCCAACGACACTAAGGTAATCGAATCTAACAGTACTCAGAAGGCATCTGGCTCAGAGCAAACAGCTAACACACAAACTGGCTATGTATTTAACTACGATGGAATGGATATTCCTGTAGACGCTGATGTTGCTCCTATTATCGACAAGCTTGGTGAGCCAAGTAACTATTTTGAATCTCCTAGCTGCGCCGCTGATGGTATTGGCAAGCTTTACACCTACAGTGATTTTGAAATCCAGACATACCCTGATGGAGATGTTGACAAGGTTTTATATGTAATGCTTCGCACTGATAATGTTGCTACCGCAGAAGGCATAGATTTATCTAGCAGCCGCGAGGATATCGTAGGTGCATACGGTCAGGCTACCGAAGAAGATTCTAGCTCTATGAAATACCAAAAGGGTGATATGACACTAGTATTTATCTTTGACGGAGACAGTCTTATTTCTATCGAATACGACAGCGCAATGAACAAATAAGAGGACTGAATTGTCTGAAAAACAAAGGGATTTTTTAAAGCTTTGCAACTTTAGAAAATCCCTTGACTTATGAGCGGTTGTACTATAGAATACATATTGTTGTTGAGGCAAACAGCTGATTCAGCAAGATTTGCGCGAGTGGCTCAGTTGGTGGAGCACCACCTTGCCAAGGTGGGGGTCGCGGGTTCGAGTCCCGTCTCGCGCTCTTTTAATATAAAAAATGAGGTCATCCAAATGGGTGACCTCATTTTTTGTATTAAAGAGCACTTTACATCGAGACGGGACGACCTATCACGATTTATCGAGCTTGCGATGAGAAATCGTGATGTTTCCTTAATCTCGTCTCGCGCGTAGGCCCATACGGGCCTCGAAGGTTCGAGGTCTCGCCTGCCGGCTCGGTCGTTGCTTCTGCTTCGCAGAGGTGTCCACCGGACACCCGCACCCCGTCTCGCGCATACTATATGACTAATGTAACAACTGTTGTTTATAATCCAGAGCGATCCACGTCATCACTGTTTATTACGAATGTAACATTTTTATTTCCCCAAAAACTAGGCGAATAATTTAATTCAAATGTTTTAAAATCTGAAGGAACTTGATAACAAATCTTTCCATTCATACGCTTTCCAGCAGCAACGTTGCCATCCAACTGATTGAGACCATCTACTTCTGGAGCTTGCAACCCTATTATATCTTGCATTAAAGAGTACTCGTCACAATACGCTTCAAAAGAAGCCATAGAACTAACCGCTATGTCAGATGATGAAGTATTATTTATATCAATTATTAAGCATAAAAATTGTTTTCCTTCATCAGGGACAACAAACTGCCCATCGCCATTTGATAAGATTGCTGAAGACAATTTTACTTGTATGCCATTGTAATCAACGGTATCTCCGATAGTAAATATTGTTTGCTCTTCCGTAACTTCTTCTTGTTTTGTTTCTGTATCTACTGTAGATTCTTTTGCTACATCAACATCATCAACTTTACTTGGAGTATCATTTTTTGATGCCCCACCGCCAATACCTATTAAAAGTATTAGTACAATCACCCAAAACCACCATTGTTTAAAGATTGGTTTATTATTTTTTGCCCCACAAGATGGACATACCTTTGCGTTTGCTGCAATTTCTGCACCACATGTTTTACATTTGACAATTTTTGCCATAAAATAGCTCCTCCTTTAACAATTAATATGTGTATAGATATCTGATGTATAGATTATATAATGTATAAATGAATTATCTGTGAATTAGAGAAATCCTATAATCAATTCAAAAGATGAGAGGGGAAATTTATGCTCCAACTGAGAATTGATGAAATACTAGATGAACAAGAACATACAAAATATTGGCTCTTCAAAAGAATGGAACCAATGAGTTATCAAAACTTTAATAAAATATACAATAATGAAACTAGTTCTATTAAGTTTGATACATTGGAAAAACTAAAAAATGCACTTGGTGTTAACTATGATGATTTATTTAGAGAAACCCAGAACTAAATTATCGTTGAATCTATATTCCAAAGATGCTATATTATAAATAAAGAAAGCACCCACTCCAAAGTGGATGCTCCCGAATTAGAGTTAATTAGCTCTCAGTGAGAGCCGCCTCTTTCGTTTGCCGACGAGAGAGGCATTATTTTTTTCGCATGTTGTTCCTCTTATCGAGAAAGCTAAGCAACGCCAGTAAGAAACCACAAGCTGTAAAAAGCAATGCTAACATCGTTAGCATAATCATCAAGATTTCATAGTCCGTCATGTGCGTCACCTCCCTTCCATAGTGACATCCACTCTGTGGAGCACCTTATAGAATGGCTCGGGAGATTTCCACCTCGTCATGGGTACTTTCAGTGCAGATAAACTGCATGAATAAATATAGCACAAATGTTCTGTTTTCACAATTGAACCTTCTAAGCTTCTTAGTACTTTTATGAGTACATTATTTGAACAAAAAGAGATACCTTAGTAGATATCTCTCTTCCAATACTATATAAACTTTGCAATATCATCAACACTCTTGCGAGGTGGTTTTTGGGTAACTGAATCTGTTCTGTAACCAACGGCAATGATACTCATTACCTGTTCATCTTCTGGAATTTTACAGAAATCTGCCACAACATCAGCATCTCTTAATCCCATAATAAGTGTATCTACCCCAAGTTCAACAGCCTTTGCGCAAAGCAACATATCATGTAAGCCAAGATCATAAGCACCCCAGCCATTGCCAACTTCATTATCTGCCTCACCTGTTGCTTTGTTGAAGCCTGAAATATTTTTTCTATATGTGGTAACAACATAAGCTGTTGCACCCTTTGTACTATTCTGATTAAACTCAGGCAATACAGTCTCTCTGAATTTGTTTACCTGTTCTGGATTAGAGATACAGTAATATCTAGATGTCTGAGTGTTTTTCCAAGAAGGGGCAGCTGATGCAGCTGATACCATTTCGCGTAAAACATCTTCAGAAACCTGTTTTCCATTAAAAGATCTAACGCTTTGTCTAGTGTCTATAACCTGTTGAAATTCCATAAATTACCTCCTATTGTTAAGAAAATTTATCCAGTTAGTATAAACTAACGACTTGATTGTATCATATCTTTTTTCTCGGAATCAATGATGACTGTTATAAAAATAAACTAGTCAAAAATATGAATAACAACTCCCTCTGGCGCCCCTTCCACTGTACCAGTCAATGAAGCGTCCTCTAAAAACTTAAGAGCTGCACTATCTGTAAGCACATAAGGCCTTGTGGCCATGCTGCCATCAGCAAGAATCTTGCCATTGTTTTCGATGAAAATACGGCAAGCCTGGCCATTCCTATCTACACCTTCCATAATGTATCTAGCAGAAAGGCTTACAAGGCCATCCTCCCCTATACGCTGGGTGTCAACTCCGCCAGGTAAAATTTTGCCTTTAAAATTATCGCAATCACAATCACCATCAAAAAGAATCATGGTAGCCCCATTACTGCTGCCCTTAACCTCTAACGCTTCTTTAATTCGAACTCTAACAGTTAAAACCTCTTTTCCCATTTATAAATATCTCCTATTCATTATTCTCATATAAAACACTCAGACCTATCTGGTTAAATCCTTTACCCACTTGTATTTCCTGTAGTGAATAAATACCCATGGCAGCTTGCCCACCTCGTCAACACAGGTGCAAGCATATACTGCAAGTACAGGCCATTTGAATACAAACGCACCAAGAAATGCCAGCGGCACTGCAATACACCACATGCTTACTGCTAGGCTATATACATCAAAAAGAGTATCGCCGCCTGAGGCAAACACACCATTTATAATTACTGTATTGATAGCACGGCCTATCATGTAAAATGCCATAATCACCATCATGCCAACAAGATAGCGCTTTGCAAGTGGTGTTAGTATCATAAAGCTTGTAACAAGTGGTGTAACAAGAAGAATTACCACCATAGAAAACAATCCAATATAAACGGATAATCTGGCAATCCGACTACCGTATAGCTTACCTTTTACCAAATCACCTGAACCTAACTCATTACCTACAATGATGCCACCAGCAGCGCTGATACCATCACACAGGCAGCACATCAAATCTCGTACAACAGCTGCAACAGAATTAGCCGCAGCTGCATCTGTGCCCAAGTGCCCCATTATGGCTGTATAGGAAGTAAAGCCAACACCCCAGAACATAGCTGCACCAGCAAGAGGCATACCACATCTAATATAATCCTTTGCTAAGAGCTTATCCCTTACTATCAAATCACCTAAAGATGGATGAATGAAATCCTTTTGATAAGAAGAAATAACAGCCCACACTAGTTCGATAATTCTTGCAAGAAGCGTTGCAAGAGCTGCACCATTAGCACCCATGGCAGGTATACCAAGGAAACCAAATATAAAAATAGCATTTAGAATGATATTAATAACAACAGCACCAGAGCTGATAAAGGCACACCTGTCGGCATGATCTGTTACACGCATCATTCCAAGAAAACACTGGGAAAAACCTGTAAGCAAATAGGACCATCCAGCTATGCGCAAGTACCCTGCACCGATCCTAATAAGCTCTGAATCACTGGCAAATATCATCATCAGCTGTCTGGAAAATCCTACACAAAGTACGCACACAAATAAAGATATTACAAAAGCAATTCGAAGGCTCATTCCAAATATCTTATGGATAGTCTGCTTGTCTCCTTTGCCCCAGTACTGAGCGCCTAGTATTGCAATAGAGCCTGTCACAGCACATAGCATCATATTCTGAATAAACTGAATCTGAGTTGCAAGGGAAACTGCCGCCATAGAATTCTGCTCTACACGGCCTAACATCACAGCATCACTGGCTGCCACAAGGGCTAGCATCAATGCCTGAAATGCCAGTGGCAATGTAAGATTAACTAATCTTTTTAAAAATGCTTTATCTTTAAATAATCCTTCCATTACTTCTCCTCGTTTAAAAAAATCTGACTTTTAAATCATATCATTACAGATATAAATAAAAAAGCCCTAACGACTAGATTTTATCTAATCGCTAGGACCTTAAACCTAAATAAAAATATTAAGAATATAATCTTTTAACATTGCTCTCTACAACATTATCAGCCTTTATTTCGAACTCGCCTTTTAAAAATGCATCAAGCTGTCCGTGTGTATTAATAGCCTTGCCATTAACAAGAATAACAAATGGCTTCTGACCATCAGCATTTAATGTCATTCTATAATCTACTCTATCAAGAGCATACTCAATTCCCATTTCGTAAGAATCGAAATAACTACGTGAATTTCCAAGTGTATGATCTGATGTAATCCAATATTCTTCAACAAGATTAATATTAGGATCAATCTGTGTCATCTTAACAAATTTTTCATTACAATCTTCCCTTAATAACTTGTACTCTTTATTAAGTGTTGTAAGTTCCATTCTTCACCTCTTACTAAAACCAATCACCTTAAAACAATTGCACTTTATCACGCATTAGGTTATATGTCAATACTTATTTGCATATTTTGATACATTTATAACTATTTCTTCCACAATCTACCCAGAGGTGCTGTCAAAAAGATAGCCTTAAGCACATTGTCAGCAATCATACAGGTCCATACATACACAAGCCCCTGGCCGAAGAAATGAATTCCTACATATGTAGCCAGGATTCTAACCAGCCACATTCCTGCAAACTCAATAACAAAAGGATATTTGGTCTTGCCAAGGCCATAGTAAATACCTTCGGAAATAATGTACATTCCAAAGAATGGTTCTGAGAAAGCAACCATTTTAAGCACCTTAGAGCCAAGCGCTATAACGTTAGCATCAGATGTAAAAAATCCCATCAAAGGTGTTGCGAAAATAAATAGCAATATTCCGCTAAGAGTCATAACAGCAAGTGTACAAATAATACTGCTGACGCAAACAGCATGATATTTGTCGTGATTCTGCTCACCGTAAGAAATACCTACCATAGTATTAGCAGCAGATTTGAAGCCGTAACCGCCGATGTAGAATAGCTCCTCCGCACCCACTGCAATACTGTGAGCCGCAAATATGATGGTGCCCATGTGAGATACCAAACCAGCAAACACTACATAACCAGATGTGGATGCCACATTTATAAGCAATACAGGAAGTGACAGCTTCCACATCTTATGTGTAATATCCTTATCAGTCTTGAAGATACTGTCTTTAAAGCCAAGATAAGGATTTCTGAAAAATACAAACAGTGTAAGTATTCCGCCAAGTGATGCAGAGATGCAGGTAGCATAGGCTGCTCCATCTACACCTAAGCCAAATCCATAAATAAATACGTAATCAAGTATTAGGTTAACAGCATTGATTAGCAAGCTGATAACCATAGGAGTCTTAGTATCCTTGGTGGCACGTATGGCAGAGGCAAGGATATACTGAACACTCTTTAATACAACAGGCACTGATATCCAAAAGAAATATCTGGTAGCAGCAGGCCTGATTGCCTCATCAGCCCCCATCCATACAGCAACAAACGGGGTAACTGCAAGACAAATAATCTCCAGCACTGCTCCAACGCCAATGGCAAAAATCAAGCTTTGCTTAGCCACCTGCTTTATTTTATTCTCTTCACCTGAGCCAATAGCCTGTGCAATAAGCGTCATGGCTGCCACACCAAAGGCATAAGGCATACTTCCTATAAGCCAGGTGATTGTAGTAGATGTGGATACAGCTGCTGTGGCATTAGCACCTAAGCGTCCTACCATTGCAGTATCCACATACTGCATAAGAACAGACAGAATCTGCTCTAGCATAGTAGGAAGTGCTACTGTAACAACACTCCAAAATATATGATTATTTTTAATATTACTCTTTTGAATCATCACTATCCTTTTCCATTCCATTTGCCCATATCATAGACTGAATTGCCCTGGCAACCCTGATGGCATCAATAGCCTCCATAGCGCGCTTATATTCAGCCTCCTGCTTTTCGTATTGGGCAGCAAAATCCTTTTGTTTTTGTTCAAACTCTTTGGCGCGGCGTTCCTTGGCTTCTTTAGCCTTCTTTTGAAAGGCTGCATAATCTGCGTTAGAAGCGGTATTTCGCTTTCCGGTCTTTCCCACAACTCTGCTATGGGTCAACACCTTATTATCGTTGTCGTTGCACAAAAACTTATATGCCTCCGTGATGTGATTGTAAGCAGTAGCATCATCGCTGCCTGTCACATCAGGATGGCATTTCTTAACTAGTTCCTTATAAACATTTTTAATCTGAGCCGGACTGGCATCTGGCCCTAGTCCTAGCATCATCAAAGCTTCATGCCTGGTTTTAATCATAACTCCCTCAATACTTCACCTATGAAATACAATGAACCAAATGCTACTATCTTTTCGTTATAGCCCTTAGCAGCAGCCAATGCCTTATCATAAGAATCAAAAGCCTTAGCCTCTATTCCAAGAGAGCTGACACTATCTGCTAACTCTCTAGCCTGTAAGGCTCTACTATATTCCACATTAACTGTAAAAATACGCTTAGCCTTTGGCGCTATTATCCTTGCCATCTCCAGATAATCCTTATCTGCCATTACTGCCATTATAAATGAAAATTGCTGATTTGAAAATTCGGCATCCAGACTATCGTATAACGCCTGCACTCCAGATGGATTGTGAGCTCCATCAATCATAACAAAAGGCTCATGTGAGATGATTTGCATTCTGCCTGGCCATACAGCATTTGCTAAGCCACTGTCAATAATATCCTGGCTGATGCCACCTAAGCATTTAATCACCTCTACTGCAACTGCAGCATTTTTTCTTTGGTACTTGCCAAATAGCCCTAGCTTTTGTTCTGATGATACTGAGCCTGCCAGCACATATATACTGCCAAGCTGATTACATCTATCTATGATAGTATCCCTGGCGCCAGCTGGCATATCTCCTATTACGACAGGAATGCCAGGCTTGATAATGCCTGCCTTTTCACCTGCTATAGCCTCTACTGTGTTACCAAGATACTGGGTGTGTTCTAATCCAATAGATGTGATGGCACACACCCTTGGAGCCTGCGTCAAACCATTGGTAGAATCCTTGGCCCCACCTAGGCCTGTTTCAAGAACAATGTAGCCTACCCCTTGTTCCTTAAAATACAAAAGAGCCATAACAAGCCAATAATCAAACATAGTAGGCTCTAAATCCAGCTTCATGCCAAGCAAATAGCTACCTAATCGAGCTACGTCCTCCCTACTAATCTGTTTACCATCTATTTGGATGCGTTCCGTATAATCAATAAGATGAGGGGATGTAAAAAGCCCCACCTTAAAGGATTCTTTAGACGCAAAAGAAGCAGCCTGCAAGATACTACTTACAAAAGCTGCTACCGACCCTTTGCCGTTGGTACCAGCAATGTGGATGATGTTCATTCCAACCTCAGGATGATTAAGAGCTGCTAAAAACTCCTTAGTAACATCCCTGCCACACGCCTTACCAAAACGACGCTTATTATCAATTGTATTAACTACTTCTTCGTATGTCATAAAATTTATTAGACCACCAGGATTACTCCACCGTCATTTGCATACATGGTGCTGACGCCCCTCATATCAACAATGAATATATCCTTGAATGTGGCCAACGACTCCATTTTTTTCTTTAATGATAGAGCACGTTCAGGACAGTTGCAATGAGAAATTGCAACAATTTTGTTCTCACAGTTTGTTGTGACATCCATAACACACTTTGTCATTTTATCAATGGCCTGATTCATACCTCGTCCCTTAGCAAGCTGTTGGATATAACCAATCTCTGTAGAACCCATAACAGGCTTGATATTAAGTGTCTCTGCTATGGCTGCCTTAAGGCCTGATAATCTACCGGATTTTCTAAAGGTCTCAAGTGTCTCAAGTACAAAAAATGTGTGCTGCTCTTCGATATAAGCCTCTACCGTCTCAACAACCTGTTCAAAAGACATGCCTGCATTCTCACACTCAGCAATCTTCATACCGATAAGTGTCTCACCTATAGAAGCTGACTTAGAATCAAATACGTGAATGTTCTTAGATTCATCATCTTCCTCAAATAAATCCTTAGCTAAGCAAGCGCTATTGTATGAACCTGAAAGCTGGGAAGATAATGTAACTAAATAAATGTTATCTGCATCACATTCCATCTCTACCATGTAGGCATTAGGAGATGGGCATGCAGATTTAGGTGCATTAGGGCTAGCTGCTACCGCTTTAATAAAGCTTGCCTGATCAAATGATTCATCATCTACTATCTGTTTATCATCTATCTCAAGAGTAAGTGGAACATTGACAAAATGACCGTCTTGCTTCATTTCCTCTGTGAGCTCGCCGCAGCTATCTATAATAACTTTATACATAATATCCTCATTCCTCCCACAAGGTGGGTTATTTGATATCTGTATTATAGCACCCATGTCTCTCTACGTAAATAGTTTTTATTAATTCATCATGTGGTTTTTAAAACTACATGTATTTTTGTTAATTCCACTTTACTGTAATTACATTGGAAACCTCATCCAACAAATAGTAGACAGATGGCAAATCCGGACAATAATCAGATATATGCTTCTCATCGAAGAAATATGCTATCACCCTGGAATACAAATCTGTATTACTGAATTTCAGAGATATTTCATCATCTCCTGACATGTATGATTGATTAAGCTTCTGCCCTATGGAATCCACACCAAACCAATCATAATACAGCCCTTCATGCACATAATAATTATCTGCATTGGATAAGCACTCAGGTACCTCGAAGGATGATGTGATTACATGATTCTGACTGATTTCCTCTGTTGTCATTGCAAGGTATGCGTAGTTGATTCTGCCACTAGTATCATTATTACTGTCTAGATATTTACTGTTGCCCCAGGTTACATCCATATAATAGTAAGCATCATCAAGATATACCAGGTTCCATGCATGGCTTTCGTTGTTGGCAGTACCTGTTATTATGGTACTTTTGATTCCAAGCTGATCCAATAGATACCAAACAGCATCAGCATATCCTTGGCATACTGTAGATTGATACAGGAAAACGCTAAGAATGTTTTGATTTTCCTCACTGTCCTTATTGTATTCCACCTTGTTAATAAGTGTTTCAAATACATAAAGAGCCTTATCGTAATCACTGGCAGATTCACTAATGCCTGACAGCCAGTCTTCCACCACAGCATCTATCTTAGCCTGGTAAACATCCTTCTGTTCCTCAGTCATAGAATACTTAGGCTCAAACTCCAAGCCAACCACTTTGTTATTGTTGGTGTATGTATTATATTGATACCCATTAATCCAAAAAAGATTACCATAATCGGCCATAACAGCCTCATATGCATTCGCCAGCACATCTTTATCCTTGGTAGATAAGGTTATTCGATTTTTAAAGTTAATGATACAATCATAGACTTGATCGTATGTTAATTTTTCAGCCTCGCTTAGCTGCTGATAGGCATATCTATCATAAGAAACACTTTCTACAATAACCGCATCTCCTATCATGGAATTCTTTATTGTAGATTGAATGCTTTTTGTATTTTTTGTATCAAGCATAAGGCATACTCCAAGAAATATGCCTAAGGCTATCATTGATGTTGTTAATAAGTTAAGTAAAAATCTTAATAGTCTTCTCAAAATCAGCCCTCGTCTGCACATGATGGCAGCTTCTCTTTTTTCTCAGCTTTTCATAAAAAAAAGCAGCGTAGCCATTACTACGCTGCCTCTCCCCTTAATCTTTTTTTATTGCCTATAGCTTGTTTTTCATAACACAACCAAAGGTATTCGAAAAATAGATTAATGTAAAATTGATTAACGTACTACTGTTACGTTAACAGCCTGTGGTCCCTTTGCACCATCAGTTACTTCATACTCAACTGTAGCACCTTCCTCGAGAGTCTTGAAGCCCTCTGAATTGATGCCGCTGAAATGTACGAATACATCGTTTCCAGCTTCGTCTGAGATAAATCCGTAGCCCTTTGAATTGTTGAACCACTTAACTGTACCTTTGCTCATGCTAAAGTACCTCCAATATATTACTTGCCAAGTTCACTAGAATGATATTAGATGTCTAGGACATCTCTTCATTATTCTTCCCCTTGACTAGAATTAGTTTAACAGAACACTTTCCTAAAGTAAAGAATTTGTCCGAATATTTTGTACAAATTTTTAAATACGTTACTTAAAAGCCCTCTCCGTCAAACTTTATATAGGGTACATAACTTTTTGAGCTAGTTAGCTGCAGCTTTTTCAGGGATAAGTCCTGTTGTTCTAAGTAAAATCTTAGGACCACCCTTTTTCTCTATATAATCTTCTGTAATAATAACCTGACCAATGTTCTCATCCTTAGGAATCTCGTACATGATATCAAGCATGAATTCCTCGATGATAGAACGCAAGCCTCTTGCTCCAAGCTTCTTATCAAGAGCCTTTTTAGCTATTGCATGGAGTGCGCCTTCCTCAAATTCCAGCTTAACCTCGTCGAGCTCTAGAAGCTTTTGGTACTGCTTGATAATAGCGTTCTTAGGCTCCTTAAGGATGCGCACAAGCATGTCCTCATCTAGCGTCTCTGTGGCAAATACAATTGGAAGGCGGCCGATAAACTCTGGAATCATTCCAAATTCTCTTAAATCCTCTACAGTAACCTTCTGAAGGATGTTCTTGTCATCATCATATTTGTCCTTAAGGTCAGCCATAAAGCCCATTGATGAATGCTTGTTTAGACGTGATTTGATGATTTCATCCATTGCTGGGAAGGCTCCACCACAAATGAATAAGATATTTCTTGTATTAATTGTAGTGGTAGGTACCATTGCATTCTTGCTGGAAGCACCAATAGGAACCTCTACATCAGCACCCTCAAGTAGCTTAAGCATTCCCTGCTGAACTGATTCACCGCTAACATCACGCTGATTTGTATTCTTCTTCTTTGCCAGCTTATCAATCTCATCAATGAAGATAATACCCTGCTGGCAACGCTCTACATCATTGCCTGCTGCTGCAAGAAGCTTGCTGACAACAGATTCGATATCATCACCGATGTATCCTGCCTCTGTAAGAGATGTGGCATCAGTGATAGCAAGAGGCACATCGAGAAGCCTTGCAAGGGTTCTAACCAAATATGTCTTACCTGAACCTGTAGGTCCCAGCATAAGCATATTTGACTTTTCGATTTCTATATCGTCCATTGTGCCTGTGGCTACACGCTTGTAGTGATTGTAAACTGCTACAGACATAACCTTTTTAGCGTAATCCTGTCCTACCACGTATTCATCAAGCTTTTCCTTAATCTTGTGTGGTGGGATGATATTGTTTATATCGATTGCTGGTGCTGGTCTATCCTTTTCATCAGCAGCCTTGGCTGTGCCATGAGCATTCTTAAGCTTAGGTCCATCATTAAATAGGTTGCCAAGATTTAAGAAGCTGATGTTTGGCATCTTAGACATATCAATGTTGCTCTTAGAATTGTCACCGCCACCAAATCCAAAGCTCCCCATAGAATCAAAGGTGCGCTGCATACATTCTGTACAGACACTCATGCCTGGTGCCATCTTAATAAGTGGTCCTGTAATGTTGTCTGGTCTGTGGCAAATATAGCAAAACTCAGTAGTCTTATTATCCTTTTTATCATCCTTGGATGAGTCCTTATTACCTGTAACCTCTTCTATAACCTCATCTGAGATATCATTATCTGTCTCATTTGGGTCAAACTCTCTATAATCCTGATCTGACATGTTTCACTCCTATCTTCTGCCTTGGCAGAAATCAAAAACTATATTGTAAAAATCCAGAATGATGTCATCAGTAGCATTGAAAATTTCATGCTTGCTACCCTCAAAGCGAATAACCTGGCAATCAGATGCAAGGCGTGCAAATTCATTTTGAGCCTCTGGCATTACAAGTGTATCCATAGATGCTTGCATTATTATAACAGGAATTTTCACCAAGTCAGCATTTTTAAGAATTTTTTTAGAAACATTAATGGATTCTCTGGACCAGCCTAAGGAACATCCATTAGTCTGATAGTGAACCTCTCTTTCTCTTTCCTCATACTGATAATTGTATCTTGCCTTAGAAAGAGCTGAGCATCGTGGATATTTGTAGGTGTGATCATAATCATGATGCTTTGACATATATCTGGTATTTAAGAACGGTAAATGAGAAAGCAATGTTACGATTTTAACTACCAAGCCACTGGTAGAGCCTGTTTCAAGCTCTATCATAGGAGATGAAAGGATAGCTCTTTCAAAGGTGTCAGGGTACTTTTCTAAATACATTGCCCCAATGGCGCCTCCCATAGAATGAGCAAATAAAATCAGCTTTTCTGTTAAGCTATCAGGTACAACTACCTTTTCGATAAACTCGTTGAAATCTGAAACGTAATCTTCAAAATGATTAACATGTACCTTTGAAAAGCCTGGTACCTGCCGCTCAGAAAGGCCGTGACCTCTGTGGTCAACAATAAACACAGAGTATCCCATATTATAAAAATAATACATTGTTTCAGCATACTTTGTGGTGAACTCACAATAGCCGTGTGAAATCACAATTGCTGCCTTCTCGTCTTTGTTAATTAGCTTTTCATAGTGTAGTTTCAGGCCATCCTTATTGGTAAAATAGCCATGTTCAGTTTTTTCCCTTAGAAAAGGAAGGACCTTGCTGTGCATGGCATCAGCAAAATCCTGCTCTCTTATAAATAAGTCCTCTATTGTTTTCATAATCAATCCCACTTGTATCCATTAACAATTTCTAGTGCTACATCTGGATAATTAGTAATAATACCATCCAAGCCCATATCACAAGCCATGTGTAAGTATTGTTTTGAATTAACAGTCCATGCGTTAATCTTAAGACCAAGCTCATGGCACCTGTCAACATAGTTAGGATACTGCACATTGTATAGTGCTGGATGAAGAGCCTCTACCCCGTGCTCCTTACCGTACTCAGGCATGTTAAGTGTACCGTCCATGTATAAGAAGCCTGTGCGGGCATTAGGGTCTAATTCCTTAATCTTCATAATACTGTAATGGTTAAATGAAGAATAGATTACCCTATCTTCCATTCCAAATTCCTTTGTCATAGCAAGAATATCTGCCTCTATTCCCTCATAGAAAATAACACCGGTTTTAAGCTCAATATTAATTGACAAATCAGTTGGCTTAATCAGCTCAAAAACCTCTCGCATTGTCGGTATATCAGCATGCTTACACTCTGGATGTGTAGCATTGTAATTGAACCTTCTAAGCTCTTCTAAGGTGTAATCCTTAACATAACCTTTGCCGTTAGATGTTCTGTCAATCTTTTCATCGTGGATAACTACCAGCTGTCCATCCTTGGTTTTGTGGATATCTAGCTCAATACCATCTGCACCCATTTCAACAGCTTTTTCAAATGCTGGAATTGTATTCTCTGGCAGATAGCCACTGGCACCTCTGTGTCCCCAAACTTTAGGTCTATTCATTGAATCATTACCTCTTTTCTTTATCCCCCTAAGGTTGTAAATTCTAACTCTTATTTGTTTTAATACTAATCTAGTTCGATAAAATCTTTGTTTCATTAATCCATATCTTCGAAGGCTTCTAAGCCCTTCTTTACCTCAACATTTCCATCTCCATGCTTTACAAAAAGCATGGTAACAAAAGCAAGTGCTGCAAAAATAGTTGCGTATGGGAACAATGTGATATATCCCACATGATTAAGCAAGAAGCCTGCAAATATAGGTGTTACAATCTGAGCCGCCATAGAAAATGTATAATAATATCCTGTGAATTTGCCCACATCAGAACCCTTACACATTTCTACAACCATAGGCATTGAATTAACATTGATAAAGGCCCAGCCAATACCTACACATGCAAATAACACATACAAAACCGGCGAGAAGCTTGGATGAACTATCGTAAATACGAATCCACCTAAAAAGCTAAGGCCAAGTATGGCAATGCCAAGAAGTATTGTTTTCTTTCTACCTATCTTAGATGCCAGCATACCTGATGGCACAAAAAAGATTATGGCGCCACCTGTTGCAACAAGCAGACAAAATGAAGCCGCACCAACTGCCATATTCCACATATTAACCGCATATGTTGTAAACCAGGTTTCCATACCGTTATATGCAATAAACCACAGCGCAACAGATATAAGCAAGAAAGCCAATGATCGTTTTACTTCAGCTGGCAAAACCTCATTACCATTTTCATCTTCTACCGCCAAATTATCCTCTGGATGAAGAAGCTCATAGTTTTCCACTTCTTTAGTAAATGCTATTTCATCCACAGTAATCATAACTATGCAAAGAGATATCAACATAATCCCTGCAACAATCATAAAAACCGGTAGATAATTAATATGCTCCAATCCCTTGGTACGTGACGCAGGATACAGCACTGCTGCAACCCCAAGGTAAATGATGCCGCCAACAGCACCCATCAAATTAATGATAGCATTTGCTCTGGAACGAAGTGGCTTAATAGTGCAATCTACCATTAATGCAACAGCCGGGCTTCTATATGTACCCATGGCAACAAGAAGCGCCCCCAGTATTCCAATAAACAATGCGGCTTTTCCACTAGAAGGATTAGCATAGTAGCTGTTATCCACAATTGGAAGCATAAGCATCAGGATAACTGCGGCAATTGTTCCATACAAAATAAAAGGCTTGCGCCTTCCCATTTTATGCTTACATCTATCAGATACAGATCCAAAAATTGGTAGCAAAAAAAGTGCAAGCACATTATCCATTGCCATAATCACACCTGAAATGGTCTCGTTCAGATGAAATGTACCCGTAAGTATAAGCGGAATCAGGGCATTATACATCTGCCAAAAGGCACATATACTCAAAAACCCAAACCCCATCTGTACCGTCTTCTTAATATCTAGCTTCATAAACATTCCCCCCGTCTAGTCATCTAGTCCGCCTGTTACGTATACAAGCATTATATTTCTACGCTCAGCATAGAAAGCTTCGCTTTAGAAATATAATAGCTTGTCTACTACAGGCTCATCTAAAAGCGCAACCTCGTGTTACTTCGTATATACCACCATCTGCAATGCGTGTTCCGCTACCACGTTGTCGATGGCAGGTATTTTGCCTTTGATGGCGTATTCGATTTGGTTGATTTCCTTAGCGATAGGTGCAAGGGACTGATAGATAGCCTCCATGTGTGGTTTCATATTCTCTGGTGTGTAATCCTCTGGGAATTCAAGTACTACCAGGTGTCTTACAATCTTTGTATCTTCCTCAACCTTTGTTAGGAAGCTGATGGAATAAATATCATCATGAGCCTGACCGTATTCTAAAAGCTTAGCACGGATGGCAGATGTTTCCTCGCCGTCCTTTGGCACCCCAAGAAGAATTTTCTTGCCAGCAGGAATCTTTTCTTCCTTAACGTGACCACCGGCTTCTGTCTTAGGGGCAAACTCTGCCTGATATCCTGGTGTTCCTGTGATTGTATCAAGATAAGGAATAGGCAGTGTGCAAGGTACTGGATTAAATGGATTGATTGCAATACCAGCGTAAGCATCCCCTCTCTTAAGGAGAGCGTACACATCCTGGAATGAAAGTATTTGTGTATGTACCTTCTGTCCGTCCTTTGAAAGACCTTCCCATCTGCGAAGAGAATTCCAATCTGTAAACAATGGAAGTACCATGCTGTCCTTGTCCTCAGGTGTGCCTGCAAGCTTTATCTGAGATTTGAGCATGTAAAATCCTATTCTTGTATCCTTCTTAATAACAGCTACGCCCTTTTCGTTAACCTCTGGCTCAGCATCCATCTTGATAGGAGTAAGGAAATGGCCATGGCTAACATGATATGCAACTGTAGCATGAAAGCCATTGTCGGTGCCGTAGGTAGTCATTCCATTGATGATTCCAGCAAGAGCAGGGTTTTCCACAGATACCTTAGGATTTACCTTGTCCTGAGGTGGAACATTTGTGATAACAGAATACTTCTTAAGCTGTACCTCATCTGGCAATGTAAGCTGTAAAGATACTTTAGTATCTGATGCCTCATCTACGATAGAAGTTTTTTCCTCAAGCTTGGCCTCAATTGCCTGTATTTCACACTCAACTGCAGGTGCACCTGCCATATATACATACACCTTGTCACCCTTTACTACCTTGCCAAAAAGTGAACCTGATACAATGCTGCCATTACCATCAAGCATTGTAGTAACACCATCTACTATTACTGAAAAACGTCTGTTTGTATCAACAGATGCGGTAACATCAGCATCCTCTAATTTAATATTCTCAGCAGCCTCTGCTGCAGCTTTTTCTTTTTTCTTTTTGTCAAATAAACCCATAACAAATTCTCCTTTTAATCATTATGCAAAAGCACTCTAATATTATAATCTATTTCTTGCTAAATACACAAGAAATAGCTAAAATAACAATAAATAATACAACAAGGGAGGTATTTATGAGTAAAAAAGGATTCATTGCAGAGTTTAAAGAGTTCATTATGCGCGGAAACGTAATGGACATGGCAGTCGGTGTTATTGTCGGCGGTGCTT
Organism: Pseudobutyrivibrio ruminis; assembly: GCA_015057315.1. Lineage (GTDB taxonomy): Bacteria > Bacillota > Clostridia > Lachnospirales > Lachnospiraceae > Pseudobutyrivibrio > Pseudobutyrivibrio ruminis_D. The sequence goes on along the minus strand of SVER01000029.1, from coordinate 19,569 downwards.
TCACAGCTATTGTCACTTCCTTAAACGAAGATATTCTCACACCACTTCTTGGTATTTTTGGTGGTACAGATTTTTCTGAGCTTAAGGTTACACTTGGTATTGGAGAATTAGCGCCTACTCTCTATTATGGAAATTTCATTACAGCAGTAATTAATTTCTTAATCACAGCACTTGTTATTTTCTGCATTATTAAGGGAATAAATCATGCAAGTGAAAAGGCTGCTGCAATCATTAAGCGTGATAAAGAAGAGGCAGAGGCTGCTGCTCCTACTGAAAAGGAATGTCCTTATTGCTTTAGCAAGATTGATATCAAGGCAACACGCTGCCCACACTGTACTTCACAGTTATAATATTTTATTAATAAACATAGAAATAGCTTGTTGCCAATTTGACAACAAGCTATTTTTTAGGCAAATCAGTTTTTATCTTGGTCAGCTTTTTTAAGCTGTTTTCTAAGCTTATAGTTTTCAAGCATTGTTCTAAACATTTTCACCTTAAATATTAACACTCTCATATATATTTCCCTTTTAATAAACGACTACTATATTTGTAGCTTATCCCCTCTATTACTTTACATCATCCTTTTTATTCTTAGATGCCTTCTTTTCGTAAGCTACTGCACCGCTAATTACTGCAATAATAATAAGTAGCCACCACCACCAAGAGCGCTCTAAAAAGCTCTTTTTTACTTCTCCTGCTGTTGGAATCTCTTGATCCTCAACCTGAACTTCCTCTTTTTCTTCAACCTTTTCAGCCTTATTTGCTGTAGCTGAATCGCCTGAAAGTGGTGTGTTCTCATCATCAATAGCCACTTCTTCTACAGTTGTATTTCTTCTAGCTGTTCTAGTTGGCTGCTGTGGACCAACAGCTGGTACTGGAGCAGCATCTGGAATGATGATTGGTGTTGGTGTAGGTGTTGGGTTTGGTGTAGGTGTTGGGCCCGGTGTTGGTGTTGGACCCGGTGTTGGTGTTGGACCCGGTGTTGGTGTTGGACCCGGTGTTGGTGTTGGACCCGGTGTTGGTGTTGGGCCTGGTGTTGGACCTGGTGTTGGTGTTGGACCTGGTGTTGGTGTTGGATCAATCTGCTGTATAAATTTATAAGTTGTTCCTACAACACTGATCTTAAGTGTATATGCCTTTGCTGTATATTTCTGTGGAAGTGTTGCATAGTTTTCATTTGCATAAACGTTTGTATAATATCTGCTTGCACAGTTAGCAATATAAAAACCATCGCCATCCTCATGAGAAACACCTAAAGCATAATATCCTTTTCCAACTGGCGCTGTATTTTCAGGAACCAAAGGATAATTAACTGGTAATGCTGCTACAAGTCCAGCAAGACTTGGATTTGACTTGATAACCGCCATAGTCTTTTCCATAAATTCCTTCTGGTATTTTGCAATAGCTTCATTACGCTGATTCATATCAATTTCAGAAATAACACCATTTCTGAATTTGTATTTAGCCTTTGTAGTTACATTAATTACATTCTGAATGAAGTTACCATTCTCATCAAAGAATGATACAACTGTTGCATCGCCTTCTGCTACTAAGCTTTCAACAGTAGGACAATCTACGCCATCAACTGTCTTAACATCTGAAGTGTCTGTAGTAGTTGAATACTTCTCCTTAACTGTATCTGAATCCATAAGAATAAGATAAGCATTAGTTACCTTCTTCTTTTCATCTTCTGACAATGTAGCTTCTATATTTTTGAAAGCATCCTCAAGATAGTAATTACCATTGTAGAAGTAACGTCTTACTGCCTTACCACTTTTTACAAGCTCATTCATTTCTTCTTCAGCACCTTCAACAACTTGTGGTACTATACTATCTGTTTCCTCAGTCTTTACTTCTACATTACTGCTTGAATCATATCTTACATCATCACTTGCAACAGCTTCTGAATTTTCTGCAATATTTACTACTTCAGCAGTATGCTTTTCAAAATCTGCCTTTGATTCATTCATCTGATCAGAAAGCTCTTTAGCTAATTCTATCTCAGCCTCAGAAACTGGTCCGCCAACAATTATACCGTTATCAAAAGGATTGCCTGGCACAATTCCTGATTGATTGTTTCCTGCATCCTCAGCAGATTCATTAACTAATTTTTCATCCTCAGCGACAACTGGAGTATTTTCCACTAATAAATCATCTTCAACGACTTTTTCCCCATTCTGATTGTCGTCTGCCTTTTCAGGCTCAGTAGCAGTAGCTTCCTGTGACGCTTCATTTTGCACTGTAATCTCTGTTGGAGCTTCTGCTGCTAATGCAGTAATATTCATTGAACCAGCGAGTGTGACTGCAGAAAGACCTAATGACATTGACTTTACAACCTTACTTTTCATCTCATTTCCCTTTCTATCTAATTTTTTTGTAATCCTTTTAAGATTTTTATGATAAATTCTCCAAAAATAAATTTAACAAATTGAATTTTGGGATACAACGATTTGGCAAGAACGTCAAAATTCTGGCAAAAAAAGTTATTTTTCGTAATATTATTCTCTAAAAAAAAGACCAGCTTTCGCTGGTCTCTTTTGTAACTTTATTGATTTAATTTGTCTAAAAGCTTTATAGCTGCACGATGCTTTGCCTCTAACACTGCAACGCCAATGCCTGCAGTAGAAACTCCTGCCAAGCCAATGAACCATTTTCCTCTAGCAAGAAGCCCGGCAACGGTTATTGCCTTAGGTGTCTCCTCCTCTGGGATAGTAATTATCGTATTTTCGATATTGTCTTCTGAAGGTACATTACCCTCTTCTGATTGTCCATCACTAAGGCTATTCTCACTGGTAGAGGAATTATTATTATTTTGCATATTAACTGGCTTACGCTCATTCTCTTCTATAAGCTCTTCTAATTCCTCTGGCTTTTCAACTTCTGTTTCTTCAATAGGTATAGCTTCTATTATTTCTTCTTGAACTGAATTAGTAGTTGGTACTGCTGGTGCTGTATTAAATCTTTTATTAAATAAAAGCTTAGCCTCGCTAAGAGATTCCTTAGCTGAATCAAGATTATCCTTGGCAATATCCAACTTTATCTTAGCCTTATCCAGTTTTGCCTGAAGCTCTGCTAACTGTACAGCTGTAGCAACATCATCTGCATTATTTAACTTTTCAATACTACCCTGAAGATTAGCCACCTTAGCCTTTGCGTCTGCATAGCCGGTTCTTGCGGCACTAACCTCTGAAAGAAGTCTGGTGTATTCCAAAAGCTGCGCCCTTACATTGGTTATATATGATGTATAATCCTTGCCAAGGCTTCTAAACAAGGCTGTCCCTTCATTAATATGCTTTTCGAAAACATCAGCATATTTAGTATTTTCCTTCACAGCCAATTGTGTACTGTTAGCAATATCTATATTGCTAGCGCCATGCTGTTCGCCAGCCTCTTTTACAACTGCTGCAATAGCCTCTTTGTATGAATCAAATTCAGTACCAGCTATATCATCAGATATCTTATATTCTTGTATGTATCTAACTATGCCCTGCCTTAATTCGTAGGATGAGCTAATTACCCTTCTACCAGATTTTGCATACTGGTCAACAAGTGTAGCATAATCTATTTTGTTTGCCCCTATGTAATAGGTTTCCACTTGGTCATAAGACACGTTATATTTGATATTTAATGCGTAAGAAACAAGCAACGGCGTCTTGGTGCCTTCCACAAAATCAGCGCTTGCATTATAGTGCCATGGCGAAGCTGCATATAGGCTTTCAATTTCTTCCTTTCCTTGAGCTATAGCCTTGGCATCAGAATAATTAAAAAACGGAATGAAGCCTTGATATATAGTCTGTTCCTCATATCTAGGTATATAAGCACCAGTTGCGGTCCAATACTTACCTATTTCGATTCTATTGTTTTCTAGATTTGCTGCTTCTTCCTTTGTAAGACGCACAACCTGCCCGTCAGCATTAGTGTATTCGTAGTAAAGCTTATTATCGAATATGCTGATTTCTCCTGTAGCCTTATCAATGGTGTATCCATAATCTGCTGTTACATTTCTAAGAATATTTCCAGCATCATCTACAACATTATAGGAAATAGAAATATAATCCCCATTATTTTCTCCAACTGTAAAATCAGCTATGTGCTGACCATCAGAGAGTTCCTGCTTAGGTACATAGTAGTATTTAACAATGGTCTCTACATAAGAAGCGGCATCAGCTTTATTGTCGTCTGCTGCAACAAGAGCTTCGGCACCTGCATCCACCAAGGCCTGTCTAGCTGCTTCCAACTCTTTTTGCATCTGTGCCATTTTAGCCTCAGCCTTTGCTAAATCATCATTGGCCTTTGCTAAATCAGATGTTGCCTTATTCTTGTTAGAATTGTATGCCTCCACGGCTACCATGTAATCATCCTTGGCAGCCTCTAGTGAATTAAGTGCATTATCATAAGATGCCCTTGCTTCGTCAAAGCTGTTAGCTGCCTGCTCAACAGACTTTTCTGTTTCGCTAATAATAATTACAGCCTCTGCCTTAGAAGTATCCTTCGCTACAACATCAGCCTTCGCATTGTCCGCTGCCGATGAGGCTGCAGCTGCATTCTCTTCTGCCACAGCAGCTGCGTCATCAGCAATATCCGAAATAGTCTCTTGCTGGTTAACAGAATCGTCCATAGCTTCCTTGGCTTTTTCAATATTATTAACAGCTTCTGTTGCTTCTTCTATATTATCCTTGGCACTGACAGCCTCTGGAACTTTAGTGTCATTAACTGTATCTAAAACTGTATCATTAACAGATTCTGAAAGAGTTTCGGCTTCTTGAACAACTGTAGCTTCCTCAGACTGTTCTGTGCTAACCTCATTATCTGAAGGCGCCAAAACAAGGCTTTCAGAATTCTCTGAAGCTTCTGCCTGTACTGGAAATGTAACCGTACTCGCTAATGTGATTGTCGACAAGCCTAGAGCTATGGCTCTAGCCGAATCACTCTTCATAACCACCTTACCCTTTCACAAATTATTTCTTATAATAGATTAACAAAAAAAAAGCTAGACGCAATAGTTTTGGCAAGATTGTTCAAATTCTGGCAAAACCTGTTGCACTAGCTTCATTTTTTTATTGATTATTGTATTTATATTCTTCAACAACCTGAAGTAATTCTGGAAGCTTACGGGTAGATACCGGATAAGTACTTCCATCTGACATGTAGGCTTCAGTTCCTTCTATAAGATTTAAGTAATCCATATTAACTATAATGCCTCGGTTTATAATTACAAACCTTTTGTCAGAACCTGTCATTTCTAAAAACTCACCAGAGGTAAGTCTCGCTCGCTTAATTACTCCATCATCCTTTTTGATTTCCAAATAATGACCATCAGTTGTAACTGAAACTATGTTTTTAAGCTTTACTCGCTCATCCTTGCCAGCATTGGAAATCTTTATAAATGCCGTATCAAGCGGCGTGTGCTCCAATATTTCAGTGAGCACCTGGTCTATTCTTTCCATAGTAAATGGTTTGGTTACATAATCAAATGCATGCAATGAAAAAGCATCCGGATAATGCCCATCAGAAGCAGTTAGAAAAATAAGAAATGTACGTTCAGTTCTTCTTCGAAGTGTTTTTGCTGTCTCAATTCCATCCATGCCAGGCATGTATATATCCATAAATACAATGTCATATCTTTTTTCTGACAAAGCATCAATGAATTCCTGCCCTCCAGAAAACTCATCTACCAAGATATGTACTGCTTTTATCTTGGCAAGCTTTTCCACCATCATTTTTAATTGCATGCGAAAGATGTTTTCATCATCAATAACTGCTACCCTCATATCTCAACCCCCCATACATATTATATGTATGTAAAAATAATACCACAATTCATACACTTTGATAATGAAAATCTGAAAATTATTTTATATAATATGTTTATGAAAATCTTTTTAGAAAATATACTTTACATAAATCTCATATTATTAATGGCTGGTGCCGTATCAATACAGCTTGGGGCATTATTCCTAAAAAGGGAGAAGCATACACATGGCTTCTTCAAATACTCAGTGTTCCTACTTGCATTTGGTAATGGATTATGCCTTACAGGATATTCCGTCATGTCACTAAGCACCAATCTTACTTTAGCTTATATATTTAGAGTTATAGGCTTAATTGGCATAGACATTTATTTATTGGCAGAAATCATGCTGATTACCAGTTGCCTTAATTTCAGTAAGATTGCTGAATATTCTATTATAAGTATCGCCTTGATTGCAGCTGGCTTTGATATTTTCATATATGGAAATCCTGAAACAGATCACTTTATTCGATATGATTCTTTTACAAGCTACATTCGTTCCGATCCATACAGACACATTTTCCATTACACCTACTTAGCCATACTTATAGTGTGCCTTTTAGTAATCAGTGTGGTATGGGCTTTGAATTCAAAATACCGTCGTGAGAAAAAACTGATTTTTTATACATTTGTATCTAATGTTATTTTGGCAATATCAACCATACCTGATTTAATTAAGATTAGTCACGACATATCATTTGCCCACATTTTCTATTGTGCAGGGATATGTATTGCCTTTGCTGTATTTTACATAGCAGCAAATAGTTATATGGCCTTTTATATTACAGTCAACAGCATTAGTAGGGATATTTTTTCTACTCTGCCAACCGGCCTATTAGTATTTGATACAAACTATCATCTAAACCTTTCTAACGAGTATGCTAATAAGCTACTTGGACTTGATAAAGAGCCTCATCGCATTAGACTAAAGGAAATATTCAAATTAAAAAGCGGTGAGCCTCTTAAAATGTTTGAAACTGCAACTGAAGGTGTTGCCATCGACTACAGGTTAACCTCCGAAGTCACTAATAAGGTTACCCTTGTAAACTTTTCCTGCAAAATGGATAAAAACAACGAGCCAATGTGTTACATCCTAGTTGCTAATGACCTGACGGAAGAAAACCGACTTGTTGAAGAGGCTCAGGCAGCCAATGAAGCTAAATCTCAATTTATAAGTAATATTTCCCATGAAATAAGAACACCTATTAACATTATTTCTGGTATGGATGAGCTTATTTGCAGAGAATGTACAGATAGTAATATTTTAAAATACGCTGAGAATATCGGTATAGCTTCCAAGAATCTATCAACTCTGATTAATGATATTTTGGATTTCTCCAAGATTGAATCTGGTAAGCTAGAAATTATTTCTAACGAATATTGTATTCAAAATATTATATCTGACTGCTACAATCTGTTTTCTAATTTAGCTTCGGCAAAAAAGCAAACATTAACCATAGATTGTAATCCTAATTTGCCTAAATGGCTGGATGGTGATGAGGTACGCCTAAAGCAAATTATTTCTAACTTATTGTCTAACGCAGTAAAATATACGCCAGATGGTGGCGCCATTACAGTAAAAATCACTTATGAAAGCATACAAAATAATGTAATCAATCTTATTATCTCTGTCATAGATAATGGTATTGGTATTAGTGAAAAGGATTTACCACATGTTTTTGAAAACTTTCAACGTTTTGAGCTGACCAGAAATCGTTCTATTCAAGGAACAGGCTTAGGTCTTTCCATTACTCAAAATCTGGTAAACCTGCTTAACGGTCAGATACATGTAGAAAGCGTTTACGGAAAAGGTTCAGTTTTTACAGTGGAAATTCCACAGCATATCATAGATAATTCGCCTATTGGTGATATAACTAAGAATTATGCAAACATGTCCACAATTCACAAAGCACTATTCACTGCACCTGATGCTAAGATATTAAGTGTAGACGATGTGCAAATGAATCTGGATGTTTTAGCTGGATTGCTGAAAAAGACACAAATAAAAATTGATTCTGTCTTAAATGGTGCTGATGCACTAGATAGATTAAATAAAATAAAATATGATTTGGTTATTTTAGATCACATGATGCCTGAAATGGACGGTATTGAAGTTCTGAAACGACTTAAGGCTAATAAACAAGGCCTTAATATTAATACCCCGGTAATCATGCTTACTGCAAATGCTATGATTGGGGCTGACCAAAACTATTTGGAAAGCGGATTTGATGATTATCTGTCCAAGCCTATTAAACTAATAGACTTGGAACAAACTATTATCAAGCACCTTCCTCCTAACCTGGTTCACCTAAACAAAACTGTTGAAGCAACACCTTTAGTAGCCAATAGCACAGAGCCTACATCTGATTTTCTAAATTCTATTGACTTTCTTGACACAAAAGCCGGACTTGAATTTGCCGCTGGTGATGAGGATTTTTACAAACAGATTCTTAACACCTATATTACTGAGGACAAACGCCCTGCCCTTGAAGAACATTTCAAGGCTAATGATTGGCCAAATTATCAGATAGTTGCCCATTCATTAAAGGGCACATCTTCTACTATAGGAGCATTGGAGCTTTCGGCATTGGCTAAAGAATTAGAATTTGCTGTTAAAGAAAACAGGATAGATTATATTAAGGAACATCACAATCATGTGCTTGTGGAATATGGCAAGCTACTTGATAAGCTAAAAAATGCATTAGATAAGGCCTAAGCAAAACGCTTAGGCCTTTGTCATTTTATATTAATCTTTTAATAGCTCTAATCTAGTTGGGTCGTTAGCAAATATTTCCTTTTCGTTTTCCTTTGTAACAATAAGAGGAGTAAGCTCAAATATAGGAACATCCTTTACTCCATTGTCAGCTGTAACATCTGTTTCAGGTAAGCCCTTGCCGTCCCTAAGTGAATTAATAACATCAATTGTCTCTTCTACAAGCTTATCTGTAGGCTTAGCTATTGTGGAATACTGTCTGCCTTCCCAAATCCACTGAACCGAATCGTTCTCAGCATCCAGGCCTGAAACAATAGGTATATCCTGTCCAGCACTTTCACATGCTGTGATACAGGCTCTTGCAATACCATCGTTAGGACAAAGCACTCCATCTATTTCCTTATCTGTATAATAAGTAGAAAGTAGCTTTTCCATTCTTGCCTGAGCCTTTGCATTGTTCCAATCTGCTGTTGCACACTGTATAAAATCAGTCTCCTCTGATGTGACAACCAACGTTCCATCATCTATTAATGGTTGTAACACTGACATAGCTCCGTTAAAGAAGTTTGGTGAATTAGGATCAGCGTGACCGCCACCAAAGAGCTCTATATTGTATGGACTTTCACCCTTCTTTTCCTGCAAGCCCTGTACAAGTGCACTTGCCTGAAGCTTGCCTGTTTCTACAGAGCCATATTGAACAACTCCATCAACTCCTGCTGTTTTCTCTAATAATCTATCATATCCAATAATGTATATTCCTGCCGCCTTAGCCTTATCCAAAACATCTGTCAGCTGAGCGCTATCTACAGGTCCTACAACTATCACCTTCGCCCCAGCTTCTATCATGGATTCAATCTGTTGCTGCTGCAATGTAACTGTTTGATCTGCCGCCTCTATAAATGGTTTGTAGCCTGCCTTGCTAAGCTGATCTGCAAACATTTCCTTGGCTTCAACCCAGTTTTGAGTGCCTAGCCATGGAAGTGTTACTCCGATAACAGCATCTGATTCAAAGCCCGGCATTTCTGTATTCTGATCAACTACCCCAGCATCGTTAGTTCCCTGTGGGTCCATTAACTGTGGGTTCAATATATCCTGATTATCGCTACCGCATCCAAACATTATTGCAATTAGCATGGTAGCAGCCAATACCATTGACAGTATTGTCTTATTTTTCATTTACTTCCCTCCTTTAATTGCGGTGGCTATGGAGATTCCCACAAGCTCATTGTATGGAATCATCATTGCCTGAAGGGCATGATATAAGTCTGATTTTCCAGGCCATACTGTGCCAAGAAGGTTATTGTTGCGGTCAAGCTGATGGAACCAGGAACCATTCTTATGGTCTAATACCTTTTCATCTAGATATTCCATAAACTTGGCATAATCTTCCTTGTACTTTTCATCACCAGTGACTCTGTAGAGTACCGCTGATGTGTTTATAGCCTCTGCCAATGTCCAGTGCATTCTATCATGAACAATAGGCTTGCCCTCCCAATTAGTAGTGTAGCATATACCAGGTGCACCGTCCACATCCCAAGCATCACTAACTGCTGTATTGTACAATTTTTCTGCTATCTTAATATAGTCTTTAGCATTTTCATTATCGTATTTGCGATATGTAGATACTGCCCACTGGGTAATTAATCTGGCCCATTCAATACCGTGACCTGGAGTTGCACCGTAAGGCTTAAACTGGTCATCAGGTTTATCCTTATTACATTCCAAATCCATCTGCCAGTCACTGGTAAAATGTTCTGGAATTCTCCAATTATTTTCCTTAGCCCAAACCACTATATGAGAGATAATTCTACCTGCACGTACTCTATAGTTTTCGTCACCTAAAGCATCCGCTGCTGCAAGAAAAGCCTCAACAGTATGCATGTTGGCGTTGATTCCTCTGTAATCATCAAGAACTGTAAACTCAGTATTCCATTTATCTACTGAAAGTCCTATTTCATCCTGCCAAAAGAATTTATCGTATATACGAAGTGCATCCTTAAGTAATTCCTTAGCTAAAGGCCTTCCAGCAAGCATAGCGGAAGATGCTGCTAAAATAACAAAAGCATGAGCATAGCACTGCTTATCAGGCAAAATATCACCATCCGCTGTAAGACCGGCATACCAACCACCGTGTTCATCATCGTGAAGCTCTCCTGTAAGGCCTTTCAGTGCTGCATCTGCAAGAGCTTCGCTGCCCTCATGACCTAACATTGCCCCCAGGCTATACACATGGCACATTCTGCTGGTTATCCAGGTTTCTCTTGGCCTGTCCTTCCAAGGAGTACCATCATCACCTAGATAATAAGAGCCCCCACCTGGGGATGGAAACTGATGGCCAAATGCCAAAAGGTTGTTCCTAATCTCTCTTACAAAGGTTTTGTTTGCTGCCGAATCAAGTACATACTTTTCCATGCTTTTTTCCTTTCAAAGTTTACTCAATCATACCAAGTTGCTTCAAACCATAATAGATACCATCAGCTTCGTTGCTATAGGTAACGTTTGTAATTCTAGTTTTCAGTTCATCTGGTGCATTGTCCATAAGAAATGGATGACCTACCCTTTCAAGCATATCCACATCATTATAATGGTCACCAAATGCAACTGCGTCCTTAATATCAATATCCCATTTTTCGCAAAGAAATTCAATACTTTTTCCTTTAGTTATCCCTTTATTCATTACTTCTATTAATATATCTGAAGAGCGAACTATAGAAAGGCCTGGAAATTTCTTTCTAAGCTTAGCTTCTATCTCATCTGTATTCTTGGGATTGCACATACAAAGAAGCTTTCCAACCTGGGCTCCATCTGAAAGCATGTCCACATCTCCCTCTGTGGAAGCTGCCTCCACAATGTCTTCTTCTCTGGCAACCCTTGTATCGCTTCTATTATTTACAATCCATGAATCCATAGTGTAAATATTCCAGGTACAATCCAATTTTTCCTTATCCAAAAAGGAGATAATAGCCTTTGCAGTATCCTTGGAAAATCCATTGGTATACACTATTTCCCCATCAGCTCCTATAATCAGTGCCCCGCTGTAGCAAACCATAGGGCAGATAAATTTGTATCTTTTAAAAATAGGATACACCCCCATTGGTCCTCTGGCTGTTACGATAACAAAGGGGATATCCTGCTTTTGCAATTTCTTAATAGCTTCGTATGAGCTATCAAGCATTCTGTGATTATTATCAAGTAATGTTCCATCTATATCGCTAAATACAATTTTTCCCATATTCCCACCTAGATGCCTTTTTATCTTTGCTTTTAATACTATATAAGGGCAGTGATAAACACTGCCCCATGTTAAAAAGAATTATGAAGAAGAAGTTACTTTAAAAGATCTAATCTTGAAGGATCGTTTGCAAATACTTCCTTTGCATTGTCCTTTGTTACAACTACAGGTGGAAGCTCGTAGATAGGTACTTCGATTACACCATTGTCAGCTGTTACATCTGTTGAAGGCATGCCATTTCCTGCCTGTAATGAGTTGATGATTTCGATTGTCTTCTTAACCAAATCATCTGTTGGCTTAGCAACTGTAGAGTACTGACGTCCCTGCCATACCCATTCAACTGACTCATTTTCTGCATCAAGACCAGATACTACTGGGATATCCTGACCTGCGTTCTCACATGATGTAATGATTGCACGAGCAATACCATCGTTAGGTGAAAGAACACCATCAATTTCCTTATCTGAATAGAATCCAGAAAGAAGTGAATCCATTCTTGACTGTGCCTTAGCATTGTCCCAATCAACTGTTGCACACTGTGTGAACTCTGTCTGACCAGAAACAACTACAAGTGTACCATCATCAATCAGTGGCTGAAGAACAGACATCGCACCCTTGAAGAAGTTAGGAGCGTTAGGGTCAGCTGGGCCACCACCGAAGAGCTCGATGTTGTATGGCTTATCACCCTTCTTCTCCTCAAGACCCTGTAAAAGAGCCTGAGCCTGAAGCTCACCAGTCTTAACTGAGCCGAACTGTACAACTCCATCTACACCAGTTGTATTTTCAAGAAGTCTATCATAACCGATTACATATACTCCTGCTTCCTTAGCCTGCTCTAATACTGAACCAAGCTGAGAACCATCAACAGGACCTACAACGATAACCTTTGCTCCGTTCTCAATCATAGATTCAATCTGTTGTTGCTGCTGAGTAACCTTGTTATCTGCAGCCTGTACAAGTGGAGTGTAACCAGCTTCCTCAAGCTGTGTTGTAAACATTTCTTCAGCTTCCTTCCAGTTCTGTGTTCCAAGCCATGGAAGTGAAATACCGATTGTTGCCCCTGCATCAAAGCCAGGCATGTCAGCTGTTGTCTCCTCTGCAGCTGAATCTGTTGCCTCTGTTGTTTCAGTTGTTTGTGTCTCTGCTGTTTCAGTAGCTCCCTCTCTACCACCCCCACAGCCAGCAAATGTTGCAACCATCATTGTTGCCACCATCGCCATTGACAAAAGTGTTCTTTTTTTCATTTTCCATCCTCCTAAATTGTTTTATTTTGAAAAAATTCTACCTATGATAGAACTCTTTCCGCTCTTTTTGTTATATACATCAAAGGCAACTGCTGCTAAAAGTACGAAGCCCTTGATAACCTGAGTCTTATCTGCTCCAACCCCCATGAGCATAAGACCATTGTTAAGCACTGCCATTACAAGACCACCTACAATAGTAGCAAGGATTGTTCCTACACCACCTGATACTGCTGCACCACCGATGAATACTGATGCGATTGCATCCATCTCCCAGGATGTACCATCTGCAGGACCTGCTGCTGTTGAACGTCCAACAAAAAGGATACCAGCAACTGCTGCAAGGAAGGACATGTTCATCATTGTAAGGAAATATGTCTTCTTAACATTTACACCAGAAAGTGCTGCCGCTGCCTTGTTACCACCTACCGCATATACGTGACGTCCAAACTTGGTACGCTGTGTAATGATGTGGTAGATAATTGTAAGAAGTAAAAGGATAAGTCCTGGTACTGGGAATGATGTTCCCACACGTCCTGAACCAAATAGCCATGTAAAATATCCAATGAGTACTGTCATAAGAGCAATTCTTACAACTACTGCCCAAATTGGATCCTTAGCGCCTGTGCCGTCACCTGAGTGCTTGTACTTCTTAAGCTGTGCGAAGATGTAGCAAGCGATTCCGATTATTCCAAGAAGAAGTGTTGAGTTGTTCATTCCTGTAAAAGCTGGACCCCATTCTGGTAAGTAGCCTGCGCCAAACCATTTAAGCTGCTCTGGAGCTGGCACTGAGATAGAATGTGAAATCCAGATAACGCCACCGCGGAAAATCATCATGCCACCAAGGGTAGTGATGAAACCTGGAATGCCAAGCTGTGCTAAGAAGAATCCATGCCATGCACCAGCCAGGATACCAATTACAATAGCGATAAGCACTGCACACCACCATGGTACGTTGTAATTCTTGGCCACCAGTGCCATTACCATTCCCGCAAATCCTGCAACAGAACCTACAGACAAATCAATCTGACCAATTACAATTACCATCAACATTCCAAGTGCAAGTACAAGTACGTATGCATTTCCTGAAATAAGGTTCTGGAAGTTAGAAGATGTAAGCATTCTTCCACCAGAAATTATATTAAAAATAACTATTAACACGCCTAAAGCAAGAACCATTGTGTACTGGCGAAGGTCTCCACCAAGCACCTGTTTAATGTATTTCATAATATCTCTTCCTTTCATATCCACTAGTTAGTTTGATGTGATTGTCATCTTCTTCATCAAGCCCTCTTGATTTGCTTCACTACTCATTATCTCTCCTGTGATAGTTCCTTCGAAGATTGTGTAGATTCTATCTGCCATACCAAGAAGCTCAGGCAATTCGCTTGATACAAGGATTACCGCTTTTCCCTCGTCAGCCAATTGATGAATCAGCTTGTAAATCTCGTATTTTGCACCTACATCGATTCCTCTTGTAGGCTCGTCTAAGATAAGAATATCTGGCTCAGTAAACATCCACTTTGATAAAACTACCTTCTGCTGGTTACCACCTGAAAGTGTTGTAACACCTGCCTCTACATTGGCTGTTTTTATCTTCAAAGATTTGCGATATTCCTCTGCTGCCTTTTTCTCATCATTCAAATCTAAAAGACCGCTTTTTGTGATTTTATCTAAATCCGCAGATACGATAGTTTTTCTGATTGAATCTAACAGGTTAAGACCTAAGTTCTTTCTGTCCTCTGGAACATAAGCAAGCCCGTTTTTGATAGCAGTTTCAACAGAATTAAGCTTTACCTCACGGCCCTTTATCTTGATAGTACCGCCTCTGTATATTCCGTAATTCTTACCGAATAAGGAGCGCATCAGCTCTGTTCTACCAGCTCCCATAAGACCTGCAAAACCTACAATTTCACCAGCTCGTACATTGAAGCTTGCGTTCTTGCAAACCATTCTACCTTCCACATCAGGGTCTTCAACACACCAGTCCTTCACTTCAAAGATGATATCTCCTGGATGCGCTTCGTGCTCAGGATAACGGTTCTCAATAGAACGACCAACCATTGCCTTAATAATTCTATCTTCATCTACCTTGCCTGCTTCCACCGGATAGCTTTCAACTGTATGTCCATCTCTGATAACTGTAACGTCATCAGACACAGCTGCGATTTCGTTAAGCTTGTGGGAAATCATGATACATGTGATTCCCTTGTTCTTAAGCTCAACCATAAGGTTTAGAAGATTCTCTGAATCAGCTTCATTCAGCGCTGATGTTGGCTCATCGAGAATGAGAAGCTTTACATTCTTAGAAAGTGCTTTTGCAATTTCTACAAGCTGTTGCTGTCCAACACCCAGATGCTTAATAAGAATATCCGGGTTAATTGATAAGCCCACCTTCTTAAGTATTTCGTAGGTGCGACGCTTCTCTTCTGCCCAGTCGATTAAGCCCTTTCTTTCAATCTCGTTGCCCATGAAAATGTTTTCTGTGATGGATAATTCTGGAATCATCGTCAGCTCCTGATGAATAATTGCTATTCCAGCAGCCTCAGATTCTTTGATGTTCTTGAATTTGACTTCCTCGCCCAGGTATATGATTTTTCCATCATAAGTACCGTATGGGTAGACTCCAGACAACACCTTCATCAGTGTAGATTTTCCAGCACCATTTTCACCGCATATTGCATGTATAGTGCCCTTTCTCACTGAGAGGTTTACGTCATCTAGTGCCTTGACGCCTGGGAATTCTTTTGTGATTCCTCGCATCTCAAGGATTAAAGAATCCTTCTCCATATTCTATTACCTCCCTTTATTATGCATGAATTTAGTTAGTAACTAAGTATTCACTAGGTTTTCTAAGCACCCTGTCTGTAGCTATGGCCGCTGCACCATATAATGTTGGGTCAATGCTTAGATTTGATATTTCTATCCTTACTCTTTCTCCTATTTCTGGTAGGGTTCTTTCCTTTACCACCCTTTTGATTGTTGGCAACAGCAATTCGTTCCCATTTGAAATGCTATCACCTATTACTATGATTTCCGGGTCGTACGCATTTATTAATGTCACACAACCGTAACCTATATATTCAGCTATTTTTTCAACTAGTGTCTTTGCTGTTTCATTGCCCTTCCTTGCTGCTTCAAAAACTCTTTCGCAAGCCTGGGCTCTGTTTTTGTAGCTCTCTTTAAAAAGCTCTGGAAGCTTTTCTTCCGCCTCCTTCAAAAATGCCATTGTAGAACAATAAAGCTCCAAACAACCTCTGTTGCCACACTCGCAAGTAGGACCTTTGTAATCAATACTGATGTGACCAACCTCACTGGCTATACCCTGATTTCCAAGAAGCAAGCTATCGTGATCAACCACTCCCGAGCCAACACCTTCACCAACCAGGAAATATGTTAAGGATGTAAGAGGTCTGCCGTGATTGCCAAACCACCACTCTGCCAAAGCTCCTGCATTGGCATCCTGCTCGATGAAAACCGGCTTATCAAACTCCTCCTTGAACTCTTCTATGAAGTTTACATTGTGCCAGCTAGGCATCCTTGTAACCATTGCTATATGTCCTTCTTTTCTAAGATAAGGACCAGGAAGAGCTAGGCCGATGGCTACTACTTTTTCGTATTTTTTTAACAGGGCTTTTATCTGAGCTTTCATGTCTGACAGAACCTTGCCTGCTTTTTCCTCTAAGCTGTACTCTGTCTCACTTTGCTCATAAAGCTTTCCTGAAATATCAAACACGCCTATAGCATATACATGTCTTGAAAACTTTACTCCTATAACCAGATTTTTTTCGGCGTTTAATCTAAGTCCTATGGAACGTCGATTACCTTTGCCCTTTACACTGCCCACCTCTGAGACAATTCCCATATCTATCAAATAAGCAACAAGCTTTGTGATAGATGCCTGGGTTAATCCCATGAGCTTTGCAATCTCTGCTCTGGTGCACATCTCCTTTTGCTGAAGGATTCGCACTATAGCGGAACGATTCATCTCTGTTAAATCTGCTGTATTGTTTCCTGCTACCTCATTTGTCCTTTTCATTTTCTACCTCGAAATTAGTTTCGGGTGTTAATTGATTAACACTGTTAATACATTAAATGCTTTTTATAATCCGGTCAATATGTTTTCGGATAATTTAATCATCTTTGTGAATGATTGTGAATTAGCTCATTATAATTTCATAAATATCTCACAAATACCCTAATTGAGCCTTGTTTTGATGCAAATAATCACCCAAATAATCACTATTTCACGGTATTTGAGGTAAAATCGTCAAAATTAATGATTGTTTTAAAAAAAGTAATCACTAACTCAATCATTAAAATCAGCTATTTCTACAAAAAATAAAAAAGGAACTGTGCACTTTTTAGGTACACAGTTCCTTAACTGTTTCATATATTTAGCTGATTATAATTACTTGTCAAATGTTCCTGCTACCTTATCAAGTAAATCTCTGATTGGCAGGTGCTGTGGGCAAACCTTTTCACACTTACCACACTTGATACAATCAGAAGCCTTACCATTGTCGCCTGCACTAACCAACTCATAGTACATGCCTGAGTTCCAATCATGGAATGCCTCATGAGCATTCATAGCTGAGAATAAATCCGGTATGCGGATATTCTTAGGACAGTGATTCTCCTCGATACAATATCTGCAGCTGGTACATGGAATCAGATTAAGATTCTTAAAGATTCCTGTAACACGTGCTACCGCACCCATTTCTGCTTCTGTAAGTGGCTCAAAATCCTTCATGAAGCTAAGGTTATCTTCCATCTGCTCCATATTACTCATACCTGAAAGCACCATTGCCATGCTTGGGAAGCTTGCTGCAAATCTGATAGCGTAGCTTGCATTACTCTTATCACCCAATGCTCTGAATACCTTATCCGCCTCTGGTGGAAGATTAACAAGGCTACCGCCCTTAACTGGCTCCATAACAATCACAGGCTTATTATGCTTTTCGCATACCTCGTAAACCTTGCGGCTTTCTACAGAAGCATCCTCATAATCCACATAGTTAAACTGAATCTGTACAATCTCCACCTCAGGATGGTCTGTAAGAATCATATCAAGAACATCTGCCTTATCATGGAATGAAAGTCCCACATGCTTAATCTTGCCTTCCTTCTTAAGCTCAAAGGCTGTCTCGTATGCCTTGCAAGCCTGGAACTTCTTATAGTTATCCTTATTCTGGGCATGCATCAGATAGAAATCAAAATAATCTACCCCGCACCATTTCAACTGATTCTCAAAGAAAGGACGAATATCCTCCTGCTTGTTAAAATATGGCTCAGTCAGCTTATTTGTAAGCAAAAATTTGCTTCTGTCATATCTTGCTGACAAGCATTTTGCAATAGCTGTCTCTGACTTACCATCTATATATCCATGTGCTGTATCAAAATAGTTAAGACCTGATGCTATAAAGGCATCAATCATCTTGCTAAACTGCTCATGGTCAACTTCCTTACCCTGCATTGGAAGTCGCATACATCCAAAACCAAAGTTTCCGTGAATCTCTGGGAAAAATTTATTTTCTACCATTGTCTACCTCCCGTTATTAGTTACCTTTTACAGATTACATTGTACCATCCACTATACATTTAGGACAATAAAATTGTGTAAAATTTTGCTTTCCTTCTGGCATAATAATCTATTTTCAACGCTTGATAAAAATTGGTATGAATGTTGTGAAATTCTTCGAATATATACTTGGAATTGGACTCCGCCTAGGGGTCATAGAAAACTAGTATGACTAATGTGGATTTTTTGAAAAATATACTTAGAATCACGCTCAGCCAGGCTTTTTCCATGAAAAAAAGTATGACTAATGTGAAAAATCGGCAAAATATACTTGGTTCAGCCCAATTTCAAGTAGTGAGTACTGATTTCAAGTATATTTTTAAAAAATTCCACATTAGTCATACTAATTTTGTTAAGATGAGGCCTATATTAAGCTAGTTTGAGTATGACTTCTTGTGGGCTACTTAAGGAAAAAGCCCACAAGAACTTGGCTTCGCCAAGCAATATTTTCTTTCAGAAAATATTGGTCTATGTCCGGTTCTTGTTTTTCTGATGAAAAACAAAAACCTATGAGAACAGGAAAAATGGCGGTTCTATATACTCACAATTTACCTCCATCCCCGTTATCTCATTATTAGCCTTTTTTCTTTGCAACTATAAGGTATCTATGAATAGTTCCCTCTACAAATCCGTTCCTATCAATTGCTTCCTGCATTTCAAGAAGCTTCTCAAAGCATTTATCAACAGAGAATCCTGGGAATTCCCATTCGATAATGTGTGCGAACCATACAAATGCACCAACATCGTAGAACCTGATTGGTTTAAATACTTCTTCGGCTCTTATTATCTCAAAGCCTGCTTCTTCAAACTTCTTTCTCTGAATTGACAATTCAAGTTCTGGGAAAGGTGCAGGCACATCCGGTAGAACCATCTCAACAAGATCTCTGTCGTTCTTGCCTCCTACCTGCTGTGTAATAAAAAGCCCTTCTCTCTTAAGAAGTCTATGTGCTTCCACAGGATCAAAGCTTCCATGCCTGTTTATCATTATGTCAAAAGAGCTGTCAGCAAAAG
>SVER01000028.1 GCA_015057315.1 Pseudobutyrivibrio ruminis | reverse complement strand
GTAAGATGGCGAGCCGTCTTACCTACATTGTCAATATCTCCTGTTCTAACACATTTTTGACATGTTGTGACGCGTCTTCTTGGTGGAATCTCCTGACCTGTAAAATATGGCTTAAGTGGAGCCATACCAGCGTTGATAAGAAGTAAACTGTTATCATTCTGTGGTACAAGAGAAAAACTGTTGAGGCAAAGATGACCTTTGCTCTCAAAGAATTCCAAGTAGGCGCGTCGTAAATCATTAACACCGTTATTCAAAACAATAGTCCTCCAAAAATTATTCCTGTTCAGAAGGCTCATTATTCATTTCAGTAATGCCCTTCTTCCTGTCGCTAGACTGGCGAAGCTTGATACCTATAAAGCCACCGCATAAGCCTAAAACAACCAGTATGATCATTTTAATTAGATAACTTGCAAAACTAGATAAAAATGCAGACATAGCAATTCCTCCTATATTACAAAATATTTAACCAATTAAATTTTACTACATACTTGAATAAATTATAATCCAAAGCACTTTTAAATTCCACCCGTATTTCAGAAAATTAATAATAAAATCACTAAAATTAACTGATATATCATACAGGTATTGCGTAATAAATTGGTTGCAGTTCTCAAAGCCTTTGGTGATGTTATATTATCCTCATCACCAATATGTCCGTTTTTCAATGTAATTCCCAAAGCCCCAGCATAAGCTGACACTGCTTTAAATCTATCTCTAAGGTGAATATACTGGGCATTTTTGCCATTAAAATCGCCGAAGGTATATTTGGCGGCAAATACTGTAAGTGCCCCATTTATCCTGTTTGGAATGTAACCTATTAAATAAATCAGCTTTGCTGGATAATATCCAAACAGCATATATCTATTTTCTTTGCTACATCCATTGCTAAAAATTCCTACCCGACTTTCTATAATATGAAGACAACGATACAAAAAAGCTCCTACCGGTCCAAAGAAAAAGGCTATTAAGAATGGATTTAACACTAAATCTGTAGCACCACTTGCAATATATGTAATAGTCTCCTTTGTCAATGCCTCCGCTGTATCTGCCTTACTATCAGAAGATGTGAATTTTTCTGCCATTCTTTTCATAGCTACAAAGCCACTTCCATAGTACTCTGACATAACTGCTCTTCCGCCGTAAAAAAGATAATGCCCTTCTAAACATAGATAAGTAGCAAATGCTTCGAAAATCACACCTGTAAATATTGAGATTTCATAAAATAACATGTTAAAGAACAAAACAACAGCAAGTACAGGAGCTATAACTAAAAACACAAGCCATAGACCAAGCTGACGTTGTTTAGAATCCTCTATCAATATTATTTCATCACCAAGTAGTGCCCTATCCAAAAAGCGTACATATTCCTTTATTGTATCAAAGGGATTCCATATACTATATATTCTTCCAAATATAGCATCTAAAACCGTGCCAAGCAAAAGTGCCAATAAATGATACTTAAACATTATTCATCCCCACTAAGTTACTTATTCCTTTTATGATAAAACTGAAGCTGTTGAACGTATCCTTCAAATCCGCTGTAACTACTATTTATATATTCAAGATATTCACTCTTAGAATAATTACTGTAATCCTCAGCAATTATTTTTTTCATCCAGGTATCAATAGGATAGCTTTCCATAAAATGAAAACCATAAAGCATAATACAATTGGCAACCTTAGGGCCTATGCCTTTGATTTGAAGCAATGCCGAATATGCATCCTCATAGCTCATTTGACTGATTTTTAAAATATCAAGCTTTCCTTCAACCACCTGCTTTGAAATACCTATTATGTAATCTGCCCTGTAGCCCAAGGCTGTGCCATCCATAAGCTCATCCTGCGGTATATAGGCTAAAACCGAAGCCTTTGGAAAATGAATTCCATCAGAATATCTATCGCAAAGACACTGAATTGATTTTTTTATCTTAGGAATATTATTATTCTGTGATATTACATAAGAAATAAATACTTCCCACAAATCCTGTCTTAATATTCTCATACCAAAGGAATCCATAAGAGCTTCCTTTAAGAATTTATCATTTGACTGACGTATAAGATTATTGTATTTCACATAATCTGTATTAAAATCAAAATAATTCTGCCAAAATTCCCACTGGCTCTCTTCACAGACAAAATCCCAGGTATCTGTTTCCTTATTTAAATAAAAATATATATCATTGTCTCCAGAACAAGCGCTATAGGTATCAGGCATTCCATCTGCCCCTTTTGTTTCACGCTTCATCCTAAAGACCTGCCCTGAGTTCATTATAACCTCAGGATTAAATTCTTCTGCTGTAAGCTTTTTGCTAAAAACCATTCTAGTCCTCTATTACAAATATCATATTTTCTCTATCTATATCAACCACCCGCTCCTTCAGGTTAGCCACATCAGGTCTGGTCTTAAACCTATTTATCCATTCATACTGCCCCCACATATTCATTGGGAAAATGGTATCGCAATCGATATGCTTGATAAAATAATCCATACCAAGGAAGTACCCATCTTCGCCCATTCTTCCGTCCATAGGAACAAAACCTATATCGAATTTACGATTTAAAATAGGCTTTAGGTAACGCCTGTATTCTCTGCCATATTGCTCCCCGTATAATTCTCCGCGTCCTTCAGCATTCCACCAGTTAAGAGTGCCTGCAAAATATATATTAAAATCCCCTACACTTATAACAAAAGCTAATCCCACATCATTAGATCTAAGCGTTTCGATTTTCATATCATCCACCTCATACTTATGAAGTGGCTTTACAAACTGCACTCTTTCCTTTTCTACTATTCCTTTATTTATCTTAATATCTTTGGAAAGAATAAATTTTCTTACACCAGGAATATTAAAAATATCCTGAGTGTAATGATCCTTTCGACCATTGCTGGAAAAAACGTAAAGAGTTTTTTCAATATCAAATTCTGGCAGCCCGCCTCTGTATTGTACATAGGCAGACAAATCATCCCTATTAAAATAATCAAATAATAAATATCTATCCATAAGCTCAACAACAAATGAGCTGTGCATCAAATAATATACCTTAACCATCTTATCCTCCTTAAGGTATTTTAACACACTTAAATAAAAAGGACATCCACAACCGTGGATGTCCTGATATTAATTACAATTATTTAGCTGCACGAGCAAGTGCCTCTTCGTAATCCTTTGTTCCAACGAATACTTCGTTTGAATATGGGTTGCCACCAATCTTGATAGCATTTCTAATGATTACTGCAATGCAAAGACCATTAATTGCAAGAGCCATCATAGCTACAAAGCCCTGCATTGTAGGATCTGCTGTGATACCCATTGCTGCAATAGCCTCGTTTGCTGCTGCTGTCTTACCCTGACCTGCCTGGTAAAGAGCGATAGCCTGCTCATAAAGATCCATTGTTGTGATACCAGCTTCTGTAGCGCCACCGTATACACGAGGAAGTACAGCTGCAAATGTACCCTTTAACTGGAATAGAGGTACTACCTGAGCCCACATGCACCAGATTGCAAGTGTGTTAGCACGGTTCTGAATCCATGCACCCTTGTTCCAAAGAGCGTTTGCAAATGTAGGAGCAAGAAGAAGTGCAACACCACAGTACCATGTATGTGTAGGAAGGTTCAAATATGTATATTCGAAGTTCCATACATCATAAGCAACGATGAACCAAATTGTCATATCTGGCCAGAGCATATCTGACTGGTTCTTATCATTTGATGTGTAAAGGTGAATACAACCTGTCATACAGAAGATGTTGATAAGACCTGCGATAGCGTTGACAACATTCCACCATCCACCATAGATGAATACACCTTCGTTTGAACACCACCAAGCACCTGAAAGGTCGCCTGTGATTGAGTAAGCTGCAAGAGCTGACTCCATATCAGAAACATTAGCAATCATGATGTTAGCTGCTACGATGAACCATGGCCACCAAGCGAACCACTTTTCTTTACCAATGCCCCACTTATACTTAATCATCATAAAGCCAACGCATCCGATGTCTGCTGCGTATAGCTTGAAATAGTGGAACCAACCATCCATATATGCAACAGTTGGATTTGAAGCACCGCCGAATAAACCAACGTGTGCTAAGATGAAATAAACTGTAAGAATACATGGGATGATAACGAAGATAATCACACCACCGACCTTTGTACGACGGCCGAGTTCATTCATGATAATCAATCCAGCAAATACAAGGCACCAGCCAAGGATCTGCCAAAGATTAGTGATTTGGAAAATCATATCCAATCCTCCTTGATAATTATTTAATATATAGAGAAACTATATTCCCTACCCTCAGTTTTTATTATACCTATATGTGAATAAAATAACAATATGTTACTTTATATAATTTTAATACATTTTTTATATTTTGTTCATGCAAAAAAGGCTATATTCCCCTAATTTTAAGTATTTGTGGCATACATTCAAATAATAGATTTTTAAGAAATCCCACATGCTCTCCATCTGCATGTACGCACATCTTATCTGCCATGTTAATTTCGATTCTATCAAAATCTATAAGGTCAAAACCTTCCTTTCCCATGTGTTTTCCTGCCACAAGACTAGGTAGTAATGTAAGGCAACGAAATCTACTAATATCATGGGCTATAAAAGCAGTAAGATATCCAGAATCAGCCGCTGCATCAGGAGCCATCGGAATACCTCCTCCCTCAGCCTTACAATTCATGGCAGCAGCAAAAATGGTGCTTTTTATATTTCTAATTTCAGTTTTTTCTTTGTAATCAATTGTCACCTTAGCATCAGAAAAAGGCATTGTAAAAATATCTCCGACTGTAAGGAGACCATATGTAGCAGAACCAGCTCCAAATATATTTAGAAATTTCTTAAGCCTGCTATCAAGTGCCTGTAAGCACACATAGGCATCTACTCCTATTCCTGCACTTACCCCAAAAAGCCTATCTTTTGATACTCCGTCTTCTATGTATGTAATTTTTCCAATATCAAACAGCCTATAATCACTAGATGTTAAGGCTCTATCAAGGATTTCAATTATCTCGCCTTTTAATCCAATTCCATTTGCAAAATCGTTAGCTGAGCCAGCTGGCAATGGGGTATAATATGTGTTTTCAAAATCTTCTATTCCATTTAAGGCTTCATTTAAAGTACCATCGCCACCCATTACAAACAGTGCTACTTCTTCACCCTTTCCTGTAGCTGCTTTTGCAAAAGCTGTTGCATCACCTGGTCCTTTGGTAAAATGAACCTCATATTCTATTTCAAGCTTTTCTAAATGTTCCTTTAGTTTTTCCCAGGTTTCTTTAGTCTTACCTGTTCTGCTTGCAGTATTTACAA
Source organism: Pseudobutyrivibrio ruminis (assembly GCA_015057315.1). Classification (GTDB taxonomy): domain Bacteria; phylum Bacillota; class Clostridia; order Lachnospirales; family Lachnospiraceae; genus Pseudobutyrivibrio; species Pseudobutyrivibrio ruminis_D. The sequence goes on along the minus strand of SVER01000028.1, from coordinate 39,086 downwards.
TAAAAATATTTTTCATAGCATTCCTTCACTTTCTTAATTATAATTTTCAACAATTTAAAAACTAAAGTCAATGGATTTCTTGCACTATAAAAAATAGAATGATAGCATATCCATTAGAGAAAAATAAAAGAGGGAATATTTATGAACTATACAGAATTTAAAGAACGATTTTTTCACAAAGTAGATCACAACGGTCAAAGAGCATTATCTGTAGTAAGCTGGACAATTGCAGCCATATTTATTGGAATTGTAGTAGGTTTATTTGCCACTGCCTTTGGTCTTTCAATGAGATACGTTATTGGTTTTAGAGAAAGCCATACCTATTTAATATACCTTTTACCTGTAGGTGCTGTAGTAATTACATTTATGTATAAGCAGATATTAAAAGTTAAAGATAGTGGCACAAACACTGTTATAGCAGCCATTCAATCAGATGAGCGACTTCCTTTCAGATTAGCTCCACTGATTTTTATTGCCACCCTTCTTACACATCTTGTAGGAGGTTCCGCAGGACGTGAAGGTGCCGCTCTTCAAATGGGTGGTGCCATAGGAAATGGAATTGGACGTGTATTAAAGCTTAATTCCACAAACAAAAAAACTATGATTATGTGTGGTATGAGCGCTGCCTTTTCAGCACTATTTGGAACTCCAATGGCAGCTGCCATTTTTTCTATGGAAGTTGTTTCCGTTGGAATTATGCATTATGCAGCATTGGTTCCCTGCGTTATATCTTCTTTAATAGCCAGATATATAGCAGCCCACTTTGGACTCACCTCAGAAATCTATGAGATACCACATATTCCTGCATTTACAATCAAGTCAGCAATACTTATCTGTGTATTTGCTATTGTTTGTGGATTAGCATCAATCCTATTTTGTACCATGCTACATAAATACGAAGAGTTCCTTTCAAAGAAGCTTACTAACCCTTACATAAAAGCCTTAATCGGCGGTACATCAGTGCTTCTTCTTACTCTTATTGTGGGAACCACTGATTATAACAGTACTGGTACAGCAGTAATTGCTGCATGTTTTACAGGCGCTAAAATAAGCCTATTTGCATTTTTGCTGAAAATGATTTTCACCACCCTTACATTATCCTGCGGATATAAAGGTGGTGAAATCGTTCCTACATTATTTATTGGTGCAACCCTTGGTGCAGCAATTGGCGGTACTTTCAATGTATCCCCTGAGCTTTTAGCTGCTGTTGGAATGGGAGCACTATTTTGTGGTGTTACTAACTGCCCAATATCAAGCCTTCTTATTTGCTTTGAGCTATTTGGATATGAACCGATGCCTTATTTCCTTCTTGCAGTAGCCTTTAGCTATTGGGTATCAGGTTATTCAGGATTATATCGGGCTCAAAAAATCGTTTATAGCAAATATCGCAGCAACTATATTGACAAGCATACATTATAACCCTAGTTAATACACCTGCAGTTACCAAAGAATTATAATCTTTGTTAACTGCAGGCGTTTTTTTATTGGCACTTCTCTACAAAATATAATCTTGCCCCAAAATCAGGGAAGTATCTGACTTCTTCATTAAAGCCTGTACCAACAAAGCTTTGTACCAGCTTAACCCCATTAGCATTCAAGGTATCTCCATAAGCAATGTGGTCTTCTATCTCTCCTGGCATCTTAACAAACTTTGCAATTACATTATGAAGAATTCCATCCTGTTTAATGTGTACAGGTGCTACTGTATTTACCAAATCTCCAAAGCCTTTAACATTATATTCTAGCTTTCTGCCAAAGAAATGATATTTGGTATTATCATCAAGACCTGCCATATCAAGCTTAAGATACTGGTCACCTGCAACAATTTCTCTTTGCATAAGCATTGAAACTGATGTGTTCTTGTCCTTATCAACAATACTCCATTCGTAAATATTGTCAGCTCTATGACGATAAAAATCGCCAAACTGTAAGGTCTTACGATACTGCTTGTAAAGCTCGATTTGTGCCTTAACAGCTGCAATATCCTCTGCCTTCATATCGTTTAGATTAAGCTCATAGCCAAGGACACCAAAGCTTGCTACTGCAAATCTTGATTCCAGCGGTGTTACTCTCAGAGTCTGATGATTTGGACATGCAGATACATGTGCTGTATAAGTACACTGAGGATAGCCATAAGAATATCCATCTTGAATAGCCAAACGACTTACTGCATCTGTATTATCACTTGCCCAAATCTGTGGATAATAGCAAAGCACACCAAGGTCAAAGCGGTTACCACCTGAAGCACAGCCTTCCATAAGGATATCAGGGAATCTTTCAGCCAAAGTCTTAAGCAATCGGTAGAATCCAAGCACATATCTATGACTAAGCTCTAACTGCTTGTCAGCTGGAAGATATTTTGAATAGTAATCAGAGAAGTTTCTATTCATATCCCATTTGATATATGAAAGATTAGGTGTAGAGAATACTTCACTCATTCTATCAATCATATAATCAACAACCTCTGGATTGCTAAGGTCAAGTATACGCTGGAAGCGGCCTTCAGAATGATCCATTCCAGGAATGTCAATAGCCCAATCAGGATGCTTGCGATAAAGCTCGCTGTCTACATTGATCATCTCTGGCTCAACCCAAAGACCGAACATCATACCTAAATCTGTAACCTTCTTAGCAAGACCTTCCAAACCACCTGGAAGCTTTTTCTTATTAACAATATCCCAATCGCCTAAAGCTCTATGGTCATCATTTCTATCACCAAACCAGCCATCATCCATAACAAATAGCTCTACGCCTGCATTCTTTGCAGTTTTTGCAAGCTTAAGTAATGAGTTTTCGCTGAAATCAAAATAAGAAGCCTCCCAGCTATTAATAAGAACCGGGCGTTCCTTCTTTTTCCAAGGTCCACGTGTAATATGCTCTCTAACAAATTCATGCATATTAAGTGACATTTGTCTAAAGCCCTTTGCCGAATATGTAAGAACTGCCTCAGGAGCCTCAAACTCCTCTTCTGGCTCAAGAGTCCAAGCAAAGTTCTGAGGATTAATACCATACACCACTCTTGTCTTCTTAAAGGAAGATACCTCTGTGGCTGAATAATGATTTCCTGAATATAACAGATTAAAGCCCCATACATCTCCAGCTTCCTCAGAAGATTCTGGTTCAGAAACCATAAATAGAGGGTTGCACCTGTTAGAGCTTGTTCCTGTAAAGGATGAATTAACCAGCTTTCCTGCCGGAAGGACAATATCACACTTATTCATCTCTCTGGTCCAGCCACCATGGAATGATGTAATCTTCATTCCTGGATGGTCGAAATCCATAAGCATAGAAAGCATTCTTGTAAGCCTTACAGAATCCTTTGAAGTATTAATAAACTTTGCCGAACGTGTAATTACATCGCAATCCTCAAATACTGAATAAGAAAGAATCAATGTAAAACCATGATTCTTATCCTTTAAAGTAACATTTAAGGTTTGAACCTTACCTGATTCATCATAAGAGCTTGGCAAAGTCTTAAACTCTGGCTTTCCATCTATTACCTGGTATGAATCGTAGACAAAATCCAGGGATGTGCTTCCATCAGCACAAATGACCTCAAGCATTGGTTCTCTTAAATCACCTTTACCAATTGCAGACATTTCTAATCTAACATCCTCTAATGTTAGATTTTCATGGGCATCATCGTATGTAATTGTATTACCTGGAGCAAATGCACGTTTTTCAATAAGAACAGAAGGCTCATCCTGGTGGATGAGCTTTCCATAATACATGTGTTCCAGCTGACCTGTTTCCATTACACTAAATGCATATGTTGTTGATTTGGTATTTAAGAAAAATACCTTTCCATCAGCCTTTATCATATAAATAAACCTCCAATTCTTGTTATCATTACAAGATTTACATTAAATACTATTTACGAGCCTTTAATTCAGAAGAAATTTCTGAAAGCTTTTCATCAGTCAAAATATACTTAGCTTTAAAGAAGAAGAATGCAATAACAAGAACTATTGTAGGTCCTACTGTCATAATCATTCTAAGTCCTATAACTGAATTTGCATCAATCGATTCAAGAAGACCACTGTTTGCAACCTTTTCCTGAAGACTAGCCACATCAAGTGTTGCCGCACTATCCTTTTGGATATTAAAGATAGCAAGACATACTGAAGCTACAAGTGCAGCAATACCAGAAGCAAGCTTAACGACAAAAGTCTGCATAGAGAAAATTACAGATTCATCTCTACGATAGTTCTTAAGCTCTCCGTAATCAACAGTGTTTGCAAGAAATACTGTAACTACAACGTTAAGAATACCTGCACCAGACATGATAAGGAAGCCTGGAACAAAGAATACAAATACACTTGTAACTCCACTAAGTGCCATTGTAAGAAGGACAATGTAACCTACTATTTCTGCTGCTACACAGATATAGAAAATACGAAGTGTTGTAAAGGCCTTTCTAAGCAGTGGGAACATAATCATCATTGCAAGTATCTGCATGCCACCGGCAAATGTATTAAACAATGTGTAATTACCCTGCCAATTGCTTCCTGCTAAATCATATTTAAAGAAATATATTAAAAGGTTTGATGTAATATATAAAGCTGTATTTACAAGAACGATTGTTATTACAATTGTCATTGCCTGATCGTTTTGGACTAAAGCCTTAAACATTTGACCAATAGATGCAGTTTGCATATCTACAGTAGACTTTTCCTTTATGCAGGCACATGTAATACCTATAAATAAAATAAATAATACACCAATAATAATTGAGAAATACTTAAAACCAAGACGCTCAACTTCCATTGTAGAAGTCATATCAATTGTCATTGAGTTAATCTTTGCATCGTTAGATGTAATTTCCTCAAATGCAGCCTTTGGTATATAGATTGCAACTGCAGCCTTACCTGAATCAATGCTGTCCATAGCTACATTAATATCACAATCATCACCCTCTACATAAGTATTATCACCATATTTAAAGCTGTAATTGGTGTTGTCACCATTTAAGAATACAACTCCATTGTATCCCTTTTCTTCATCTACAACGCCATCAAAAACCTTCTGTATACCTGTTATATTAAGAACTACATTATCTAAAGCAATCTCAGCTTTATCTGTTGTTGGATTGCCATCTGAATCACGCTCAACAGCGTAAACACTAAACTGTGTGTTACTAGAATCAAATGTCTTTAGAATATTATCCGAGTTATTAGCAGCAGCCTTTGAACCAAGAGCTGCAACAGCCATAACAGTAACAATTGTTACAAGTGCAGAACCTACACCTGCGCAGGAACGAGCTAAGGCCGATAGCCCCTCGCGCTCTTTTCCGCTTTCTGTAAAAGCTGGCACCATTGACCAATAAGGGATATCCATCATTGTGTATGTAACACCCCACATAATATAAGTAACAGCAGCATAAGCTACAAGTCCCTTAGCTGAGGCTGTTGGTGGTGCTGAAAACATAAGAATCAGTAATACTGTATTAGTAATAGTACCAATTAAAAGCCAAGGGCGAAACTTACCCCATCTAGTCTTTGTCTTAGCAACGATAACACCCATAATTGGATCATTAAAAGCATCAAACACACGGGCAATCAAAAGAATTATACCCATTGCAATTGCATTGACACCCATAATGTCCTGGAAATAATAAAGAACGTATGAAGCCGACAGCATGTAAACCATGTCTTTTCCAACAGCTCCTATACCATAAGCAAATTTTTCTACTCCCGATAAGCTCCTTTTTTCTGCCATTATACTCTCCTCCTTATTAGCCCCTGTTTTTCATATTCATAGCGAGCTCTACAACCTTGTATGCACCATCATAAAGTCCGATAGTTTTGTTAAGCTTGATACTCTCACACATTTCTGTGAGAAGCTTATCGTCCTTCATGAATATATCAATCATCTGAAGTGTGTGTGGAATATCTCTACACTCTAAAGTTCCATCTCCCATTTCTGCTGAGTGTATTGCGCCCCACATTTCATGCTTACCAACTCGCTTAATAAATAGCTTTGGTACAGGGTAAAATGCAAGCTCTGATGGCTTTGTAACAAGTACATCACAGCTTCTCATCAGAAGATTTGTACAATAAACTGCTTCAAATATATTCTCATGATAGAAACCATGAATACCTGTAACATCGCCTGATAATGCATCCTCTGCAAACTTTGTAGTCTTATCAAATTCATTAAAGTGCTCTGTAGAGATTTCCTTCATTTCAGGAATTTCATTTAATAAATCATCCCAAACATTCTTGTAATCACCTACATTTACATATAAAGAAGCCTTGTTTGCCTTTATGTCAGGAAGAAGATATTTAATAATAGCTGCAAATATCTCCTTCTGCGCACCAGCCCCTCCGATAGTAAGAAGGAATCTCATTGGCTTACCATTCTTTTTTCTATCTATACGAGCCTGACAATCTGCTTCGATATTAGACACAAGCTCATGGTCAATATAATGTCCTGTATAAACCAAATCATCATTAGGCATAGGATTACATACAGGATCCTTTGACATACCATTACAGATACGGTATCCCATATAAGCATTCTTGCACTGAATAGCATGAACAGCCCCCTCAGCGAAATGAAGAGCCATTGGCCAGTTATCTGGAATTGCATTAACTACGTATTTCATGCCGGCATGTACAGCTGCCTGTGCTGGCCACGCATGGGTACCGATTACAGGTATGTCCTTTGGTACATTCTTATATACTGTCGCCATAAGCTCTGCATTCTTCTGGTCTGATGCATTATAAGAAAGCTTTCTAAAGCCCTCATAGTTCATTGGCTCCCAGACAAACTTATTAAACAGCTTGTTCTTAGAAAGCCTTGAGCCCAAAGAATACAAATCATTCTGAGCACTGATTACCTTTGTACAGGTAGTCTGTGGATATCCGTTTAAATCCATCCAATATGGTGTGTAGCCAAGTGCCTTAGCTGCCGAAGCCATTGCCATTGATATACGGTAATGTCCAAATCCCATACGGATATTTCCAACAATAACACCCTTTTCTTCATCAAATTTTTCAGGACTTTCTCCGTCCTTCAGTAACACATCATATACACCAAGAGAGTCGCCAATATGTTCATTCTTAGAAATCACAATATTGTAATCTACATTAGAATCATCTCCATATTTTTTGATATTCTTTTTCTTAGTGTTGCATGCCTTTTTGTAATCTTTGTCAGAAATAACATTTCCAAAAATCACTTTACTCTTATCTACCATTATTTATAACACCCTCCTTATTTATTACTAAAAACACTCAACAGATAGGCTTATTTCTACAGGCTCTAGCCCCTCGCTAGATATTGTAAGCTTGCCATCTCCGTCTTCACCAATAGATTTTATATATACTCCAGTTGCTCCACCTACAGGCGAAACTACCTTAGGACCAATTATTTCAAAAGGACCTTCAACCTCAAAACTAACAGGCTGATTAAAGAAATATAATTGATTATCATTTTGGTCAGCTATCTTAATCCGTATATGAGAAACATCATAGGTATGCAATTCTGTCAGCAATGTATGGCTTACCTTAGCTTCAATATGAGCATTTGTAGCAGCAGCCTTCTTAACAGTCTTTACAACCTTACCATCTTTAATGGCCTCAAACTTGTACTCTCTGGATTCTCCACCCCAATCTCCTATAAATTTGTTATAGATTGGAACCGCTTTACTTGGGCTCACATGGTGAAATACAACCAGTCTAAAGGCTATCCATGCTAGAGATGGTGTAATCTTAAATCCGCCTAATGTAACCTGGTTAAGAGCCTGCTTTATAAGCTTTGCCTGCCCCTTTGTGAATTCTCCATCATTTTCAACAGCATCCCCAACAAAATCATCTATAAGAATAGGTCCATGCTTTAGATTTTCAAAGGCAGAATCCTGAGGGAAGTATTCCTTAACAAGTACATCATTTTTATACATTTTCACTGAATCAGCATTTGTTATGATGTAGGATTTCCCTCTGTTGCATGCAGGATGCTCGCCTATATCAAAGCTTGTTGTTATATCAAGCATTATATCGTTTTCGGAAAATGCAGAATAAACTGATGCTGCAAGCTTTGGATTTCTAAACATATCCATTACACCGTGGTAACAGATTCTATCTCCTGAGCCAAAATCCTTGTGTGTATTGTAGTCAAACATACACCAACCAAAGGAACCGGCAATATCACTTTCCCCTGCTATTGCATTTAGTACATTAGCATGTCTGATTGCATGCTCTTGTCTATGCTCCTCTGGATCATAAGACTTGGTAGGGAACATGTGGCCATTATACTCACTGACAAGATATGGCTTTTCTTCGTCAGATGTGATTTCGCTCTTCTTGGAACAACCCTTATTATTTCCGGAATGAACAAAATCGTTGTATGTGTATACATCCTCAAGAAGTGAGCTCTTAGCATGTGCTCTAACTCCACCAGTTGGCCTGGTTGGGTCATATCTATGAGCCACTTCATTTGTTCGCTTATAAAAATCATCATTATCTATAGATTCATTGATTCGAACTCCCCATAGAATAATGGAAGGATGATTTCTGTATTGGAGCACCATATCCTTTGTATTTTCAACGGCAATGTCCTGCCATTTGTTTCCGCCAATATGCTGCCAGCCTGGAATTTCTGTAAATACCAAAAGTCCTAGCTTATCGCACTCGTCAATAAAATACTGGGATTGAGGATAATGAGAGGTTCTTACCGCGTTAAGTCCTAACTCATCTTTAAGTATCTTAGCATCTAATCTCTGCATTGATTCAGGCATAGCATAGCCTACATAAGGATATGATTGATGTCTGTTCAATCCCCTAAGCTTTACCTTTCTTCCATTTAAGTAATAGCCGTTTTTTCTAAACTCAGAGCTTCTAAAGCCAACACTTGCTTCGAATTCATCTACAACCTCATCATCCAAAAGAAGCTGTGTCTTTACATCATATAAGTAAGGACTTTCCACATCCCAAAGCTTTACAGATGTAGGGGCTGTTGTCAGGTTAAGAATGTACTCGTCACCATCACTTTCCAAACCACCCACTGGTTGAGATAGGATCAGCTCCTCACCTAAAAACTGTTTGATGAATACCCGCTCTTTTACAGCCAAATCATAAACATTCTTTGAAAGATAACACTGGGTTTTAAGAATACCTTGTACCTTCATCATCTTTATCTGCTTTGATGTACGCTTGCTAGTAGATATTCTTTCCAATAAAGATGGCTGCAAAAATACATCAGTAAAATGAGTCTGTTCTTTAATTTCAAAATAAACATCACGGTAGATTCCACCATAAGTCATGTAATCAATAACATATCCAAATGGAGGTTGATCAAGATTCTCTTTAGAATTAACCTTTACAGTAATTATATTTTCTTCTCCATAATTAAGAAGTTCAGAAACATCACAAGAAAATGCAGTATATCCACAATCATGGTGTTTAGTATGCTTCCCATTAATATAGACATCACAGCTATGTCCAACTGCTTCAAATGTAAGAATAACCACTTTACCATTCCACTGTACAGGAGCGAAAATGCTTTTCTGGTATGCACTCTCCATTTGGTAAATGCTTTCATCAAAATAAGATAAAGGTGTTTCTTTAACTGTGTGAGGAATATTAATCAGCCTGCTTTCCTTCATAGGCTCATCAATCATTGCCTCTTCAAATTTTTCATTAAATCTCCACTTTCGATCTAAATAAATTTTCTGTGCCATTTATTTTCCCTTTACAACAATTCCATCTATCATAACATCAACTACTTCTGCCAAAGCTTTTGGATAATCAATCCCACTGGATTTTAGGTAATCACCCATTAATAGCTTATCAACACATGCTTCGTACATAAGCTTAAAAATGTTAAGGTCTATTTCTCTAATATCACCATCAGTTATGCCTTTTCTAAGAAGCTCAAATGTCTTCTCCCAGCCACTATCCAATCGGTCTATCATTTTTTCATAGGCCATTGGATATTTATTAGCCAACTGATGCATTGCAGTATAATCAAAGCCGTAATGTGACTCCGGCAAAACTGCAAGTATTCCTCTTACGCGTTCTATAGTGTCAAGGCTTTCATCGTTATATATTTTATCTTCAGCAGCCTTAATCATATCGAATGCATAATCCATCATGTCACACATGAGTTCATTCTTGTCACTGAAAATTGTGTAGATAGTTTTCTTGCTCATCTTCATCTCTGTAGCAAGATCATCCATTGTAAATTTAGGGCCTTTTTCTCTAAATACCTTTAGCGCTCCCTCTAAAATTCGTTCATTCATATTCTCTCCCAAAAACTGAAATTTGTATATTGCGTTTCCCTTATCTAAATTGTAGCAAAGTTTGGAAACTAACTCAACAAGAAACCGTTTATACATTTTTCACAATTTCATAACATTCTTTTTGTTGACAAAGCACAATTCAAGGTTTAATATATCCACGTAAACAAGAGAAAGAGATTTAGGAGGTAAAAAGAATGTTCGAAGAAGTATCATTCACAATGTACAGTGTATACTCAGATTATGAGAAGTATTGCAAAAGAAAGAAAGCAGAAGGCGAAGAGCCAGTTTCATTTTTCAAGTATGCTTTCGGTCAGTTCGATTAATTCGAACTTCCACTAAAAACAACAGGGACTCGCATTCGCGAGTCCCTTTCTAATTTATTAATATGTCTTATTCTTCATCAGTATTTAAAGCAGCATCTATGATTGACATTAGTTCCATTGCGCTACGGAAATTAAGCTTCTCATCCTTATCAGCCCAAGTAACCTGCCCTTGCCAAGTATCATTTTCTGCTTTATTAACATGAACTACAAATGTTCCCTCTTTCTTATCTGCCATAATAACACCTCCCTCAGATCATGTTTTTATAATATCACACTTCCCATTATATAAAGCATTATATTTTATTTTTTATTTTAATATGTCTATTATCTTTGCTTTTTTTCAAGGGAAACATTAATATCTATATAGAAAACTATTTAATCGGAGGATGTATGAGTAAATTTATTTCATGGAATGTAAATGGCCTTAGAGCTGCCACCGGCAAAGGCTTCTGGGAGTATTTTGATACAGTTGATGCTGATATATTTTGCCTTCAGGAAATCAAGCTTTCAGAGGGGCAATTTGATACTGAAAAAGAAGGATACCATGTATACTTTAACTACGCTGAAAAGAAAGGCTATTCTGGTACAGCTATTTTTACCAAGCAAGAGCCTTTGTCCGTTACCTACGGAATTGGCATTGAGGAGCATGACCATGAAGGTCGTGTAATCACTCTTGAATTTGAGGATTATTATTTTATTACCTGCTACACGCCTAATTCCCAAACTGAACTAAAGCGATTGGATTATCGTATGACCTGGGAAGATGATTTTAGAAACTATCTATGTAAGTTAAATGAATCTAAAGGGGTTATTCTCTGTGGCGACCTTAATGTTGCACATGAAGAAATCGATATTAAAAATCCAAAAACCAATCGCCATAATGCTGGCTTTACGGATGAAGAGCGCTCAAAAATGACAGAGCTTTTAAATGCCGGTTTTGTTGACAGCTTTAGATACTTCTATCCTGACATGACTGATATTTATTCATGGTGGTCATATAGATTTAAAGCCAGAGAAAAGAACGCCGGTTGGCGTATAGATTACTTTATTGTTTCAGAAAATATAAAAGGGCGAATGACCGATGCCAAAATACATACTGATGTATTTGGTTCCGACCACTGCCCTATTGAACTTGATTTTGATTAATTGCTGCGCAAAGCGTCTATCGGATTTAAGTTAGCTGCCTGGTGGCTTGGCAATATTCCAAAAACAATTCCTATAACCATTGAGAAGGCCACAGCAACTATTGCTGCTGGCCACGATATGGCTACAGGCGTTCCACTCATGATAGATATTATCTGAGCAAGGCCTATTCCACAGGCCACTCCAAGCACTCCACCCATAGATGTAAGTACTGCAGCCTCAGTTAAGAACTGCCCCATAATCTTGCCTTTTCTGGCACCTATAGCTTTCTTTAAACCAATCTCTGCTGTTCTTTCTGTAACAGAAACAAGCATAATATTCATTACACCAATTCCACCAACAAGAAGAGATATTGCTGCAATCCATATCAACATGGAATTTGTTGAAGATGAAAGCTGTTGCAGCTGTTGTGCCTGCTCTAACAAATCCTTAGACTGATACTTTATTGTATCATCAGTAGGACTGATAGCTGCATTAATAATATCTGCAGTTTTCTTTCCTGCTGCTGTCATATCATCAGTAGATACTGCTCTAATCAATACATTCTCAGGCTCATCATATCTATAGCTAATTGGCCAATCTGTAATCGGGATATATATTGTGCCCGATTCATCCTGCATATATGTTTCATAATCAGCTAGAGTATTAATAGTTGGTTGAAATGTAGAACGGGTTTCAACAACACCTATTATTACGTAAGAATCTCCGCCTATTTCCAGCACTTTGCCAAGTGGCTCTTCGTTTTGCAATAAATCCTCTGCTATAGCTTCGTCAATAACGCAAAACTTTTTAAAATTCTTGCATTCATCATCTGTAAAAAGTCTGCCTTTCTTTACTGTAAGGTTTGCAGTTGAAAAGAAATCAGTTTCTACGCCCTTTACATATCCACCATTCATAGATGCATTTTGATAATACACTCCATCGTATATCTGCCTATTGTTATACTTGCTAGCAGATTGCACTTCATCCAAAGAACGGATTTCTTTAAGAACATCATTACTTATACGTGACACACCATAAGGCGGTTCGTTATAGCTCAAATCCATAGGCCAATCATTTTGGTACAGCTGAATATCCACAGTATTCGAACCTGAGCCAATAAGATTTTGTTTTATCTGCTGATTTGTTCCTTCGATGGTAGAAACTATGGCAATAATAGCAGCAATACCAATAATAATTCCAAGCATTGTCAAGAAAGACCTAAGCTTGTGCGTCCAAATGCCTCGAAAGGCTAATCTCAAATTTTCTAACATTAACCTAAGCCTCCATCACCATAGTTTAAATCATCAACCTTTTCACATTTAATACCTTCAATAGCACCGTTCCCATAAGGAAAAGCTAAATAATCATCTTTAGTAACGCCTTTTTTCACCTCTGTCATAGCCCCCCAAAGACTTTTACCTACAGATATATATTCCTTCTTTAACACATTTGATTTACTCATTTTCATAACATAACTGCCTGATGCATCTTTACGTATAAAATGACTAGGAATATAGAATCCGCCTCCAGATTCTCCATCTGGTGTAATAGTAATATCTACAGCTGCACCGATATCTATACCGCTACTTCTATCAAAGGTGGCCTTAAACTCATAGTTACTACTGTTATTATTACCACTGCCTGAATAGAAATTGTTATCAGTACTAGGTATATCACTAATTTCAGATATTACAGCTTCTGCCGATGCACCATTATCCCATGATGTGATAGAAACCTTATCCCCTACCTTTACACTCTTAAGGTAAAACTCTCCAATAGCACCTTTAATAAAATACTCATCAGTAGCAGAAACAGTAATAAATGGCATTTTATTATTATAATTGTCAATATCCTGCAACTTTGATACAGTTCCAGAGACCTTTGCAACTATCTCACCATTGTCAGAAGTATTTTTCATTACCTCAAGCTCATTTTCAAGCTTTCTATAAGCCAAATCCAGCTTCTTAACTGTTGCCTGCTTATTACCTATTTCCTCTTTTAATTGGCTAGGCGTATAACCTTCTGGCTTACCTGCGTGAATAGCCTTACCCTCATTATCAAAGGTATCTTCACCAACTATCTGCTTAGTTTCTCCATCAAGATACAATATAGAAGCCAGCCAGCTGCTATTTCCAGTACTAGTTTTGATGTTAAATTTATCAGTGTTTGATTTAATAAAGCTTTCGATTGCGGTCTTTTGTGAAGAATCCTCTATACTTTTATATGAAGTTTCTCCATCCTTAATTCCATTTGGATAATATGAAGAACCCGTCTTTTCACCATCAGCATTATAACTATAACTAGCCACATAATCCCCAGACTGGTAAGTGATATTTCCAATTACTAATTCCTCATTTGCTACATAAATTTTGCCATTAACATATTCCCTGTCTCTATAGACCTCTTGTTTATGCATATATTCAGGAATAGGTTTAGTATTCAAAAGTCTCTCAAGCTTAATTTGCTCAGCCTTAAGCTCCTGTGAAGCCTTCTGTAATTGAAGTGTTTTTCCTTTAATATCCTGAGTGTCCTTTTTAACAGTTAATAAGACATCTCCCTCGTTAACATGATCCCCTTCTTTTACATTTACAGATACTATTTCTGTTCCTTTTGCTATATATGCGGATTGAGATTTATCGGAAGTAACATTACCAGAGCTTTCGATATTATCCCCCCAATATCCATCCATTCCCTGATTAGACATTGAAACAACCTGCGCTGTTTTTTTGCTTTGCCTGTAATTAAAAACTCCATATAGTACACCAGCTATGATTACAAGGATAGCAAAAGCAATAATAAAAGGTTTAATCTTCTTCATTAGTTGCCTCCTCCAATCCTGAATATAGTTTGCCATCTACTATTCGATATGTCTTTTTGGCGTGACTTGCAATATTGGCATCATGAGTAATCATAATGATAGTTGTTCCCTCTTCATTAAGCTTTTGGAATAAATCCATTATTGCAGCACCTGACTTCTGATCCAAGGCTCCTGTAGGCTCATCTGCAAGAAGCACCTTAGGATTATTTACGATGGCCCTTGCTATAGCTACACGCTGCTTTTGTCCACCAGAAAGCTGATCTGGCCTAAACTTAACTCTATCAGCAAGACCTACTCTTGTAAGTGCCTCAATTGCACGTCTTTCCCTTTCCTTCTTCTTAACTCCTGCATAACTAAGAGGTAATGCCACATTTTCAATAGCATTTTCCTCATTCATAAGATAAAAGCTTTGAAACACAAAGCCTATAGAATTAAGCCTAAGATCTGACATCTGCCTGTCCTTTAGATTTAATACATTCTTATCCTCGAAAAAATACTCACCACTGGTGGGCTTATCCAAGCAGCCAATCACGTTCATAAGAGTACTTTTTCCTGAACCGGAAGGCCCCATTATTGCCACATACTCCCCTTCATTTACTGTAAGGGAAACATCATTAAGAGCTGGTACCGATGTTTCAGATCCAGACTCACCATATACTTTAAAAATATTATTAAGTCTCACTATCATAATTATTCACCCACAATACCAGATACAGTCTTCATTCCCTCTTTATAATCTTCCATAGGATATGCAAGCTTTGCGTCTTTATCTATTCCAGTAACCGCATACACCATCTGCTCTTCATAATAATCACCAAGCTCTACCTTTTGTTTTGCAAGCTTTCCCTTATTATCTACCCAAACAAAAGGATTTCCATCCTCATCATAGGCGATATAATAATCGTAAAGATATGTTCCATCAGAGAAATCCATTTCAGGTGCATCGGTCTTACCTACTTCGATATAAAGATGTTGTCCCATCATAAGGCCTTCACTGTCATCCAATGTTATGTAGAATGGATATTTAGTAGATGAAGCCTCTGTTGAACCGCCACCATAATTGTTTTCATTATTTTCCTGCTTTGACTCTGTATCGATTTTGGTAATAGTACCAGACCAAGTCTTAGATTCATCCACACGTGAACGAAGTGTAACAGGCTCATCAACATTTATCGCCCATACGTTTTGCTCATTTATCTGCCCCTTAACTCGCATTTCCTTGGATGCAAGAATTGTAATAAAAGAACCATCTGATGTATAAGGATTTGAGTCATCAGCAATCTTTGTTATAGTTCCAGCTACAGTTGATTTCACTGTAGAATTACTAATCTTCTTCTTATTCTCCTCTATTTTGGCATTAGTTTGCTCTATAGAATTATTGGCAATTGCAATATCTGTAGTTAAACCATTTATTTGATTTTGCAAGTCCTCTTTTTCATTCTTCTCTTTTTCTGTCTGTCCCTTTATCTTAGCAATATCAGCTGTAAGCTTTTCAATCTGCCTATTGTTATTTTCAATTGTGAGATTGTAACCTTCAATATCAAAGCCAAACTGAACAATTTCAGCCTCAAGATTATCTGTTTTATAAGAAAAAAGTGGAGTTCCTTCTGTGACACTATCCCCCTCAGAAACAAATATCTGATCTAATTCTCGTTCTGAGCTTTTAGTGATGCTGGTAGTCTCCTGACCCTCAACAATACCCATAAATACATCTGGGGTATAGCTTGAGCCAGCACCCATTATTTCTGATAAAGGTGTTACATATATTTGAGATGAATCGGCTGATGAGCCTGAATTTTTACTAAGAATTCCAGACCTAAATACAAATACTGCAGACGCTGCAATAACAGCAACCAAAATGATTGCTACAATCTTCTTTTTCATAAACTATTCTTCCTTTCCCTTGCCACGAACTGTCCTAGTTCTAATAATACAGTTATAGCATTAATAAAGAGGTAATGCAATATTACCTCTATATCGTTATTATAATTAATTTATTTAATATTATCTACACAAAAGTGTTTCTTTTGTTGAAATACATTTGTCAGCCAAGCAAACTATCCAAGCCTCCCTACACTTGGGAATCTTAGTAATGTTAAGTGGCCACATATGACTTTCTATTACCCCTTGGGTTTTCTTACAAATTCCAAAATGCCTGGTAGCATTTTCCATAGCTGTTCTAGAGTGGGAAAAACCATGTAGACCATGCCCATCATCTGTTACATGCCAATCATATAAATAATAATCATGTAAAAAAGCCCCTACTGTAAGAACATTTTCGTCCCCACCAAGATGAAATCTATTGTTAATCCAAAAGCTAAGTCTTGTTACACTTTCCACGTGATCAAATGTAGATATCCGACCGTGCTGCACATACTCCTTCATTTTTTGCACTCTCGCGTCTGATTTAAATGGAGCAAGGATAGATTTCATTCTTTGCTCTTCATCTGGCCTAAGTCTCATAAACCCCTCCGACTAATACCATAATTTAAGTAAACGCATCATATCAAACAATTATGTACTAGTTGTGAAAATTATTAAAAATAATGTTATCTGAATTTATAGAAGGAATCAGTTCTCCTTCCATCATTAAATGACCCTAAAATAATTATCTCGCCATCTGCATTAATCTCAGCCATACCAAACTTACCTGTATGGTCCTCTAAGTAGGATATATGGAATATATAAACCTCCTCGGTAAAGAAATAATCATATCTTTCTTCATCTGAAAGCTTTTCTTCTACTTCTAAACAACATTCCCCAGGTTCAAGATTAAATCGTCCCACATATTCAGAGTCTATTCTCTGAAAGGTTACGGTATAGCCTTCCTCCTCAGGAAAATCTAAAACCAGTTGCTTATAAGCTTCCTCCTGGGATGCAACAGGAGTAACGTCATAAGCTGAATCCCTTGGCTCTTCCATAGGATTATAGTCAGGAATGCTGTGCCATAAAGCCAATATCCATATCTGTATAAATAAAATCACGATTAAACATACAGTAATTATTCCTTGCAAATATCCTTTAAGATTAATCCTAAGCTTCTTTTTCTCTTCGCCTGATTCATCTTCTTTAATCTTGATTATATTTTTAGCATAAGCACTGTCACCAATGGTTTCCATACAGTGGTTGCATATAATTTGATTTTCAGCTGGCTGTCCACATATAACGCATTTTTTATCAGTTTCAGTACCAGCGGCTATATCAAATATGCGGCTCTTAAATCTTTTTCCAAATACAGAACCTAGAATTACCCGCTCATTTTCAAGCCTTAGAATGGATTCAACTACCTCCATGTTACTAAGGTCATATTTGGAAGTAAGCTTAACCATATACAAAAGCTCTTGTTTTAGTTTTTCATCCCCCATAGTCGCCCCTAAGATTGTTTTTTATCCATTCCTTTAAAGCAAAGATATGCCAAAAGCTTATTATCACGCTCTAGCACTTTGCCTGCATACAAAATCCCACGTTCTTCTGCTTCTGCTCTAACAATCCTAGCCTTGACCGCTAAACTGAAATCAGAAGAATTGGCATTATCAGCAAAATTAATTTCCACTATATCTCCGATTGTAACTCTGTAAGAATTTCCAATAAATGATATTCCACTATCACTAATATCCAGAACTGATATTGAAAATCTTCTTCCATCTTCCATAAGAGCAGAGCCTGGAGTCTTTACGCTAACCCTTCCATCTTCTCTTCTCTCACTGGAAGCTGCAATCTTCCCAAATGCTCTTGCATCTATAGCATAATAATCAACGCCTTTGAAATTAACCACATTAACGCTCAAATTACGCCATACCACACGGCCTTTAGTGTTAGGGTCAATACAATGTAATAGAAAGCTCATGCCTTGTGGCGACCCGTTTTTAAAATCAACCACCTGGCCATTATACATGTATGGCTTAACTAGAACTCCGGTTCCATTGTTAGTACCCACAACCTCTGTTTTAAATTCAAAGGATGAATCCCCTATAATAATTTCAAGAGTTACCTCTTGTCCCGCAACCAATTTATCAATTGTCATAATTCTTCTCCCGATATCATTTATATTTAATATTCTACCTAATTAATCGGTCTTTTTGAATTAAAAATTCATTTTTAAGCAAACTTTTTCTTAAGAATTCTGTCTAATAGCAGCTTCTATAACATGCTTTACAAGAATGCTTGTGGTTACACCGCCGACGCCACCTGGCACAGGGGTGATTGCATCCACAATTCCTTCAACCTCGTCAAACTTAACATCGCCACAAAGCTTGTTTTTTTCACTGTTCCAGCTAATTCCTACATCAATAACAGTCTGATTTTCTCTAAGATAATCTGCACCAACGCTTTCCATCTGGCCTGAAGCTACCACTACTATATCAGCATTCTTTGTAATGCCAGGAACATCTACTGTCTTAGTATGACAAATGGTAACTGTGGCATTTTCATGCATTAGAAGCATAGCAATAGGACGGCCAATGACTAGCGAACGACCAATAACTGCTACCTTCTTTCCTGACAATGGTATATTGTAATATTTAAGAATTTCCATAGCCGCCTCAGCAGTACATGGCGAAAATCCAAGATTGGTATTAGTAAACACACCTGCTAATGATAAATCTGTTGAGCCATCAACATCCTTTGCTGGAGATAGCATATTTCTAGCCTTAGCTTCATCTATATGCTTTGGAAGTGGTCTAAACATAAGAATTCCGTGTATTGTTATATCATTATTTAATTTATCCAAGGCGTCAAAAAATTCTTCTTCCGTAACATCTATAGGTAAAGCAACAACCTTTACATCTACTCCAACCAGCTGGCAACGCTTAATAGCACCACGTTCATAAGAAAGGTCATCAGCCTTTTCTCCAACCCTTAGAATCGCAAGTGTAGGATTAATACCTTTAGTCTTAAGCTCATTTACCTTTTCGCTAAGCTTCCCATTAAGATTTTCTACAACATCTTTTCCCTTAAGTAATTTTGCCATGTGTCCTCCAAATTATAATCGTGATATAACATCTGCATATATTCTATCTGCCTTTGGAATATATTTATTTAATAGTTCTTCAACCTTGCAATCAAGCTCATTGGCGTAATCTCTGTCCTTCATAAGCTTAGTGTTAACCTTTACATTAACTGCCGCCCCTTTCATTGCTCCCGAAAGTAGCGCCACACCTGTAGCAGCATCACTAATCATTATTTTAGAACCTTTATTTGCAAATTCTTCCTGCAAATCAATAGCCTTACCACATAGCTCTAAAATCTTAAAAGGTACAGCTGCAGCATCTTTTAGGCATTTTTCCATAATGGCATCTCTTTTTGGATCATCCTTTGAAATAGAATAGGCTTTAGATAATGGTTCAAAGGCCTTAGCATCTTCATCAATACATTCTAATAGCTGATTTTGAAGGCTCTTCGCTTCAGTCATCAAAGCTTTTATATCTTCCTCAACATCAGCATAGGTTTTCTTGCCTACTGTAAATTCCCCAACCATATCTCCAAGTGCTATGCCTATACTAGAGACTAAGGCGCTTGCTCCACCGCCTCCTGGAACTGAGGTTTTGGATGCAAGCTGATTAGTAAATTCTGTAACGCTAACATTTAATAAGCTCATAACAATCCTCCTAAAAAATAAAGACCTTGGACATCCTCCAAGGTCTCAATCACCTATAAAATCAAAAATTGTCATCTGATTAGAATCTGCGACTAAATTCTCGTAGGTCTCCTGTTCCTCAGCAGTCATCTCTCGCTGAAAAACGTATGTCTCTTGTTTTATGACGCCATCCATATCAAAATACATCTGCCTGTATTTTGTTTTATTAGTATTATCTAACATTATTCTTTGCCCATCTATTAATTATAAAATCAATTATAATTCTATCATACTAGGGCAAAATTTCAATTAATTCTTTCTACGTTCATGGCCTGATTGTGAATAAAATTTAGACTTGTCTGTAAGCATATTATCATCTGCTATTTTACACAATTCTTCTGCAGAAGCATCTGGATAATCTCTTGTTGAAGCCACTCCGATGGATGCTGTAAAGCCATTAATCACTTTACCACACCATGTATTGGCAATCTTATTGAACTTATCAATTCGTCTTTTTAGTTCGGCCTCTGAGGCAACAAGCATAACAACGAACTCATCTCCTCCAATTCTACTGATTATAGCAGTTGAACTATCTTCAAATGCACCATTGAGACATTCAGCTGTAGCCCTCAATAGTTCATCACCTGCATCATGACCGTAATTATCATTATAATATTTAAGTCTGTTTACATCTAAAAATACTACTGAGGTATCTTTCACAAGCTCTTTATCTTCAATAGCCTTAAGCTCCTCGTAAAAATATCTCCGATTTGTAAGATGAGTAAGTTCATCAGTATATGCAAATTCTCTAGCCTGAACAAGCTCCTCCTGTTCCTCAACTCTAATGCTAATCCTCTTGTATATAACACCCACCTGTGTAGAAATGTATATGATTAGTCCTACAACAATAATGACGTTATAATTGCTATCAATATTGTTTATGTACATTGCAAGGGCAACAAGGCATATCAATAAAAATAACAGATTACCAATAGCAATAACACGACGTTCCGATTTTCTTTTTGCTTCTTTAAGACTGGTGTATGAATAATAGCAAGCCAACGCAGCTATAAGCAAATCGATGCCATGTCCAATAATTACTATTTGACCCCAATCAAGAATTCCAACCAAGCTGAGTATAAATAAAAGAAGAATAGTCATTGAAAAAATGCCATCAACCACATTATCCCAAAAGCTTATTCTAAAATTAACAGCTCTTACTAATTCCAAAAACGCTAATGGCAATAATAAGAAAACAATTATTTCAAGGATTGCAAAGCCTGTTCCATTTCCGAATATGACATATAAAAGTCTGGTTTGGCACATGAGCCACATACTTGAAAGTATAGCAAAAAATCCTGCATAAAGTAGTGCTTCAAAAGATAGCCTTCGCAGTATATGAGACCTCTTAAGGATATAATAAGCTGCAACTATTGATTCGCAAAGACCGAAAAATGCTAAAATCACTGCTATAGATATTTGTAGCCATTTACTCTTAAGAATATATATGCCGTACCCAGAACGAGTTGTTATTACAGAGCCATATATCTCTGCTCCATATAAAGATTGTTGTAGATTAATATCAATGTCTATAGTCTTTCCAGAGTACTCTGGCTTCATCCCTACATGTATTTCCTTTTTACCTACATTAGAAGAAACATTAAATAACTTATGGTCTAAGGAACGATATACCTCTTTTCCATCAATATATACTACAACATCTTCATAATAGCACTTAAAAACCAAGAACTGATCTCCATAAACAACCGGCAATACATTGCTAATCCTAAATTTATCATCGGCCTCATAAGGAAACTTTACGTCCACCCCGTCTATGGTCCATCCACTTGTATAATCTATAAAATTTTCAATTAATTTATCATCTTCCTGATTAGAATAAGCAAATCCCAATAATTCTACGAAGATAATCAAAATAACATAGATTGCTGCTATTATCTTTCTTAAAAACCCCTTATCCATAGCTCACCCCACAATTTTGCTAGTTTTCAGGTGCCTCTATTCCAAATTCACTAGGTAAGAATCTAGGACATACATTGTCGGATGTAACAATAACAGATGCTGCAAGTGTAGAACCTATCTCACATGCTTCCTGCATAGTCTTTCCATAAGTAAGACCAATTGTCACTCCTGCAAAGAATGAATCCCCGGCTCCTGTTGTATCCTTAACATCTACGTTTCTTGCTGGTACAAATCCAGTATTTCCATCTATATCAGCATAAACAGCACCCTTTCCACCAAGAGTAACTATCATCTTTTTAATCTGAGCTCCCTGAATTTTTTTAGCGATGATTTCCTCCATCTCCTCAGGTGTCTTCTCAGAATAATCATCCATAAAAAGAATGCCAGCTTCCTGTTGATTACATACAAAACATTCTACATTTTTCAGAAAATCTCTACGCTCAACTGCAATGCTCATGTTTGAAACAGCTGCATAAACCTTTAGATTATACTTTTCTGCATATTTGAACACTCTCTTGATGGTGTCCTTTTCCATGTCAATCTCAAGGGCAATACTATCTGCATCCTTAAAGATTTCATCCCCTTCTTCATCAAGAATATTATTAATCACTGAAAGATCAGGTCGCTTTGAAATAGACGCAACCACATCTCCATGATTATCAAATACGGCAAGCCACTTACCCATTCCATCAGGAGTGCGGCGCACAAATCTTGTATCGACCTTGTGATTTTTAAGCTTTTCCAATACGCCAGTACCAATACCGCTTTCATCAACAAGACTTACAAATGTAGGTCTGAGCTCAACATTTGCTATATCTTCAACAACATTTCGACTAACTCCACCATGTACCTCTTCCACTGTTCCAACATTTCTTCCTGCTGGAATATAGCTAGATGTGGAATGTCCCTTAATGTCAATAAAAACTGCTCCTAAAACTACGATACCCATATTAATTCCTCTTTCTTCAATTTATAATCTATCCGATTATAGCACTCGTAGTTATATTAGCAAAGATTTGTGTAAAATTTATTGTAAAATATGATAGAATTTGAGTATTCAAGTGAGGTAATAATCATGATAAAAGTAGATTTAATAACAGGATTTTTAGGTAGCGGTAAAACTACCTTTCTAAAAAAATATGCAAAATATTTCATGGAACAGGGCATGCGCATAGGCATTCTTGAAAATGATTATGGCGCAGTAAATGTAGATATGCTTCTATTAAACGAACTCAGAGGAGAAAAATGCGAGTTGGAAATGGTTGCCGGGGGCTGTGACGCTGATTGCCACAGGCGCCGATTTAAAACAAAGCTGATTTCCATGGGGATGAGCGGCTATGACAGAGTTATTATTGAACCTTCAGGTATATTTGATGTAGATGAATTCTTTGATTCACTTAGGGATGAACCACTTGACAGATGGTACGAAATTGGAAATGTTATTACTATCGTTGATGCAAAACTTGATACATCCCTATCAGATGATTCACAATTTTTCTTAGCTTCCCAGATTGCCAATGCAGGAATTATACTTCTAAGCAGAAGTCAGCTTGCATCTGATGAGCAGATAAAAGATACCCTCTCTCATTTAAAGGCTGCAGCAGAAAAAGCCAATCTTAGTAAAAATATAGATGATATCATATTTACCAAAGATTGGAATAAAATAACTTCTTCTGATTTTGATATGATTTCTAACAGTGGCTACAGTACTCATTCATATATTAAGAAGCTTGGCACAGATGATACTGACTACAAAACTGTTTATTTCTTAGAATTGCCAATTATTAAAGAGGGTCTGAAAGAAAAAATCAACACTCTTATGAATGACTTAAGCTTCGGGAAAATACATAGAGCCAAGGGTTTCTTTAAAGAAAATGATACATGGTATCAATTTAATGCCACAAAAGAAGATTTTGAGCTAACAGAAATGCCAGTAGGTCAGGAAGTATTTATTGTAATCGGAGAAAACTTAAATGAACAGCTTATAAAAGAACAGCTTATAAAATAAAAACAGCCAGTGTCTTATAAAAGGCACTGGCACTTTTTATGAGTTAACAATTTCTCCTGCAATAGCACTTTTAGCAGCAGTCACAGGGCTTGCAAGATATATCTTAACCTTGCTTGTTCCCATTCTTCCTAAGAAGTTTCTATTATTAGTAGCAACAACCACTTCATCATCTGAAAGGATTCCACCACCTCTGCCACAACAAAGTCCACAGCCAGGTGTTGTGATTATACATCCAGCATCTGACAAGATTTCAATAGTACCATCATGTAGTGCCTCTCTGTATATCTTACGGCTGGCAGGTGTAACAATCATCTTTACAAATTCTGCCACATGCTTTCCCTTAAGTATGGCTGCAGCAGCTCTTAAATCCTCTAATCTTCCATTAGTGCAAGAGCCCAAGAACACCTGATTAACCTTTGTACCGGCAAGCTCTGATACTGGCTTAATATTATCAACAAGTGATGGGCAGGCACAAACTGGTACAAAATCTTCTGCTCTATATCTAAGAATTCTAGAATACTTCGCATCATCATCTGCCCTAAGAGCCTTAATTTCATCATCATAAGGAATCTTACAATAATCACAGGTTTTCTCATCTGGAACAAAAATGCCGCATTTAGCTCCAGCTTCAACAGCCATATTAGACATAGTCATTCTGCTTGCAACACTCATAGCATCCACTGTACTACCTGTAAATTCCAATGACTGATATGTTGCTCCTGATGCCGTTAAATCACCAATAATCCTAAGAATAATATCCTTAGATGTTACATTGCCTGGTAACGTACCATCAATTTCAATCTTTATTGATTCTGGCACCTTTATCCAAAGCTCACCTGTTCCAAGAATTCCAGCCATTTCTGTATAACCAATACCTGTAGAAAAAGCTCCCACACAGCCATAAGTTACAGTGTGGCTATCTGTACCAAATGCAATATCACCAGGCTTAACATAACCTGCCTCAGTCATAAGCTGATGACAAATACCATCTGTTCTATGAACATTCTTGATACCATATTTTTCAGCGAACTCGTCACCTACTCTAAAATGTCTGCTATCATCTACCTGTGTTGCTGGAAGAAAGTGGTCGTAGATAAGCACAACACTATCAGGATTTGCCACCTTACTGAATCCCATTTCTTCAAACTTTTGTACTGCAAATGGCACCATAATATCATCGATCATGCACCAATCTACAGAAACGGTAACGATGTCGCCTGGCTTTACTTCATGTCCTACTTTATTTCCAATTATCTTTTCTACTAATGTATGTCCCATACTATCTCCAATTATTCCAAACCATTCTTCTTTCTCATTGCCTTTACAAGTCCGCCTGCTTCAAGTATCTCCAGCAGATTATCAGGCAGTGAGGCTATAGGATATGATTTTCCATTTACCTTTATTTCCTTACCTGTTTCTACCTCTGCAATATCTCCTTCATTGACCTCATCATACAAATCAGGCTGCTCAATAAGAAGAAGTCCATTATTAATGGCATTTCTAAAAAATATTCTTGCATAGCTTTTAGCCACTATACATGATATTCCAAGAGCTTTTACCACCTCAGGGGCCTGCTCTCTAGATGAGCCACAGCCAAAATTGTTGCCTGCAACTATCATGTCTCCTGGCTGAATCTTGCTTGCCAGCTCTGGACGCAGTGGACTAAATGCATAAGGCTTCATTTCTTCCACAGTCTCGTAGGCCAAATATTCTGTAGGCAGAATAATATCTGTATCTATATCATCTCCAAGTTTCCAAATCTTTGCTTTAAACATACGCTTTCTCCTAGTCTATATATAAAAGAATCCATCCTAGATTTTCATGCTCCCGGAAGCCATCTCCCATTGGAGCCAAGGGAACCTCCCTAAAGGGTCCCTCCTTAACTCCATGGGGCCCTCTTCCTCGCGCTCGCCAACTTCTACAAGGATTCTTTTATTCCTAAAGTTTCTCAGCTGATACAATATATCCACGTACGGCGGATGCGGTGACGGTGGCGGCGCTGGCAAGGTAGACGAAGGAATCCTTGTGGCCGGCGCGTCCTTTGAAGTTGCGGGTGCCGGTGGAAATCAGGGTCTCCCCTTCTCCGATGACGCCTTGGCATGCGCCCCAGCATACAGAACAGTTAGGGTTCATTACCATAGCTCCTGCTTCCATAAATATATCAAGCAATCCTTCCTTAAGAGCCTGCTTATATACGGCTCTACTTGCAGGAACAACTAAAAATCTGACCTTATCAGCCACATGCTTGCCCTTAATGACAGCCGCCCCTAATCGCAAATCTTCTATACGTCCATTGTTACAGCTGCCAAGAAAAGCTTCGTCTATCTTAGTACCTTCACATTCACTTACAGGCACTACGCTATCCACAAAATGAGGCTTAGCAACAATAGGTTCAATCTCTGCCATATCAATATCAATAACCTGTGAAAACACAGCATTATCATCTGATTTGAAAATTGCTTTTGGCTGTCTACCGTGCTCCTTCAGATAATCAAGTGCTACATCATCCACTTCCATAAGGGCAGTCTTGGCACCGGCCTCTACACACAAGTTACAGATAGATATTCTATCAGCCATAGAAAGATGTGCCATGCCATCCCCTACAAATTCCATTGCCTTGTAGTTAGCACCATTTGCAGAGATGCGCCCAATGATAGTAAGAATCAAATCTCTGGCATATACACCTTCTCTTAGCTTTCCATGCAGATTAATCCTGATGGTCTCTGGCACAAGCAACCATGATGTGCCTGTCACCATTGCATAAAGATAATCGGTACAGCCTACACCTGTTCCAAAGGCACCAAGTGCACCGTAAGCGCATGTATGTGAATCAGCTCCAAATATCAGCTCGCCCGGTCGCACATGATTTTCCATCATAACCTGATGGCACACGCCCTCACCCTCATAAAATGTGATGCCATGTTCCTTAGCAAAATCTCTCATTTTTTTATGACTTGCCGCAGTCTTTGGACTATCTGATGGAATATTGTGATCAATTATCCACACAAGCTTATCCACATCTGCAATATGAGGATGCTTTAAATTATTATACATATCGATTGTCAAATGAGTTGTACCATCATTTGACATTAATCTATCTAAAGTAACTGTTTCAATATCTCCAGCTTTACAGCTTTTTACACCTGCCGCTGCTGCGATAATCTTTTCAGCCATTGTCATTCCCATAATTATTGTCTCCTTTTTAGTCCGCATAGCCTATTTGTTTAACGATGCTATAAGACCGCCCTGATCCAATATTTCCTGCATTTTAGCAGGGAGCTTGGTGCAGGAATAGTTCTTTCCCCCTGTGGTGATAATTCCATTTTCAAGGTCCAGCTCCATATCATCGCCCTCATTAACAGCATCATATAATTCTTTGCTAACGATTACAGGCATACCAATGTTAATAGAATTTCTATAAAAAATTCTGGCAAAGGATTTGGCAATAACAGCCTTAACCCCAAGAGCCTTTAGCACGCTAGGAGCCTGTTCTCTTGATGAACCACAGCCAAAGTTCTCATCTGCCACTACGAAATCCCCTGGCTTTACTTTGCTTGCAAATTCCCCATTTAGGGATTCAAATGTATGCATTTTCATTTCATCTATAGTTGGAAATAGTAGATACTGTGATGCGATAATCTGATCTGTATCTACATCTTTATTGAATTTAAATACTTTACCCATAACAAGACTCCTTAATATATTTTCACTATATTCTACCCTAATTCTTTAGCAATTTAAAGAGGTAAATCGTCTGTTTTCCATTTAGGACTTTAAATAATATTAATATTGCATTATCATATTAAATACAATTTTAATTATTCTAGGAGATGTATCATGAATTTAGTTTTAGTTGGAAGAATTTTTTCAATATTAGCATGTATCCTTATGGTAATTATAGGATATCTCAAGCATAAAAAAACAATACTTTGGGCACAGAACCTTCAGTTTGTTTTATTTTCCATTTCATACGCCTGCTTAGGTGGAATGGCTGCTGTTGTAAGCAATATGGTAAGCTTACTTCGAAACCTTATATGTTTAAAATGGAATCTTACATTGCCACTTCAGATTTTCTTTATTGCTTTCCAAGGCGTATTTACATTCATCACCACTGATAACAGATGGATTGATTGGCTTCCATTCGTAGCCGCAACATGTATTACACTGTCACTTCGTTCCAAGAAGGATATCATTATAAAGCTTGGCTGTATCGGTAGTATCCTTTGCTTTGGCACTTATGATTTCTTCCTTAAGAACTGGATTGTTTTTGCATTTGATTGCTTTTCAATGGTTACTAGTCTTATTGGTGTTTACCGAATCACGTTTGATAAAAAAGAAGCAGAAGAGACCTTTTAAAGGCTCTTCTGCTTTTTTATTAGAATCTAAGCATTAACTCACGCTCTATTTCTTCACCATTTCTGTAATATATTCTTGGTACTCTCTTGCTAACAGCACATGTAAGCTCATAAGGAATTGTTCCAGCGCTTGCTGCTAAATCATCTACCGAATTGTTCTCACCAAAGATTTCTACTTCACTTCCTACATCAACAGTCGGCATATCTGTAATATCTATCATACACATATCCATACAAATCTTACCACGAAGCTTTGCAGGACCTTCCTTTGTAATAAGGGAACAGTTATTAGAAAGGCTTCTAAGAAAACCATCTGCATAACCATAAGGAAGCACTCCCACTCTGGTGGTTTTATCTGTTACGTAAGTTCTACCATAACTAATGGCAGTGCCTTCTGGATAAATCTTAATAGTGCTAACAGTAGTTTTAAGAGTCATAGCAGGACGAAGATTCATCTCACGGGCAAATTCACCGTAGCCATATAATAGTAAGCCTGGGCGCACCATATCAAGATAGGTCTCTGGAAAACGTGCTGTAGCTCCAGTATTAGCACAGTGTCTAATTTTAAATTTATGGCCTAGTCTTTCCTCAACAGATTTAATTACGCTTGTAAATAATTCAAACTGATGCTTAGTATACTCATCATTGTTCTCACCAAATTCATCGGCTACAGCAAAGTGAGTGAAGATTCCCTCAGCATCAAGACCAGGCAAACCACATGCTTCTGCAATGCCATTAACTCCAGTATCAAAATATGTATTGTCGCATAGATATCCAAGTCTTGACATACCTGTATCTACCTTAATGTGAACCTTAAGTGTTCCACCACACTTAACAGCCTCTGCACTGTATTCATCTGCCTTAGCCTTACAGGTAATAGCCTGAGTAATATTATATTCAATAAGACGACCAACCTGCTCCTTTGGTGTATGTCCAAGGATAAGAATAGGCATTGTGATTCCATTTGAGCGAAGCTCTAATGCCTCATCAGCACTGCTGACGGCCAGATAGTCAGCACCTAATTCCTGTAATAGGCGTCCTACCTGAATGCTACCATGTCCATAGGCATCAGCCTTAACCACGCCAAGGAACTTAACATCGCTTCCGATTTTTTGTCTGATTACTTTATAATTGTGGGCTATTGCATCAAGATTAATCTCAGCCCATGTTCTTCTAAGTGTTGATTCCATTTTAGTATTGCTCCTAGTATTTATTTAAACAATACTATTATATCCTTTTATGAAAAAAACTAAAGTACCTTTGATAAGAAGTCTTTTAATCTTTGACTCTGAGGATTCTCAAAAATATCCGATGGAGTACCTTGTTCCTTTATTCCCTGCTCATCAAAGAATAAAACTCTATCTGCCACTTCTCTAGCAAATCCCATCTCATGAGTTACAACCACCATTGTCATTCCATCATCAGCAAGCTCCTTCATTAAAGAAAGAACCTCCTTTACCATCTCTGGATCAAGTGCACTGGTTGGTTCATCAAATAAGATTACCTCCGGATTCATTGCAAGAGTACGAGCAATTGCAATACGCTGCTTCTGTCCACCTGATAGGCTATCTGGATAAGCTGTTGCCTTATCTGCAAGGCCTACTCTTGCCAAAAGCTCCTTTGCCTTTACATCAGCTTCCATCTGGCTCATAAGTCCAAGCTTTACTGGAGCAAGTGTAAGATTCTTTTGAATTGTAAGATGTGGGAACAGATTAAAATGTTGGAATACCATTCCAACTCTGCGGCGCACATCATCTATATCTACGCCCTTTTTTGTAATATCCTCACCGTCCAAATAGATTGCACCTGCTGTAAGCTTCTCAAGCTGATTTAGGGCTCTGATAAAGGTAGATTTACCGCAACCAGATGGTCCGATAATTGCGATAACTTCTCCCTTTTCTATCTGCATATTTACATTTTTCAAAACCACATTGTCTCCAAAGGATTTTGAAAGATTTTCAACTTTAATCAATACCTCTGCCATAATATCTCCTCTATCTCTCGTTCTTTCTAAGCTTCATTTCAAGTTTTGAAACTCCATAATTTAATACCTGTACAATCACAAGATAAATAAGTGCAACTGCAATAAGTGGTAAAAATGCTTCATAAGTAATGCTTCGGATAATGTCACCACCTCTGGTCAAATCCATAAGACCAATGTAGCCACAGATAGAAGTTTCCTTTATAAGAGATATAAACTCATTGGCAAGTGATGGTAAAACTGTTTTGATAGCCTGTGGCAAAATGATGATTGTCATAGTTTGCTTGTAGTTAAGACCAAGGCTTCGACCTGCCTCCATCTGACCAGCATCTACCGACATAATTCCACCACGCATAATCTCAGCAACATAAGCTCCTGAATTTATGGCAAATGCAATAATAGCAACAAGAAGCTTTGGAACATTAACAGCCTTAAATACTACATAGTAGATGATTAAGAGCTGAATCATAATAGGTGTTCCACGGATGATTGTAAGATAAAGCTTGCAGATTGCATTTAAAAGCTTGAAGCCGCCAGTCTTGTCGTAAGTAACACGTACGATTGCAACTAAAAAGCCGATAATCATACCAGCAAGTACAGCGCAAAATGCGATGATAAGTGTATTTAACAAGCCTTTTAAAAGGAATGTGTATCTGCTATCATCCACAAAGTTTCTCTTAAGATTTGCAACAAAGCCAAGGCTATCTCCTGAAAGAGAATCATCTTTTACAATGATTGCCTGCTTGGTAGTTACATAAGAATCCGAGAAATTAATAGACTTAAGTCTTTCCTCTGTCATTGTCATACCAGCAATACCAACATCTGCCTTATGAGAAGATACCGCATTAATGATACTATCAAACTCAATATCTTCAATCTCTACCTTGCGGCCAAGCTTGTCACCGATTGCTGTGATAAGTTCCATATCGATACCAACGATTTCACCATTTTCGTAATACTCGTATGGTGGGAAGGCAGCATTTGTTGCAACAACAAGAGTACCATTATCGTAGGTAGTACCTTCTGGTGTTACATAAGGGCAAGTTCCCTTTGTATCATCACCTATATAATTAGCAGTAATTTGCTCTACTATTCCCTCTTCCTTAAGCTCTGATAAAGCTGCGTTCACTTCATCTAAAAGCTCATTGTTATCCTTTGCAATACAGATAGCATATTCTTCCTCTGTAAATGGCTCGTCCAAAATAGTAAGAGTAGGCTCATTTGCTGTACTTGCAATGGCAGGCTGTTCATCTACAATTACACAATCAACCTTGCCCTGCTTAAGAGCTTGAATAGCATCTGCAATTTTGTTATATCTATCAACAGTTGTACCTGCCTCATCACCTTCATAATCTGATGCATACAAATCTCCAACAGTACCAAGCTGTACACCGATTTTGGAGCCTTCCAAATCATCAGCAGATTTAATTTGTTTTGTTTCAGTCCCTTTGTTTCCGCAGCTTACAAGCATTACAGCGGACACAAGAACAAGCAATGATAATAATTTCTTTTTCATGTATATTTATCCTCTATCAATGTATTTTTATACATTATATCACAATTTAATTATAAAAAAAGTATCTAATTAAACACATAATCAGATACATTCTTTATAATTATTTGTTAGATTTTGCCAAACGCCTTATCCGTCTGACTCTTGTAGATTTCTTAGGCCCACGCTTTCTTGGATTATGCGCCTTTCTGTATTCAGCAATCTCAGCAAGTAATTTTTCATAATCTCTTTCAAATAATAATTCACTTACCTGGGCATTCAAATCATCTACATCAATTCTCGTTTCAGGAATTTCTAGCTCACGGCCATCTAATTTGGCCGCTCTTTTTATTCTTGTGATTTCAGCCTTAGTAAGAGGAAGCTTAGTCCACTCCATTATAGTTTTTCTAATAAATGCTTTGCTTTTGCCAGGGTACTTTGGCATTTTGTAGTGCTCTTGTAAAAGTGCAAGCTCAGGCCGCCACAAAAGCTCCAGCTTTCTATTAAGCTTCATTTTCTTGTTAAGTGTAGGCCTTCTCAAGAAATAAAAATCAGCCTTTTCATCCACCTCATCCACTGTAATGATTCCCCAGTGCTCTGGGATATGTTCGCCTACATGATTAGCGTGAGAGGTGCCAACCACCACTATATTATAATCAAAATATTTATCGTAGTCCTTTATCTGACTTTCTAATCGTACATAAGTATCTGCATCAGATTTTATTTCAATCCCAACAAGGGCCCCAGTGATTACCATAATCACATCAGCCCTTGAGCTTCCCATCATCTTCTCTTCTATGATTCTGGTTTTGCCATATTCACTTTCGAGGAAATCAAACAAAGGCTCCCTTATATCTTTATCCTTTAACATAGCTGCTCCAATAGATTTATTTCATGGAATCTATCTTAGCAAGTATCGCTTCATAAGATTCGCCGCCATTTTCCAGTCCAGGTGTAACACTATTAGTATCAATATATTTTAAAAGCATTTCATCATATTCAGCCTGACTAGAAAGCTCTTCACCATTTATCTCCCAATAAGAAATAATAGGATTGCCATTTTCATCAAAGCTATCCTCTGCCCAAATATCCATAGGTCTGCTGGTTCCATAGGCTATTTGAACCCAAAATCCATCTTTAATAGCCACTACATAATCATTTAATGTAGAATCAGCAACAATGTTTTCATGGGCAATCACATTATTTGTACCCTTTATGTACTGAATATCCTGCAACTGACTTGAAAAAATATTAACTGTAGAGCCTGTAAATGTAGCAATTGCAACCTGGTCATCGTATGTTTTATAAACAAGCTCAGGAATATCATCCCCATCAACATAAATTAAAGCATAGCTATGTTCATATCCATCGTTGTTACAATCCTCAATCAAAGCCTTGTAGCCTTCCTGCCAGCTTTCGAACTCTGTGACCTCAGCATCCCCCTGTCTCATGTAAGATGCACCAATTCTATCACCTATTTCAAAAGCTTCGTTATATTCATCTGAGTGACTTGCATTTTCAACAACTTCTATCTTTACATCATCATAGTTTTCTTCCTCTTCATCAACAGCTACCTCTTTAACATCCTTAGAACTATCCGTAAGAGACTTTGGTCCATTGTCCCTTGCCTGCTCTAAACCACAACCTGAACATACACTAGAAATTGTAAATATTAAAACTAATGATAAAATTCTTTTTTTCATATTGCCTCCTAAAAAATCATCTCCTTTATTATTATACAAGATTTAATAAAAAAATCGCAGTCTAAATTAATAGACCGCGATTTAGGGAAATCATTAATATTTTTTATTCAAATGCTATCTGTGCGAAGTTATAGAAACCAAGGAACCAAATATTGAAGTCATGAACTCCATTTAATTCCTGCCACTTAAAGTTCTGTCCATCTACAAACTGATTGCATGCAGCTGGAAGATTTTTAGCTGCAGCAGATGCGCTAGGATAAGCGATTCCATCCTGTAATCCACAGATGTTGTAGAAATAGTGAATTGGATATTTATTGTTTCTTAAAAGAGATGCTGTCTTTGAAGCGCTATTGCTAGTTGGTGCTGCTGAGAATGCGCCATAGTAGCTAAACAAATCAACGCACTCACCAATACCAATATTAATAGTCTGCATACCACCCATTGAAAGACCAGCGCAAGCTCTGTGATCTCTGTCAGCGTATGTGCTGTAGTGAGAATCAATGTAAGGAATCAAATCGTTTCTAAGCTCTTTTCCAAAAGCATAGAATGAATTTGTAGAACCACTTGCTGATGCCCTTCCATTTGGTGTTACAACGATAAACGAATCAATATCACCATAGTATGCAAGATTATCCATGATAGCCTTTACAGTAGATGAGTTATTGTACATTCCCCACTCATTTTCATTTCCACCAATTCCATGAAGAAGATATAATACACAATACTTCTTGTTAGGATCATAGTTTGCAGGTAAATATACATTTGCTCTCTTTGTATATGTTCTACCATTATTCTCATAGTCGTGTGCTGTATATGTTATGTTCTTGATTGTTCCAGAGCCTTCACCATATCTTACTGTAGAATACTTTTTAGGTATGCTATTGCTAAACTTTGTAGCAGTAGGATTATAGTTTGGATTGCTTGGCTTTGGTGTAGGTTGAGGCTGTGGTTGTGGTGTTGGCTGTGGAGCTGGTGCCTGACCACCTGCTGTAGAAGCCTCAATCGAATAATCAATCTTGTTTCCAATAGAGCCTGAGCCCTGTGAACCAAATTCAACGCTAGAACCATTTTCAATTGTCTTGTTCCACTCTACAGGAGTGATTACATAATAGTTGCCACTTGTTGTAACATTTACATTCCAGCTAGAACCAATATTTACCTGGTTCTTATTAAGCTTGATTGTCCAGCCATTAACCTTGCTTCCAGAATTGTTTGTTACCTTGTAGCTAATCTGATAGCCTGAGCCCCAGTTATTGATTGTATATGTCAAATCAACACCCTTTGTAGTTGCTGTAGAACCAGCATTTCCAGAAGGATTAGTTGAAGGTGTCTGCTGACCTGTCTGTCCATTTACACTTTCAAACTGCCACTGCTGATTTGTATTGCCATTGAATCTGTACTGAACAACATTAGAACCATCATCTGTTCTTTTAGCACTTACATCAAGGAAACGCTGTGAACTAGAAGACTTTGTTCCAATTGTATAGATTCCATTTGTGTCTGTGGTCTTAACAACAAACTTCTGTGCATCTCCGCCGTAGCCCTGATAGATACCGATGTTAGCATTATCAGAATCTGAACCATTAGATACATCCAGCATATATTCTCCCAAGCCAGACTTGAGATTAATATAACCGTCATTAGTATTGCTAACGTACCACTTCTGTCCGTCTTCTCCTGTGCCGGAATTGATACAAACATTAGTCCATCCTCCAGCTTTGTTTCCCTCAACAGACAAATACTTCTGTGACTGTACGCCCTTGATATAATACCAGCCATCATCAATGCGTGCAGTGTCATTTGCAGCCTTCGCATCTGCTGATACACAAGCGCTTATAGCGCTAACAGAAAGCGCAAATGCCAAGGCCTTTGCCAAAATTCTTTTTTGTTTTTTCATTTACATTTTCTCCCTTTTCATGTAATGATTTCCCCATAAATTGATTTTATCAATAAAATGAGGATTATGCAACATTATTGTAACTTTTATGTAATATTCAATAATAAAAAATGGATGCCACCTGTATCAAATACAAAGGTAGCATCCATGTGTTAAGCCTAGTTCATAATATTCATCTATTTTGTTACATTAAATGCGTCCATTCCTGGATAGCAAGCGGCGCCACCAAGCTGCTCTTCAATACGAAGAAGCTGGTTGTATTTAGCAACACGCTCTGTACGTGAAGGAGCACCTGTCTTAATCTGGCAAGTGTTAAGAGCTACAGCTAAATCTGCAATAGTTGTGTCCTCTGTCTCGCCACTTCTGTGTGAAGAGATTGCTGTGTAACCAGCCTTGTGTGCCATCTTGATAGCCTCAAGTGTCTCAGATACAGAGCCAATCTGGTTGAGCTTGATAAGGATTGAGTTACCACATCCATTAGCAATACCCTTTGAAAGACGCTCTGTGTTTGTAACGAAAAGGTCATCACCTACAAGCTGAACCTTGTCCCCAATCTTAGCTGTCATTTTCTGCCAGCCTTCCCAATCCTCCTCATCAAGGCCATCCTCAATAGAGATGATTGGATACTTCTCAACAAGAGCTGCCCAGTGATCAATAAGCTCATCTGTTGTAAAGTCCTTACCAGACTTAGGCTGATGATAGTAGCCCTTTCCCTTTTCAGACTTCCACTCACTTGATGCAGCATCCATAGCAATCATGAAATCCTTGCCTGGCTCAAAACCAGCAGCCTTAATAGCCTTAAGAATTGTCTCGATAGCGTCCTCATCATTCTTAAGTGAATTTGGAGCAAAACCGCCCTCGTCACCTACAGCTGTAACATCTCCCATATCCTTAAGGATAGCCTTAAGTGCGTGGAAAACTTCAGCACACCAGCGTAAGCACTCGCTAAATGATGGAGCGCCAACAGGCATAATCATAAACTCCTGCGTATCTACAGCGCTATCTGCATGAGCACCACCATTTAAAATGTTCATCATTGGAACTGGAAGCTTAGTACCCTGAACACCACCAAGGAATCTATATAGTGGAATCTCAAGTGATGTAGCTGCTGCTCTACAGCAAGCAATTGATGTTGCAAGTATTGCGTTTGCACCAAAGTTTGACTTGTCCTTTGTGCCATCAGCCTTAATCATTGCTGCATCGATAGCATAGATGTCTGATGCATTCATGCCTTCGATTACTTCAGCGATAGGTCCATTGATGTTTTCAACAGCCTTCTTTACACCCTTACCTAAATATCTATTCTTATCTCCGTCGCGAAGCTCTAATGCCTCGAACTCACCTGTTGATGCGCCAGATGGAGCCATTCCTCTTCCAACAGTACCATCAACAAGAGTAACCTCACATTCTACAGTAGGATTTCCTCTAGAATCCAGAATCTCTCTACCTACAACCTTTTCAATCTCTAAGTAATCCATAAATTACTTCCTCCTTCTTAAATTCGGGAACTCCCAATTGGTAGCAACAATATAGGAGTTCCACAATGATTTACACATGTTAGCGTATGCTAACCATAAGTAGATTAGCAGAACCGTGTAAAATCGTCAAGAAGTTTGGGTGAATTATATTATAAATTTTCATTAATTAGATATATCAATCCACCACAGTTCATAATTGCTTCCACAGTCCTTATATTGCTCAACATTAGCATTGGCCTGGTTGCTACCATAGGCTATATTAAGACATTTACCACTATTGTGGTTGATAATCTTATATGTATTATTTGTAGCAGGATAGATTTCCCATTTTTGGCTTTCAGCACCATAGTAATCCCACTGATATACATTTGCTCCATCCCAATTTGCTGAATCCTGTATAGATAAAACCTTCCCACTAGAAGCTGACTTTATAATATAATAGTCTCCTTCCTTTTGAAGGTACCACTTTTGATTAGCATTTCCACTGAATGGATACTGAAGAATATTAATACCGTTATCACGACGATTTCCTTGCACATCTAGTGATAAAGCACTGCCATAGTTAATTATTTTATAAGTCTTTGAGCTATCAAATATTGACGCAGAACCTGTTGATTGAGACGGAGTCGGTTGAGTTTGAGAATTTCCTGAATTGCTATGAGCGTCCCATGATGCCCAGTCATAATAAGCACTGATTCCAGTCCTTCCATTGTATGGCTGTAGCCAATTATCAACACCTATACCAGGCCATACATTCATCATGATTTTTCCCGGAGTATCGGGAATATTAGATGTAGCAGTATATACTGCTTTGCCATCTACATACCAGGTGATACTTCCTTGATTCCAATCAAACCCATATGTATGGAAGCTTTGAGAAGCATCAAAACCTAAGTTATAAAGATACTCATGATTTCCCTGTCCATTAGTATAATAGTTAAACTGCACCTTAGTAGTATCATAGCCAAGAAATTCGATATCAATCTCATCCCATTTAGTTCCATCACTTTCACCTGTGTAAGTAAAAAATGAAGATACAACACCTGGATTTTTTATGGGCTTCATATTCACCTGATAAAGACCATATCCATAATATTTCTTTGTTCGATACTCACCTCCGGTATAGCCAGAACCATTTTTATCAATGGTGAGTTTCATTTGACCATTTTGAAATGCCACATTGTTTGGTGACCATGTACAGTTGAACATTCCCCCATTTGACCAACTCGACATCTCAAACTGATTGTTATCATGGTAGTCGAAAGACATACCATCATGTGTACCATTCCAGGCACTAGCTGCTTTTACCATGGAAATGTTCATAAACAACCCGCTAATAGTAAGAACAGTTCCAAGGACTAGTGAAATAAATTTACTTTTCATTTTTTATTACCTCCTCGTTTATGATAATACAAACTAACTAATAGTTGAGGATATCAAATCTATGCTGGAAATATCAGAATGATGCTCTGATAAATAAGATATAATCAAAAAATGCTGTTTTATATAATATTCTTATGAATATAAAGCTTGATTTGTAAATATATTGTCAATATAGTAAGAAATTCTGTCACAAGATATCCGGAAAAGCCTATGTTTTCGTTGGGGCTGTGACAGTAACTAGATAGATTTGGTGGTTTACTGTCACAAGGCCCTCTACAAAGCCTATGTTCTCGTTAGGGCTGTGACAGTAACCAGCTATATTTGACAATCTTCTGTCACAACATATTCTACAAACCTTATGTTTCCATTAAGTCTGTGACAGAACTATAGGTGGGGGATTCGAGTCTCGCCTGCCGGCTCGGTCGGCTCTCAACCATGTGGTCCACTGGACCACGCTCGCCCCTCGATACCGTGGGAAACCCACAGCTTGATTAAGTACAGAATCCCCCTCTCGCTACTAAAAAAAGAGCACGGAACAATCCGTGCTCTTTTTTTAGTAGCGAGAGGGGGATTCGAACCCTCGACACCGCGGGTATGAACCGCGTGCTCTAGCCAACTGAGCTATCTCGCCATAATGACAATTATTTGATTTAAAATGGGACCTACAGGGCTCGAACCTGTGACCCTCTGCTTGTAAGGCAGATGCTCTCCCAGCTGAGCTAAGA
>SVER01000097.1 GCA_015057315.1 Pseudobutyrivibrio ruminis | reverse complement strand
ACAACCAAAGAAGAGCGAGAGGAAATAATCAAATCATCTCTTGATTGTGGTGGTGGCTGTGAGAATTGTTCCTCATGCTGGTTAGGCGGTGGTAGTCCTTGGGATATATACCAAGATTACATTGATGGAAGACGTGAGATTTCTGAGATTAATGCTGATTACATGTCAGTATATCGTCAGGACAGACAGATAAAGTAGGTAGAAGTATGGCACCAGATATTTCAACATCTACAATAGAAGAGCGTAGGGAATATATAAAAAAGACCTTTCCATGTATAGCTGACTGTGATATGTGTGGGCTATGCACAGTATTTCATGGAAAGGATGCTAACCGATTGACGGTTAGTCTATTCCGTAAAAAAGCTTAGTGATCGCTTAGTCCGGCCAGACTGTAAGCGGTCACTTTTTTGTTGCACTATCTCTATCGATGGGAGTTGGCGACCGTTCATTCCTTCCTCAATGACATTAAAGTGGTTTCCTAGAGTTTCATCTGCCTCATAAAGATGAGTTTAAAACCTTCCTCATAGTGAGGAGGTTTTTTAATCTTACGAATAGCAACTTTTAGGTATTCAAAAGCAATTTTTGATAAGAGTAACTTTTTGGGGAACTGTTAGAATATAATTGCACGAACAAATAATAATGCGTAATATCGGACATCTGCGGCGAAATAGTCTGAATACGCATTAAGTATGGCAACAATTCACAAAAGGAGAAGATGTATGAAAAAATTCAAAATCAGAAAACTGATGGCAAGAGTACTGGCACTTGCCTTAGTTTTCAGCACATTTTTTATGGTATCTAAGGTAGATGCCAACGCTGCCAGCTACAATTTAATGGAGACCTATGGAGCAAAATATGGGTATTCTGGAAACTGTGTGCATACACACATGCTTAGGGATTCAAGAATTGTAAATGCAATCAAAAAGGATTCCAATATAGTAACACTTGGTAATGAAATGAAGCCTGATTACCTTTTGGGAAGCAGACAGGCAACTCTTATTTCGGTTGATGAAGCAAAGCGTCTTGGTTACTATATTCCTTCAAATTACAAAGAGCGTTATGTCCCAAAAATTGATTTTAGAACAGTTGATGAAGCAGTAAAAATTTGCTATGAGAATGGTCTTAAGATGAGAGGTCATACTCTTGTATGGCATTCACAGACCCCAACTTGGCTATTCAGAGAGAATTATTCAGGAAATGGCAGATTTGTAAATACAGCTACTATGGATGTTCGT
The DNA here is from genome assembly GCA_015057315.1 of Pseudobutyrivibrio ruminis. GTDB lineage: Bacteria > Bacillota > Clostridia > Lachnospirales > Lachnospiraceae > Pseudobutyrivibrio > Pseudobutyrivibrio ruminis_D. The sequence continues at coordinate 1,691 of SVER01000097.1, read as the reverse complement.
CTTGAGTTTTATGTTAAGTCTGTAATGGGACATTTCTATTCAGGCAAATACGGTAGCACACTGGTATATTGGGATGTGTGCAATGAGACACTTCATGCTCAGAATTCTGGTTGGGAAGCTGTTTACGGAAGCAACAAAACAAACGCAGTATATGTAAAGAAAGCTTTTAATTACGCATATCAGGTACTTGAGCAGTACAAGCTTACAAATTCAGTTAAGCTTTTCTACAACGACTACAATACATACATGGAAGTCAATGATGTGATAAAATTAGTAAACTACATCAATCAGGGGAAGAAGGTTTGCGCAGGTGTAGGCATGCAGTCACATCTTGGAACAGGCTTTCCTTCAGTAGATTATTATACAAATGCACTTAACTCATTCCTTCGTGCAGGATTTGAAGTGCAGATCACAGAGCTTGATATCACAAACAAAGGCGATTATGATTTGAACAATTACGCATATCGCCTGTTTAAAAATATTAACGCCGCAAAAAAGAATGGTGGAAACATTTCATGTATCACATGGTGGGGACCATCAGATGCAGAGACATGGATTAGAAATGAAAAGCCACTTATCTGGTCAAATATTGGTGTTGCAAAGCCAGCCTATGATGAGGTTGTAAAGGCATTTACAGAGACATTTGGTAATCCTGGTTCATTTACACCACAGCCAACGCCAAACCCTACACCATCTGGACAAAACGTAAATACGAATTCAACAGCACATATTGATGATGGCTGGTATTATTTAAAGAATACAAATTCACAGAAGTACCTTACAGTTGAAGGTGATTCAGCTAAGGCTGGTGCAAATGTTTGTATTGGAACAGGAAGAGGTCATGATGGCCAAAAATGGTATGTTAGGAATACAAATGACGGATATATTACCCTCACATCTAAGCTTGGCGACTTCATGCTTGATGTAGCAAATGGTTCTGCTGAAGATGGTGCAAATATTGGTATTTACAATGCATATGGAGGAGATGCTCAGAAGTTCTTATTAAAGAATACCAAGACAAATGGTGTTTATACTATTGCTACAAAGTCTTCTAAGGAAGTGCGTTACATTGATGTTTATGAGCACAAAAAAGTTGAAGGCACCAATGTATGTCAGTGGTTATATTATGGCAATCCAAATCAGGAATGGGTATTTGAGAAGGTAGCTGAGCAGTCAGTTACACCTCAGCCAACACCAGTTCCAACACCAGTTCCACAGCCAGCAGTTAAGGGATTAGAGCTTAGTTATACAATCAATAACTGGGGAAGCGGCTATCAGGTAAGCTATAAGATTTCTAATGCCACAGGAAACACAGTTAACGGATGGACATTAAAGGTAAATAAGAATCAGGTAAACATAGATTCTAGCTGGAATGTAAAGGTCACAACAAGTGGTGATTATTATGTAATCACACCGGTTGACTGGAACGCAAGCATTGCAAATGGAGGAAGTATCGAGTTTGGCAGCGTAGGCGTAGGCCAGATAGGAAACTCATTTGATTATGTATTAGAGTAATGATTGGGAATAAGTTAATGGTAACAGATAAAGCAATTAGACTCTGAGGTGTTTGCTTCAGAGTCTTTTTTTAGAGGGATGTGGAATATGGAAACTAAGTCTAAAAAATCAACACAGGAAGAACGTCTTGATTATCTTGTAGAAGAGTTCAAGGCAGATTCTGCTGAATATAAGGA